>DATBGO010000236.1:0-62564 GCA_036558005.1 Streptosporangiaceae bacterium | reverse complement strand
CGGGGCGGTTGTTCGGGCGGCGGGCGGCGTTCTTCGCGGCGGCGCTGTTCGCGGTGCTCGGGCCGACCCTGCACCTGGGCTCGTTCGCCACCTATGACGCGCTGTCGGTGCTGCTGATCGCCGTCGCGGCCTGGTGCGCGGTGCGGGCCGGGCCGCGACCCGACGCGACCTTGTGGATGGTGGCGGCCGGCGCTTCGATGGCGCTGGCCAACGCGGCGGCGTACTCGTCGGCGCTGCTCGACCCCGTCGTCGTCGCGATCGCGGTGCTGGTCGCGTTCGCCGAGCCTGGCAGGCGGCTGGCGGTGGCCAGGGGCGCGGTGCTGGTCACGGTGACCGCCGCGCTGCTGCTGGCCGGGACGCTGATCGGCGGCAGCCCGTACGTCTCAGGGGTCGGCCAGACCACGCTGACCCGGGTGGCCGGCTCCGACCCGGCCGGGACGGTGCTGGCCCATTCGTGGGCGTGGACGGGGCTGGTGTTCGTGGCCGCGGTGTGCGGGGTGGCGCTGAGCTGGAGCCGCAAGGAGCCCGGCACGCGGACCTGGCTGCTGGCCGTGCTGGCCGCGGCCACCCTGCTGGTCCCCGCCGAGCAGGCCTGGCTGCACACGCTGGCCTCGCTGAACAAGCACGGCGACATGGGCGCCTGGTTCGCCGCGATCGCGGCCGGGTACGCGGTGGACAAGCTGATCGGGGCCGCGCCCGCGGGCCGGACCAGGGTGGCGACCTGCGGCGCGTTCGTGGTGGCGCTGGCACTGCCGGTGTCGGTCGGGGCCAGCCAGGCCCGCGGGTTCGCGACCGCCTGGCCGGACGCGACCAGCTTCGCCGCGATCATGCGCCCGCTCGCCGCCCAGGGCGGCCGGCTGCTGGTCGAGGACCCCTCCATCGCCGAGTACTACCTGCCGGCCGGGAGCCAGTGGCAGCGCTGGTCGAGTACCCGCAACATCGTGACCCGCTCGGGCGCCAGCACCGGCAACCCGGGCAAGGCCGCCGGGGTGGTCGGCGCGGGCAACCCGGCGGCATTCGCCAGGTACATCGCCGCGAACTACTTCTCGGTGGTCGCGCTGAACTACGCCGACACGACCGCCCTGGACCACGACATCACCGACGACCTGCGCGCCAACCCGAACTACAAGATCGTCCAGGTGGTCCCTTACGGGCTCGAGTCGGCCTCGTCAAGCCGGGGCACCTACGTGATCTGGCGATACGAGCCACCGCGGTGAACGCCATCACCGGGCAATCGCCGCTGGCACAGCCGGCCGCCCCCTCCGCCCGGCCGGCCCCGCGGGGCCGGCCCGGAGACGGGCTGGTGCTGCCCGCGCCGCCCAGCGACGAGGAGAAGCACGCCTACATCTTCCGCAACCTGCCCTACCTGGCGACCGTGCTGATCATCGGCTCCAGTTGCCTGATCATCAGCCAGGCCAGGCTTGAGATGCACAATCCGCTGCTGCTGCCGTTCATGGTCTTCACTGCCACCTACGTCATCTACCAGGCCATCAGCCTGCCGGTGAACTTCACCGGCCGCGGTTTCGACCTGGCCGCGCACCAGGCAAGGGTCAGCGGCTGGCAGCCCGGCCGCCATCCCAGCGTGGACATCCTGCTGCCGGTCTGCGGCGAGCCGCTGGAGGTGCTGGGCAACACCTGGACCGCGGTCGCCGCGCTGACCGCCGCCTACCCGGGGGAGATCAACGCCTACGTGCTCGACGACGGGCCGTCCGACCAGGCCAGGGAGCTGTCGCGGGAGCTGGGCATGCACTACATCCGGCGGCCCGACCTGCGCGCCTGCAAGAAGAGCGGCAACCTGCGCTACGCCTTCGCCCGCACCAGCGGCGAGTACGTGGTGATCTTCGACGCCGACTTCGCGCCCCGCCCCGACTTCCTGGCCGAGACCCTGCCCTACCTGGACGACCCGGCGGTCGCGATCGTCCAGACGCCGCAGTTCTTCCGCGGCAGCGCCGGGCAGACCTGGGTGGAAAACGCCGCGGGCTCGATCCAGGAAGTGTTCTACCGGTCGATCCAGGTGGCCAGGGACCGGTTCGGCGCGGCGATCTGCGTCGGGACCTCCGCGGTGTACCGGCGGGTCGCGCTGGAGCCGCACGGCGGCCCGACCCTCATCCCGTACGCCGAGGACGTGCACACCGGCCTCGACGTGCGCCGCGAGGGCTGGTCCGTGGTCTACGTGCCGGTCGTGCTGTCGACCGGGATCTGCCCGGACAACCTGGACGCGTTCGTGCGCCAGCAGTACCGGTGGTGCACCGGCAACGCCGGGGTGGTGTTCTCCCGCCGCCTGTGGTCGGTGCCGATGTCCGTCCCGGCCCGGCTCACCTATATCTCCGGCTTCTTCTACTACGCCTACACCGGCCTGCTGACCTTCTTCGGCCCGGTCATCCCCGTGGTCATGCTCGCCTTCCTGCCCGGCCAGGTCCGGCTGCGGAACTTCGTCGTCCTGCTGCCCGCCATGCTCACCGGTTTCGTGCTCTACCCGCTGTGGCACCGCTCCAGCTACGGGCCGTCGGTCTGGTCGCTCGGCATCGCCCGCGGCTGGGCGCACGCGTTCGCCATCTGGGACGGGGCCAGGGGCAAGACGATGGGCTGGCATCCGTCCCGCACCCCGGGCAGCTCGCTGCGCCGGTTCCGGATCGGCGTCACCTGGTGGAGCGGGGGGATGGCGCTGACCTGGCTGCTGCTGGCCATCTGGCGGATGGTGACCCCGGGCACGCTGCGGTTCGCCGTCCTGCTGTTCTTCGCCGTGCTCAACCTCTGCATGGTCAGCCGCGTCATCTTCCCCGGAGCGAGGACAGCATGAGATCCCGCCTGGTGCTCCTGGTAGCCGTGATCATCGCCACCGCGTCGGTCGTGTTCGCGGTCACCCGGCTGGCGTCCTCGGCCCCGACGAGCCCGCCGGTCGCGCACGCGACCCTGCCGCCGAGCGAGGCATCGTACCTGGGGGTGTTCGCCACCGGATCGCCGCCTGCCTACGACCCGGTCGCCAGCTTCACCCAGGCGGCGGGCCGCCAGCCCAACCTCGTCGGCTACTACAGCGGCTGGGCCGAGCCATTCGCCACCTCGTTCGCCGTCAAGCTCAGCAGCCACGGCATCACCCCGTTCGTGCAGATCGACCCCACGTTCGCCTCGGTGCCCGCGATCGCGTCCGGCGACTACGACGGCTACCTGAAGTCGTACGCGCAGAGCGTGCGGGGCTTCCGCCACCCGGTCGTCATCGGCTTCGGGCACGAGATGAACGCCAGGAACTACTCGTGGGGCTACGGGCACGTCTCGCCCAAGACGTTCGTCAGGGCGTGGCGGCACATCGTGACCCTGTTCCGGCAGGAGGGCGCGCAGAACGTCACCTGGCTGTGGACGATCAACCAGGACCGCCCCGGCACCGGGCCGGTCGCCGACTGGTGGCCCGGCAAGTCATACGTCACCTGGATCGGGATCGACGGCTACTACTACCACCGGACCGACACCTTCACCAGCGTGTTCGGCGCCACGATCAATCAGGTGCGGGCGTTCACCCGCAAGCCGATCCTGCTGTCGGAGACCGCGGTCGGGCCCGAAGCCAACCAGTTCGTCGGGATCGGGAACCTGTTCCAGGGCATGCGCAAGTACGACACGCTCGGCCTGGTCTGGTTCGACAAGGCCCAGCACGATGGCATCTATCACCAGGACTGGCGGCTGGAGGACAACGCCACCGCGGAGGCGGCGTTCCGGCTGGGAGTGTCCGCGCTGACCCTGGCGCGATCGGACAGCTAGCGTTAGCGCTCTCTCTGCTTCTACATATGTAGGGATAGAGCCCTTAATCCGACATATGTAGGATTGGGGCTTGCGGTCAGTATGAAGGGCTCTGGCCGCGACCGGGCCGCGTGCCTAGCCTGGCATGGTGGAGTTCTTTCTCCTGGGAAAGGTCGGCGCCCGGTCCGGTGCGGAATGGATTTCGCTCGGACGGCGGCAGGAACGGTGCCTGTTCGGCCTGCTGCTGCTGGACTGCAACCGGCTGGTGCCCGCGGAAAGGCTCGCCGACCTGCTCTGGGACGGCGCCCCTCCGGCCCGGGCCAGGGCCGCCATCCAGACCTACCTGTCCCGGCTGCGGGCCCGGCTGGCTCCGTTCGGCGTCCCGGTCACCGGGACCGCGGGTGGCTACCAGATCGACATCGACCCGCAGGACGTGGACCTGCACCGGCTGCGCACCGGAATCGGGCTGGCCGCGGCGGAGCCCGACCCGGCCCGGCGGCTCGCGCTGCTGGGCGGCTCGCTGGAATTGTGCCGTGGCCCGCTGCTGGGCGACGTGGCCTCCCCCGGGCTGCGGGTCCGGCTCGGCCATGACGCGGAGAACCTGCAGCTGACCGCCGTCGAGCTGGGCGCCGAAGCGGAACTGGCGCTGGGCCGCCCGGAGAAGGCGATCTGGCTCGCCGAGCCGCGGGCGAGCGGGCCGCCGGTGCGCGAACGGCTGGTGGCCGTGCTGATGGACGCCTACCGGATATCGGGCCGCAAGGCCGAGGCGATCGCGGCCTACCACCAGGCCCGGCGCGCGATGGTGGACGAGTTCGGGCTGGAGCCCGGGCCGCGGCTGCGGCACCTGTACGACGAGATCCTGCGCGAGGACGCGGCGCCCGGCGTCGCCCTGCCCGGGCCGGTGCACGGCGCCCAGCTGCCGCCCGCCGCGGTGCCGTTCGCCGGGCGGGAACGGGAATTCGCCCAGCTGGACCGGCTGGTAGAAGGCCCGGCAGCCGGCCAGCCGGGACCGCGCACGGTGGTGGTGGCCGGGGGCGCGGGGCTGGGCAAGACGGCGCTGGCGGTGCGCTGGGCGCGCCAGCACGCCGGCGCGTTCCCCGACGGGCAGGTCTACGTCGACATGCGCGGCTTCGCCGCCAGCACCCCGGCCACCGCGGCCGAGGCGATGACCCGGGTGCTGCACGCGCTGGGGGTGCCCAGCAGCCGGATCCCGGCGGAGCCGGAGGCGCTGCAGCCGTTCTACCGGCGGCTGACCGCCGAGCACCGGCTGTTGATCATCTTCGACGACGTGGCGGACGCCGGACAGGTGCGCCCGGCGCTGCCGACCGGCCCGCACACCGTCGCGCTGATCACCAGCCGGAGCCGGCTGTCCGCGCTGACCACGCTCGGGGACGCGGCCGCGCTGGAACTGGCGCCGCTGGACCCGGCCGACGCGGTCGAGCTGATGGCGCAGCTGGCGCCCGGGCACCGCCACAACCGCGCGGCACTCACCGACCTGGCCTGCCTGTGCGCGCACGTTCCGCTGTTCCTGCGGGTCAGCGCTGCGAACGTGCGGCTGGGCGAGGACCCGGCGGCGGTCGCCAGCGCGATGCGCGGCAGCCGGGTGCTGGACTACCTGCAAAGCGGGACCGACCCGGAGGTCAGCGCCCGCAGCGCGCTCGGGCTCTCCTACCAGTCGCTGCCCGGGCCGGCCCGCCGGCTGTTCCGGGCGGCCGGGCGGATGCCGGTCCGGTTCGTGACCCCGGACTCGGCCGCGGCGATGCTCGGCGTGGACCCGGCGCACAGCCGCTGGCTGCTGGAGCGGATCGCCGACGTGCACCTGATCGAGCAGACCGGGTTCAGCCGGTACCAGCTGCATGACCTGGTGCGTAGTTTCGCGGCCGAGCAGGACTCGCCGGCCGGCGACAGTGCCGCGGGCGGCGGCGCGGGCAGTGACGGCGCGGCGGGGGAAGACGGCGCGGCTGGGGATGACGTGGCGCTGGCCCGGCTGATGAGCTTCTACGTGCAGACGGTCGTGCACGCCGCGTCGGTCGCGACCGCGGACCCCAGCTTCCTGCGGGCCGGCCAGCTGGCAGCGGACCTGCCGCGGCCGGTGCTGCCGGACGCGGCGGCGGCGATGGCCTGGCTGGACAGCGAGCTGCCCAACATCGTGACGGTCGTCCAGCACGCGGCCGCGCACGGCCCGCGCCCGCCCGCCTGGCAGATCAGCAGGCGGCTGACGCACTACTTCTGGATCCGCCGGAGCATGCCCGAGTGGCGGGCGATCAACGAGGCAGCGGTGGCCGCCGCGCGCGCCTCGGGCCGGCCCGGGGCGTTCCCGCCCGTCCTCAACGCGCTCGCCGTCACCACCTGGGCGGCCAATGACCTGGACCGGGCCCGGAGCCTGCTCGAGGAGGCGCTGGCGCTCAACGGCCAGCTGGGCCGCGAGGCGGCACAGGCAAGCAACCACACCAACCTGGGCACCCTGTGCAGGCAGACCGGGCAGCTGACCGGCGCGCTGGCGCACACCAGGACCGCGATCCGGCTTGCCCGCCGCCACAACCGGCCGCTGACCGTCGCCAACGCGCTGCTGACGCTCGGCACCCTGCACCGCGACATGGGCGTGCTCTACGTCGCGTTCCGGACGGTCAGCCGGGCGCTGGCCGGTTACCGGGCGCTGGGTTCGACCGACGGCCAGGTCGACAGCCTCAGCGAGCTGGCCAGCATCCAGTGCGAACTCGGCCACTACCAGGGGGCGGAGACGACCGCGCGGCAGGCCCTGCGGCTCGCCGACGACTTCGGTAGCGTGCCCGGCGGCATCATCGCCCGGGAGGCGATGGCGAGCCTGCTCATCGCCACCGGCCGGGCGCAGGCGGGAAGCGAGCTGAGCGAGGCGGCCCTGACCAGGGCGGTCGAGCACGGCGACCGGTGGCTGATCATCTCGGTCAAGCTGCGGCTGGCCGCGGCGCTGGCCGCCGCAGGCAGTCACGGCCGTGCCCGGCGGGCAGTCGAGCAGGCCCGGCTGCTGGCGGCCGAGCAGCACAATGTGCACGGGTCGCTCGACGGCCTGCTCATCCTGGCCCAGCTTCCCGGCGAGCCGGGGGAGGCGCTGACCCTCGCCCGCAGCGCCGAGCGGGAGGCGGCCAGGTCCGGGCTGGTGCTGCGGGCCGCCCAGGCCCAGCAGGTCAGGGCCGAGTTGCTGCTCGCCGGCCGGGACCAGGCTGGCGCGCAGGCCGCCGCCGCGCAGGCCTGGCCGGCCTTGCGCCGGTCCGGCGCCAAGCCGTGGATCATGCGCTGCGCCGCCCTCCGGCAGGCCGCGCCCGTCCCGGTTCCGGCCGCGCCCGCGCGCCCGCGCCGATAACCAGTGGCGGGCGGCCGGCCGGCAGTGCTAACGGTCTGCGCCGGCCAGGGCCTCCTCGTAGGCGGCGCGGAGGTGGTCGAAGACCGACCGGGCTCCGGCCGGGCGGGGGATGCCGAGGTGCTGGGCGCGCAGCTCGTCCATGAACTGGTCCCAGAGATCCGGGCCGCCGTTCTCGAGGATCTCGGCGCGGATGGCCATCTCGCGGCTGACCGGCAGGTGGCGGCGTCCCCAGGCGCCGAGCGCGGCCATGACGGGAACGAGCTGGATGGCCGGCTCGGTGAGGCTGTAGCGGATCTTCTGCTTGTGGGCCGGGTCCGGGGCGCGGGTGATCAGGCCGTGGCCGGACAGGCGCTGCAGCCGGGCGGCGAGGATGTTCGACGCGATGCCCTCGTCGGACTGGTGCAGCAGCTCGCTGAAATAGCGGCGGTTTCCGAACATCATGTCGCGCAGGATCACCAGCGACCACTTGTCGCCGAGCAGCTCGGTCGCGAGGTTGATCGGGCAGCCCGACCGGTGCGCTGCGCGCTGACCCGCCATCGTCGCCTCCCTAACTGCTTGCAGTCTACAACTGGTTGTTGCTATGGTAAACCAGTTGCAATTCACAAGTGGTTGTTCCCGACGCGACTCCAGGGAGTGAACGGCATGGCAGAGCACATCAGTGGTGACGGCTTGTGGTACGCGGACTTCGGCGCCGGTGACCCGCTCGTGCTGCTGCACCCCGGCGGCGCGGGCGTCGACTCGCGCGCCCTCGCGCCGCAGGTGGCCGCGTTCGCTGAGCGGTTCCACGTCTACACTCCCGAGCAGCGCGCCCACGGCCGCACCGCGGACGTGGCCGGGCCGCTGAGCTACGAGCAGATGGCCGCCGACACGATCCGCTTCATCGAGGATGTCGCCGGCTCGCCGGTGTTCCTGTTCGGTGTCAGCGACGGCGCGGTCGTCGCGCTCACCGTGGCGGTGCGCCGGCCTGACCTGGTGCGGCGGCTCGTGCTGGCGGCGGGCATCTTCCACCACGACGGATGGCACGACGGCGTCCTGGACGGCGAGCCACCGGAGTTCCTGGCGGCCAGCTACGCCGAGCTCAGCCCGGACGGCGCCGGGCACTACCCGGTCGTGGTCGGCAAGCTCGCCGCGATGCACGCCGGGCGGCCCTCTTTCGCCCCGGCCGATCTCGGCCAGGTCAGCTGCCGGACCCTGGTCCTGGTCGCTGACGACGACGAGGTCAGGCTCGAGCACGCTGTCGCGATGTACCGCGCGATCCCCGATGCCGAGCTGGCCGTCGTCCCCGGCACCTCGCACGGCCTGCTGGTCGAGAAGCCCGAGCTGTGCAACCAGATCGCCGAGAGCTTCCTGACCACCGAGCCCATCGCCACGTTCGCGCCGATCCGCCGCAAGCCCTCGCCAGCGGCCCGCGGCTGACCACCCGCCCAGCAGGAAGGAAAATTACATGGTGATCGTTGCCGGACATCTCGTGGTCGCGGCGGAACAGCGCGACGCTTACCTGGCGGATGCCAGGCCCGTCGTCGAGGCGGCCCGCGCGGCCGGCGGCTGCCTGGACTTCGCCCTCAGCGCCGACCTCGCCGACGCGGCGCGGATCAACGTCTTCGAGCAGTGGGAGTCCCGGGAGGCCGTCGAAGCGTTCCGGGGCAGCGGGCCCAGCGGTGAGCAGGCAGCCGCCATCCTCGGCGGCTCCGTCAGCGAGTACGACGTCACCGCCGCCCGCCCGCTGCTGTGAGCGGCCCGCCCCCGTCACCGGCAGCCATCGACCGGGCCGCGGCGCTCGCCGGGCCGGGCGCGACGGTGCGCAAAGTGATCGCGCTGCCCGGGGGCACGCACGCCCGCACCTACCTGATCCAGACGGCCGATCCGGAGCGCGAGGTCATCCTGCGCGAGTTTCCCCCTGACGACCGCGCGACGTGGCGCGAGGCGCAGGTCCTCGCCGCGCTGGACGGGCTCGGCGGCCTGGCCCCGCGGCTGCTGGCCAGCTACCCGGACGGCGCGCCGCCGCAAGGATCATGGAACCTGATCTCGCGGCTGCCGGGCACCGCCGACATCACCCCCGACGACCCGTCCGCCTTCGCCGGGCAGCTCGGCGAGACACTCGCCAGGATCCACGCGGCGCCCCGGCACCGGCTGGCTGGATTCCGCAGCGTGTTCGGCCGGCCGGGAGAGGCCCCCGCCGCCCTGAGCGGGCCGGCAGCCAGCCTGGTCGCCGGAAGCTGGCAGCACCTCACCAGCGCGCAGCCGGTGCTGACGCACTACGACTTCTGGTCGGGCAACACCGTGTGGCAGGACGGCGCCCTCACCGGCGTCGTGGACTGGTCCGGCGCTGCCCTCGGCCCGCGTGGCTTCGACCTCGGCTGGTGCCGGCTGGATCTGTTCCTGCTGTTCGGCCAGCGCGCGGCCAGCCGGTTCACGGAGGCCTACCAGGAGGCGAGCGCCGTGGTCGTGCCGGACCTGCTGTTGCATGACCTGTGGGCCGCCGCCCGGTCGCACCAGGACGTGGAGTCGTGGGTGCCGAACTACAGCGAGCTCGGGCGTGCCGACCTGACCGCGCCGGAGCTGCGCCGCCGGCACACCGCCTGGACCGGGCAGCTGATCGAGCGCTCGATGAACCGGCAGACCCGTTCTTAGAACCTTGATCTCCTGGAAGAAGCCAGCCCGGACGAAGGCCCGGTGACAGACGACTCGCCAAGGATCTTCTTCGCCTGCCGGAACCGCGCGGGCTGGCCTGCGGGGCGCGGGGCGGGTCAGGGCTGGTAGGGCGGGGCGACGCCCCAGCCCCAGTGCGGGACCGGGGCTTCCTGGGCGAGGTCGGCGCCGGGCTGGGAGTTGTGCAGGGCCAGCCTGGTTCCCCATTCCAGGTAGCCGACCAGGGCGGCCCGGAACTCCGGGTCGGCCGGCAACCCGGCGTCGTCAGCGGCCAGGCTCATCAGCGAGGCGAACCGGAACCGCTGATCGGCTGTGATGCCCAGGTCACGGTGCTTGGCCAGCATCGCCGGGTACCCGCCGAGCCGCTCGGTGTATTCCGCCGGGCCGCCGAACACCTCGCACCACCAGGCGGTGACGTGCTCGCGGTGAGTGGCGCTGACCCCGCCAGGAAACAGCGGGCTCAGCAGGTCGTCGCGCTCGACCCGGTCATAGAACCGGTCGATCATCCGCCCGATCGCGTCCTGGCCCCCGGCCCACTCATACAGCGTCGGCACATCGGTCATGGGCATGAGTGTAACGCTGTAAGCAATTATCGGCCGCAGGGGCGCGCCCCGCCGGGACAGCGCGCCGGCTTGAAGGCCGGGCGCGGGATTCCTCAGGTGGCAGGGCTGCGCGATGCGCTTGCCTTGACACAGCACGTCGGTTAGAGGACTCTAACGGTTAGTGGATGCTAACCGTGATAGAGCTGCCGGCCGGTGGGGGGCACTGGCGGACGGCACGCGCCTGGCCATCGTGGCCCGCCTGGCTGAGGGGCCTCTGCCGGTCGGGCGGCTGGCTGCCGGGCTGCCGGTGACCCGGTCGGCGGTATCCCAGCACCTGAAGATCCTGAAGGACGCTGGCCTGGTCGAGGACATGGCGGTGGGGACGCGCCGGATTTACCGGCTCAACCCGGCGGCCCTGGCCGCGCTGCGGGACCAGCTCGACACTTACTGGCGGCGTGCGCTGTCGGGGTATGCAGACGCCGCCCAGGCACCGACCGAGGAGGACTGATGACCCAGCCCGAGGCCGCGACCGTGCGGAAGGAAGTCGTAGTCGATACGCCGATCGACCGCGCCTTCACGGTGTTCACCGACCGTTTCGGGGACTTCAAGCCGCCCGAGCACAACCTGCTAGGGTCGCCGATCGCCCGGACAGTGTTCGAGCCTCGCGTGGGCGGGGGCATCGTGGACCAGGCGGTGGACGGCAGCGAGTGCCGGTGGGCGCGGATCCTGGCCTTCGACCCGCCGGACCGGGTGGTGTTCAGCTGGGACATCAGTCCACAGTGGACGATCGAGGCCGATCCGGCCCAGACCAGCGAGGTCGAGGTGCGGTTCTACGCCGAGTCCCCGACGCGCACGCGCGTGGAACTGGAGCACCGGCACATCGACCGGCACGGCCCCGGCTGGGAAGCCGTCGCGGACGGGGTGGACGGCGCGCAGGGCTGGCCGCTGTACCTGGACCGCTACACCGCGCTCGTGAAGGAGAGCTGACATGCCGCCTATCGTCACCAGCGCCGACATCAACCGCCCGGCCGCCGACGTCTTCGCCTACGCGACCGACCCGGCCCGGTTCAGCCAGTGGCAGCAGGGCGTGGTGGACGGGCACATGGACAGCCCAGCCACCGGAACCGGCGCCTGAAGGCGTCGTGAAGATCATCCGCACAGAGCCCGAAACAGAACCTGACCTGGGCTTTAGGGTGAGCGCGCCTGGAGGGACTCGAACCCCCGGCCGGCTGCTTAGAAGGCAGCTGCTCTATCCAGCTGAGCTACAGGCGCCCGCTCTTCATTGTGCATGGTCAAGGTAACGCAGCGACAATGTATCGGCTGGCCGGGCGATCCAGCGCGGCACACCGAAGGCAGATCGCGGCAGACGGCGGCGCGAGTCCGCGGAGGGCGAGGCTGGGGATGAGATGGGCTGGGCCGGATGGCTACTGGGCGAGCGACGAGCCCGGGCTGGTCGACCTTGACCGGGTACACGCCTGGATCAGCGAGGAGGCGTACTGGGCGCTGGGCAGGCCCCGGGGCGTGATGGCCGCCGCGATCGAGAACTCCCTGGTCGTCGGGCTGTACACGGCCGGCGGGACACAGGCCGGGTTCGCCAGGTACGTCACCGACCGGGCCACGTTCGGCTGGCTGTGCGACGTGTTCGTGGACCGGGCGCACCGCGGCCGCGGGCTGGGCAGCTTCCTGGTCGACGCCGCGACCAGCCATCCCGCGGTGCGCGAGGTGCGGCAGGTGCTGGCGACCGCGCCGGGCCGGACGCTGTATGACCGGTACGGGTTCGGGCCGCTGGACAGCCCGCAGCGGTGGCTGGAGCGGCCCGGCGCCGGCCGCTAGGCCGCGGTGGCCTCCCCGGGATCCCCGGCCGCGGCCGGCCCGGCGAGCGAGGCCCGGCGCAGCGCCGGGATCAGGCTGCCCAGCAGCAGCGCGCCCGCGACGCAGGCCAGCCCGCCGGACAGGACCGAGAAGGCCGGCGTGGTCAGCTGCGCGACCAGGCCGGCCTCCGCGTTCCCCACCGCCGGGGCGGTGTTCACCTGAGCCAGGTAGAGGCTGCTGACCCGGCCGCGCAGCCGGTCCGGGGTATAGCGCTGCAGCAGCGCGTTCCGCAGCACCTCGGAGATCAGGTCGCTCATCCCGGCGAGGGCGAGCAAGACCAGCCCGAACGCCAGGCTCCTGGTCAGCCCGAAGCACGCGATCGACGCGCCCCAGGCCAGGCCGGAACCGATCACCACCACGCCCGGCCTGCGCAGCTGGCCGGTCCACCCGCTGGTCGCCGCGCCGATGATCGCGCCGAGCGCCGGGGCGGCGGTGAGCAGGCCGAAGGTCGAAGGACCGCCGTGGAAGTGCTCGCGGGCCAGCGCGGGGAACAGCGCCGTCGGCATGCCGAAGATCATCGCGTTGGTGTCGATGAGCAGCATCCCGCCGACCACGCCGTGATGGCGGACGTAGGCCAGGCCCTCCCGCAGCGACCGCAGCCCGGGCCGCTGCCCGCGCTCGGCGGGCCGCAGCGGGCCGACGAACAGCATCGCGATGCCGAACACCGCGAACCCGGCCGCGTCCGCGCCGTAACAGGCGGCCAGGCCGGGCCCGGAGATCAGGTAGCCGGCCAGCGCCGGGCCGCCGAGACTGCCCAGCTGGCCGCTCATCGAGTTCAGCGCGGCCGCCGCGGCCAGCTGCGACGGCGCGACCAGCGCCGGGGTGGTCGCGGTCATGGCCGGGGCGCCGATCCCCGACATCAGGCCGAGCAGCAGCGTCACCAGGTACAGCGGCCACAGCGCCGGGTGCGCGAGCAGGCTGTTGACCAGCAGCCCGACCGACAGCATCGCCTGCGGCAGCTGCACCGCGGCCAGCAGCGCCCGCCGGTCATGGCGGTCGGCGAGCATGCCGCCTGCCAGCAGGCCGACCAGCATCCCGCCGCTGTCGGTGAGGCTGAGCATCCCGACCGCCAGCGACGACCGGGTCAGCTCGAAGACCTGCCAGTTCGCCGCGGTGAGCGCGACGGCGTTGCCGGCCAGCGAGGCGAACTTGCCGCCCAGCAGCCAGCGGTAGTCCCGGCTGCTGCGCAGCGGGCGGACGTCGATGACGAGCTGCCCGGCCTGCATCACCGGCCGGCTCAGCCGCGCGGCCGGGACACGAGCTGCGCGGCGGCCGCCTCAAGCGTGTCCTCGCGCCCCGCGTACACCCCGGCGGGCCGCGGCCAGTGCGTGATCACGTCGGTGAACCCCAGCTCAGCCGCCCGCCCCGCGGCGTCGGTGAAGGCCGCCACGCTGGACAGCGAGTACACCGGCGCGGAGTCCAGCGACAGGTACCGGTCCGCCGCGTCCGGCTTGCGCCCGGCCGCGACGAGCTCGTCGCCGAACGCCCGCGCCAGCGCGCCGGCCGCCCGCCACCACTGGGCCATGCTGACGCCGCGCTCCCCGTAGGTCACCCAGCCGTCGCCGTGGCGGGCCGCGACCGCCATCGCCCGGCGGCCGTTGGCCGCGATCACCAGCGGCGCCCGCGGCGACTGCACGCAGCCCGGCCCGGTCCGCGCGTCGACCGCGGTGTAGTAGGTCCCGCGGAAGCTCACGTGGTCACCGCGCAGCAGCAGGTCGAGCAGCCCGGCGAACTCGGCGAACCGGTCGGTCCTGGCCCGCAGCGACAGCGGCGGCGCGCCGAGCACACGGTTGTCGTAGTCGTCGCCGTGGGCGCCCGAGCCCAGCCCGGCCAGCAGCCTGCCGCCGGACACGTCGTCCAGCGCGAGCAGCTGGCGGGCGTAGCTCACCGGGTGGCGGAAGTTGGGCGAGGCGACCAGCGGGCCCAGCCGGATCCGCGAGGTCACCAGCGCGGCGGCGGTGAGGGTGGGCACCGAGTCGAACCACGGGCCCTCGACCAGGTCTCGCCAGCCCAGGTGATCATAGGTCCAGGCGTGGTCGAAGCCGTACTGCTCGGCTCGCTGCCACCGTGGCGCGGCATCCCGCCAGCGTGTCTCCGGGAGGATGACAATGCCGAACCGCACGGCTGGAATGCTAGCGGCGGTCCGGGCGGCGGGTTTGGCCGGCCCCGTCACCAGGTGAGAACCTGTAGCGTCGGGCCAGAGGAGGTCGTCATGCATCAGCCGCCCATCGCGCACGTCGCGAGCACCGACCCGGAGATCGCCGGGCTGATCGACGCCGAGGCGCGACGGCAGTTCGAGAAGGTCCGGCTGATCCCGTCGGAGAACTACGTCTCCGCGGCCGTCCTCGAGGCGTCGGGGACGGTGCTGACCAACAAGTACTCCGAGGGCTACCCGGGCCGCAGGTACTACGAGGGCCAGCAGTTCATCGACCCGATCGAGACGATCGCGGCCAGCCGGGCGCGGGAGCTGTTCGGCGTGGACCACGCCAACGTCCAGCCCTACTCGGGCTCCCCGGCCAACCTGGCCGTCTACCTGGCGTTCCTGCAGCCGGGGGACACCGTGATGGGGATGGCGCTGCCGATGGGCGGCCACCTCACCCACGGCTGGGGGGTGTCGGCCACCGGCAAGTGGTTCCGCGCGGTGCAGTACGGGGTCCGGGCCGACACCGGGCGGGTCGACCTGGACGAGGTCCGCGACCTGGCCCTGCGGGAGCGGCCGAAGCTGATCTTCTGCGGCGGCACCGCGATCCCGCGCACGATCGACTTCCCCGCGTTCGCGCAGATCGCCGCCGAGGCCGGCGCGGTGCTGGTCGCCGACATCGCGCACATCGCCGGGCTGATCGCCGGCGGCGCGCACCCCAGCCCGGCCGGGCACGCCGGGGTGATCACCACCACCACGCACAAGACGCTGCGCGGCCCGCGCGGCGCGATGATCATGTCCGCGCAGGAGCACGCCAAGGCGCTGGACCGGGCGGTCTTCCCCGGGCTGCAGGGCGGCCCGCACAACCACACCACCGCGGCGATCGCGGTCGCGCTGGCCGAGGCCGCCCGGCCCGAGTTCGCCGCCTACGCCCGCCTGGTGGTGGCCAACGCCCAGGCGCTCGCGCAGGCGCTGACCGCGCGCGGCTACAGCCTGGTGTCCGGCGGCACCGACAACCACCTGATCCTGGTGGACCTGACCCCGCAGGGCATCGCGGGCAAGCCGGCCGCCAAGGCGCTGGACCGGGCGGGCATCGAGGTGAACTACAACACGGTGCCGTTTGACCCGCGCAAGCCGTTCGACCCCTCCGGGATCAGGATCGGCACCCCGGCGATCACCACCCGCGGCCTGGGCGAAGAGCACATGGCCCAGGTGGCGGCGTGGATGGATGAGGCGATCATCGCCGCGGCCAAGGACGACGAGCCGGTGATCGAGCGGATCGCGGGCGAGGTGCGGGACCTGCTGGCCGCCTTCCCGATGCCCGGCTGGGGAACGCCCCGCTGAGCCGGCGCCTGACTCATCCGCGCCGCGGTAACCGGCCTGCCCTTCGCATTGGCTGGCATCTGGCCGCGGCGGTATCTGGCCGCCGGATTGACAAATGACCGGCGAGTCGCGCTGCCATGCCGCGGGACTGGCAACTACTGTCTGGCCTGAGCAGGAAACTGCATGAGCAGCGCCGCTACCTGGGGATAATCGCGAACTTCGCGGTTAATGGCGTAACGGCCGGTGCGCGCAGTGGGGGCAGTAACGGCAGCCGGGGCCAGGCGCCGTTCCGGGGCGGTACGTCGGGGGGCGGTTATCAGCATGCTCGCAGTCCAGCTTCGCATGGCCCGCAGGGCGGTGTTGATCGTGGCGGCTGCCGCGGCGGCGGGGACCGGGTTAGCCATGCCGCAGGTGCCGGCGCAGGCGGGCCCGCGGGCTCCCGGCCTGGCTGCGGGCGGCGGCATGAAGGCGGTGCGCTACGCCGGGTACACCTTCGCGCTGCCTGCGACCTGGCCGGTGATCAGCCTGTCCGGGGACAAGCGGTCGTGCGTGCGCTACAACCGGCACGCGGTCTACCTGGGCCGCCCGGACCGCAACCAGGCGTGCCCGGCCAGGCAGCTGGGCACCACCCAGTCGCTGCTGATCGAGCCGGGCCCGGCCAGGTCCCGCCGCGCGGCCACGGACAACCCGGTGACCAGGCGGGTCACCGTCACCGCGCCGCGGATAAGGATCACCGCGACCTACCGCGCCGACCCCGGGCTGATCACCCAGATCCTGCGCAGCGCCGGCCTGCCGCCGCCGTCGGTCCGGGCCCCGGGGCGGCGGGCCGTCCCGGCCAGCAAGGCCGCGCCTGACCTGCCGGCCGGCGCGACCAGCTTCCGGGGCAAGGGCTTCGACGCGTGCACCGCGCCGAGCGCGGCCTACATGCGTGCCTGGCGGAAGCACTCACCGTACCGGGCGGTCGGGATCTACATCGGCGGCTCGGACCGGGCCTGCGCGCAGCCCAACCTGAGCCGCAGCTGGCTGCGCGACCAGGCCAACGCCGGATGGCACTTCATCCCCATGTACGTCGGGCCGCAGGCGGCTTACGGCGAGCTCAGCTCGCCGGCCGCGCAGGGGGCGGCGGCCGGGACCGACGCGGTCAGCCAGGCCGAGCGGCTCGGGTTCGCGCCGCAGACCCCGCTGTACTACGACATGGAGGCCTACCCGCCCGGGCAGACCGGCCGGGCGCTGCGCTTCCTGTCGGCCTGGACGCTCACCCTGCACCGGCTCGGCTTTTCCTCCGGCGTCTATTCCAGTTCGCTGTCCGGCATCGAGGACCTGTCCAACCAGTATTTCCGCGGCAGCTACGCGATGCCGGACGTGATCTACGACGCGCGCTGGAACGGCAGGGCCAATACCAGGGACTCGGTGCTCGGCGCGGCCAAATGGCCCGGTCACCGCCGGCTGCACCAGTACCAGGGCAACGTCAGGCAGAGCTTCGGCGGTGACCGGATCGACATCGACAAGGACTTCCTCAACATCGCGCTCGCCGCGGCCGGCGGCACCCCGCAGGCGTCCGCGTCGGTGCGCCAGCCCGGCGGCGTGGTGGACGTCTTCTACCGGGGCGGCGACCGCCGGCTCTGGCGGGTCAGGTACCGGCCGGGGCACGGCTGGTCGGCGCCGGCCGGCCTGGGCGGGTCGATGCGGTCGGCGCCGGTCGCGGTGCTGCCGGGCAAGGGCCGGATCGAGGTGTTCTACCAGGGCACCGACGGCAAGCTGTGGCAGGTCGTGTACCGGCCCGGCCATGGCTGGCGGAAAGCGGCCGTGGTGAAGCGGATGGGCATCCTGGGCGGGCCGCCCGCCGCGGTCGCCCGGCCCGGCGTCATCGACGTGTTCTGGAAGGGCTCGGCCGACCCGCACCTGTGGCACGGCCAGTTCAGGACGTCCAAGGGCTGGACCGGGCCGCAGAAGCTGGGCGGCAGGCTGCTGTCGGGCCCGTCGCCGGTGGAGCCGACCCCGGGCCGGGTCGAGGTGTTCTGGAAGGGCGGCAACAAGGCGCTGTGGCAGGTGGCGTCCCGGTCGGGCTCGTCCTGGGGGGCGCCGCGGAGCCTGGGCATGGGCCCGCTGGGCGGTCCGCCGCGGGCATCCGCCGAGCCGACCGGCGCGGTGCGGGTGCTGTGGCACGGCGCGGGGAACGCCAACCTCTGGCTGGCCTCGGCGACGCCGGGCGGGCGCTGGAACGGGCCGCGTGACCTGCACGGCAGCCTGTCGCAGGCGCCGTTCCCCGTCGCGGGCGTTTCCGGGGTAATCCGGGTCTTCTGGCGCGGCACGGACAGCCGGCTCTGGCAGGTCGTGCGGCGCAAGGGCGGATGGCACAAGCCGGCCGCGCTGCCCGAGGGGCGGCTGGCGTCCGAGCCGTTCGCCGCGGTCGGCACCAGCGCCAGGTCGGCGGAGGTGTTCTGGCGGGGCCGGGGCGGCGCGCTATGGTCGGCCGCGCTGCGGTCGGGCACCTGGAAGGGGCCGGTCCGGCTCGGCGGGCACGCGGGGTGAGGGCCGGCCAGGCCGGCAATACCCGGCCTGATTACGCGCATGCCCGCGGCGGAAACGGGAACTGCCATAAACTGCGGGGGAAATGCGCTGCGCCCGTGCCAGCGGCCCGGGCGGCCGCGGCGCGGAAATGAGGACTCCGCCATCGCCGGCGGTAAGCGCTCCCGTACTGTATAGCTGTCTCCCCTCTGGCCACTGCTGTCAACTTAGGACGCACATGACTCTGGCACCGCCCAAGATCGCTAAAGCCGCGTGGCACCTGCTGCCCGGCAAGCTGCGGCGGAGACTACGCACCAATACCGGCAAGCGATTCATGCGCTTTGTGCCCGTCTCGCTGGCCGCGGTGGCGGCGAGCCAGCTCACGCTGGCGGTCCTGGTGGGCATCACCAGGCTGAGCGCGGGGACCTCCGGCGTGCTCGCCTCGATCGCCGGGGCGGCGGTGAGCTACATCCTGAGCCGCTGGGCGTGGGAGCGCAAGGGCCGCCCGCACGTGCTCAAGGAGACCCTGCCGTTCTGGGCCATGGCCATCGGTGCCTGGATCGTGCTGGGCCTGACCAGCCATTACGCCAGCGTCTGGGCTACCTCCATGGGGTTCAGCCACTGGGAGCGGGTCGCGGTCGTGAACGCCGCCTACCTGGCGGCCAACTGCGTCACCTTCGTCACCAGGTTCGCGATCCTGCACTATGTCCTGTTCGCCGACCGGCGGTCCAAGGGCTCGGCCGAGTTGTCCGCGCTGGCCGCCGCCGACCCCGAGCCGGTCCCGGTCGCGGTGTCGCGGGGCGGCTCGCCGGCCGAGGAGCGGCGGCTGGCTGACCGGCCGGCCCGGCGCTGACGCTCGCGCCACCAGGTGCCGGCTATTACCTGGGCGAACCGCATGGCATAGAAGGTATTACGTCCCTTCTTGCTCTCCCCGACCCGGCGCTTGTGGATGGTGGCCGGGACCTCGGCCACCCGGAAGCCATGCGATATCACCGCGATGAGCAGCTCGGCGGACTGGTACTGCGGCTGCTCTAGCCGCACCGCGCCGGTCACCTCTGCGCGCATCGCGCGCAGGCCGAACGACGGGTCGGTGATCCGCTTGCCCGCCAGCACGCTGATGACCAGGGCGAAGACCCGCACCCCCAGCCGCCGGACCGGGTCGGTGGTCTCCTCGCTGCCCAGCGCGCGGGAGCCGCTGACGAAGTCGGCGTGACCAGCCAGGATCGGGGCCAGCAGCGAGGCGATCTCGGCCGGGTTGTACTGGCCGTCGGCGTCGGTGGTCACGATGTAGCTGGCGCCGCCCTCGCGGGCCAGCCGGTAGCCCAGCCGCAGCGCGGCGCCCTGGCCGCGGTTGACCGGCACGTCGCAGACCATCGCGCCGGCCTCGGCGGCCTCCTTGGCGGTGGCGTCGACCGCGCCGTCGCAGACCACGATCCTGGCGGCGGGCAGGCCCGCCACGCTGTCGGGCAGCGCGCCGAGCACCGGGCCGATCGAGCCCTCCTCGTTGAAGGCGGCGACGACGATGGCCAGCGGCGGCAGCGCGGTGGCGAGCTCGCCGTACTCCCGGCGGAATGCGGCCGCGGCGGCGTTGTCGACGGACTCGTCGCGGGAGTGGCTGATGGTCACCGGTCCTCCTTGGAGAACTCTGGCCAGACGGTGGCGAGACCCGACTTGAGGTCGTGCTCAGGCTGGTAGCCGAGTGCCCTGGCGGCGGAGATGTCCACGATCACCGCGGGCATCTCGCCGGGCTTGGCGGGCACCGGGGCGGCGGGCAGCACGGCGCCGGTCACGCTCCTGGCGGCGGCGAGGATGTCGTTGACCGAGACCGACTCGCCCGCGCCGAGGATGAGCGGCCCGGTGTGCCGTGCCCGCCAGGCGGCGAAGATGCCGGCGATCAGGTCGTCCACGTGCACCAGGTCGCGGACCTGGGTGCCGTCACCGTAGACCTCGATGCCCTGCCCGGCCGCCGCCGCCCGCATGATCCGCGGGATCAGGCTGTCCTTTTCCTGCATGCCGGGCCCGTACACGTTGGTGAAGCGCAGCGAGCTGCAGGTCATCCCGTAGCAGGAGGCGTACGCGCCGAGCAGCATCTCCCCGGCCGCCTTGGTGGCGCCGTAGGGAGTCAGCGGCCGCAGCAGCGTCCGCTCGGTGATGACGGCGGTGCCGACGTCACCGGTCACGGCGTTGGTCGAGGCGAGCACGAACGTGCCCACCCCGTGCTGCCTGGCCCGCTCCAGCAGCCCCGCGGTCGCGTCCACGTTGAGCCGGTAGGTGCCCTCGGGGTCGCCGACCGACAGCAGCACCCGGGTGACCGCGGCCAGGTGGAAGACCACGTCGGTGCCCGGCTCGACCGCCCTGGCCACGACGGCCGGGTCGCACAGGTCGCCGAGGATGGTGCGCACCCCGCCGCCGGGGAACGGCCGGCGGTCGGCGACGGTGACATCGGCGCCGGCCTCGGTCAGCGCCCGGACGAGACGCCGCCCGATAAAGCCGGACCCCCCGGTGACCAGTACCCGGGAGTGACTCTCGTCCGCCATGCACACTCCATTCGCGTATGTCGCCGGGCGGCGCCTGGCGCTGCTGATCTAACCGGGCCAGCCTGCGGCAAACCTGAACGCCGCCTTGCCATACCCCTAATGCGCACCGAACCTGGGCCGGCCGTCCCGTGGCCCACGGCCGGGATCTGCTCCGCTAGTGTATCGGCGGACCTGCACGTCATAGCCTTAAGGCCAGGACTGGCCGCTGGAAGTCCTGGTCTGGCCGGTTTGCCGGGCCCGCGGCAACCTGCCGTTTACCCGCTGGAGGTGGTGGCGTGGTGCAGTTCGGCGACGCGGCCGGGCGGGCCGGGGAAGAGTCCTATCAGATCCTGCGCTCCAGGATCGACTTGTCCAGGCTGCCGGCCTTCAGCAGGGACGTGACCGAGGCGGTCATCCACGCCAGCGCCGACTTCGACTACGCGACCGACCTGGTCTGCGACGAGGAAGCGCTCGAGGCGGCCGCCGCCGCGCTGGCGGCCGGGGCGCCGGTGATCGCCGACAGCGCGATGGTCGCCGCCGGGATCGGCGAGCGGCCGGTCATCTGCAAGATCGGTGAGCCGCTGACCCAGCGGCTGTCCCGTACCGCCGGGATCAGCCTGGCCGCCGCGGCGGTCCGGCTGGCCTTCGGCGAGGCCGGCCCGGGCGCGGTCTGGGTGGTGGGCTGCGCGCCCAGCGCGCTGCGGGAGGTCCTCAGCCGCGGGGTCGAGCCGGGGTTCGTGATCGGCCTGCCGGTGGGCCTCGCCGGGGCCGCCGAGGCCAAGGACGCGCTGCGGGCCAGCGGGCTGAGCTCGCTCAGCAACGTGTCGGAGAAGGGCGGCGCGGCCGTGGCCGCGGCGGCGCTGATGGCCCTGGTGCGCAGGCCGCCCGCCCCCGATAGCCTAGTTCGTCGCTGAGGCTTGCCAGCACTCTCGTTTCGGTCATCCCGGACGGTAACGGACGGTAACCTGCTTTCACGGCACACATAGATTTACGGCAAGACTGGACACGGACCCCCGGCCGGCGCCGCGAGCTGGTCAGCCAGCGCGCGGCGGTCGCAGCGGCGGGCGGCGGTGCCGGGGTCAGGAGGCCACACGGCATGACTGAAGGACCGGGCGTGGCGGCCGCATCGGTGCCGGTCAGCGGCACCGGCGCGGGCGGCGCGCAAGACCGCTCTCCGGCTCCGGCAGCCTCACCAGCCTCGCCTGTCCCGCCTGTCCCTGCGGAGCGGCCAGCCTCCGCGGCCGGGGAGCCGCCCGGCGCGGGCGTCGAGCCGCACGTGCGGGTCGACGCCAGGAAACTACAGTCGGCGCTGATGGCGTTGCGGCATCAGATTGTCGAGCTGCCGCTGCTGTTCGAGGCACCTGGCGTGAGCGAGGCCAGGGCGGAGCGGCGCAAACTGCTCAGCCAGATCGACGATTACCTGCTGCCCCGGCTGCGCCAGTCCGAGGCGCCGATCCTGGTGGCGCTGGTCGGGTCGACCGGCGCGGGCAAGTCCACGCTGATGAACAGCCTGGTGGGGATGAAGGTGAGCCAGACCGGCATCCGGCGGCCGACCACCAACAGCCCGGTGCTCGCCTGCCACCCCAGCGACGCGCGCTGGTTCGCCGAGAACGTGTTCCTGCCGACCCTGCCGCGGGTCCGCCAGCAGGGCCTGGCCATGCCCGGCCGGGACGGGCTGCTGGTGCTGGCGGCCAGCGAGGGCATGCCGCAGGGCGTCGCGCTGCTGGACACCCCGGACATCGACTCGGTGGTGCAGGCGCACCGCGAGTTCGCCCACCAGTTCCTGGACGCCTCCGACCTGTGGCTGTTCATGACCAGCTCCAGCCGGTACGCCGACGCTGCGGTCTGGGAGCTGCTGCAGCAGGCCAGGGACCGGGGCGCGGCGCTGGCCATCGTGCTGTCCCGGGTGCCCGGGGAGTCGGCCAGGCCGCTCACCGCGCACTTCGACGCGATGCTGGCGGCCAACGGGCTGAAGGACGCGCGCCGGTTCATGATCGCGGAGACCGAGCTGGCCGACGGGGCGCTGCCGCCGGCCGTCTTCGGCCCGGTCCGGCAGTGGCTGGAGGAGACCGCGGTCAAGGAGGAACGGCGGGTCGCCGTGCTGACCCAGACCATGTCCGGCGTGCTGGACACGTTCCGGACCCGGGTGCCTGAGCTGGCCGGGCAGGCCGGGCAGCAGCTGGCGGTGCGAAACCAGCTGGCCGGCGCCGCCGACGCGGCCTACGCGGCCGGGCTGGCCGAGATCGACGAGGCCACCAGGAACGGCTCGCTGCTGCGCGGCGAGATCCTGGCCCGCTGGCAGGAGTTCGCCGGCACCGGGGACCTGCTGCGGATGCTGGAGACCCGCAAGCAGTCCCGGGCCGGGCGGCAGCGCAGGCGGCGGCTGCCGGCCAGGGCCAAGGCGCTCAAGAGCGCGGTGCGGGCCGGGCTGGAGACGCTGGTCTCCTCGGTCGCCGACCGCGCCGCCGAGGATGTCATCGCCCGCTGGCAGGAGCACCCGGCCGGGGCCGCGCTGCTGACCGGGATCAGCGAGGCCGGGCAGAACGAGCAGGCCGCCGAGTCCAGGTTCGCCGTCGCGGCGGGCCTGGAGCTGGACCGGCAGTCCGGCGAGGGTCCGGGCCCGGCGGCGGCCGCCCCCGGCGGGATCGCCGCCCTGGCCAGGGCGGCGCCGGACCTGGCGACCAGGGCCGCGCGGGCGGTCAGCGCCTGGCAGGACCAGGTGATGCACCTGGCCGAGGCGGAGACCGTGACCAAGCGGTCGGTGTCGAAGGTGAGCTTCGACGCCGAGACGCTCGCGCTGGTGCTGACGATCGGCCTGCTGGGCTACGAGGCCGGTGACAAGGCGACGGCGCAGGACGCCAGCACGGTCCCGCAGCGGGTGCTGACCTCGCTGTTCGGTGCCGGGCTGCTGCGCGACCTGGGCGCGCGGGCCCGGCTGGACCTGCAAGAGCGGATCAGCCTGCTGTTCAGCGAGGAGGGCCGGCGGTTCGCGGAGGTCATCGGCGCGGCCGGCGAGCTGGACGAGCAGGCGGCCGCGAACCTGCAGGACGCGATCTACGCGCTGGAGGAGACCCGATGACCAGCGGAGCGCCGCCGTGGCCGGGCCTGCCCGCCGCCAGCAGGCCGCGCCGGGGGGTGGCCGCGCTCGTCCCCGCCGCCGGGACCGCGGGCACTGGCCTGGCGGGCAGCGAGTTCGCCGAGCCTGAGCTGACCGGGACCGGGGCGGGCCTGTCCGGCCGGCTGACCGCGCTGGCCCGGCTGATCCAGATCGGCGCCGCGCGCGGCGGCAGCGACGGGTTCGGCAGGCAGCTGCTCGAGGACGCCGAGGACCTGCTGGCCCGGGCCGGGGAGCGGCTGAGGCTGTCGGCCAGCCACACCGTCGTGGCCCTCGCTGGCGGCACCGGCAGCGGCAAGTCCTCGCTGTTCAACCGGCTGGCCGGGGCCGACTTCTCGACCGTGGGGGTGACCCGGCCGATCACCAGGGACGCGCACGCGTGCGTGTGGGGAGTGGCCGGGTCCGGCCCGCTGCTCGAGTGGCTGGGCGTCCCGCGCCGGTACCGGTATGCCAGGGGCAGCGCGCTGGACCGGGGCGAGCAGGCGATGGCCGGGCTGGTGCTGCTCGACCTGCCCGACCATGACTCGGTGGTGGCCGGGGCCAGTGACCAGGTGGACCGGCTGATCGGGCTGGCCGACCTGATGGTGTGGGTGCTCGACCCGCAGAAGTACGCGGACGCGGCGGTACACCGCCGGTTCCTGGTGCCGCTGGCGGGTCACTCGGACGTGGTCGCCGTGGTGCTGAACCAGTGTGACCTGCTGACCGGCGGGCAGGTCGAGGACTGCATCACCGACCTGCGGCGGCTGCTCGACTCCGAGGGCCTGACCGAGGTGCCGATCCTGGCCACCTCGGCGGACACCGGCACGGGCATCGGCGAGCTGCGCACGATGCTGGTCGACGCGGTCCGGCAGCGCCGGGCGGCCTCGGCCCGCATCTCGGCCGACCTGGACCAGGTCGCGGCCAGGTTCGCCGAGTTCATCGACCCGGTCACGGCGCGCGGGAGCGGGCAGGCCGGCCCGGACGGCCTGGACGGCCTGGACCCCGGCAGCGGCGACGACAGCGCGGACGGGGCGGAGGCGGCCGCGGACGCCGCCGCCGACGCGGCCAGCTCGCCGGCCCCCGGCGGCGGCACCGACGGGGCGGGCGTCATCTTCGTGGACGACCCGTTCCCCGGCGACCCCGACTACGGGGTGGACAAGTCCGGCGGCGCGGCCGGCCAGGACGGCCAGGCGGCCCGGCCCGGCGCGGACGCGGGCCCGGCCGCGCAGATCCCGGACGGAAGCACCGCGCAGCTGGTCGAGGCGTTCTCCGGGGCGGCCGGGGTGACGGCGGTGAGCGACTCGCTGCAGGCCGCCCGTGAGCTGCGGGCGGTGGACTATGTCGGCTGGCCCATCGGCTGGCTGGCCGAGCGGGTCACCGGCCGGAACCCGGTGCGCAAGATGCGCCTCGGCAAGCTGTGGGATGAGGTCAGGACGGTGTCGGCCGGGCCGTCAGGCGCCCAGCAGGCAGAGATCGACAACGCGCTCACCCGGCTGGCCGACGAGATCGGGCCCGCCCTGCCCAGGCCGTGGTCGCGTACGGTGCGGGCGGCGGTGCGGTCGCGGGCCGGGGAGATACCGCCCGCGCTCGGCGCGGCGATGGGCGAGGCGCTGCCCGCCGAGGACAAGATCGCCCCGTGGTGGCGGCTGGTTGGCGCGCTGCAGGGGCTGCTGCTCGGCGCGGTGATCGTGGGCGTGGCCTGGATCGCGGCGATCGTCGTCTTCGGGGTCTTCGGCGCCGCCGACAACGTGCCGCGGCTGTTCGGCGACGTCGGCCTCATCCCGTGGATCTGCGTGATGCTCGCGGCGTTCCTGCTGCTGGGCTGGCTGACCGCGTCCGGCTGCATGAACCTGGTGCGCACCGCGGCGCTGACGGAGCGGGAGGACATCGGGGCGGAGATCAGGGCCCGGATGGCGGTGGTGGCCAGGGAGATGGTGATCGTTCCCGCCGAGCAGGAGCTATCGGAGTACCAGCGGTTCGGCGAGGAGCTGCGGTCCGCGACCGGGCAGTCCTGACCCGCCCGCGCGCGGTCCGCCAGCCTGGCCCGCTCCCGAGAGTGATGTAATGTTGTAATCCAGATGGCTGGAGGACAACATGTCAGCTGACTCGCCGCTGGACGCCTACTCCCAGATCGTCACCCAGGTCGCCGCGAGTCTCACCCCGAAGGTGGCCAGCCTGCGGGTACCGCGGGCCGACCGCGGCGGGGAGGGCCTCGGCTCGGCTGTCGTGTATACCGGCGACGGGTTCCTGCTCACCAACGCGCACGTGGTCGGCCGGGCCCCGGGCGGCACCGCGCTGTTCTCCGATGGCACCACGGCGCCGTTCCGGGTGGTCGGCGCCGACCCGCTGTCCGACCTCGCGGTGATCAGGGCGGGCGGGCCGACCCCGCCGCCCGCCGATCTCGGCGAGGCGGACCGGCTCGCGGTCGGCCAGCTGGTGGTGGCGGTGGGCAGCCCGCTGGGCCTGGCCGGCTCGGTCACCGCCGGGGTGGTGAGCGCGCTCGGCCGGTCGCTGCCGACCCGGGCCGCCGGGGCGGCCCGGCTGGTCGAGGACGTCATCCAGACCGACGCGGCGCTGAACCCGGGAAACTCGGGCGGGGCGCTCGCCGACGCGCGTGCCCGGGTGGTCGGGATCAACACCGCGGTCGCCGGGGTCGGGCTCGGCCTGGCCATCCCGGTGAACGCGACCAGCCGCCGGATCATCTCCGCGCTGATGCAGCACGGCCGGGTCCGGCGCGCCTACCTCGGGCTGGTCAGCGTGCCCGCGCCGGTGCCCAGGCCGGTGCGCGAGCGGTTCGGCCGGGAGAACGGGCTGCGGGTGGCCGAGGTGGTGCCCGGCGGCCCGGCCGCCCGGGCCGGGCTGCGGGCCGGGGACCTGCTGATCAGCGCGGCCGGGCAGCCGGTCGCCACCGCGCAGGACCTGCAGCGGCTGATGTTCGCCGAGGCCATCGGGAAGCCGCTGGCGGTCACCGTGATGCGCAACGGCGCCCTGGTCGACGTGATCGCCGAGCCGTCCGAGCTGGTAGCCGCCTGACCGCGAGCCGGCCCGTCGTCCACAGCGCGGGCGGCCCGCGCGCCGTTGTCCACAGCGGGCCGCCGCGGGCGGCGCCAGCCGGGCCGCCGGGAGACCGTGGAAGCTCCGGCCGGCCGCGCTGGCCGCCGGGGCGGCATCAGGCGGCGCGAGCGGCGCGCCGCGGCCGCGGACCCAGGGAGGATCACGCGGATGAATGAGGCGTTCGTCAGCCTGACCGGCTATGTGGCCAGCCAGCCCAGGCTGCGCAACGTGCGCAGCGGCATCCCGGTGCTGTCGATGCGGGTGGCCTGGACGCCACGGTGGCTGGACCGGATGACCGGGGAGTGGTCGGACGGGACCACCTCCTACGCGACGGTGACCTGCTGGCGCAAGCTGGCCGACAACGCGGCCCTCTGCCTGCGCAAGGGTGACCCGGTGGTGGTGAAGGGGCGGCTGTCGGTGCGCACCTACGCCGACCGGCAGGGCGCGCAGCGGACCCAGGTGGACGTGGACGCGACGTCGGTCGGGCACGACCTGAACCGGGGCGTGGCGCAGTTCCAGCGGACCCGGCCCGCCACCGGCCAGACGGCCGCCGAGTACGCGGGCTCGCTGGGCGTGGCCGGGCCGGACGCCGGCCACGACGGCGGCGGCCTGGCCGGGGGCCCGGATGGCCTGGCCGGCCAGGACGCGGCGGCTGAGCTGCGGGAAGCGGATCCGCGGCTGGCGGAGCCGGACGCGGACGCGGCGCTGGAGCCGGACGCGGCGCTGGAGCCGGACGCGGCGCTGGGCGCGGACCCGGACCAGGACGCGGCGGGCCTGCCCGATGAGGCCGGCCTGATGGACGCCGAGCCGGCCGGCGCCGCGGCCGGCCGCTGACCGCCGGGCCCGCCGCACAGCCAGCCCGGGCCGGGCCGCCTGCGGACGCGCCCGGCCCGGCGGCCCCGCAACGGCCAGGCTGCCGGAACAACCTGGCCAGATAACCTGTTGCGGCCCCCGATTCCGGCTTAGAGGATGCTGCCGATGCCAGCTGCCGAGATCACCAGGGCCGAGACCGCCGAGCGGGCCCGGCTGCTGAGGGTCGATGCCTACGACATCACCCTGGACCTGACCCGCGGGAGCGAGGTCTTCGGGTCGGTCAGCGTGATCCGGTTCAGCTGCCGGGAGCCCGCCAGGCCGACATATGTAGACCTGGTGGCGGCGGCGGTGCGCGAAGTCACCCTGAACGGGGTGCCGGTGGACCCGGGCGGCGTGCTGGACACCGGCCGGATCGAGCTGGCCGGGATGGCCGGGCACAACGAGCTGCGGGTGGTCGCCGACTGCCGGTACACCGGTGACGGCACCGGCATGCACCGCTGCGCGGACTCGTCGGACGGCAAGGTCTACGCCTACACCAAGTTCGAGCCCGACTACGCCAGGACCGTGTTCGCCAACTTCGAGCAGCCGGACCTGAAGGCCGCGTTCACCTTCCATGTCATCGCGCCCGGGCACTGGCGGGTGCTGTCCAGCCAGCCGGGGACAGGCCCGCAGCCGCTGGCCGGGACCGGCCCCGGACCGGCCGGCGCGCAGCCGGCCGCGGTGTGGCACTTCGAGCCGACCCCGCCGATCTCGACCTACCTGACCGTGGTGGCGGCCGGGGAGTATCACGTCGTGGCGGGCGGGCACGTCACCCCCGGCGGCCAGCGGGTGCCGGTCAGCCTGGCCTGCCGGGCGTCGCTGGCTGAGCACCTGGAGAGCGCGGACATCCTGGGGATCACCGGCCAGGGCCTGGACTACTACACCGGCCTGTTCGGCGGGGACTACCCGTTCGCCAAGTACGACCAGGTCTTCGTGCCCGGCTACAGCGCGGGCGCCACCGAGAACGTCGGCTGCGTCATCCTCACCGATGAGCTGCTGTTCCGGTCGCGGGTCACCGACGCGCAGTACGCGCTGCGGGCCGAGGTGATCCTGCACGAGATGGCGCACATGTGGTTCGGTGACCTTGTCACCATGCGCTGGTGGGGCGACCTGTGGCTGAACGAGTCGTTCGCCGAGTTCTGCGGCACCCTGGCCAGCGCGGAGGCGACCCGGTTCACCGACGCCTGGACCACGTTCTGCCTGAGCCGCAAGGCCTGGGGGTACGCCGAGGACCAGCTTCCTTCCACCCACCCGGTCGCGGCCGAGGTGGACACCGTCAGCCAGGCGCTGGCCAACTTCGACGGGATCAGCTACGCCAAGGGCGCGGCGGTGCTGCGCCAGCTGGTCGCCCTGGTGGGCCGGGACAGCTTCCTGGCCGGGCTGCGCGCCTACTTCGCCGCGCACGCCTGGCAGAACGCCACGCTCGCCGACCTGCTCAGCGCCGTGCAGGCCAGCTCCGGGGTCAGCCTCGCCGGCTGGTCGAAGGCGTGGCTGGAGACAGCCGGGCTGAACACGCTCCGGCCGCAGTTCGAGACCGGATCCGACGGGCGGCTGCGCTGGTTCGCGGTCATCCAGGAGGCCGCCGCGGCCCACCCGGTGCTGCGCCCGCACCAGGTCTCGGTCGGCCTGTACGAGCGGTCCGGCGGCCGGCTGCGGCGGGTACACCAGGTGCGGGCCGACATCACCGGGGAGCGTACCGAGGTGCCGGGCCTGGCCGGCCGGCCGCAGCCGGACCTCATCCTGATCAACGACGACGACCTCGGCTACGCGGCCATCCGGTTCGACCCGCGGTCGCTGGCGACCCTGACCGGCTCGATCGGGCAGCTGGACGACTCGCTGGCCCGCGCGGTGTGCTGGAGCGCGCTGGCCGACATGGTGCGGCGGGCGGAACTGCCGCTGCCCGCCTTCATGGCCGCGCTGGCCGGCGGGATCGGCGGCGAGCGGTCGCTGACGGCGCTGCGCGCCCTGTCGTCGGAGGCCGCGGGCCTGCTCGCGCGGTCCGCCGACCCCGGCTGGGCGGCGGCGGGCAAGCAGCAGCTGGCGGCCGCCGGGATCAGCCTGCTGCGCGACGCCCAGCCCGGCAGCGACCACCAGCTCGCCTGGGCCCAGCTGGTCAGCTGGACCGCGACCTCGCCCGGCCAGCTCGACCTGCTCGCCGGGCTGCTCGACGGCGGCACCGAGGTGGCCGGCCTGGCCGTCGACACCGAGCTGCGCTGGGCGTTCCTGCGGCGGCTGGCGGCCGCGGGCCGGGCCGGCGACGCCCGGATCGACGCCGAGCTGGCCGCCGACCCCACCGACACCGGCCGGCGGCACGCCGCCGCGGCCCGGGCCGCCATCCCGGACGCCGGGCACAAGGCAGCCGCCTGGCGGCTGCTGACCCGCTCCGGCGGGCTCGGCGCGGCCGACATCGACGAGATCGCGGGCGCGTTCATGCTGCCCGAGCACGCCGGGCTGCTCGCCCCCTACGCCGATCGCTACTTCGCGGCGCTGCCGGGCATCTGGGCCACCTTCGGCCCGCACCGCCGGGCCCGGCTCGGCAAGCTGCTGTTCCCTTACCCGGCCTCGTCGCCGCGGCTGCTGACCAGGATCGATGACTTCCTGGCGGCGGCGCCGCGCGATCCTGGCCTGGCCCGGGTGCTGACCGAGCGGCGCGACATCGTGGCCAGGGCGCTGCGCGGCGCCGCCGCCAGGCGGGTGCCGGCCTGACCGGCTGGTGCCAACCGCTCGCGCGCTGCCCCTACCCTGGGATACATGCCCGAGTTCATCTACCAGATGCGCGCTGTCCGGAAGGCGCACGGCGACAAGGTCATCCTTGACGAGGTCACGCTCGCCTTCCTTCCCGGCGCGAAGATCGGTGTCGTCGGCCCGAACGGCACCGGTAAGTCGACGCTGCTGCGGATGATGGCCGGCGTCGAGCAGCCCTCCAACGGCGACGCGCGGCTGATGCCCGGCTTCACCGTGGGCCTGCTCGACCAGGAACCCGCGCTGAACGAGGGCAAGACGGTCCTGGGGAACGTCGAGGAGGGCGTGGCCGAGACCAAGGCGCTGCTCGACCGGTACAACCAGATCGCCGAGCAGATGGCCACCGACTACTCCGACGAGCTGCTGGAGGAGATGGGCAAGCTGCAGGAGCAGCTTGACCACCGCGAGGCCTGGGATCTCGACAGCCAGCTTGAGCAGGCGATGGACGCGCTGCGCTGCCCGCCGCCGGACGCGGACGTGAGCGTGCTGTCGGGGGGTGAGCGGCGCCGGGTGGCGCTGTGCCGGCTGCTGCTCCAGCAGCCCGACCTGCTGCTGCTGGACGAGCCGACCAACCACCTGGACGCCGAGAGCGTGCTGTGGCTGGAACAGCACCTGGAGAAGTACCCGGGCACGGTGGTCGCGGTCACGCACGACCGGTACTTCCTGGACAACGTGGCCGGCTGGATCCTGGAGCTGGACCGCGGGCGGGCCTACCCGTACGAGGGCAACTACTCGGTCTACCTGGAGACCAAGGCGGCCCGGATCAAGGTCGAGGGCCAGAAGGACGTGAAGCGGCGCAAGCGGCTCGAAGACGAGCTGGAGTGGGTGCGGTCCAGCCCGCGGGCCCGGCAGGCCAAGAGCCGGGCCCGGCTGCAGCGGTATGAGGAGATGGCGGCCGAGGCCGACCAGAACCGCAAGCTGGACTTCGAGGAGATCCAGATCCCGCCGGGGCCGCGGCTGGGCAGCCAGGTGGTCGAGGCGAGCGACCTGGCCAAGGGCTTCGGCGACCGGATGCTGATCGAGAACCTGAGCTTCAGCCTGCCGCCCAACGGCATCGTCGGCGTGATCGGCCCGAACGGGGTCGGCAAGACCACGCTGTTCAAGATGATCGTGGGGGAGGAGCAGCCCGACAGCGGGGCGATCAAGGTCGGCGACACGGTGCAGATCGCCTACGTGGACCAGGGCCGCGCCCGGATCAAGCCGGACGCCTCCGTCTGGGAGGCGATCTCGGACGGCGAGAGCTTCATCCGGGCCGGCCGGACCGAGATCCCCAGCAGGGCGTACGCGGCCGCGTTCGGGTTCAAGGGACCTGACCAGCAAAAGCCCGCGGGGATCCTGTCCGGCGGTGAGCGCAACCGGGTCAACCTGGCGCTCACCCTCAAGCAGGGCGGCAACCTGCTGCTGCTGGACGAGCCGACCAACGACCTGGACGTGGAGACGCTGTCGTCGCTGGAGAACGCGCTGCTCGAGTTCCCCGGCTGCGCCGTGATCACCAGCCACGACCGCTGGTTCCTGGACCGGATCGCGACGCACATCCTGGCCTGGGAGGGCGGGTCGAGCTGGTTCTGGTTCGAGGGGAACTTCGAGTCCTACGAGAAGAACAAGATCGACCGGCTCGGCGCCGAGGCGGCCAGGCCGCACCGGGTCACCTACCGCAAGCTGACCCGCGGCTAGCGGGCGGGTCAGGCGGGGGACAGGCCCAGGTCCGGGCGGCCCGGGCTGCCGGGCTGGTTCACCAGGCTGTGCGCGGCCATCACCAGGTACTCCCACAGCTGCGCGTCCCGGTCCGGGTCGAGCGCCAGATCGTCCAGCGCGGTGCGCATGTGCCGCAGCCAGGCGTCGCGTTCGGCCTCGCCGATGGTGAAGCGCGCGTGCCGCATCCGCAGCCGCGGGTGACCGCGCCGCTCGTTGTAGGCCGGCGGGCCGCCCCAGTACTGGATCAGGAACAGCCGCAGGTGCTCCTCGGCCGGGCCCAGGTCCTTGCTGGGGTAGACCGGCCGCAGCCGCGGGTCCGCCGCGACTTCCCGGTAGAAGACGTGCACCAGGCGGCGGAAGGTCTCCTCCCCGCCCACCGCCTCGTACAGGCTGATCTCAGCTGGCTGGTCCATAGCGGTGCCTAGCGTAGCCGCAGGCCGGGCCGGCTCAGGCCGTGCTGGCTCACACCGTGCTGGCTCACACCGTGCTGGCTCACACCGGGGCCCTGGCGGGCTCGCGCCCGGCGGGCCCGGCCAGCGCGGTCATGAGCCGCTCCCGCAGCTCGCGTTCCACCTCCGACTGCCGCAGCGGCACGGTCCTGGCCGCCACCCGCACGGTCACCGCGTCCCTGGCCAGGTCCTGCACCCCCCACACCTCGGGCTCCTCGAGGATGGCCTCGCGCCAGGCGGCTTCCTGCCACATCCCGGCCGCCGCGCCGGACAGCACAGCGCGGGCCCGCGGGATGTCGGGGATGTCCTCGTCGTAGGGCAGCGGCACGTCCACCACCGCGCGGGCCCAGCCTTGCGACCCGTTGCCGGCCTGGCTGATCGTGCCGTTGCGGATGTGCCAGACCACGCCGCCGACGTCCCTGACCCTGGTGATCCGCAGGCTGACGCCCTCGACCACCCCGCTGACATCGCCGATCCGCACCACGTCGCCGACCCCGTACTGGTCTTCCATCAGCATGAAGATCCCGGCCAGGAAGTCCTGCATCAGGCCCTGCGCGCCGAAGCCGATCGCGATGCCGAGCACGCCCGCGCTGGCCAGCACCGGCGCGAGGTTGATGCCGATGTCACCGAGGACGGTGATCGCGGCGATGCCGAAGATGGTCAGCGACGCGGCGTTCTCCAGCACCGACCCGAGCGCCGCGGCCCGCTGCTGCCTGCGCTCGCGGAACAGCACCCTGGCCCGGTCGCCGCCGCTGCCCTCCTCGGTCGCCCGGCGGGTGATCCGGCGGATCACCCGGTGCACCGCGTACCTGATCAGGATGGCCAGCAGCAGCACATAGCCGATCCGGATGATCAGCGCCGCGGGCCCGGCGATGAACACGGTGGTCGTCGTCGCCGCGGTGCTGCTGTGGGTGATGTCCCAGACCACCCGGCAGGCGATGCCCGGCTGCTTCCCGCACGCCTTCTCCAGGGTGGCGGCGGCCTGGCTGCTGGCGGCGTGCGCCGCCAGGAGGAGGTCATGGCTGCTCACGGGGATGTCCTTTCCGGGCGGAGCGGGGGGAAGATATGCGTTAAAGGTCCAGGCCGGTGTACCGGGCCGCGAACGCCAGCGTCTGCGCCGACAGGGCCACTGAACGGCTAACCGCGCGCTGGCCGTGTCCCACATCCGGCTCCCGCCGCAGCAGCACCGGGCGCCGCGCCCGCGGCGCCGAGGTGGCGTGCTGCAGCGCCGCGCACATCTTGCGCGCGTGCAGCGGGTCCACCCGGGTGTCGTTGTCGAACACCGTGAACAGGACCGCCGGGTAGGCGACGCCGTCCCGGACGTGATGGTAGGGCGAGTAGCCCAGCAGCCAGCCGAGTTCCTCCGGGCTGGCCGCCGTGCCGTACTCGTCGTTCCAGGATTCGCCGAGCCCGAACTTCTCATAGCGGACCATATCCAGCAGCGGCGCGGAGCAGATCGCCGCGGTGTACAGCTCGGGCCGCTGGGTTATCGCCGCGCCGACCAGCAGGCCGCCGTTCGAGCCGCCGGAGATGGCCAGCTGCGGCGTGGTGGTCCAGCCGTCGGCGACCAGTTTCTGCGCGGCGGCGTGGAAGTCGTCGAAGACGTGCTGCTTGTGCTCGCGCATCCCGGCGCGGTGCCACTCCTCGCCTTCCTCGCTGCCGCCGCGCAGCCCGGCGATCGCGTACACCCCGCCCGCCTCCGCCCAGGCCAGGATCGCCGGCGACCACGCGGGGGTCAGGCTGATCTGGAACCCGCCGTAGCCGTACAGGACGGCGGGCCTCGGGCGGCTGTCGGGCGCGGCGGAGATGATCAGCATCCGGACCGTGGTGCCGTCGGCGGACCGGTAGGCGACCTGGCGGGTGAGCACGCCGGGCAGTTCGACCGAGCCGGGGGCGCGTTCCCACAGCTGCACGTTGCCGGTGCGGGCGTCATAGCGCAGGATGGTCGGCGGCGTCGCGTAGCTGGTGTAGCTGAACCACGCCTCGTGGCCGCCCTCGGGCCGCTCGCTCAGCCCGCCGATCGTGCCCAGGCCCGGCAGCGCCGCCGCGCCGAGCCGCTCGCCGGTGGCCAGGTCGTGCACGCTCAGCTCGCTGACCGCGTGCCGCAGCCAGGACGCCAGCAGCACCGGGCGGTCCAGGTCCGGGCCGTCCAGGATGGCGAAACCGGTCAGCACCGCGTCCGGGTGCTGCGCCACCAGGTCACGCCAGCCGTCCGGGCCCGGCCGGGCCGGGTCGGCCACCACCAGCCTGCCGCGCGGCGCGCCGGAGTCGGTGAGCAGGTAGAGCCGCCCGTCGCGGCCGGCCAGCGCGCCGGTCTGGACGTCGGCTCCCTCCTGGATCGCGATCAGGTCCGGCGCGTCCTGCGGGGACGCGGCCAGGTCGGCGATCCACAGGTCGTTGCGCGGCGCGGTGCCGGCCGACGCGGTGACCAGCAGCCAGCGGCCGTCCCTGGAGACCGAGAGGCCGTAGTAGTTCGTCTTGTCCCGGCCAGCGCCGAAGATCAGCACGTCCTCTCCGGCGGGGCTGCCCACCCGGTGCAGGTAGACCCGCCGGTGGAACTGATCCTCGCCGGGCGGCACCTCGGCGGGCGGCAGCTTGCGCGAGTAGTAGAACGCCTTGCCGCCGGGCAGCCACGCGATGTCGCAGTACCGGCACCGGTCGATCGGCCCGTCCACCAGCTCGCCGGCCGCCACGTCCATGACCGACAGCACCGACTCCTCGGTGCCGCCCGCCGACAGCAGGTAGGCCAGCAGGCGGCCCTCGGTGTCGGGCTGCCAGCCATCCAGCGTGGTGATGCCGGACTCGTCGACGGTCATCGGGTCGATCAGCACCCGTTCCCCCTCGGACGGCGAGGCGGTGCACAGCACCGAGTGCTCCTGGCCGGGCAGCCGCCGGGTGAAGAACCGCCGCTCGCCCCGCCAGTGCGGCGCGCTCACCGCCCCCGCCGCGGTCAGCTCGGTGATCCGCTGCTCCAGCCGGGCCGCGCCCGGCAGCGCGGCCGCCTCGGCCGCCCACAGCGCGTCCTGCGCGGCCAGCCAGGCCTGGGTCTGCGGGCCGCCGGCGTCCTCCAGCCAGCGGTAGGGGTCGGACACCCGGTGGCCGCTGATCTGCTCGGCAAGGTCCTGGCGGCGGGCTGGGGGGTAGGGCGCTGGGGTCATGGCTGTCACCTTACGGCCCGGCCGCGGGCGGCTCGCCAGGCCGGCTCGCCGGCCCGGCGTGAGGTGCTCGCGCCGTTCCCGGCGTGGGCCTGCCCGCCCGGCGGCCGGCCCGGTTACTCTATTGCTGTTGGCGGCCGGGCCTTCAGGCAACCACACTGGTCACGGGTGCCCCGGCCGCGGGAGCCGAGTGCCCGTGGGGAGGTGGCGAGTGCGCCGGGTATTGCTGCTCAATGTCACCTATGAGCCGCTCACGACGATTTGCCTGCATCGCGCGGTGTGCCTGGTGCTCGGCGAGAAGGCAGAGGTGCTGCACGACGACACCGGCGGGGCGGTCCTCCGCTCCGCTTCGGTCATCCTGGCCGCCCCCTCGGTCATCCGGCTGCGCCGCTACATCCGGGTGCCGCACCGCAGCCGGGTCCCGCTGACCCGGGCGGCCCTGATGCGCCGGGACAACTACCTGTGCGCGTACTGCGGCACCAAGGCCGAGACCATCGACCACGTGGTGCCGCGCAGCCGGGGCGGCACGCACGCCTGGGAAAACTGCGTGGCCTCCTGCTCGCGCTGCAACCACCGCAAGGCCGACCGGCTGATCGAGGAGCTTGGCTGGAGCCTGCGCTGCGACCCGGCGGTGCCGCGCGGCACGCACTGGCGGCTGATCGGCGCCGCGCACGACGGCGACCCGCAGTGGGCCGCCTACCTGCCCGAGCCCAGCGCCGCCTGAGCGCGGACGGTCAGGTAGCCTCGGCGGGCTGAGCCGCCGGGTTCTGGCTGGCCTGGCCGAAGGCCCGCAGCACCCGCTGGGTGAGCGCGAGCAGCGCGGCTACCCCGAGCACCGCGCCGGCCACCGGGAAGAACGGCCGGGGCCCGAACTCCCGCACCGCCACGCCGGACACCGCCACCGAGACCGGGAACATGCCCATCGCGGCCAGCATGATCAGGCTCATCACCCGGCCGAGCAGCGCGGGGGGCGCCCACTGCTGCAGCAGCGTGATCATGACGATGTTCGCGAAGCCGTTGCAGATGCCGATGGCGAAGGCCGCTCCGCAGGCGCCGGGCAGCCCGCCGAGGAACGGCACCAGCGCCGCCGCCAGTCCCTGGACGACGAAGGTCAGGCAGGAGGTGACGGCCGGGCGGCTGAGCCGGTTCCCGCGGGTCGCGGCCAGCGTCCCGAGCACCCCGCCGGCCCCGATGCAGGCGACCAGGGCGCCGTAGCCGCCGGCCCCGAAGCTGGCGTGCGCCAGGGCCGGCAGCGCGACCTCGAACGCGCCCGCGAAGGCGACGTTGGCGATCATCGCCAGCCCGAGGATGACCTGCAGCAGCCGTTCGCGGCGGACCAGCTGCAACAGATTGTCCGCCGGGGCGGCGGCGTTGCCGGTGCTGGCTGGCGTGCCCGGGCTGGCGGGCGGATCAGGGTCAGCTGGCGTACTAAGCCCGGCTGGCGCAGCAGGGCCCGCCGGCGCAGCCGTGCTGGCCGGCCCGCCAGGACCGGCCGCGGCGGTGCGGGCGACCCGGATGAAAGCCAGGGTCAGCGCGGACACCCCGAACGTCGCGGCGTCGACGGCGAAGGCCGGCGCCGACCCCGCGGCCGCCACCAGGACCCCGCCGAGCACCGGCCCGGCCAGCTGGCCCATCTGGGTGGCCGCGGTGGACAGGCCGTTGCCCGCGGCCAGCTGCCCGGGCGGGAGCAGGGCCGGCATGATCGTGAAGGAGGCCGGCAGGAACGCGCCCTCGCCCGCGCCGAGCAGCGCCGCGACCGGCGCGAGCAGGACCAGTGACGCGGTCTGCTCGATGGCGGCCACCACCAGCACCGCGACCAGCGCGCAGCGCGCGATGTCGGTGGTGAGCATGATCGCGCGCGAGCCGATCTTGTCGACCAGCATCCCGCCGACCGGGATCAGCACCGTGCGCGGCACTCCGTAGCAGGCCAGCACGGTGCCGAGCAGGGCCGGGCTGCCGTGCCCGGCCAGCACCAGCCAGGGCAGCGCCACCGCGTAGCACAAGTCGCCCACCGTCGAGGTGAGCTGACCGGCGGCCAGCAGCTGGAAGTTCCGGTTCGCCAGCGGGCCTGCCCGCCAGCCCCGGGCCGGCGCGTCAATGGTGGTCACGGGGGTCCTCCGGGGGCATGTGCGGCTCGGCGCCGGGGGAGAGCTCGGGAATCAGGTCGGCCAGTACGTGCACCCGGCGCGCGCCCGGCGGCCGGGCGGCCCGGTCGAGGCGGCGCAGCGGCCGCATCAGCTCCTGCAGCGCCTCAGCCAGCTTCCGCAGCTCGTCCGGGGTGACGTGGACGACGTCCTGGTGAACCTGCGCGGCCCCCTGCCAGGCGGCCGGGTACTGCGCCTCGTGCCGGTAATACCGTGCGCGCATGGCGGTGAACTGGGTGTGCAGCTGCTCGGTCAGCAGCGCGGCAGCGGACCGCATCGCTTCGCTCTGGCCTGCCTCCTCCGGCACGCTGACCTGCATCGCCCTGGCCCGCCAGGGCCGGTTCCTGGCATCGGGGGCACTGTCAGGGTCGGGCTCGATGAAGCCGTACCTGGCCAGGGTCCGCAGGTGATAACTGCACGCCGACGGGGACAGCCCGGTGAACCGGGCGCACTCGGTGGCGGTGGCCGGCCCGTCCAGGGCCAGGTGCTGGGCGATCGCGATCCGGGCCGGATGTGCCATCGCGCGCAGCGCCCGCGGATCGGTGATCGCGAGCGGCTGGTCAGGCGCGAAGGCATCCGGCACGACGTGAAACATTAGTTGCGAAAGGATTGTTTCGCAACACCCGGCGGACCGCGGAAGCCGCGGCGATGTTACGTTCGCGGTGCGGACTGCGGACGGCAGCGGACTGCGGACGGGCAAGGGACGTGACAGTGCAGCGAGAGATCTTCACCGCCGAGCATGCGGCGTTCCGTGACATGGTCGGGTCGTTCATCGCCAGGGAGATGGTGCCCTACCACGAGCAGTGGGAGCGCGATGGCGTCGTGTCCAGGCAGGTGTGGCGGGCTGCCGGGCAGGCCGGGCTGCTGGGCATCGACATCGACGAGAAGTACGGCGGCGGCGGAAACACCGACTACCTGTTCTACCTGGTCCTGAACGAGGAACTGGCCAGGGCGGGGCAGTACGGCCCGGCGTTCGCCGTGCACAACGACATCAACGGCCAGTACTTCCGCCGCCTGGCCACCCCCGAGCAGTGCGAGCGCTGGCTGCCCGGGTACTGCTCGGGCGAGCTGGTCACAGCGATCGCGATGAGCGAGCCGGGCGCGGGCAGCGACCTGCAGGGCATCGCGACCACGGCGGTCCGCGATGGCGGGGATTACGTGCTCAACGGCCAGAAGACCTTCATCTCCAACGGCCAGCTCGCCGACCTGGTGATCGTGGTGGCCCGGACCGACCCGGAGGCGGGCCATCACGGGATCAGCCTGCTGGTGGTCGAGCGCGGGATGCCGGGCTTCGAGCGCGGGCGCAACCTCGACAAGATCGGGATGCACGCCCAGGACACCTCGGAGCTGTTCTTCGCCGACGTGCGGGTGCCAGCGGCCAACCTGCTTGGCACCGAGGGCGGCGGCTTCATCGCGCTGATGCAGAACCTGCCCAGGGAGCGGGTCTCGATCGGCTCGACGGCGCTGGCGATGGCGGAGAAGGTGTTCGAGGACACGCTGGCGTACTGCAAGCAGCGGCAGGCGTTCGGGCGGCCGATCGGCAAGTTCCAGTACAACCGGTTCATGCTGGCCGAGATGGCGACCGAGCTGGCGGTGGCGCGGGCCTTCACCGACCGGGCGGTGGCTGAGCACAACCTAGGGCGGCTGTCCAACGAGGACGCCTCGATGGCCAAGTGGTGGGACACCGAGCTGTGCAACCGGGTCGTGGACCGGTGCGTGCAGCTGCACGGCGGCTACGGGTACATGCGCGAGTACCCGGTCGCCCGGGCGTTCGTCGACGGCCGGGTGCAGACCATATTCGGCGGGACAACCGAGATCATGAAGGAGATCATCGGCCGCGCGCTGGGCGTCTAGTAACCGGCCGGTTGCTAGCGGCCGCGCTGTACCGGTCGGATCTAGTTCCCGACCGAAATGCGCCGCGCCGGCTCCCCGGGTCCGGCGCGGACGGTGCCGACTTATCCAGTCGCCGTGGACGCCTGGTCGCGGTAGAACCAGGAGATGACCGAACGACGGCTGCCCGGCGGGCGCAGTTTCGGAGCCGTACGCGTCGGCGACGAAGTCCGCCGCCCCGCGCAGCCGTGGACGGCGACCGTGCACTCGGTGCTGCGGCATCTGGAAGACGCCGGCTTCGCCGGCGCTCCGCGCGCCCTCGGCTTCGATGACCAGGGCCGCGAGCGCCTGACGTTCCTGCCCGGCCAGACCTTGGGCGAGACCCAGCCATGGCCGGATTGGCTGCGCTCCGACGGCGCGCTCGGGCAGGTCGGTGCGTGGCTTCGGAGGCAACACGACGCGACCGCGACATTCCGGCCGGCCGCAGACGCCGTCTGGTTCACCGGCCGGCCGTGGCGGCCCGGACTCCTGATCGCTCATCTGGATGCGTCGCCGTGGAACGCGGTATGGGCCGACGGCACCCTGGTCGGCTTCGTCGACTGGGACACGGCCAGCCCGTCCCGGCGCGAGGATGACCTGGCGTTCTCGGCGCTGACCTGGGTGCCGCTGCTGACGGCGGAGATCGCCGTGCCAGCCGGATTCGGTGACTCAGCCGGCCGGCGCGGGCGGTTCCACCTGCTCCTGGACGCCTACGGATACACCGGCGACCGAACCGCGATCCGCGACGCGATCACCGGGCGTGTCGAGCGCAACGTCGCGATGATCCGGCAGCTCGCCGGCGGCGGTGAGCCGGTCTTCCAGCGCATGCTGCCGTGGGCCGCGCACCTGGAACGGTCCGGCAGCGAGGTGGCCGGGCTGCCGGACGAGTTCTGGCAGAGGCCGGACCGCTGACGGATTGGGATAAGGAACCCGGGGCTGTCATCAAAGAGCCAGAAGTCCTGGCTCGGCAGCCCGGGGTCTGGCTGGGCAGTGAGATGGATGCGGATGTCTCCGCCAGCCGTCACGGTGTGGCGGTAAGCGTTCCCGAGGACAGGAAACCCTCGCATTCTTCCCGCTCACTGGTGACATCGTAAGCGGCATACGTTTCGAGGCGGAAGGCTGTGTGCTGAAAGGCGTCGAAGAATGATCGCCATTCCTCACCATCCAAGCGCACTCACAGCCTCCTTGAGCCAATGCCACTCAGCCTAAGTTGATCACGTCTTGACCTGAGCTGATGTGTGAGGGTCGGCCAATGATCCAGCACTTTCTAGCCTCGGTTATCAGGCCTGACGGGCAGCTGGCCGACCCCATCGTGTGGCCCATACTGGTCCTGTGACGGATGAGGCTACCGGTCGGCTCCTCGGCCGTTTCGTCGGTGCTGTCCAGCCGGTTGTGCCGCTGGTCTCGGTGTGGGCACATGGGTCACTGGCCGGAGGTGACTACCAGCCTGGGCGCAGCGACCTTGACCTGATCGCCATCCTTGCCCGGCCGTGCACGGCGGCGGAGGAACAACAGCTCGGGGAGGTGCACGAAAGCCTGGGAAGTGCCATCGCGCTCGCGTCGGGGCTGCATTGCAGCTATTGCGCGGCAGGGGAGCTGGATGATCCTGCGCGCTTGCATCTCACGTGGGCGCACGAGGAGTTCATGCGCCGGCCAGTCACCCCGGTGACCAGGCGCGAGCTGCACGACTTCGGGCTTGTCTTGTACGGCGAGGCGCCAGCGGCCCTGCTTCCGCCGGTGACCGGCAAGCAACTCGCCGAGTTCGTGGTCCAGGACCTGGAAAGCTTCTGGCTGCCGTCCCTGGACCACCGCGAGCGGTGGGACGGTGACATCTGGGTCGACCTGGGCCTGCTGACGTTGGCCAGGGCAACGGTGACGTTGCGGGACGGCACGCTGATCACCAAGGCCAGGGCCCTGTGCGTGCTCACCGAACTCGGTGCCCCGGCTGAGGTCATCGACGACATCAGGCAGCGCCGGTACGGCGACCCCGGTCCAGCCTCACAGCGGTGGATCGCCCGCCGGGCGGAGCTGACGCTCGACTTTCTGCGGCCCGCGATCGAACAGGTCGTATCACAATGGCCGCCCAGCACAGGCTGATCATGCTGCGAGCGTGAGCAGGTGCAGGTTGACCAGGCTGATCGTGGCGGGTCCGGAATGGCTGGTGCCGTGGTCACCGGGGCGTTTGACGCGGTAGAAGTTGTGGCGGGCGCGTTTGACGACGCCCGGGTAGGTGCGGTGCCGGCGCCCGGGGTTGAGGTGCTTTTCCGGGTGATGCCGGCCATGACGGCTTCCAGGATGCGTTTTTGCTGCTCAGGGGGTAAAGGCCGCCGGGTCGGCGGCCCGGCGGCGGACGATCCGGACGGTGCGCTTGAACTTGATGCGGTCGGGGTCGATGTCTGCCTCGGTGGCGGCCCGGCAGATCTCTGATCCTCAGCCCGGCACGTACGGCACCAAGCGCGGATGAGTGCCTGCCGCGCTTGCTGGACTGAAGCGGTCACCTGCGGATTGTGTACTGTTCATGCGACTCGGCGCGCGCCCACACGCTCTCAAACGCGGTCCGGCACAACTCGACCGCTGCCGGGTCGTTAGTGATCTCCTGGCCCAGCGGCACGCCGTCGCCGCTGAAATGGTTGAACATTGCGGTGCGCTCATCGAGCAGCCAGAAGTCGTTGCCCGGCAGAGCAAGGGCTGAGGCGAGCCGTCGCGGCAGCCACCGCACTTCCTCGCCCGCCTCGATCGACGGGCCGGCGCCGTGCCACTCGAACCGGATGTAGTCAGTGACCGGCTCGGACACGATCCGCGCCCGCCGCACTCGCACTCCCGCACTGGTAATACGGTGGATCAAGTCCAGCCATGCCCGCCGTTCGGGAGCTTCGGCCGCATGATCGCGGCGGCCGGTTGCGAGGAACCGCTCGAACCGGCCCTTCTCGTCGGCTGCGGAGTACCAGTCGCGCATCTCCAGGTGGAACGCGGAGCGCTGGCATGAGCCGAGCAGCTCAGCCCACTGCTCAGGCGCAAGCGGTTCCATGCTTCTCCCTCGGTGTTCTGCCGGGCCTACGCTGCGGTTAGGGGATCTCGTTGAGAGCTTCCAGCGTCAGAATCCAGGGGAAGGTGTCAAGGTGACTTCCCCCGCTCCCAGGTTCATGTAGCGGGTATACGTCGGGACCATAAAGGACCTGGACACCCCATGATCGGAGCTTCTCGACGTTCGCCTCAAACGCGGGGTGGGCGGCTTGTGCGTAGTTCGTAAATGGCAAGGCCACGATCCCAACACGCACCTGCCCGGTCTGCTGGACCTCCTTCACCGCCACCGGCCGCCGCATCTACTGCTCCAAGAAATGCCGCGGCGCCGCCTGGGAACGCCGCGGTCAGCGCAAGGCCCGGCCAGCCACCCGCCAAACCCCGCCCAAGCCCCGCAGCCCGCCACCACCACCAACTGCCCGCACTGCGGCAAACCCGTCACCATCGCCGCGTTCCTGACCACGCCCCAGGTAGCCCGCCCCCGCCTGCCATCAACTCAGCCCTCAAACCGCCAGCCCTCACCGGTATGATCACACTGCCCGGCTGGGGAAGTTGATCTAGTACCCCCGGGATTATTCGCTAGCGCCGACAATCAGACGCTCACCAAGCGCAGGAGGCGCGCTAAGCAGCTCGGTCGCCCCTTCACCAGGTAGCGCAGGACGGCCGTCTCCCCAACTCTGGATACGTCCGCCAGGAACATCCGGCGTGCCGCGGATTGCGGGAGGAGGCGGACTGCGCGCCCGCCGTGTCGGCGGACGCGCGACGGACGCCACTAAACCACGGGCCGAGCTAGGCTGGGGAAGCTCAAAGGCTAAGCGCTGCCTAGGAGTTGGCTTATGGACGCGGGAGACGCCATCGGGCGCCGTATCGCGCATGCCCGTAAGCTCCGTGGCCTCACCCAGATCGGCCTTGCCGGGCGCGCCCATGTATCTAAGAGCCTGATCGCCCAGGTGGAATCGGGGCACAAGCCCGCCACGCCCTCTCTTATCGCGGCTGTGTCAAGCGCGCTGGACGTGGACGTCACCGATCTGACTGGGCAGCCGTACCGGGGAACGGACCCACGAAGCGACCGCATCCACGCAGCCATTCCGCAGATACGCCAGGCTCTTGTCTACTGGGACATCGCCCCGATCTTGGACGTCCCGCCCCGGCCGCTGAATGACCTGGCTGCCGAGACGGAGCAGGTGCGGCGGTTGCGCATGCAGGCGAGCTATGTGGAGCTCGGCGTCCTCCTGCCTGCCCTGATGAAAGAGTTGACCGTGCACGCCCATCAGGATCGGGACTCCGACCGCTCTCGGGCTTTCCGGCTGCTGGCCGATGCGTACGCAGCGGTTGACTCCATGGCCTACAAGCTCGGGTACATGGACCTGTTCGCCCTTGCCGTGGAGCGGATGTCATGGGCAGCACGCCAGGCTGATGATCCGATGCTCGGCCCGGTCGCGGCTATCCGCCGCTCATCGGCATTCCTCGCAACCGGTGCCTGGGATGGGGGCATGCGCCTACTGGACCGGGCCGGGCGCGAGATAGAGGACAGCCTCGCCGATCGCCCGGGTGCGCTGAGCGTCCTTGGTACCGTTCACCTCAGGACAGCGATCATGGCAGCACGCGGAGGCCGTATCAGCCCCGCATGGGACGGCATCGGCCGCGCCCGTGAGGTCTCAGGCCGGATCGGCCGCGAAACGCGTGATTACGGCCTGCTGTTCGGCCCGTCTAACGTCGCTATCCACGAGGTAGCCGTCGCGGTCGAGCTAGGAGACGCGGACGAGGCCATCCGCCGGGGCGCCTCCCTCGAACTCCCGGCGACCTTGCCGCGCGAGCGCTCCAGCCACCACTACATCGACTTGTCCCGCGCATGGCTCTGGCAGCGTGACCATGCCAAGGCTCTAGCCTGCGTTAGCCGGGCTGAGCAGCTCGCGCCGCAGCGTACTCGGTACCATCCCATGGCCCGTGAGACGGTGACCCGCCTGCTCGACATTCAAAGGCGCATGCCCGAGCAGCTACGCGGCATCGCGGCCCGCATGGGCCTTTCCTAACTCTCGCCGCGTCCGGCGTTTCACGTTCGGTGAAACATCCTGGCTCAGTGGGCACGCACCATTAACGCCGATGCCACGATGCTCCGTGGTTGGTGGCGGTCCGTGGAGAGAGCACATGGAAAGCGCACCCGGCGATGCGGTCGGCACCCGCCTATCCGGTAATAACGACGACAGCCTGCCCGCCTTGCGGGCGGACTTCCCTCAGTTTCGGATCTGGCGGGAGACCGAGGAAGGCAACCGCATCCGGTATATCGCCCGCAGCCTGGGCCCTGGCATCCGTCCCCACACCCTTGTCACGGCTGACTTAGCCGAGCTCCGTGCCGAGCTGAGTCACGACACAAACAGCAATTCCCCGACAACCGATCGGAGATAGCCTCCATGCCCGCGTGCCCCGGCACAGACCCGAACCCTCTGTCTAGTGCACCTGACCTGTCCGCAACTGTTGGTGTGGCGCATCCCGCTCGGATCTACGGGTACTGGCTAGGCGGGAAAGACCACTTTCCGGCCGACCGCCAGGCGGCTGACGATGTGGCGGCGTGCCGCCCGCAGGTGGTGGCGGGGGCTCGGGCGAACCGGGCGTTCGGGGCCCGGCTGGTGCGGTTCCTGGCCGGCCAGCGGGGGATCAGCCAGTTTCTTGATATCGGCGCGGGCCTGCCCTTCCCCGAGGCCACCCACCAAGTCGCGCAGGACATCGACCCCGCGGCTCGGGTGGTGTACGTCGACAACGATGCCCTGGTGCTCTCGCATGCCCGCGCGCTGCTGACCAGCAGCCGCGAAGGCGAATGCGGGTACGTGGATGCTGACTTGCGCGACCCGGAAGCGGTCTTGCGGGGTGCGGGCCAGACGCTTGATTTCACCCGGCCGGTCGCGGTGCTGCTGCTCGCGGTGGCGCATTTCTTGGCGGACTCGGACGATCCTGCGGAGCTGGTGGCCTGCCTGGCGGGCGGGTTACCGCCTGGGAGCTTCATCGCGATCTCGCACCTGACGGCGGACTTCGCGCCCGAGGCGGTGACTGCCGGGGTGGCCGCTTACAACCGGCTGGTCCCGGCCGGGATCACCGCGCGCAGTCACGCGCAGGTCAGCGGGCTGCTGGCTGGCATGGGACTGGTGCCGCCGGGGGTGGTGCCGGTGACCGAGTGGCGGCCCGGGCACGCGGGCTGGCCCGGTCACGGCGCGGACCTGTATGCCGGGCTGGCCGTGGTCAGGGAGCGCCGGTGACCGGGAGCGAGCCGGATGACGCGGCCCGGTGGCGGGAGGCCGCGGTGCTGCGAGGTGAACACTCCAAATGGGTGATTGTGTGGCTGGCGTCGATCGGCCGGTTCCGCGCCTACCGCAGGCTGCCCGGCGCGCGCCGCGACACCGCCCTGACCGCCGCGACTGCGGCGGCCCTGTCCGACGACATCACCCAGGCTGAGCAAGGCGGCGCGGGCGCCATCAGCGCCAAGGAACGCCATGACCCAGACCGGTAGCGGCCCCCTTGATAAGGCCGGCGGGAACGACACCCCCCGACAGGACCCCTTTCGTGAACCCCAGCACTCCACAAGACACGCAGCCAGCCCGGCCCGGCGGGCTGCTGAGCCAGGTCGCGGCCAGCCTGGCCGCCCGCAGCCTGCCCATCCGCTGCACCCACGACCAGGACGAGGGCCTGCTGCGGATCACCGGCCTGGCCAGCCGGTACTGCACCGTGATCGCCGAGGACAGCGGACACGTGCTGGCCGACTGCTGGCCCGCCGGGCCCCCGCCACCCCGCGCCAGCGCGCTGGCGGCCACCGCCATGCGGGTGCTCGATGACCGGGAGGACTGGCAGCCCGGCGACCCGGTCAACGACCCCGACCTGACCCTGCTGAGCCGGGCCGGGCTGGCGCTGCGCGCCGCCGGGCTCACCGTGCGGCTGAACATCCTCGCTGACCAGGCGAACCTGGAGGCGTGCACCCAGATCGTGGTCACCCGCCCGGGCCGGCCCGGCCGGGGCGAGGTCCGCATCGGCGACGACGGCACGTTCACCTGGGAATGCCAGCAGCCCCACACCGCCGGTGAGACCGCTGAGCGTATCGCCAGCATCCTGACCGGCATTGCCGGCTCTGCCCCTGGCCCCGGCTCGCGCTGATCAGGGGTCCGGAGCGCGGGCCGGTTGCCCTCGTGAGCAGGCAGCCCCGCCACGACGGGTGACGCATTCTCAGGCGGGAGGTGCCTGCGCGGGCGGACGGGTGTCTGGCCTGGCGCGGCGGAAGAAGACGGCCAGCTCGCCGCCCGCGGCCGGCAGCACCTGGACGCCCGCGCCGAAGTGGCGGGCGAGCTGATCTTCGCGCAGCACGATGGCCGGCGGGCCGGCCGCGGCGACGCGGCCGCGGTCCAGCAGCAGCAGCCGGTCGGCGAACTGCCCGGCCAGGGTCAGGTCGTGCACCGCGGAGACGATGGTGAGCGAGCGTTCCCTGCGCAGCTCGTCGACCAGCTCCAGGGCGTCCACCCGGCGGCCCAGGTCCAGCGCGCTGGTCGGCTCGTCCAGCAGCAGCACCGGCGCCTCCTGGGCCAGCGCCCGGGCCAGCACGGCGCGCTGCAGCTCGCCGCCCGACAGCGTGGCCAGCGCCCGCCCGGCCAGCCCGGTCAGGCTCAGCCGGATGAGCAGGCCCGCGCATACCTCGCGGTCCGCGGCGGTCTCCACCCGCAGGTACCCGATGTGCGGGGTGCGGCCGAGCAGCACGTAGTCGCCGACGGTCATGTCCGGCGGCAGCTGCGGCAGCTGCGGGACATAGGCGACCAGCTGGGCCAGCCGCCGCCGCGGCATCGTCGCTACCTGATGGCCGCCGATCGTGACCTGGCCGCGGTAACTGACCATCTTCGCGATCGCCTGCAGCAGCGTGGTCTTGCCCGCGCCGTTGGGGCCGATCACCGCCACCCACTCGCCTGACGCCATCTGCTCGGTGACGCCGTCCAGCGCGACCGCGGTCCGGTAGCTGACCCGCACCCCGTCCAGGCTGATCACGACAGGTCCCTGCGGGTACGCCTGGACCGCAGCACGAACAGGAAGAACGGCGCGCCGGCCGCCGCGGTGATCACCCCGATCGGCACCTCGGCCGGGGCTTGCACGGTGCGGGCCGCCACGTCAGCCAGGACCAGGAAGGCCGCCCCGCCGATCATCGACACCGGCAGCACGATCCGGTAGCTGGCCCCGGCGGTCAGCCGGACGGTATGCGGGACGATGATGCCGACGAACCCGATCAGCCCGCTGACCGCGACCGCGGCCGCGGTGCCCAGGGTCGCCGCCGCCACCACCGTGAGCCGCAGCCTGGCCACGTTCACGCCCAGGCTGGCCGCCTCGGCCTCGCCCACCCGCAGTACGTCGAGCAGCCTGCGGTGGGCGAGCAGCACCGCCGCGCAGACGGCCACGTACGGCAGGATCAGCGCGATGTCCGGCCAGGACGCCGCCGACAGCTCGCCGAGAATCCAGGCGTAGACCTGCTGCAGCGTCTGGGTGTGCTGCTGCTGCAGGTAGGTCTGGATCGCGGTGAGCAGCGCGGCGACCGCCACCCCGGCCAGCACGATCGACGCGGTGCTGGCGCTGATCCCCTGGCCCCCGCCGCCACGGCCCGCGCCGGTGCCCAGCACGTAGGTGAGGCAGACCGCGGCTGCGCCGCCGCCGAACGCGGCGGCCGGCAGCAGGCCCGAGCTGGCGTTCGTGACGATGATCATCGTGGCGCCGAGCCCGGCCCCGGCCGCGACCCCCAGCAGGTAGGGGTCGGCCAGCGGGTTGCGGAACACGCCCTGGTAGGCGGCGCCGCCGCCGGCCAGCATGGCGCCGACGAGCGCGCCAAGGACCACCCGCGGCACCCGGATCTGCCACACGATCGCGGTGTCGACCGGCGGCACCGTCATCGCCGGGTGCCAGGGCAGCCTGGTCAGCAGGGCCTGCGCCACCTGGCTCAGGGACAGGTCCGCCGGGCCGACCGACACCCCGAGGGCCACCGCCGCCAGCAGCAGCACGATGGCGATGGCGACCGGGCGGCCGGGCCGGAGCCTGGCCAGCGCGGCGGCTGCCGCCCGCTCGCCCGGTGCCGCCTGCTCGCCCGGCGCCGCCGCGGTCACCTCACTTCGTTCCCTTGCTGATCCCGGTTTCCACCGCCTGCATCAAGCTGGCCACCCGCGGGCCCCAGCGGGAGGCGATGTCGTCGTTCAGCGTGATGACGTGACCGTCTTTCACCGCGGACAGGGTGGACCAGCCGGGACGGGCCGCCACCGTGGCCGCGCTCTGATGGCAGCACACGGTGTCGGCCAGGATGATGTAGTCGGGGTTGGCCCGGACCACGAACTCGGGGGAGAGCTTCGGGTAGCCGCCCGCCGAGGCCGCGCCGGAAGCGGAGTCCGCGATGCTCTTCATCCCCAGCATCCGCAGCAGGCTGCCGACGAACGTCGCCGAGGTGACCGAGTAATACGTCTGGTCGAGCTCGTAGTAGTAGCTGAGCGGCCGGGCGCGATGGGGCACGGCCGCGACGATCCGGGCGATCCCGGCGCGCAGGGCGGCGATCTCCCGCTGCGCCCCGGCGACGTCACCGGTCGCCTGGCCTAGCTCGCGGAACTCGGCGTACTCGCCCGCCACGGCGGCCGGCGCGGGCAGGTTGAGCACCGGGACGGAGAACGCGGCGAGCTTCTTCGCCAGCCCGGTGTCGTTGGAGGTGATGACCAGGTCGGGCTTGTAGGCCACGATGGCCTCGACGTTCGGCTGGAACGCGGCGAGCTTGGTGACGGGCGCGCCCGGCGGATAGTCCGACAGGCTGTCGACCGCCTTCACCTGCGGCCCGGCACCGATCGCGTAGAGCATCTCGGTGGCGGTCGGGGACAGCGAGACGATCGCGGCGGGCCGGGCCGCGATGCGCACCACGCTGCCCGCCGCGGCGATGCTGACCGGGAAACTGCCGCTGGCCACGGGGCGGCCGGCCGGGCTGGACGCCGTGCCCGGGCTGGCCGGGGCGCCGCAGGCGGCGGCCAGCAGCGCGGCGGCAGCGAGCACCGCGGCGGCCGGCCAGCGGCGTGAGTGAAACCGCATGATCATCCTCCGTCTGGTCGTGGAGGACGAAGTGCGCCCGCCACGACGCCAGACAGCGGCGCCGGAACGAACCGCCCTTCCTCCGAGGACAGGTCGCCGGCGCGGGCCAGGCGTCCGGGCTCGTCACCCCGGGGCGGGGTGCATCACCGTTGCGGGACAGCGCCGGGATCACACCGGCTTCGCTGGGCGCGCGCCGTCCTGGGCTGGCCAGGACACCGGTACCTTACCGCAGCCTGGCGGGCCGCCGGCGGCACCGCTATGACGACATAGAGCAAGTCTGGTCGTAGGCTGTCATAAAGTGGCGTCGTGCACCGCGGCCGCGGGCACGGGACCGGGCCGGGCCCGGCTCGCCTGAGCAGGGATGGAGTCGCAATCGTGGCGAATCAAGACTCGGGGCTGGTCGTCCCGGAGGGCGGCTTCTGGCCCGCGCCGCAGATCCCGCAGCCGAACATCTACCCGATGGAGTGGCGGGTCGAGACGCAGAAGCTGGCCGCGATCTACCAGAAGTCCAAGCTGATGGCGTGGAACCCGGCTGACCTGCCGTGGGACGGGCTGCGCGCCGAGGACTTCACGACCGAGCAGCGGCTGGGCATCATGTACTGGTTCGCGGTGCTGGCCAACTTCGACGCCTCCGGCCCCGCGGTGTTCGCCCGGGCCACCATCCGGGCGTTCGAGCAGCACGAGGAAGATCCGGTCCGCAAGTGCTTCTTCTCGATCACCAGGGACGAGATGAACCACGAGGAGTGCTGCCAGCGGACGATCGGGGCGCTGTGGCCCGGCGGGCCGCTGGACTGGACCCCGTCGACCGACCTGGAGCGGGCCGCGCACAACAACATCGGCTGGCTGTACCACAACGGCGGCCGGTACTGGGGCGGCTACAACAAGGCGGTCGGCCGGTACTCGCTGCCGGTGCTGTTCACCAGTTTCATGATGGGGGAGATGGCGGCGTCGACGCTGTTCCGCGGGATGTCGTCGGGCACCACCCACCCGGTGTTCAGCCAGATGTTCCAGCGGATCGGCCGGGATGAGTCACGGCACCTGCAGATCTGCATGACGATCCTGGAGAAGGAGTGGCCTGGCCTGACCGACGAGGTCAAGACCACGATCACCCGTCAGCTGCGGGCAGGCTTCGTGTTCCTCTCGATGATCTTGTGGGAGCCGCCGGAGGGGTTCTGGGAACTGCCGCCGTACTTCCTGGCCAACCACCGGGTGCTGATGGACCACGCCAGGAAGGCCGGGCTCGGCGTGCTGTCGTTCGAGGAGCAGGCCGAGAACTGGAAGGTGGCGATCGCGAGGATCCGGGCGATCGTGGTGCGCTGGGGGATCGAGTTCCCGGCGATCCCGGAACTGGACATCGAGGGCGTCGACGTGTCCGCGGACATCGACCCGGACGAGATCATCCCGGTGTTCTAGCCTGGCCGGCCGCAATGGCCCGCGCGGTCGCGCGCGGGCCCGCCCGCGGATGTCGCGGATTAGCGTGGGATAACGACCCGGCGTCCTGGCCAGGGCAAAAGAATCATGGAATGGATGCGCCGAAGCCCTTGTGCGGGCCTGCTGAGAGGCAGTAGAACTGCAGGACCACCAGAGCCGGTGACCGGCCCGCAGGCCACTGCGAGGCAACGGCAGCCGCCCGGTGGCGGGCCCTGCGGCGCGGGGCAGCCGAGCGATCGGCACGCTAGAACGCCGCTAGGCCGGGCAAGGCCCCTCCATCTCATACATGGAGGGGCCTTGTCACATTGTGCCCGGTCCCTGGCCCCGGCAGCCGGCACGACACGCCGCCGCGGGCGGCTCTGTCCGCCCCGCCGCACCGCGAGGCGCCACCGCGACGGGCGGCTATTGTTCCCTGTTGCACCATTTCTCCGGCCTTCCGGCCGGCCGGACTATAACGAATTGCGCGCAACGAGTAACGGCACGTGTAATGGTGGACGATAATCAGACAGACGCAGGCGACGTGGGTACCCCCGAGCTCACGTCGCCGCGTCTTCATCCGCGCCCCGGGCGCGCGCAGTCAGCCCGCCCGGGCCGCGTGAGCGCGCCGCCCGCGCGCAGCCCGCTACCTGGCCCTGATACCCGCCGATGCCGCGTCGCTGGTACCCCCCGGGTGCGCTGCCCGGTAGCGTTCGGTACATGACAGCTTTCGCAACGCCCGAGGGCCAGCGTGGCGCCGCCGCCGCCGCGCCGTTCGGCCGGATGCTCACCGCCATGATCACGCCGATGACCGGCGACCTGGCTGTCGACTACGACGGGGCCGCCGGGCTGGCCGCCTACCTGGTCGACGAGATGCGCAACGACGGGCTGGTGATCAGCGGCACCACCGGCGAGTCGCCCACCACCACCGACGCCGAGAAGGACCGGCTGCTGCGGACAGTAGCGGAGGCGGTAGGGGACCGGGCCACCATCGTGGCCGGTGTCGGCACCAACGACACCGCGCACAGCTGCGAGCTGGCCCGCCAGGCCGAGCAGGCGGGCGCGGACGCGCTGCTGGTGGTCACCCCGTACTACAGCAAGCCGCCGCAGAACGGCCTGATCGAGCACTTCCGCACGGTGGCCGACGCGACCGGGCTGCCGGTCATGCTGTACGACATCCCGGGCCGCACCGGCACCGCGATCTCCACCGGATCGCTGCTGGCGCTGGCCGAGCACCCGCGGATCGTCGCGGTGAAGGACGCCAAGGACGACCCGGGAGCCGCGTCGCTGGTGATGGCCGGCAGCTCGCTGGCCTTCTACTGCGGCACCGACATGCTGAACCTGCCCTGGCTGTCGATCGGGGCGGCCGGGTTCGTCAGCGTGCACGGGCACGTGGCCGGGGACCGGCTGCACGACATGATCGACGCGTACACGGCCGGCGACGTGGCCGCCGCGCTGGCGATCCACCGCGACATGCTGCCGGTCTACACCGGGATGACCCGCACCCAGGGCGTCATCACCACCAAGGCGGCGCTCAGGCTGCTCGGGCTGCCCGGCGGCCCGGTCCGGCCGCCGCTGGCCGACGCGACCCCGGCAGAGGTCGAGCAACTGCGAGCTGACCTGGTCGCGGGGGGCGTGAAACTCCGGTGAGCCACCCGCACCCCGGCCTGGGGCCGCCGCCGCCCCTGGCCGCTGACGGCCTGCGCATCACCGCGCTCGGCGGACTCGGCGAGATCGGCCGCAACATGACCGTGTTCGAGCACGCCGGCCGGCTGCTGATCGTCGACTGCGGGGTGCTGGTCCCCGAGCCCGACCAGCCCGGCATCGACCTGGTCCTGCCGGACTTCTCCGCGCTCGAGGGCCGGCTCGCCGACATCGACGCGGTGGTGCTGACCCACGCACACGAAGATCACATCGGCGCGATCCCGTACCTGCTGCGCCAGCGCGATGACATCCTGCTCGCCGGGTCCCGGCTGACGCTGGCCCTGATCCGCAGCAAGCTCTCCGAGCACCGGATCACCCCGCAGACCCGCGAGGTGGCCGAGGGCACCAGGACCAGCTTCGGCCCGTTCGACCTGGAGTTCCTCTCGGTCAACCACTCGATCCCTGACGCGCTGGCGGTGGCCATCCGCACCAGCGCGGGCCTGGTGCTGCACACCGGCGACTTCAAGATGGACCAGCTGCCGCTGGACGGGCGGCTGACCGACCTGGGCGGGTTCGCCCGGCTCGGCGGCGAGGGCGTCGACCTGCTGATGGCCGACTCCACCAACGCCGAGGTGCCCGGCATCGTGACCAGCGAGCGGGCGATCGCCCCGGTGCTCGCCGAGGTGTTCAGCTCAGCGCGGCAGCGCATCATCGTGGCCTGCTTCGCCAGCCACGTGCACCGGGTGCAGCAGGTGCTGGACGCCGCCGCCACGCACGGCCGCAAGGTCGCGCTGGTGGGCCGGTCCATGGTGCGCAACATGGGGGTGGCGCGCGAGCTCGGCTACCTGCGGGTGCCGCAGGTGCCCGGCGGGCTGATCGTCGAGCCGCGCGACGCTGAGGAAATGCCGCCGGAGCGGATCGTGCTGATCTCGACCGGGTCGCAGGGCGAGCCGATGTCGGCGCTGTCGCGGATGGCCGCGCGGGATCACCCGATCCGGGTCGCCGAGGGTGACACCGTGATCCTCGCCTCCTCCCTGGTGCCCGGCAACGAGACCGCGGTGTCCCGGGTGATCAACGACCTGACCAGGCTCGGCGCCCGGGTGGTGCACAAGGGCAACGCCCTGGTGCACGTCTCCGGGCACGCGCCGGCCGGCGAGCTGCTGTACGTGCTCAACCTGGTCCGCCCGGCCAACTTCATCCCGGTACACGGCGAATGGCGGCACCTGCGGGCGCACGCCGAGCTGGCCGCGCAGACGGGGGTGCCCGAGCGCAACATCGTCATCGCCGAGGACGGCGTGGTGGTGGACCTGCTGGAGGGGCGGGCCCGGGTGACCGGCAAGATCCCGTGCGGCTACGTCTACGTCGACGGGCTGTCGGTCGGCGAGGTGACCGAGTCCTCGCTCAAGGACCGGCTGATCCTCGGCGACGAGGGCTTCGTGTCGGTGGTGATCGTGGTCGACTCGAACTCGGGCAAGATGGTGGCCGGGCCGGAGATCCACGCCCGCGGCTCGGGCATCGACGACGCCGCGTTCGAGGCCGTGCTGCCGCGGATCGAGGAGGCGCTGGCCAGGGCCGCCGCCGACGGGATCAACGACGTGCACCAGCTGCGGCAGCTGGTCCGGCGCACCCTCGGCCGGTGGGTGAACGAGGGCTACCGGCGGCGCCCGATGATCATCCCGGTGCTGGTCGAGGTGTGATCCGCGCTAGCGCGCCGACCGCTCGCGCAGCCGGTAGCGCTGCAGCTTGCCGGTGTTGGTGCGGGGCAGCTGCGGCAGGAACTCGATGACCCGCGGGTACTTGTACGGCGCGATCTTGCTCTTGACGAATTCCTGCAGCTCGGCCACCTTAGCGGCGTCACCCGCGGCACCGGCGGCCAGCACCACGTAGGCGGTGACCAGCTGGCCGCGGGCCTCGTCGGGCACGCCGACCACCCCGCACTCGGCGACGTCGGGGTGCATCAGCAGCGCCTCCTCGATCTCCGGCCCGGCGATGTTGTAGCCGGCCGAGATGATGATGTCGTCCGAGCGCGCCTGGTACCAGAAATAGCCGTCCTGGTCGCGGACGTAGGTGTCGCCGGTCAGGTTCCAGCCGTCCTGCACGTAGCTGAGCTGCCGCGGGTCGGACAGGTACTTGCAGCCGGTGGGGCCCTTGACCGCCAGCCGCCCCGGCTGCCCGTCCGGGACCGGCTTGCCGTCCTCTTCCAGGACCGCGGCCTGGTAACCGGGCACCGGCACCCCGGTCGAGCCCGGCCGCATCGCCCCGTCGGCCGCGGAGATGAAGATGTGCAGCATCTCGGTGCTGCCGATGCCGTCGACGATGGGCACCCCGGTGGCCTCGTAGAAGGCCTGCCAGGTGCTGGCGGACAGGTGCTCGCCCGCCGACACCGGGCGGCGCAGCCCGCGCAGCTGCCCGCCCTTGCCCGCCGCGATCATCGCCCGGTAGGCGGTCGGCGCCGTCGAGCAGACCGTGACCCCCCGGGCCGCGATGTGATCGGCCAGCTCGGCCGGGGTGGCCTTCTCCAGCAGCAAGGTGGCGGCGCCGGCCCGCAGCGGGAAGATCAGCAGGCCGCCCAGGCCGAAGGTGAACGCCAGCGGCGGGGTGCCGGTGAACACGTCACCAGGGACCGGGGCCAGCACCCGGGCGGAGTAGGTGTCCGCAGTCGCCAGCACCTCGCGGTGGAAGTGCATCGCCGCCTTCGGCCGGCCGGTGGTACCCGAGGTGAACGCGATCATCGCCACGTCGTCGGCCGCGGTCGGCACCGCGCCGAACTCGCCGGGCTGGGCCGCGGCGCGCTGGACCAGGTCGTCGGCGCCGTCGCCGCCGTAGCTGACGATGCGCAGGCCCGGCCGCCCGGCCGCTACCAGCTCCGCGGTGAACCTGTGGTCGCACAGCGCGAGGTCCACCTGGGCGATCTCGCAGATCGCCGACAGCTCCAGCGCCCGCAGCAGCGCCATGGTGGTCACCACCACCCCGCCGGCCATGAGCACGCCCAGCCAGCAGGCCGCCAGCCAGGGGCTGTTCGGGCCGCGCAGCAGCACCCGGTTGCCCGGCACCAGGCCCAGCTGGCCGGCGAGCACCCCGGCGACCTGACTGGCCCGGCGGGCGGTCTCGCCGTAGCTCCAGGTCTCACGATCCGACAGCAGGCACGGCCGGCCCTCGCCGTGCACCCTGATGGTCTCGTCCAGCAGCGCCTGCGCGCAGTTGAGCCGGTCCGGGTAGGCCAGCTCGGGCAGCGTGAACAAGAGCTCGGGCAGCTGCCCGGGCGGTGGCAGGTTGTCCCGGCAGAATGTGTCAGCATGCGCGGATGGCGAGAGCTGCATGGGCCAGGACCTTCCTCTAGCGCCACCAGGACGTCCTAAGTATCGCGTCCCCAAGACGATAGTCAACGAATCAGGCAATCACGGCCCGCAACCGGGCAGCGGGCCCAGCTGGAGTTATGTTCCTGCTGTGACGACCTTCAGTGACCAGAACGCGAGCGGCGGCTGGCCCACCCAGCCCAGGGCCCTGATCGTCACGATCTACGGGCTCTACGCCAGGGACGCGGGCGGCTGGCTGAGCGTCGCGTCGCTGATCCGGATGATGGCCGCGCTGGGCGCCGACGAGCCCGCGGTCCGGTCGTCGGTGTCCCGGCTGAAGCAGCGCGGCGTGGTGGAACCGCGCCGGGCGGCCGGGGCGGCCGGCTACGCGCTGTCCCGCCGCGGCTCGCAGATCCTGGCCGAAGGGGACTGGCGGATCTTCGGCAGGCCCCGCGCCCAGGCCGCGGACGGCTGGCTGCTGGCGGTGTTCAGCGTGCCCGAGCGCGAGCGGCGGCGGCGGCACGCGCTGCGGTCCCGGCTGACCTGGCTGGGGTTCGGCACCGTCTCGGCCGGGGTGTGGATCGCCCCCGGCCACCTGGCCGGGGAGACGATCGACGTGCTGCGCAGGCACGGCCTGGACGGCTACGTGAACCTGTTCCGGGCCGAGTACCTGGCCTTCGGCGAGGTCCGCGGGCTGCTGCGGGACTGGTGGGACATCGACCGGCTGGCCGCGGAGTACCAGGCGTTCCGCCGCCAGGCCGCGACCGTGCTGGACCGCTGGCCGCCCGAGCCAGCCGGGCCGCCGCCCGGGCAGGCCGCCGGGCCCGCGAGCCAGCGGCCGGCCGCGGCCGCCGGCCGCCGGCAGGCCGGCGAGGCGGCGTTCGCCGACTACGTCCGGGTGCTCACGCTCTGGCGGCGGCTGCCGTTCCTGGACCCGGGGCTGCCGGCCGGCCTGCTGCCCGCTGACTGGCCCGGGCTGGCGGCCGCCGACGCGTTCACCGCGCTGCGCGAGCGGCTGGCCGGGCCGGCCAGGGCATACGTGCTCGGCGTCACCGGCCCGCCGGACTGAGGCCGGGGATGGCAGGAAACCGCGGCCGCCCCGGCCAACCTTCCGGGCCCCCGCGGCGTGCATTGACTATGTGGGCACTGATGCGAGGCTGGTGATGACCCAGGCGGGCCAACCCGACGTGATCGGCTTCGACGACGGCAGCTTCGAGGAATTCGTCGCCGCGGCGTCGGGCCGCCTGTTCACCATGGCGCGGCTGCTGACCGGCGGGAACCGGCCCGAGGCCGAGGATTTACTGCAGGGCGCGTTCGAGCGGGCCTACCGGCACTGGGGCCGGATCAGCCGCCGCGGCGACCCGGAGCGGTACGTGCGGCAGATCCTGGTGAACGCCTCGGCCGACCGGTGGCGGTGGCTGCGCCGCCATCCGGAGGCGCCGCTCAGCGCTGAGCCGCCCGGCCAGGCGCGGGCGGATCAGAGCACCGCGGTCGCCGACCGCGACCTGCGGCTGCGCGCCCTCGCGGCGCTGCCGCCCCGGCAGCGCGCCGTGCTGGTGCTGCGATATTTCGAGGACCTGACCGAGGCGCAGACCGCGGCCGTCATGGGCTGCACCGTCGGGACCGTGAAGAGCCAGGCCGCGCGGGCGCTGGCCAGGCTGCGGGAAGGCACCGAGTTCGCCGCGGGCCAGCGGTCAGCTGCTGGCCGCGCGGCGGGCCAGGAAGAAGGGCAGGCGGGCCATGACCGACATTGAGCACCGGCTGCGGGCCGCGATGGCCGCCGCCGCCGAGCCGGCCCCGCCCGGCCTGCTGGACTCGGTCCGGCGCCGGCATCAGCAACACGTGCTGCGGGTGCGGGTGGCCTGCATCGGCGCGGCCGCGGCGGTGGCCATCGCCGGATCGGTCACCGCGCGCGCCGTGCTGGCCGGCCCGGGCGGGCCCGCCCCGGCCGGGCTCAGCCCCGCGGCGGGCAGCACCGCGACCGCGACGATCCCGCCGATCCCGCCGATCCCGCGGGTCACCGGGCACGGGCTGCCCGGCACGGTCCTGGAGAACTGCCAGACCGCCACCGGCGGCACCCTGGGCAGTGACTGGCAGCGCCGCAGCGCGCACGCCGGGCCGGTCTGGTTCATCTACGCGAAGGTGGCCGGCACCTACCAGGGCGGGCCGACGCGCCCGGGCGGCAAGGTCACGACCAGCGCGATGGCCATCGCGGTCGCCGACGGCCACCGCGCGGTGGTGCGGGTCGCCCCGCAGGCGGCGGGGCAGTTCCTGTTCCTGGGCGACTTCAAGAACACCGGCGCCTACAGCATGCGCGACGGCCAGCCGGGCCTGACCCTGGCCGGCTGCCCGCGCGGGCCGGCCGGGACGCATATCCCGGCCCGCTACGCGCCCGGGCTGACGCTGTTCTGGCAGGGCTACGTCACCGACCTCACCGGCTGCCTGCCGCTGCAGGTCCGGGCCCTGCCCGGCGGGCACACGATCCCGGTCACGCTGCGCCTGGGCCGCCGGGGCTGTGCTAGCTGAGGGGCTGTGCTGGCTGAGGGACTGTGCTAGCTGAAGGGACTGTGCTAGCTGAAGGGACTGTGCTGGCTGAAGGGACTGTGCTGGCTGAGCGGGCCGGCCAGCCGCGGGTTACAGCAGCGAGAGCTGCACCGGCCCGCGGTGCTGGCCGTGCTGGCGGGCGCCGCCGCGCTGGCCGGCCCCGTGACCAGGGCGGGGACGCCGGGCCTGGCGGGCCCGCGCGGGGCTGGCCCGGCCCACGCCGTACTCCCTGGCCAGCTCGCTGACCTGCCCGGCGATCCGGTCCTGGTAGGCCCGGGGCGCGTACGCGCGCGAGCCGTACAGCGCCCGGTACCTGGGCATCAGCCCGGGGTGATGCTCACCGAGCCAGCGCAGGTACCACTCCCTGGCACCCGGCCGCAGGTGCAGCACGATCGGGGTGACGTGGCTGGCCCCGGCGGCCGCGGCCTGCGCGACCGTGGCCCGCAGCTGGGCGGGGGAGTCGGACAGGAACGGCAGCACCGGGCCCATCAGCACCCCGCAGCGCAGCCCGCGGCCGGTGAGCTCGGCGCAGGCGGCCAGCCGCCGCTGCGGCGCTGGCGTGCCCGGCTCCACCAGCCGGGACAGCTCCCTGTCGGCGAATCCGACCGACACATTCAGCCCGACGTCGGTGACCTCGGCGGCCTGCGCCAGCAGGTCGATGTCGCGCAGGATCAGCGTGCCCTTGGTCAGGATCGAGAACGGGTTGGCCGCGTCCCGCAGCGCGCTGATGATCCCGGGCATCAGCCGGTAGCGGCCCTCGGCCCGCTGGTAGCAGTCCACGTTGGTGCCCATCGCGACGTGCTCGCCGGCCCACCGCGGCCGGCCGAGCTCGCGCCTGGCCAGCCCGGCGGCATTCACCTTCACCACGATCCTGGAGTTGAAGTCCAGGCCGGCGTCCATGTCGAGGTAGGTGTGGGTATTGCGGGCGAAGCAGTACGCGCACGCGTGAGCACACCCGCGGTAGGGGTTGATGGTCCAGCGGAACGCCATCCGCGACGCGGGCGGCACCTGATTGATGATCGTCCGGGCGTGCACCTCATAGAACGTGATCCCGCGGAACTCCGGTGCCGGGAAGGTCCGGGCGACCGCCTCGGTGCCGAACAGCGCCAGCGGCGCGCCAGGCTGCCGCCCGCCGCCTTCCTCCGGGCCCGGGCCGGCCCGCAGGCTGTCCCATCGCATGCCCGCCAGCGTAGAATACTTGTTCGAGGTAATCAAATATGCGTTCGAGCTATCGCCGCCAGGCCGGTCCCCGGGCGGTGCCGCGGCCCGCGAAGCCGGCAAGCGGCCCGCAAAGCACGGGTAAAAAATCTCGCGGCGGGGGATAGTAAGAATCAGTCCCCCGCCCCAAAGCGCGTGGCGGTTGTAGCCAGATGCGGCTCGGAGGTGCGTCATGGCGCTTTCCATGGATGAGCAGCGCATGCTCGAGGAGATGGAGCGCAGGCTCGCAGATGACGATCCCTTGCTGGCGTCGAGGCTGACTTCGTTTGGTCACCCCGGGCTGACCGCGCTGATGCGGTCGCCGCGGGCCCGGCTGCTCACAGCTCTCGTCGCGCTGGCCGTGATAGCGGTGGTCGCCGTGGCCTTCTACGCGGTCGGCCCGTTCCGGCAGGGAGCGGCCCGGCCCTCGCCAGCGCGCAGTTCCGTCCCGCATGGCGTGCAATTGCCGCCACCGCGCGGCAGCGTCACCGGCCAGCCCGTGATACTCGCGCCCTAGCGCCGCCGCGACCGGTCAGGACTCCCGCCACAGCTGGATCAGGTACTGCTCCAGCCCTTCGAGCCGCCGCCGGGCCTGCTGGAACTCATCTCCCAGCGGATCAGCCTTCAGCTTGAACAGCGCCGCGTAGCGGCGCACGGCCTCGGTCCGGTTCCTGGTGTAGACCCGCACGCCGTAGTCGCCCACCCCTCCGGCCAGCCGCAGGCTGCGCACCGCCCGGTCGGACGCGCCCATGTCCGCGATGCTCAGCTGGCTGCGCAGGTACAGCACGCACTTGGCCTCGTCCTCGTAACCGTCGCTGAACGGCGTCGGCGCGTCCTCCCACTCCTCGATGGTGAGCTGCACCCCGACGTGCTCCTGCGCGCAGGCGACCAGCATCTGGTCGCGGCTGGCACTGATCAGGGCGTCGGCGGGCGGCAGCGGGCCTCCGGGTGCGTCCGGGTCGGCGGCCGGATCATGCAACCGGAACATCTTTCGCTCCGGGAAGACCGGGATCTCTAGCCGAAGCAGCCTGCGCCCCAAACAGTCCCCCTCAGGAAGACGAAGCCTCAAGTACAGCATGGCCTGTCGTGGCATCTTATGTACCAGCAATCGGCCACAAACAGCGGCGCGGCCGCCAAGCTGATGCGACCACGGCCGGCCAGGGCGTTATTGTCCCGGTATGAAGACGCGGCCGGGACCCGGCGGGATCACGCACCGGCAGGTCAGCGCGCGCGGGCTGCGGATGCACATCGCCGAGGCGGGCACCGGCCCGGTGGTCGTGCTGCTGCACGGCTTCCCGGAAAGCTGGTACTCCTGGCGGCACCAGCTGACCGCGCTGGCCGCGGCCGGCTTCCACGCGGTCGCGCCGGACCAGCGCGGCTACGCCGAGACCGCCGCGCCCGCCAGCCAGGACCAGTACACGATCCTGCACCTGACCGGGGACGTCATCGCGCTGCTCGACGAGCTGGGCGCCGGGCAGGCGGTGCTGGCCGGGCACGACTGGGGCGCGCCGGTCGCCTGGCACACGGCGCTGCTGCGGCCCGACCGGGTCCGCGGCGTGATCGGACTCAGCGTCCCGTACCGGCCGCGGGGCAGCAGCCCGCCGATCGCGACCCTGCGGGACCGGCTGGGCGACGGCTTCTACATGGTGTACTTCCAGCAGCCGGGGGTGGCCGACGCCGAGCTGCGCCGCGACCTGCCCGCGACCTTCCGCAAGCTGCTCTACACCGCTTCCGGCGAGGCGCCCCCGGCCACGCCGGTGGTGCCGCCCGGCGGCGGGTTCCTGGACATCTGCACCGAGCCGCCGCGCCTGCCCGGCTGGCTGACCAGCGCCGACATCGACACCTACGTCAGCCAGTACGCCGGCCGCGGCTTCACGGGACCGCTGAACTGGTACCGCAACCTGGACCGCAACTGGGAGCTCACCGCGCCCTGGCACCACGCCAGGCTCACCGTGCCCGCGCTGTTCGTCACCGGCGACAGGGACATGGTGATCACCGCGCCGGGCACCGCGCAGGCGCTGCCGCGGCTGCGCGACTACGCGCCCGCGCTCCGGCCGCCGGTGCTGCTGCCCGGCTGCGGGCACTGGACCCAGCAGGAACGCCCCGCCGAGGTGAGCGAGGCCATCATCAGCTTCATCCGCGAGCTGGACTGACCGGCGGCCCCGCCCGGCCAGGCCCGCCGGTCAGCCCGGCGGCGGCAGGCCGGCCCGCCGGGCCGCCTCGGCCCACAGCGCCCGGTAGCTGCGGGCGGCGGCGCTGCGGGGCGCGAACGCGGGCACCGGGGCCCGCTGCACCGACATCCGCTCGATCAGCGACAGCGCCGGGATGGCCGCCCGCGCGACGTCGTCCCGGCTGGCCGGCAGCTGCCCGCAGATCTCCTGGTGCAGCCGCTTACGGCGGTCGATCATGGAGAAGAACGCCAGTATCCGCGGCTGGTGCCCGTCCAGGCCGGACACGAACTCGGTGAGCTGATCCAGCGTCCGCACCGACAGCGTGGTCGGGATCAGCGGGACCAGCAGCAGGTCAGCGGCCTGCAGCACGCTCTCGGACAGCAGCGAGATGCCCGGCGGGCAGTCCAGGAAGACCACGTCGTACTCGGCCCGCAGCGGGGCGAGCAGCCGGGCGAGCTTGCGGGTCGGCTTCTTCGCGCTGTCCAGGATCAGGTCCAGGTTCCGGTAGGTGAAGTCGGCGGGCAGCAGGTCCATGTT
>DATBGO010000235.1:0-94680 GCA_036558005.1 Streptosporangiaceae bacterium | reverse complement strand
CGGAGACCAGCCCCCCACACCCCCTGGAGCGGTGCTTGTGTGGGGGGCGGAGACCAGCCCCCCACACCCCCTGGAGCGGTGCTTGTGTGGGGGGCGGAGACCAGCCCCCCACACCCCCTGGAGCGATCCGCTCGGACCGGGACGAGCCCGGGCCTCGCGGATCGCTGGCACAGTTGGAGAATGCGCGCGTTCGGCATGACGGCGATCAGCACAAGCCGCCTGATCCTGACCCGGCTGCGCCCGGCGGACGCGGGGCCGATGACGGCCGTGCTGGCCGCCGAACAGCTGTATGAGTACATCGACGGCAGCCCGCCGACGGTCAGCGAGCTGCGCCGCCGGTACCAGCGGCAGGTGGACGGCTCGGGCAGCCCGGCCGAGCTCTGGCTGAACTGGATCGTCCGGCTGCGGGCCACCCGCGAGCCGGTCGGCACCGTCCAGGCGACCGTGATCAGGAAGGAAACGGCCTGGTCCGCCTGGGTGGCCTGGGTGATCGGGATGCCCTGGCAGGGCCGCGGCTACGCGTCCGAGGCGGCGGCCGCGCTGGTGGGATGGCTGCGCGAGCAGGGCGCGAGCGTGATCAACGCCGCGATCCACCCCTCGCACCGGGCCTCGCAGCAGGTGGCCAGCCGGGCCGGCCTGACCCTCACCGCCGAAGAGGTCGAGGGCGAGCAGGTCTGGCGGCTGAACGCCGGGTGAACCCCGCGGCTGGCCAATGGCGCTGGCCGGCTGGCCTAGTTACCCTCTGGCTAATGACGATGGCCTCGAACGATATTCGCCTCGCTGTCACCGCCCCCGATGGCCGGACACTCGACGTGCTGGTCAGCGGGCCCCCGGACGGGCTGCCGCTGGTCCTGCACAGCGGCACGCCGTCCGGCCTGGTCGCGTTCGGCCCGATGACGCGGGCGGCGGCGGACCGCGGGCTGCGCACGATCCGCTACGCCCGGCCCGGATACGGCGGGTCAACCGCGCAGCCCGGCCGGCGGGTGGCGGACGCCGCGCCCGACGTGGCCGCGATCCTGGACCATCTCGGCGCGGGGGAGTTCGTCACCGCCGGCTGGTCCGGCGGCGGCCCGCACACCCTGGCCTGCGCCGCCCGGATGCCCGGCCGCTGCCTGGCGGCGGCCACCATCGCCGCGGTCGCGCCGCGCGACAGCGAAGGGCTGGACTGGCAGGCCGGGATGGGCCAGGAGAACATCGAGGAGTTCGCCGCCGCGGCCGCGGGCGAGACGCAGGTGACCGCGTTCATCGAGGCGGCCGCGGAGTACCTGCGCGAGGTCACCGCCGGGGCCGTCGCGGCCGGGCTCGGCGACCTGGCCTCAGCCGCCGACATCGCCGCGCTGACCGACGACTACGCCGAGTACCTGGCGGCCTCGCTGCGAGCCTCGGTCCGAAACGGCATCGCCGGCTGGCGCGACGACGACCTGGCGTTCGTGTCCGGCTGGGGCTTCACCCCCGAGGAACTCGGCGGGCAGGTCCCGGTCGCGATCTGGCAGGGCGACCAGGACCGGATGGTGCCGTTCACGCACGGCCAGTGGCTGGCCGCGCACATCCCCGGCGCCCGGGCGCACCTGCTGACCGGCCACGGGCACCTCACCCTGGCCAAGACGATGTTCCCGCAGATACTCGACGACCTGGCCGGCCTGTGCGGCGCCGCGGCGCGGGCGGCGGGCACCGGGTAGCTACAGCTCGACCGCACCCTCGATCAAGGTGGTGGTGTCGCCGCCGACCCAGATGGTCCCGTCGTCGTCCTGGGCGATGTGAACCCGGCCGAGCCGCCCGAGCGCGGTGCCCTGGCTGGCCACGTACGGCGCGGTCAGCAGGCCGTCGCGCAGCAGCCAGCTGGCCAGCGACGCGTTCAGGCTGCCGGTGACCGGGTCCTCCGCGGTCGTGCCGTTGCTGGGCAGGAACGCGCGCACCTCGATCGCCTCCGGCGACCCCGCCGGGTACGGCCCGGCCACGCCCAGGTCGATGTCCACCGCGGCGGGGCGCAGGTCCAGCACCGCCTGCGCGCTGGCGAGCAGCACCGCGACCCAGCCGGGCCCGTTGTCGGCCCACTCGGCGGCCAGGATCTCGGCCCGCCCGATGCCCAGCATCCCGGCGATCCGGATGACCAGCGGCTCGTCGGCCGGGCCCGAGCGCACCAGCGGCGGCGCGGCGAAGGCGAGCCGGCCCGCGTCCGGGCGGATCCGGACCAGGCCCGCCCCGCACTGCTGGATGATCATGTCCGGGTCCCTGGGCGCGCCGCCGGCCGACAGCCAGGCGTGGCAGGTGCCGAGCGTGGGATGGCCGGCGAACGGCAACTCCAGGTCGGTGGTGAAGATCCGGACCTGGTAGTCGGCGCGGTCGTCGGACGGCGGCAGCACGAACGTGGTCTCCGACAGGTTGGTCCAGCTGGCGAGCTGCTGCATCCGCCCGGTGTCCAGGTCCGAGCCGTCCAGGACCACGGCCAGCGGGTTGCCCCGGAACGCGGCGGCGGAGAACACGTCGACCTGCCGGAACGCCCGGCGCCTGGCGGCCACGCTCAGCCGCCCGCAGCCTGGCGCCCGCCGGCTTCGCCTGGATCTGGGTCATCTGGAGCCGGGTCATCTGGAGCTGAATCAGCTGGAGCGGAGCCGTCAGGGGCCAGGCCGAGCACCCGGCTGAGCTTGCTGGCAGCGGCGGACGGCCGGGCGCCCGCGGCGCGCAGCCGGGCCCCGGCCGCGGCGAGGATGTCCGGCCCGCCGCCGGTCAGCTCGACCTCGATCTCCCGCCAGCTCACCGTCGTGCCGAGGTCTGGCCGCTGGCCGGTGACCTGGTCGTCGGCGACCTCGGCGCGGGCCTCGCCGCCGGGCCCGGTGAGCCGCCAGACGGTGCGGATGGTGGTCAGGATCGCGACCAGCCGCAGCGGCTGCCCCGCGGCCTGGCCGGCCACCTGGCGCGCCAGCACCCCTGGCACCGCCGCCGGGCCGTCGCCCAGCGGCGCGTGCAGCTCCCTGCGGGTTCCCGCGCTGACCGGGAGCTTGAGATGCCAGCCCGCGTCGGTCCCGCCGGTCCGCCGCCTGAGCGTGATGCCAGCGGCGGCAAGCCGCAGGTCAGGGGTATCGAAATAGCTGGCGTCGAGGTGATGAACGGCCGGCCCGGTCACGCTCAGCCCGGCCGCCAGGCCCGCCAGGTCCGGCAGCGTGAAGTCCGCGCCGACCTCGTATTTGTGCTCGGTCTCCAGCCGCTGCGTCATCCCTGCGCTCATAGACAGAGGCTACGAGCCAGCGCCGCCGCGCGTATACGGCCGCCGGGGACTTCCACCTCCTTACCAGCCCCGAGTTCGGCCCCGCTAGGCGTTGAGCACGCTGACCGAGACGGCCGGGTAGCCGGTCGCGCCGTTCGGCTCCGGCGGCGCCTGCGCGGCCGTCTGGGTGAAGCCGGTCTTGTCGGTCGCCCGCGCCTCGATGACATGGCCGCCCGGGGTGGCCGTCCAGTCCAGCACCCACTGCCGCCAGGTGTCCACGCCGGGCACCGCGGCGAGCCTGGCCTGCTGCCACGGGCCGCGGTCCACCCGCACCTCGACCGCCTCGATGCCCTTGTGCTGCGCCCAGGCCACGCCGGCGATCCGGGTCGGCCCCGGCTTGACCTGGGTGTCCCCGCCGGGCACGTCGATCCGGGACTCGGTCTTGATCGGCGCCTGCTGATCCCAGCCGCGCTGCGCCCAGTACGCGACCGATGACCGGAACGTGGTCACCTCGATATCAGTGATCCACTTGCAGGCCGAGACGTAGCCGTACAGGCCGGGGACGACCATCCGGGCCGGGAAGCCGTGCGCGACCGGCAGGGCGGCGCCGTTCATCGCCACCGCGATCATCGCGTCCCTGCCGTCCATCGCGGTCTGCAGCGGCGTCCCTGAGGTGAACCCGTCAGCGGAGGTGCACAGCATCTGGTCCGCGCCAGCGCGCACCCCCGCCTGGCGCAGCAGCGCGGTCAGGCTCGCGCCCAGCCACTTCGCGTTGCCGACGTACGGCCCGGCCACCGGGTTGGAAACACAGGTCAGGGTGATGTAGTCCTCGATCAGCGGGCGCCGGATCAGCTCGTCGAAGGTCAGCGTGATCTCCCGGCTGACCATGCCGTGGATCCGCAGCTGCCAGCTGGCGGGCACCACCTCGGGCAGCACGATCGCGGTGTCCACCCGGTAAAAGGAGTTGTTCGGGGTGATGAACGTGCTCAGCCCGGGAATCCGCAGGTCCGTGCCCGCCGGAAGGGGCGGGGCCGGCCGGGCCGGCGGTGGCAGCCGCAGCGCCCGCTGGGCCTGGCTGACCCCGGTCCGCTCGGCCAGCGCGCGGCCGGCCAGCCCGCTGAGCGCTGCTGTGCCCACCGCGGCTGCCCCGGTGATCAGCAGCCGCCTGCGCTCGGGATCGGCCGGGACGCCGGGACGCGATCCGTACCGGGCCGGCGGGCCGGGCCGGTACGCCCCGGGCCTGACACCCGGGCGGCCGGCGGCCGGCCTGCCGCCCGGCGTACTGCCCGGTCCCGTGCTGCCTGCCGCCCGGCCCTGGCCCGCCGCGCCCGCCGCCTGGTTACCGGCGGCCCGGTTTCCGGCGGCCTGGCGGCCCGGGGCCTGGCCGGCCGCCCGCAGCAGCAGCGCCATCATGCCCGCGCCCCCCGCCGCGCCGATCAGCGTCGGCAGCACCGCGGTCGCGGGCGCGTTCGGCCGGGTCGCCGCGGCGGCGATGCCGACCAGCGCGAACGCGACCAGCCCGGCCAGCCCGTACTCGAACCGGCGCATCGCCGCCACGCCGATCAGCGCCGCGAAGATCACCAGCACCACGAGGATGCCGCTGACCAGGACGAGCTTGTCATGCGAGCCGAACGCGCTGATCGCGAAGTTCTTCACCGGGGCCGGGGTGAAATTGATCGAGACTTGGCCCACCGCGACGACCGGCCAGGTGTTCTCGCCGGTGAAACCGGCTACCAGCTCGGCGATCCCGACGGCGACGGCGGCGGTGAGCACGCCGATGATCGCGCCGAGGCCGGTCCGGCGGCTGTCTGTCTCCATGACCACATAGTTAATTCGGTGCCGGCCAGGGACCGGATTGGCCCCGCGCCCGCCCGGCCGCCGCGCGCCCGGCCGCCACGGCGCCCGGCCGCCGCCAGCCCAAGCCGAACCCGGGCCGGCGACGAATCTAGATTGTGGGCATGTCGCGACGCGATCAGCTGCCCGGGGCCGGGACCGGCGGCGGCCCTGAGCTCGGCGCGCTGATCAGCCAGATGGCGCGCGGCGACCAGGCTGCCTTCCAGGGGGTGTACGACCTGGCCGCCGGGCACATCCTGGGGATCGTCCGGGCGGTGGTGCGGGACCCGGCCCAGTCCGAGGAGGTCACCCAGGAGGTGCTGCTCGACCTGTGGCGCAGCGCGTCCCGGTTCGACCCGCGGCTGGGCAGCCCGCTGGCCTGGATCACCACGCTGGCGCACCGGCGGGCGGTCGACCGGGTCAGGTCGGAGGAGAAGGCCACCCGGCGGGAACAGCGCGCCGCCGCGCACGCGGTCGCCTACGACGAGGTGACCGAGGCCGTCGAGACCAGGCTCGACCAGGAACGGGTCCGGCGCTGCCTGGGGTCGCTCACCGACCTGCAGCGCGAGTCGGTGACGCTGGCCTACTACGACGGCTACACCTACCGCGAGGTCGCCGAGTTGCTCGGGGTGGCGGTCGGCACGGTGAAGACGCGGATGCGCGATGGCCTGATCAGGCTGCGTGACTGCCTGGGGGTGGAGTGATGATCAGCTGGCGCCGGGCTGACCCGCACACCCTGGCCGGGGCGTACGCGATGGACGCGGTGGGCCCGGCCGACCGGGCCAGCTTCGAGCAGCACCTGGCGGGCTGCGAGTCCTGCCGGGCCGAGATCCGCGGCCTGCGCGAGACGGCCGCCCGGCTGGCCGCCGCGGTCGCGGTGCAGCCGCCGCCCGAGATGCGCGCCGCGGTGCTGCCCGCGGCCGCCCGGACCAGGCAGCTGCCGCCGCTGGTCCGGCCCGGCTCCGCGGGGTGGCCAGGCGGCCCGGCGCGGCGGCGCTGGCTGCCGAGGGTGGCGCTCGGCCTGGCGGCGACGATGGCCGCGGTGGCGATCGCGTTCGGGCTGGCCATGACCGGCGCGCAGGACCGGCTGAGCCAGGACCAGTCGCATACCAGGGCGATCGCCTCGGTGCTGAACGCGGCCGACGCCACCATGCTGACCGCCGCCGTCCGCACCGGCGGCACCGCCACGGTGGTGATGTCGCGGCAGGACCGCAGCCTGGTCTTCACCGCCGCGGGCCTGCGGGTGCTGCCGGCCGCCGAGAGCTACGAGCTGTGGCTGATGGGCCCGGCCGGGGACCGGCCGGCCGGGATGCTGCCCGGCGCCAGGCCCGGCCCGGCGGGCCCGATGGTTGTCTCCGGGCTCGCGGCCGGCGACCGGGTCGGGCTGACCGTGGAGCCAGCGGGCGGCTCGCCGCGGCCGAGCTCGGCCCTGGTGCTGCTGCTGGACCTCAGCCCGCCGCCGGGCGGCTGACCACGGGCGGGGCCGCGGTCAGCCGCCGAACTCCCAGCGGGTGGGCGAGCCGGTGAAGTCGCCGTGCCGCATGCTGATCACCTTGCCGGGCCGGACCGCGATGGTCGCGTTCACCTCCGGATCGAGGAAGCTGTCCTCGATGTCGGTGTGGTACTTCTCGTTCATCAGGTCGAGGACCCGCCGGATATTGGCCGGGTCGGCGGTGATCTGCGCGGTGCCCTCGATGACGACCGGGTCGGCGGCGTCCTCGGTGGTGACCACGCAGCGCGGGTCGGCCCGCAGGTTCGCCACCTTGCGCGAGCGCACCCCGCTGGTGAACCACAGCAGGTTGTCGTCCCACATGCCCCATACCGGCATCGAATGCGGCCGCCCGTCCGGCCAGACGGTGACGACCCAGTAGTTGCGCGCGCTGGCCAGGCGCTCGGCCGCCCAGGACCACGGCAGCAGCCCGCTGCCCTGCTCCGGCGGCGCGATCTGGTAGCCGGGCATGTACGGCCTGCTCACCCGCGGAAGCTCCATAACGCCAAGGTGTACCGCAGGCGGCTAGATCCGGGCAGCCGGTTCGATGATCCGGCCCGCCCGCCGAGCCAGCCGGCCGGTGCTGGCGACAGCGCTGTCGTAGCAGGCTAACGTGGGGATCCGTGAAAGCATCTCCGGAGGCACAGCTGCGGCTGCTCGAGCTCGCAGACCTGGATGCCGAGCTGGCCCGGATCGCGGGCCGCAGGCGCAGCCTGCCCGAGCACGCCGAGCTGGATGAGCTCGAGCAGCAGGACTCCGCGCTGCGCGCCAGCATCGCCGCGGTGGAAGCCGAGGAAGGCGACCTGAAACGGGGCCAGGTCAAGGCGGAGGCGGACGTCGAGCAGGTCAGGTCGCGCGTCGACAGGGACCGCAACCGGCTGGACGCCGGCCAGGTGTCAAACCCGCGCGAACTGGAAAACCTGCAGTCCGAGATCGTCTCGCTGACCCGCAGGCAGTCCGATCTCGAGGAGATCGTGCTGGACCTGATGGAGCGGGCCGAGACCGCGCAGCGCAGCCACGCCGAGGCGCAGGCCCGGCGCGAGCAGATCGCCCGCCGCGGGCAGGAGGCCCAGGCCCGCAGGGACGTGGCGCTCGGCGAGCTGGCCGAGCAGGCAGGCAAGGCACAGGACCGGCGGGCCACCGTGGCCGCCGACATCCCGGCGGACCTGATCAAGCTGTACGAGCAGCTCAGGAACCAGCACGGGGTCGGCGCGGCGGCGCTGCGCCGGGGCCGGTGCGAAGGCTGTCACCTCTCGCTCAACACCGTGGACCTGAACACGATCAGGGCAGCCGCGCCGGATGAGGTGCTGCGCTGCGAGGAGTGCCGCAGGATCCTGGTCCGGACCGCTGAGTCCGGACTGTGACCCGAAGGCTCGTCGTCGAGGCTGACGGCGGCGCGCGCGGCAACCCCGGGCCAGCCGGTTACGGCGCGCTGGTCAGGGACGCGCAGACCGGCGCGGTGCTCGCCCAGGCCTGCGACAGCCTGGGCATCGCCACCAACAACGTGGCCGAGTACTCCGGCCTGATCGCGGGCCTGCGGGCCGCCGCGCAGCTGGCGCCGGGCGCCGACGTCGAGGTCCGGATGGACTCCAAGCTGGTCGTCGAGCAGATGTCGCAGCGATGGCGGATCAAGCACGAGGAACTGCGGAAGCTGGCCGACACCGCCCTTGCCGCCGCGGCCGCGCTGGGCCAGGTCAGCTACGAGTGGGTGCCGCGGGCCCGCAACACAGAGGCCGACCGGCTGGCCAACCAGGCCATGGATGCCGCCGAACGAGACCTGGCCCGGGGGAGTGCCGGCGAAGGGGATACCCGTTCCGCGCCGGTCTCCGCGGCCCCGCCGGGACCGGGACCGGCGCAGCAGCCGGGATCGGCCCCGGGCTGGCTCGCGCCGCGCTCGGTCCCGGCGGTCATGCTGCTGCTGCGGCACGGGCAGACCGCGCTGTCGGTGGACCGGCGGTTCGCCGGGCGGGGTGACGCGCCGCTCACCGCCACCGGCCGCCGCCAGGCCAGGGCCGCCGCCAAGCGGCTGGCCGCCCGCGGCGGCATCGACATGGTGGTGACCTCCCCGCTGCAGCGGGCCCGGCACACCGCCGAGCTGGTCGCCGAGGCCACCGGGGCGCCGCTGAGCGTCGACGAGGACCTGGTGGAGACCGATTTCGGCGACTGGGAGGGGCTCACGTTCGCCGAGGCCTCGGCCCGCTGGCCGGATGAGACCAAGGCCTGGCTCGCCAGCGCCGACGTCGCGCCGCCCGGCGGCGAGAGCATCACCGCGGTCGCGCGCCGGGTGCTCAGCGCCCTGGACCGGCTGCTCGCCGCCCACCCCGAGGGCACCATGGTGCTGGTCAGCCACGTCACCCCGATCAAGACGCTGGCCTGCCGGGCGATGCTGGCGCCGCCGGCGACGCTGTTCCGCATTCACCTCGACGTGGCGTCGCTGTGCGAGATCCACTGGTACGCCGACGGCTCGGCGGTGGTGCGGAGCCTGAACGACACCGCGCACGTTCGCGCCGGCCGCAGGTAACCGGCTATCGTTGCGGGAGCGGCGGGCGAGCAGGCCGGGCGGCCGCGGCGGCAGCGGGCCTGGCCCGCAGCCGCCGAGGAAGGTCCGGGCTCCGCAGGGCAGGGTGGTCGGTAACGCCGACCCGGGGCGACCCGCGGGAAAGTGCCACAGAAAACAGACCGCCCCCGGAGCGATCCGGGGGTAAGGGTGAAACGGCGGTGTAAGAGACCACCAGCGCCCGGAGTGATCCGGGCGGCTCGGTAAACCCCACCCGGAGCAAGGTCAAGAGGGAGCCGCGTTCTGCGAGCGCGGTGACTGCGCGAGCGATCGAGGGCGGCCCGCCCGATGCTCGCGGGTAGACCGCACGAGGCTGCCGGCAACGGCAGTCCTAGATGGATGGCCGCCGGCCCGCGTCCGCGCGGGACCACAGAACCCGGCCTACAGGCCGGCTCGCCCGCCGCCCGCTGCTCCCACCTGCCCATGCCGGTTCGCCGGCCCGGCCACTTGACAGCGCTCTTGATCATTGTTCATATTTAACTATGGAGATAGATAAGCAGCCTAGCCAGGATGATGGTGACGCGTCGCTGTCTCCGGTGGTGTTCCGGCTCGATCCCCGCTCGGGCGTGCCGACATACCTCCAGCTAGTCCACCAGGTCGAGCGCGCGCTGCGGCTGGGCCACTTGCGGCGCGGCGACCAGCTTCCCAAGGTGAAGGACGTCGTCGCCGCGCTCTCGATCAACCCGAACACCGTGCTCAAGGCCTATCGCAACCTTGAGTACAAGGGCGTGGCCGCGGGGCGGCCCGGCCAGGGAACCTTTATCGAGGCGGCTCCTGACACCCTGAACATGGAGGAACTCGCCGCCCTCCGTAAGAGCCTCGTCCTGGGCTGGCTTACCGAGGCTGAGGCGGCGGGGCTCGATGACGAGGCGATCACCGCCTTGTTCATGAGCGCGCTCCGCGATTTTCGCGACCGCTCCGGCGCGCGGGGCCGCCCCGGCGGCGGCTGGCGCGGGCGGCCCGAGCCCGGCGAGGTAGTGGCGTGAACGTCATCGAGACCTCGGCGCTCGGCAAGCGCTACCGGAACGACTGGGGGCTTCGCGACTGCACACTGGCGGTCCCCGCCGGTCACATCACCGCCCTGGTCGGGCCGAATGGCGCGGGCAAGACGACGCTGCTGCACTGCGCGGTGGGGCTCGTCACGCCCACGACCGGACGCGTCACCGTGCTCGGGCACGTTCCCGCCGGATCCAGCGATGCGCTCCAGCGGGTCGCCTTCGTGGCCCAGGACGCTCCTTTGCACAGTTACCTTCCGGTGGCCGCGATGCTCGACATGAGCCGGGACCTCAACCGGCACTTCGACCGGGACCAGGCAACACAGCGGCTGCGGTCCCTGGAGATCCCGCTGCACGACAAGGTCGGCAAGCTCTCCGGTGGTCAGCAGGCCCAGCTCGCCCTCACCCTGGCCGTCGCGCGCCATCCCGACCTGCTCGTCCTCGACGAGCCGCTTGCCCGGCTCGACCCGCTCGCGCGGCACGACTTCCTGGCGCACCTCATGGTGGCGGTCGCAGAGGACGGCTTGTCAGTGGTCTTTTCCTCCCACGTCGTCTCCGAGCTGGAGCGGGTTGCCGACTACCTCGTCCTGCTCGCCGGTGGCCGGGTGCAGGTGACAGGGGTGATCGACGACTTGCTTGCCACCCACGCCGCGCTGAACGGGCCGGCGGCTGAAGCCGATCGCATCCGCCAGCTCTTCCCGGTCGTGCAGGAGCGCAAAGCGGGGCGCCGCACCAGCCTGCTCGCCCGCACCACCATGGCCGGGGAACTACCCGGCGGCTGGGAGTGCGAGGATGTCACCCTTGAGGAGCTCATCCTCGCCTACCTGCGAGAACCGTCCGCATCCTTCCTGCCCGGGCCGTTCCCGGCAGTCGCCCACGCCGCCAGCCGGGTGACCCATGACAACGCTTAGCGCGAACCCGCGGCCCTCCGGTCACGGGCACCCGCTGTCCTGGCGGCCGATGGCACGCGTGACCTGGCGGCAGCACCGCGGCGCGCTCATCACCCTGGTGGCCGCGTCCGCGGCCCTGGCGCTGGCCACGGTGACCGGAGGGCTCCGCGTTCAGGGCCGGTACGCGCGGTACGCCGCCGACGGCTGCGTCGCCCGCCCCATCCACGTGCCCTGCGGCACGATCGCGAACACCCTTGCCGCCGGCACGACTAGCCTCGATGCCCTCGTCATCGCCCTGCACGTCCTTCCCGTCCTCGTCGGGGTGTTCATCGGCGCGCCGCTCGTCGCCCGCGAGCTGGAGTCCGGTACCTTCCGCTTCACCTGGACCCAGGGGATCGGCCGAACCCGCTTTGTGGTCACCACGAGCGCGCTGCTCGCCGCGGTGGCGGCCGTGACGACGTGCGCGCTCGGGGCCCTGTTCAGCTGGTACGCCCACCCATTCGAGGCCGTCGGTCTCGCGAGCCGTTTCCAGCCTGGGTTCTTCGATACCACGGTGGCGACGTTTCCGGCCTGGACGCTGTTCGCCCTGAGCACCGGCACGTTCCTCGGAGCCTTGATCGGCCGCCTCGTCAGCGCGATGGCAGTGACCGCGGCCGCTGCGGGCGGCCTGCTGGTGGCGGCGTTCTGGGAACTCGACCACCACCTGCTAAGCCTCGGGGCGCTCGTGACACGCGTGCGGCCGACGGGAGGACAAGTACTGTCCCTCGGGCTGCTCAACGCGCCCGGCCAGGACGGTCTCGGGCCGGCGGGCAGCTGGCTCGTCAGGGGATGGATCACCGGGCCAGGCGGCCACCAGCTGAGCGACACAGCAGCCAGCAGCCTCCAGGACCGGATGATCGCGGCCACCGCCAACGCCGGGAGCAAGGACCCCGCCACATGGATGTCGCTGCACCACTACGCGTACTGGCTCAGCTATCAGCCAGCGGACCGCTTCTGGTACTTCCAGGCGATCACTGGCGCGGCCCTCGCCGTGCTGGCCGCCGCGTCCATGCTGGCGACCGTCCGGCTGGTCCGAAGCCGCGGGTAGCCGCCGGGGCTAGGCCGGACGCGCCGGCCGGCTCGCCTGCCGCCGGCCGGCCTGGCCCGCGCAGCCGGCCGCCGGGGCCAGGGCCGGGTCGATCACCTGCCGGAGCCGGGCCGCTGACGGCGCGCCGGATGCCCGGCCGTCGTCATCGCGATACAGCCGGCATGAGATGCTCGGTGGCTGTCCCGGCTCGGCGAACGGATCGGCCCCGTCGATCAGCAAGGTCGGCGAGCCGCGCATCCCCCGCCGGGCGGCTTCGCTCTCATCGGTGATCAGCTCGCGCGACACCGGGATATCGGCCCGGCCGGGCAGGATCGCCGCGAGCCGGGCCGCCAGGACCGGCGCGTTCGGGCAGTCCGGCACGGCCAGGATCGTCAGGCGCATGAGTCCAGTTTCTGTCACCTCGGCTGCTGCCAGCAGCTCCGGCCAGGCGCGACCCCAGCTTTCGATGATCTGCGGTGAGTAGTCAGTGCTATTTACTGAGTACCCACCACGATCATGACCCGCTGGGGCTAGGCGCCGGGTTGGCGTTGGGCGCGCATGCGCTTGAACTCCTCGTGCAGCGCGTGTTCCACGCCCTCGACGGTCAGGCCCATCTCGTTGAGCCTGGCCGCGTCCTCGCCGCCGGCGATCAGGGCGCCCAGCAGGAGGTGCTCGGTGCCGAAGTAGTTGTGCCCCAGCCGCAGCACCGCCTTCGTGGCGCCATCGATCACGGCCTGGCCGCTGCCGGTGAAGCCGATGTCCCTGAGCCGGTCCGGCTCGGCGTCGGCCGCGCTCTGCCTCGGGTCAACGGCCAGCGCGCGGCACAGCTGGTCGTCGGTGATCCCCGCGTCGTGGATGAACTTCGCGCCCAGGGCGTCCGGCTCGGACAGCAGGCCAGCGATGATGTGGGCGGCGCTGGTCCGGTTCGCGCCTGACCCGATGGCCAGCCGGCCGGCGGCAGCGAGCGCTCCGCGGCACCGGGGGGTGAGCCTGGACAGGTCGGGCCGGCCGTCCTCGCGCCGGGGCACGAACCGCTGCTGGGCGGCCTGCTTGGACACGCCCATGCTCGTCCCGATCTGGCTCCAGGACGCGCCCGACCGGCGGGCCTGGTCAACGAAGTGCCCGATCAGGGCGTCGGACTGCTCGTCCAGGCGGGCGGCGACGGCCACCGCGTCGGAGAGGTTCTGCAGGGCATCAGCATCGGGATGCCGGGTCTTGACGTAGCTGATGAGGTTGTCCAGCGGGACCGGGTAACTCGACATGCGTCAACTCTAGATTGACGGCGCCCGATCGTCAACTCAGCCTTGACGATCGTCAGGGCCGGGCTGGGGTGGCCAGGGGATCGCGCGGATCGCCTGGCCGCCCCGGCCGGTAACGGGATCAGCCTGCTGGGGCCGGATCAGAAATGGTGATGGTGCCCCATGTGAACGGAGATGTGCTGGAGCGGGCCGCCCGGCGTGGTGTCGGTCGGTGCCGGGTTCGGCTGCAGCACGTGGAAGCCGCACTGCCCGGCCGCGTGCCCGCGGACCCTGTTGGAGTTGCCGCCGGAGTCGCCGAACTGGACCGCCGGGCTGTTGCGGTAGCACTTGAGGCTGCCGCGGACCTTGTTGCTGATCACCTCGGTGGCGTCCGGGTCGGCCAGCTTGTTGCGCGCGACCAGCGCGTTGCCGCGCAGGTTGTCACGCAGGGTGCCATACCAGCAGGACCGCAGGCCGGTCACCTTGAAGTCGCGGCCGACGAAGGTGTCCTCGTAGTCGCTGTAGACCGGCGAGCCGAACTTGGCGAAGATCCCCTTCGGGGTGCAGTCGCGCCCGCCGCCACCGCCGGTCTCGCGCACGCTGGTGCCGATGGTGGCGCCGTGCACGACGACGCCGAGCGGATGGCTGGCGATCAGGTTGCCCGCCACCGAGCTGGTGCTGCCCAGCGTCGGGTTGTCAGGGTCCGGGTCATCGAGGCAGGGAAAGGTCGCCGCGGCGCAGCCCAGGATGAGCGCGGCGTGGTGCTTCACGATCAGGCTGCCGCCGACCGTCAGGTTGGAGTCACCGTGACCGGTCACGTCGTTGCGGGCGTACGCCGCCACCAGCGTGGACCGCGGGCTGACGATGAGGCTGCCGCGGACCACGGCCGGCCCGGCGTTGACCTCGCACAGCCCGCGCACCAGCACGCCGCGGTGATGGCCCGACAGCGAGCCAGGGTGCCGGTCAGAGCCCTTGCAGATGTACCAGCCCCGCCAGGCAGTCGCCGCGCTCGCGGTGCCCGAGCCTGCTAATGCGGACAGGCCGGCGAGCGCAACCGCGGACGCGAGCAGCGGTGGCAGAAGTCTTCGGATAGCCAATGGTTCCCCCCTGCGGATATGTGCCAGTTATGGTTCGTGCCTGGCGCGCTGCCGGTCCCCGGCCGGCCTGGTGCGCGCATCAGCGGACACGCCAAGGCACCTGAATGGTTCCTGCATACTGCCAGGAAGTTACCCTCAGTTGCCAGGTAGCCACGTAGTGAATTCGAAACGTCCGGAGACTCGGGTCTGCCCGCTATGGGCCAGCCTGTTGCCGCGGGCAAGGGCGGGTCAGGGGCCGCCGTTGCCCCCGCTGCTGCCGCCGCCAGGGCCGCCGCCCCGGCCGCCCCGCCCGCCGCCATGGTCGTCGCCGCCGCCGGGCACCTCGGTCGAGCTGCTGAACCGCGGCTGGCCGGCCGCGCAGGTCACGGTGACGTGCTGTTCGGTGGTCCCGGTTTCGAACGTCACCGAGGCGGTCGCGGCGGGCCCGGGGGAGACGTGCTCGATCTGGTAGCCCTGGGCCGGGATCCGCTGGGTGAGCGTGACCAGGCCCGCCGCGCAGGAGGCGAACACGGTGCCGCCGGTGAACGACCGCGCCTTCGGCGCCGGCCCGGCTGGCGCCGAAGACGACCGGGCGGGCGGGCTGGCCGGGCCGGACGGGCTAGCCGTCTGGGCGGCCCGGTGCTTGGCCAGGTCCCGGCTCACCTGCGCCTGGCTGAGCGCGGTCACGCCGGGGCCGAACACCCGGTTGCCGGCCACGATCAGCACCGCGGTGACGCCAGCGGTGGCCAGCAGCACCGCGGCCAGCCAGACCGCGGCCAGCGCCGCAGCACGCTTGCTCATCCCCTTACTGTGCCCGGCCGGCGGCGGCGGCAGGTTAAGGCACCCTTAAGGCAACGCTACGAAACAGGCGAAACGGCCTGCTGGCGGTGATCTCCGATAGCTTTTGGCTATGCCGAAGGTGCTGATCGTCGAGGATGACGTGACGATCCGCGCCGCGGTGATGCGGGCGCTGACCGAGCGGGGCTACGCGGTCGCCGCCGCGCACACCGCGATGAGCGGGCTGCAGCTGGCGGTCGCCGAGCAGCCCGACGTCGTGGTGCTCGACCTGGGCCTGCCGGACCTGGACGGCCGCGAGGTGCTGCGAATGATCCGGGCCGTCAGCAGCGTGCCGATCATCGTGGCCACCGCGCGCGGCACCGAGGCCGACATCGTCAGGGCGCTGGACGCCGGCGCCGACGACTACGTGGTCAAGCCGTTCGGCAGCGCACAGCTGGACGCGCGGATCCGGGCGGTGCTGCGGCGGGCGGCCGAGCCAGACGACGAGGCAGCGATCGAGGTCGGCGGGCTGCGGGTGGACCGCAAGGCCCGGCAGGCGACACTGGAGGGCACCGTGCTCGACCTCACGCCGCGGGAGTTCGACCTGCTGCACTACCTGGCGGCCCGGGCCGGCACCGTCGTCACCAAGCAGGAGCTGCTCGTGGAGGTCTGGCAGCAGCCCTACGGCGGCGCGGACAAGAGCGTGGACGTGCACGTGTCCTGGCTGCGCCGCAAACTCGGCGAGACCGCGCAGCAGCCGCGCTACCTGCACACGGTGCGGCGGGTGGGGCTGCGGCTGGCCGCGCCGCCCGGGCCCGCCGGGGCGGGCTCCGCCGGTCCGGAGCCCGGCTGATGCGCAGACGGCTGGCCCTGCTGGTGTCGGCCACCATGGCCCTGGTGCTGATCGCGTTCGTGGTGCCGCTGGCCATCCTGGTCAGGGAGCTCGCCGCCGACCGGGCGATTTCCGCGGCCATCACCGAGGCACAGCAGCTCAGCGCCGTGGTGGCGACCTCGCGCCCGGGCGCGCTGCAGGCCAGCGTGACTCAGCTGCTGGAGTCCGCCCGGCACCCGGCGACCGTGTTCCTGCCCGGCGGCGGCCAGCTGGGCGCGCCCGCGCAGCGGACCAAGTCGGTGCGGCTGTCCGAGCTGGGCCAGAGCATCACCGTCAGCGACGCGGGCGGCCGGGAGATCCTGGTCGCGGTGCAGAGCAACGGCGGCACCGCGGTGGTGCGGGTGTTCGTCGGCCCGGCCGAGCTGACCCGCGGCGTGGCGACCGCGTGGCTCATCCTGGCGGCCATCGGCCTGGTCCTGCTGCTGCTCGGGATGGCGGTCGCGGACCGGCTGCTGACGAGCGTGACCAGGCCGATCGGCGAGCTGGCCGGGGTGTCGCACCGGCTGGCCGCGGGGGAGCTGGAGGCCAGGGCCAGCCCAGCCGGGGGACCGGAGGTCACCGAGGTAGCCCACGGCCTCAACCAGCTGGCCGCCCGGATACAGGATCTGATCTGGCAAGAACGCGAGTCGATCGCGGACCTGTCGCACCGGCTGCGGACGCCGCTCACCGCGCTTCGGCTGGAGGCCGAGGCGATCCCCGAATCGGCCGATCCCGACGGCCGGCTGACCGGGCAGGTGCAGGCGCTGGAACGCGCGGTGACCGAGCTGATCGAGAACTCGCGCCGCCGCAGCGGCACACCCGGCAGCTGCGACGCGGTGCAGGTGGCCGGCGAGCGGGCCGCCTTCTGGTCGGTGCTGGCCGAGGATCAGCAGCGCGCGGTGACGGTCGAGCTGGCCCCGCCGCCGGTGCTGGTCGGCGTGGCCGCCGCGGACCTGGCCGCCTGCCTGGACGCGCTGCTCGGCAACGTGTTCGCGCACACCCCGGAGGGAACCGCGTTCACGCTCACGCTGACGGCCCGGGCGGGCGGCGGCGGACGGCTGAGCGTGCAGGACAACGGGCCAGGATTCGCGGCCACCGACCCGGTCCGGCGGGGCGCCAGCGGTGCCGGCTCGACCGGGCTCGGCCTGGACATCGCGCGGCAGACGGCGCAGGCGTCCGGCGGGTCGCTGACCGCGGGCAACGAGGCGGGCGGGGCGCTCGTCGTCGTCGAGCTCGGCCCGCCGCGCCCGGCCGGGACCAGTCAGCACGACGGCGCTGCGACCGGCGGCGCTGGGGCAGACCGCGCCGGGGAAGCCGGCCCCCGGCGGGACGGCACCGGCCGGGCCGGACAGGCTTAAGCGGCCGTTAGCGTTCTGGCAGCACGCCGCTATCGAAGCCCGGGGCACTCTGGCGGATGTCAGCAACCCAGCAGAGGAGTCCCCACAGATGCGCAAGACAATGAACGCCGGAATCGGTATCGCCGTGGCGGCGCTGGCCACCGCGGTCGCGGCCGGAGTGTCCTCGGCCGCCACCGGGGCGGGCGCGCACCCCGCGGCCAGCCAGGGCGCGGCCGCCGTGACCGCGGCCCGGCACGTCACCCTGGCCCAGGCCGAGAAGATCGCCCTGGCCAAGGTGCCGCACAGCCGGGTGCGCGAGGCCGAGTCGGACTTCCGGCACGACCGCGCGGTCTGGCAGATCCAGCTCGCCACCCCCAGCGGCCGGGTGGTCGTGGATGTCGACAAGCGGACCGGCGCGGCGGCCATCGTGCGCCGCGGCGGCGGCCACGACGACGGGGCCGCGGCGGCGCGGGCCGGGCAGGCCAGGGATGCCCGTGCCATCGGCGTGCGCGATGTCGACGCGCGCGACAATGACGCCGCGGACGACCGGCTTGACCCGCGCCGTGACCGGGACGACAACGACGCCGCGGACGACCGCGGTGACCGCCGCGGTCCCGGTCGGCACGGCGACGCGCGTGACCACGACGGCCACGACAACGACGGTCCCGGCAGCGCCGGCCCGCGCTAACCCGCGCCGGGCCCGGCGCCAGCCGCCGCGCCGCCAGCCGGCAGCGCCTGTCGCCGGCTGGCAGCCCCCGCCGACGGCTGGGTCGCCCGGCGGCGAACCCGACACTCAGGAATCAGGGTCCCTGGCCAGCTGGCCAGGGACCCTGGTGCTGTCAGGAGGCCGGATCAGGCGGCCGGCCAGGCGCTGTCCGGACGCGTCCGGTTTGCTGGGCAGGCGGGGAAACGGGGGCGTACGCTCCGGCTAGCGTCAATTCGACATCCGGGGGGCGACAATGCGGCCGACCCTAATGCAGCCTCATCCAGTGCGTCTGTCCTGGGCGGTGGCCGGGGGCCCCGCCGGGTTCTCCTGGATCGCGGCCGGCGCGGTGTTCGCGGCCGGCGTGGTGATCATCGTGGTGGCCGCCGCTGCCGTGGGCCGCCGCCGGGGCCGCACCTGGGGGGTGGCCTGGGGAATGCGGTCACGCCGGCGCCGGGGCGGGGTCGAGCGGGCCGCCGCGGAGGACGTGGCGGCGATGCGGGCCGAGGACGCGAGATATTTCCGCTCCGACGGGCCCGGGCATCAGCAGGACGATCTCTAGCCAGGCCCGCGCACCCATCGTCTCCCCGGGCGGCACGGCCTTCTCAGGCCCGCCGCGCAGCCTTGTTAGGCCCGCCAGGCAGTGGGTAGATCACCCGCACGAGCCAGGAGGGACGGATATGAAGGCATCGACCGGGCTCGCGCTGCTGTCCATCGGCGCGATCTTGTGTTTCGCCGTCGGCGTGCACCCGTCGTTCATCAGCCCGCAGATCGCCGGCCTGGTGCTGATGCTGACCGGGGTCGCCGGTCTCTTCCTTGGACAGGCCGGCACCGGCTGGTTCGACCGGCAGCTTGCCAGGCTCAAGGAGCTGCTCGCCCAGGACGATGAAAGCCCGGACAGCCGGGTGCCGCTTGGCGACCTGTTCGGCGAGCCCGCCGCGGGCACCCCGGCCCAGCCGGCGACCCGGGTCCGGCAGGAGACCGGGGCCTGACCGTCCCGGTCAGCCGCTCGCCGCGGCCTGCGGCACAGTGCTGGCCCGCTCCGCGGTGCTCGCTGGCCCAGCGGGACCGGCTGCCTGCCCGAGCCCGCGCAGGACGGCGGCCAGCTCCTCGCTGCTGATCACCCCGAGGCGCTGCGTCGGCCGGGTCAGCGCCACGTACAGGTCGCCCAGGCCGCGCGGGGAACCGGCGATGATCTGGCCGGGCTCGACCACGATCACCGAGTCGAACTCCAGGCCCTTGGCCTGCGCGACGCTGAGCACCGCCACCGGGCTGGCCAGCTCGGGGTCGGCGCCGACGGTCACCGCCTGGCCGGCCGCGAGGATCTCTCCGGCCAGCCCGGCGACGCGGCCGGCCGGGGCGATCACCGCCAGCCGCCCGCCGCCGAGCTGGCCAGCCTCCGCGCTGACGATCCCGGCCAGCCGCCTGGGCAGCTCGGCGGCGGGCAGCTGCAGGGCCCAGGGGGTGACGCCGGTCTCCCGCACCGAGCGGGGCGGCGTGAGCCCCGGATCGATCGCGGCCAGCACGTCCGCCGCCACCGTCATGACCTCGGCCGGGGCGCGGTAGTTGATCGTCAGCTGGGCCAGCCGCCACCGGTCGGCCAGGTGCGGGCCCAGCGCGGCCTGCCAGGAACTAGCGCCGCCCACGTCGCCGGTCTGCGCGACGTCACCGACCAAGGTCATGGACCTGGCCGGGCAGCGGCGCATCAGCATCCGCCACGCCATCTGCGACAGTTCCTGCGCCTCGTCCACGATGATGTGGCCGAACGCCCAGGTCCGGTCGGCCGCGGCCCGCTCGGCCGCGGTCAGGTAGTCCTCCTCCGCGTGCCGCTGCGCGAGCCGGTCGGCGTCCAGCATGTCGGCGCCGAGCAGGATCTCCGGATCGGCGTCGTCGAGGTCATCGCGGGCCATGATGTCCAGCACGCCCTGCGCGTACGCGGCCCGCTCCCGCCGCCGGCGCCTGGCCAGCGCCCTGGCCGCGGTGTCGTCCTCGCCGAGCAGTTCCGCGGCCTCGTCCAGTAGCGGGATGTCGGCAGGCGTCCAGCCGGCAGCTGGCTCGCGCAACAGCGCAGCGCGCTGCGCCTGGCTCAGGCCGGACGCGGCGGCGGCCAGCCGGTCCGGTGAGCCGAACAGGCCGGCCAGCAGCTGCTGCGGGGTCAGCACCGGCCAGAGCCGGTCCAGGGCGGCGCGGACCTCCGGGCTGGCCCGCAGCTCCTGCCGGATCGCCGCGGTGTCCAGCTCGCCGAGCAGGTTGCCCGCGCCGGGCGCGATGGCCTCCAGGCCGCCCTCCACCTGCCGGGCCAGTGCTTCGATGACCTCCGCGACGAACACCCGCCTGGCCTGGTTGTGCGGGCGCCGGGACTGCCGGGCCCTGGTCCTGGCCCGCTGGCAGGTCCGCCGGTCCAGCCGCAGCACCTGCCGGTCCACGGTGATCTTCAGCGCGGCGTCGGGCAGCCACTGCCGGTCGCGGACCGCGGTGGCCAGCACCTGCGCCATGGCCAGTTCGCCCTTGATCGCCGCGGTCGCAGCGGGCTCGGCCCGGTCCGCGGTGATCCCCGGGTACAGGTCAGCGATCGTCGACATCAGCACGCCGGTCTCGCCGAGCGAGGGGAGCACGTCGGCGATGTAGCGCAGGAACACCGGGTTGGGGCCGACGATGAGCACGCCGCGCTTGGACAGCTGCTCCCGGTGCGTGTACAGCAGGTAGGCGGCCCGGTGCAAGGCGACCGCGGTCTTCCCGGTGCCCGGCCCGCCCTGCACCACCAGCACCCCGGCCAGGCCAGACCGGATGACCTGGTCCTGCTCGGCCTGGATGGTCTCGACGATGTCGCTCATCTGGCCGGTCCTGGCCGCGGTCAGCGCGGCCAGCAGCGCCGCCTCGCTGGTCAGGCCCTGGTGGTCGTGCGGATCGGCAACGGTGATGTCGAGCACCTCGTCATCGAGCCCGGTCACAGTGCGCTGCCGCGTCTTGATGTGCCGCCGCCGCCGGACGCCGTCCCTGGACGCCGCCGTCGCGAGGTAGAACGGCCGGGCGGCCGGCGCCCGCCAGTCCAGCAGCAGCGGCTCGTAGTCGCCGGAATCCTCCCGCAGCCCGATCCGGCCGATATAACGCGGATCGTCCTGCTCGAAGTCAAGGCGGCCAAAGCACAACCCGTTCTCGGCGGCATCAAATTGGGCGAGCTGACGGGAATACATGACGGCGAGCGTCTCGCGCTCAGACCGGGCCTGATGGGTGCCGCCGTTTTCACGCAACACGCTGGCCAGCCGCTGCGCCGCCCGGTCACGGTTTCCGTCCAGGCGGTGGTAGAGCATCCGGACGTATTCCTGCTCGCTAGCCAATTCCTCGTTAGACAATGAGCCGCTCCCCTGGTATAATTAGCGGAAATATAATTCAGGCAATCCGCGCGCTACGCTTTTAATAAATGTAGCGCGCTTTTTGTTCCCCGGAACCTGGCCGCCCGCCACCACCCGCCTGACCCGCTCCTCGCCCAGCCACGCCCGGCGCCGGCCCGTTCCTCGTCCGGCCCGCTCCTCCCGCGGGGGACGACGACTGGCTGGCCCGCAGGTCAATGAGAAACTTGATGCTGATGAGGATGCCAGGATGAGGTGGCGGTGAGCCAGCCACGCCCGCGGCTGACCCCGGCCATGCGTGCCCTGCTTGCCCTGGTTTGCGCTCTTCTTCTCGTCGACACGATGTTCTTCACCGCGCTGACGCCGCTGCTGCCGCACTACACCCGCGAGGCCGGGCTATCGAAAGCGGGCGCGGGACTCCTGGTCGCCGCCTACCCGCTCGGTACGCTCGCCGGGGCACTGCCGGGCGGCGTGCTGACCGCGCGGCTGGGTGCCCGGCCGGCCATGCTGCTCGGACTGGCCCTGATGAGCGCTTCGACGCTGGTGTTCGGGTGGGCGACGGCGGCATGGATCCTGGACGCGGCGCGGTTTGCCGAGGGCCTGGCCGGCGCCTTCACCTGGACCGCGGCCCTGGCCTGGCTGGCGACGGCCGCCCCGGCGCGGCGGCGCGGCGAACTGCTCGGCATCGCGCTGGGCGCCGCCGTCGCCGGTGCGCTGTTCGGGCCGGTGGTGGGCGCGGTCGCGGCCCAGATCGGGACCGGGCCAGCGTTCTCCGCGGCTGCAGTCGCCGGGGCAGCGCTGATGTTCATGGCCCTGTTCGTAACCCGGCCCGCCGCCGCTGCGCCGCAGCGCCTGCGCGCGACGCTGCCCGCGCTGCGCGACCGGCAGGTCCTCGCCGCGCTGGTGCTGACCGGTCTGGCGGGCCTGGCGTTCGGCGTGCTGGATGTGCTCGCGCCGCTGCGGCTGAGCCGGCTCGGGGCGACCGCGCTGGTCATCGGGATGACATTCCTCGTCTCGGCCGCGATCGAGTCAGGGCTGACGCCACTGGCCGGACGACTGTCGGACCGCCGGGGCCCGGTGCTGCCGATCCGGATCTGCCTGGCCTGGGGGATAGCGGTGAGCCTGCTGGCACCGCTGGCCGCGCCCGCGGCGTTGCTGGTGATACTGCTGATCGTCGGCATGCCGGCCTTCGGCACCCTGTTCGCTCCGGCGACGGCGCTGCTGGCCGCGGGCGCGCAACGGCTGCGCCTGAACCAGGGATTCGCCTTCAGCCTCAGCATCCTGGCCTGGTCAGGCGGCCAGGCCACAGCCGCGGCGACCAGCGGCGTGACCGCGCAGGCAACCTCCGACTTGGTCCCCTACGGCCTGCTGGCAGCGGCGTTCCTGGCCGCCTTGGCGCTACTGGGCGGCTGGCGATCCCCCGGCCGCAAACCCGACACTCACCCAGCCAGCTAGCAGGAACTGAGCCCGAGCCCCATCCACCGCGCAGCCCAGCCCGGCCCGATTATTTGGCGGCGATGTGACAAAGCGGGTGAAACAGTATCGGCAGTACGACATAGCCGCTAATCCCCGCTGGCGACATGACGATCTGGCGCAGGCAAGCAGGCGGACCGCCGAATTGGTCCCTGGCCCGGATGGCTGGCGCGGGCCGCCCAAGCGGCGGCACCTGGCTGGCCGGTCGGCCGGCGGCGAGCCGCCGGCGGCCTCAGCGGGCCGCCAGTACCTCCGCGATTTTGGCTGCCGCGCCTGGCGGGTCTTCGGCGTCGTGCAGCACCTCCCCCCAGGACCAGCGGTAGAACCAGCACAATCGGCCATCGGAGTCACTGCCCGGCGTGCAGTCGATGCTCTCGGCGAGCATGGCCGCACCGGGGATGAAGACGTGCAAAGCCGCTGGATAGGTCGTCTTTACGGTGGCGTGAAATCCCTTGCTGTCCAGGGCCGTCGCCAGCCGGTGCAAATAGTAAGTACGCGCATGATCACGTGTGCCGTCGTGCATATCACCGCCCTCCCAAGCTTCGGCACATTCTCCGTGCCGACGGGGTCGCCTTGTCAAGTCACCGGTAACACCGGCCGAAACGAGGCAGACCCCGGCATCGGGTAGAGGCAGGCAGGCGCAGCCAGCCGACTGATGGCCGGCTCAGGGCTGGCTGGTCCCCGACCAGCTGGTTCCGTACTGGCTCGGGCCGGCTGGCGGGCGGCTGGTTCCGGACCTCTTCGGCCGGGCTTGAGCGGGTTCCTGGTCAGGCCCGTGACGAGTCAGCGGCTGCCGTATCCCGGGTAGCCGTTGCCGTAGCCCTCGCGCCCGTAGGGGTCCTGGCCTCGGGGTGCCTGCTCGGGCGGCGCGGGCAGGTAGCCATCTGGCAGGTACCCGGCCTGGCTGGGCTGGACCGCGGTGTAGTCAGGGGGAAGGGGGCCCGCCTGGTAGTAGGCGCTGTCGTCGCGGCGCTGGCCGGGCGGCAGGCCGCCGAAGCCACCTGGCTCGGGGTATCCGGCCGGCCCGGCGGGCATGCCGCCTTGCTGCGGATACCAGCCGTTGCCGCCACCCGGTCCGCTGGCGCCGAATCCGCCGCCGGTCAGCGCGCTGCCGTGATCGTCGGGGCTCCAGTGCCCGCCCGGGCCGCTGCTGGCGAGCCCGTTGCCGTTCAGGCTGCTGTGCTGGCCGTGCCCGCCGTGCTGGCCAGCTCCGCTTTGGCCGCTGGTTGCGCGGTGCCCGTTGCCGTTGAGGGCACTGTGCCCGCCTAGCGGGTCATGTTCGCCTAGCGGATCATGTCCGCCTAGCGGGTCGTGGCCATTGCGGGCACGATGCCCGTTGCGCGGGGACGGTCCGCTGAGCGGAGAGGGCCCGGTGAGCGGGTCGTATCCGCTGAGAGCGCTGTGGCCGTTCAGGGGGCTCTGGCCATCGAGGGCACTGTGGCCGTCGAGGGCACTGTGGCCGTTCAGGGGGCTGTGCCCGTTGAGAGCGCTGTGCCCGTCGAGTGCGCTGTGCCCGTTGAGAGCGCTGTGCCCGTCGAGTGCACTGTGCCCGTTGAGAGCGCTGTGACTGTTCGGGGCGCTGTGTCCGTTGAGCGGAGACTGTCCGCTGGCGGCGTGCCCGTTGCTGCTGGAGCGGCCGTTGCCGGAACTGTGCCCGTCCAGCCCGTTGCCGTGCCCAGCGGGGCCCTGGGCCGCCGGAGCGGGCTGGCGGTAGGGGTCGGCCGGCCCGGGCGCGGGGTAACCGCCGCTCGGCGACGAGCTCACGTAGCTGCCGTAGGGGTTACCCGACGGGAGCGGCGCCGCGCTGGCCGCCGGGGCGGCGCCGGTGCCCGGGTAGGAGCCAGGGCCGCTGAGCGGGGCGGCGGCCGGGTAGCCGGGCTGGCTGGGCATCCCGCCCTGGCCGCCAGGTCCGTAGCTGTTGAACTGCTGGGTGGGCGCGCCATACTGCTGCGAGTCAGCGGCCGGGTCCTGCCTGCGTGACCTGGACCTGGACCCGGACCTGCCGCTGCGGTAGGACCTGCTGTCGTCCTCGATGCGCGGGAACGAGGGGCTGGTGAGCGGGTCGTCGTCCTGGCTGACCGGCCCGCGGGCGGCTGGCGGCAGGCCGGGCCCGGCGGCCGGAGCGCGACGCGGATCGGCGACCGGCGGAAGCGGTCCTGACGTCATCGGCCCAGCGGACAGCGGGCTCGACGGCAGCTGGCTCGACGGCAGCGGGCTCGACGACAAGGGATTCGACGACAAGGGATTCGACGACAAGGGATTCGGCGCCATGGGGCCAGGCGGCATCGAGGCGGCCGCTGCTTGCCTGGACGGGGCCGGCGGGAGTTGCGAGCCGCCGCCGGGGGCAGGCGGGCTCAACGGGACGGGCGCGGCAGACATCTGGACCGTCCCGGTCATCGCCGCCGCCGTGGCGGCCGACTGCTTCTGGCCCCGGACCGGCAGGCTGCCGCCAGACCGGCTGGCGGACTTGCCCTCGGGGCGCGCCGCGGCCTCGGCTGAGCCAGACCCGCCGCGTGCGGCGGCGGCGGGCGCGGCCGGCTGCGCGGTAGTGGTCAGCGGCTTGTCGGAAGCGAGCTCGGCCCAGTAGTCGACGTCAGAAAGCTTGTCCCACTCGGTGCTCGGCCAGTCCGCGCTGTCGTCGGAGCGCTTGCCCCTGGCGTCGCGGGCCCGGCCGGAGACACCCGAGACGGGGACGACCTCGTCCCGGTACAGCGGCGCGCTTGCACCGCGGGAACGGCCGCGCTGCGAGTCCCGCCCCGCCGATGCGCGCTCTGGCCGAAGGTCGAAACCTGAGTCGTCGCGGGACCGGCCGCGCTGGTCCCTGCTGCTGTAACCGCGCTCTGGCCGCCGGTCATAGCCGGGCTCGCCGCGGCTGCCGCGGCGGTCTTCCCGGCTGCGTGCCCGCTGGTCGTCATAACCCGTGCCGGGCCTTCCTGACGGCCGCCGCGGGCGGTCATCCTGGCGCGCGCCTGGCCGGCCGTCGCGGGCGGGGTGACGGGATGAGCGCTGCCTCGGGTCGTAGTCGCGCCACTCCCGGTCATCCCTGGACGGGCGACCGCGCGGGCTGTCGAACTCCTCCGGATCCTCGGCCCGCCGGTTCCGGACGGCCAGAACGACGATGATCAGGACAACCACGACCACGATCAAGCCGATCAGGAGCTCAGTCATCGCACCATCCAAGCGGCATGGCCTCTCAGTGTGGTGCTAGCGAGACACACGCGGCCATCGACGCGGGCCTTACCCCCGTGCGCAGGCACCCTTATAAATCCGAGGTAGATCGCCTGATCAGTGATTCTGGCGGACCGCTATCATCCTTGTCACGCGATTCGTGAAGTTTTACCTCGTGTGTCGCCAGGTAGCGGCCCGCTTAGCGGCTCCGGCCGGTGCTGACACCGGGCCGGACTGTCGCCGTCAAGCGCCCCCGTGCGATTGCATGAGCGGCGATCGCGGTCCACGCATCCTGCAGGCTAGCGCCGTCTTGCAGGCGGAGGGATGAGTTTAGCGCGTAAACGGTAAAGCGGTACTGATGGGTCCCGGCCGGGCAAGGCGGCAGGTACTTGGCATGCCCGGCGCTGTTGTCCGCCTGCAGCGCGTCCGGCGGGATCATTCCGGGCTCGATGTCGGTGCCCGGGCTGATATTGAAGACGATCCAGTAAACATAAGGCGTAATCGGCGCCTGGGAATCGTCCACGACGAGCGCGAGTGACTTGGTGCCCGGCGGTGCCCCGGACCAGGAGACCGGCGGGCTCTGGCCGGTGCCGTGGCAGGTGGACTGGGCCGGGATCACCCCGTCGTTGACGATCGGGCTGGTTACGGTCATGTTCTGCGGCGCGTCCCGCAGCACCTTCGACTCACCGAACAGCCCGCAGCCGCTGAGCGTCAGGGTGGCGGCAACCGCGACGGCGGTCCGCCGGGCGGCCTGGCCGGCCGTGCGAGCGGTGCGGCCCAAGCCTGATCCCCTTGCCTGTCGACTCAACTGCCCCGGAGGCAGATCTTACGCCGGCTCAGTTCTCAGGCCGGCTCAGTTCTCAGGCCGGCTCAGTCGGGGTTCCTCGTGTTGCCGAGCATGATCTCGTCCCAGGACGGCACCGACGCGCGCCTGGACCGGCCGCTGGCGGCCTTCTTGGCGGGCCGCTGCGGCTCGGGCGCTGGCTGGTCGGCCGGCTCGGCCTGCTCGCCCTTCCGGGCGGCGGCGCGGTCCGGGCTGGCGTGCCTGGGCGCCGCCGGCGCGTGCCGGGGCGCGGCTGGCGCGGCCTCGGGCTCGGCCGCGGCGGCTGGCGGCTCGGCACGCGCCGGCGGGCGGGCGGCCAGCCGTTCCGGCTCGGCCCGCGGCTGGAAATGCGGCCCCGGCGCGGCGTGCCGCCGGGCGATGGGGGTGACGGTGGCGGTGGCGGGCCTGGCCGGCGTCAGCCGGAGCATGGCCAGCTCGGATTCGGCCAGGCACAGCCGCGCGGCCTGCTCGTCATCGGGGGTGACGTGGCGGCGCTGCGGATCGAAGATCCACTCGGCGAGCTGCGGGCGGCCGTCGATCGAGTAGCTGAGCTGGACCTGCCAGTTGCCGTCCGAGCGCTTCCTTGAGTCCCAGTTCGCGTCGTCGGCGGACGCCCCGGCCTGGACGAGCCGCTCGGCGACGATCTCGCCCAGCCGCGGGCCGGGGCCGGATTCGCCCGGGCTGCGCACCGTCGCGCGCTGCGCCTCCCGGGCCCGGTACTCACGCTCAGCCAGTACCGGCCCCTCGAACCGGCGCACCCGCTCGATCGGGATCCCGGCCAGGTCCGCTATCTCGTCCGCGGTCTCTCCGGCGCGGATACGGTCCTGGATCTCCTTGGGTCGCAAGGGATTCTCCACTTCGATCTCGTACTGGGCGAGCCGGGAGAACTGGCCGCGGGCAACCGCCCGCAGCCGGTCATCGATCGGCAGCGAGAAACGGCCGCCCCGCCCTGGAACTGCGAGGATGGCGTAGCTCCCGTCCTCACTGACTGCGACGAGGCGCAGCTCCTGCATCGGCGTCCCTTCCGCGCTGCCCGGGCCGCGCAAGGGGCGGAACTCGGGCCACCCCCGCGACGAGTCTGACGGCTGCGACCCCCTCCTGGCCAGTACCGCGCCCGGCATGTCCTGCATGAACCGTGCTGGTGGGGCCTGCACCGCGCTGACCGCTCGCCCCCCTGGTCCGCAGGTTATTCAACCGCGGCGGCCCGCGGCAGCGGTAACGCCGATAATCGGCTGGCCGGGCCACCGGTAGGCTGAAGCCAGATATGTTCGGTTACAGAAGTATTCTGACGGAAGCCCCCAGGCCAGAGGCGATCCGGCGGAACCCGCGCGCCCCGTGGCTGGCGGTCGGCGTGGTGTGCTTCGGTGCGTTCATGGGGCAGCTCGACGCGAGCATCGTCACGCTCACCTTCGCGCCGATGCAGCACGACTTCGGCCAGCCGCTGGCGGCCGTGCAGTGGGTGTCGCTGGCCTACCTGCTCGCACTGGTCGCGCTGCTCGCCCCGGCCGGGCGGACCGCCGACAGCATCGGCCGCAAGCTGGTCTACGGCTTCGGATTCGTGGTCTTCACCGTCGGGTCGGCGGCCTGCGGGCTGGCGCCCTCGCTCGGCCTGCTGGTGGCGTTCCGGCTGGTGCAGGCGGGCGGCGCGGCGATGCTGCAGGCCAACAGCGTCGCGCTGGTGACCACCAGCGTGCCGCCGTCCAGGATGCGGCTGGCGCTCAGCGTGCAGGCGGCGGCCCAGTCGCTCGGCCTGGGCCTCGGGCCCAGCCTGGGCGGCCTGCTCACCCAGACCGTCGGCTGGCGCGGGGTGTACTGGATCAACGTCCCGGTCGGCTGCGCCGCCGTGATCGCCGGGCGGTACCTGCTGCCGCGGACCCGGCAATTCGGCCGGACCGATTCCTTCGACTGGCCGGGCGCGCTCGCCCTGGCCGGGGCCACCAGCGCGCTGCTGCTCGCGCTGTCGGCGGCCGGCGGGCTGCCGCTGCCCGGCTGGGCGGCCGGCCTGCTGGCCGCCGCGGCCGTGCTGGCCGGCGGCCTGTTCCTGTGGCGCGAGCTGCGGGCCAGGTTCCCGCTCATCCCGGCGGCGCTGCTGCGTTCGGCCCGGGTCGGGCTGGCGCTGGCCGGCGCGTTTCTCGGGTACCTGGCCCTGTTCGGCCCGCTGGTGCTGATGCCGCAGGTCCTGCCGGGCAGCGCGGCCAGGATCGGGCTGCAGCTCACCGCGCTGCCAGCCGGCTTCGGGCTCGCGGCCCTGGGCGCCGAGACGCTGCTGCCCGCCGGGATCGGCAACCGGTACCGGGGCGCGGCGGGTGCCTTGCTCTGCTCGCTGGCGCTGGCCATGCTGATAGCCGTGAACGCCTCCACCGGCTGGGTCGTGGTGCTGCTGGCGCTGGCCGGCACCGGGCTGGGCCTGTTCGTCCCGGCCAACAACGCGGTGATCATGCGCAGCGCGCCGCAGGGCTCGGCCTCGGTCCTGGGCGGCCTGCTCAACATGGCCCGCGGGATCGGCACCACGTTCGGCATCGCGCTGGTCACGATCGCGCTGCACGTCGCGCCGCGGCAGCCGGGCGGCAAGCCAGGCCCCGACCTCGCGCTGGCCATCCTGGCGGCGGCCGGCGCGGCCGCGGCGGTGATCGCGCTCGCCATCCGCCCGCTGGCCGGACGGGGCACCGGGGCGGCCAGCCCGGAGCAGGCCAGTGCCTTCGGCTGAGCAGGCGGCGGCCCGGCGCGCCGCGCTGACCGGCCGGCCCGCGCAACCAGGCCAGCCCGAGCTGGCCCACGTCATCGCCGCGCTGCGCCGGGCCATGCGCCGGGCGGCTCGGGCGGCCGGCCGCGGCGGCGAGCTGCCCGGCGGCCTGTCGGTCGCCCAGCTGGAGCTGCTGTCCGCGCTGGCCGCGGGGCACGGGGCCAGGCCCGGGCAGCTGGCCCGGCTGCTGCGGCTGGCGCCCAGCTCGGTGACGACCCTGGTGAACGGCCTGCGCCGGGCCGGGCTGGTGACCCGCACCGGCGCCGCCGACGACCGGCGCAGCGCGCTGCTGCTGCTCACGCCGCGCGGCCAGGCGGCGGTCAGCAGCTGGCAGGAGGTCAACGAGCGGATCTTGCGGACCGCGATCGACGCCCTCTCGCCCGGCAGCGTCGCCGCGCTCGCCGCGGCGCTGCCGGCCCTGGTCGCGCTCACCGCGGCGGTCGACGCGCAGGCGGACGAGCGGTCCGGGTAACCGGCCGGCCGGCCCTCCCAGGCCCGGTACCCTAGCTGCCGTGCCGCTGATCAGCGTCGTCATCCCGGTCCGTGACGTCGAGGATGACCTGGGCGAATGCCTGGACTCGGTGCTCGCCGACGCCGGCGCCGACATCGAGGTGATCGCCGTCGACAGCGGCTCCGCCGACCACTCTGGCGAGCTGCTCGCGCGGCGGGCCAGCAGCGAGGGCAGGCTGCGGGTACTGCGGCCGGGCCCGGCCGGGCCCGGCGCGGCGCGCAACGCGGGCGCGGCCGCCGCCAGCGGCGACTACCTCTGGTTCGTCGACGCCGACGACGTGCTGCCCGGCGGCAGCCTGGCCGCGGTCGCCCGGCACGTCGCGCGGGCCCGCCCCGACGTCACGCTGATCGGCTACGAGCTGCTCTACCCCGGCGGCGGCACCAGCCCGGGCCCCGGCACCGAGGCGCTGCGCCAGGCGCCTGCCGGCTGCGTCACCATCGCCCAGCGGCCCGGGCTGCTCAACCACACCATGACCGCCTGGGGGAAGGTCATCCGCCGCGAGTTCCTCGCCTCGCTCGGCGCCGAATTCCCGCCGGGCATCCACGAGGACGTGCCGGTCTCGTCCGCGCTGCTGCTCGGCGCGGCCCGGATCAGCGTGCTTGACCAGGTCTGTTACCGGTACCGGCGGGGCCGGCCCGGGTCGTTCATGGTCACGCCCTCAGCTGAGCACTTCGACATCTTCCGCTCTTACCGGAAGGTGCTCGATGAAGCGGCGAAACGCCATGCCGACGGTGACCCGCTGATCACCGGGCCGGTCATGTCCGTGCTGTTCGAGCGCGCGATATGGCACTATTGCGCGATCCTGGGCAGCCGCGGCCGCGGGGCCGGGCTAGCCGGCCGCGGCGGGCTGGTCCCGCACGGCCAGCGGCACCGGTTCTTCGACATGATGCACGAAGACTTCGCCGCCTACCGTCCGGCCGGGTACCAGTTCCCCGGCGGCCCGCGGGGCGCCAAGCTGCGGCTGGTCGAGCGCGGCGCCTACCGGACCTATTCGGTCCTGGAACCGGTCAACCGGCTGCGGGTCCGGCTCAGGGCGGCCCGCCCGGTCCGGCCAGCCAGCCCCGGCTGACCATCCCGGCTGATCCCGCAGCGGGCGAGCCAGCGGTGCTGGCTAATGATCAGTGCTGGCTAGTGAACGGCGGCGAACTGCTCGCTCTCGGTGGAGCCAGTCAGCGCCGTGGTCGAGGAGTCCGGGGTGATCGCGGAGTTGACCAGGTCGAAGTAGCCGGTGCCGACCTCCCGCTGGTGCCGGGTCGCGGTGTAGCCGTCCGCCTCGGCCGCGAACTCGGCGTCCTGCAGCCGGACGTAGGCCGGCATGCCCTCGGCGGCGTACCCGCTGGCCAGCTCGAACATCGAGTGGTTCAGCGCGTGGAAGCCCGCCAGCGTGATGAACTGGAACTTGTATCCCATCTCACCCAGCTCGCGCTGGAACTTCTCGATCGTGCCCTCGTCCAGGTGCGCCCGCCAGTTGAACGACGGGGAGCAGTTGTAGGCGAGCATCTGATCGGGGTAGACGTCCTTGATCGCCTCGGCGAACTCCCTGGCCAGGGCCAGGTCCGGGGTGGAGGTCTCCATCCACAGCAGGTCGGAGTACGGCGCGTAGGCCAGTCCGCGGGCGATGCACGGCTCGAGCCCGCCGCGGACCCGGTAGAACCCCTCCGCGGTCCGCTCCCCGGTGCAGAACTCCCGGTCCCGCTCGTCGACGTCGCTGGTGATCAGCGTCGCCTTCTGCGCGTCGGTGCGGGCCACGATGAGGGTGGGCACGCCGCTCACGTCGGCGGCCAGCCGGGCCGCGTTCAGGGTGCGGATGTGCTGGCCGGCCGGGATGAGCACCTTGCCGCCCAGGTGGCCGCACTTCTTCTCGGACGCCAGCTGGTCTTCCCAGTGCACGCCCGCCGCCCCGGCCGCGATCATCGCCTTCATCAGCTCGAACGCGTTCAGCACCCCGCCGAAGCCCGCTTCGGCGTCGGCCACGATCGGGGCCAGCCAGTACGGCTGACGGCTCTCCTGCCTGTCGCCGCTCGCCGATTCCGACCAGCTGATCTGGTCCGCGCGCAGCAGCGCGTTGTTGATCCTGCGGACGACCTGGGGTACCGAGTTGACCGGGTAGAGGCTCTGGTCCGGGTAGGTCTGGCCGGCCAGGTTGGCGTCGGCGGCGACTTGCCAGCCGGACAGGTAGATGGCCCGCAGGCCCGCCCTGACCTGCTGTACCGCCTGGTTGCCGGTGAGCGCGCCCAGCGTGTTGACGTAGCCGTCCTCGTGCAGCATGGCCCACAGCCGCTCCGCTCCCAGCCGGGCGAGCGTGTGCTCTTCCTGCACCGAGCCGCGCAGCCGGATCACGTCGGCAGCCGAGTAGGTCCGCTGGACGCCTGACCAGCGCGGGTCGCTGTCCCAGCGCTGCTGCAGCCGCGCGGCCTGGTCCTCGGGCCGCGCCGGGCGGTGGTGCCCGTTGGCGGATCCGCTGGCGGCCGGCAGGTGGCTGATGCGACGGTTGTTCACTGAAACCTCCCAGGTCAGTAATCCTGAGTCTGCGGCGGGCGGCCGGGCAGGACTAGGGTCAGCTTCCCTGAAGTTCAGCAGATATTCGTCTATGATGAAGATGTGCCAGACTTCGCAAGCGAAAATTCGCGATCTTTGACTGAAAGAGGCGGGCTCGACCTTCATCTCTTCGGTCAGCGACTCCGGCACGCCCGCCGTGCCCGGGGCATGACCCTGGCTCAGCTAGGGTCCGCGGTCGGCCGGGCGCCCTCGGTGCTCTCGCTGATCGAGAACGGCCGCAGGGAGCCCAAGCTGTCCCTGATCGAGGCGCTGGCCAAGGCGCTGTCGGTGCCCGCGGACGAGCTGCTGCGCCGCCAGCCGCCCAGCCGCCGGGCGCAGCTGGAGATCGCCCTGGAGGAGGCCCAGCGCGACCCGGTGTACCAGGACCTGGGCCTGCCGCACCTGCGGGCCGGCGCCCGGGTGCCCAGCGACGTGATCGAGCACGTGCTGGCGCTGTACACCGAGCTGCGGCGGCAGAAGGCCAAGCCGGCCGCGACCCCGGAGGAGGCCAGGGCGGCCAACGCCGAGCTGCGGGCGAAGATGCGCGATGCCGACAACTACTTCGCCGGCATCGAGCTGGCCGCCGCGGCGGCGCTGGCCAGGGCCGGGTACAGCGGCGGCGCGCTGTCGCAGGGGATGCTGCTCTCGGTGGTGAGCCAGCACGGATTTTCCGTTCGGTATGCGCGGGATCTGCCGCAGTCGGCGCGGTCTGTCACCGACCTGCGCAACCGGCGGATCTACCTCAAGCAGGAGTCAATCGGCATGCACACGCCGCGGACGATCCTGCTGCAGACCCTCGGGCACAACGTGCTCGGGCACTCGGTGCCCGCCGACTTCGGCGAGTTCCTGCACCAGCGGGTCGAGGCGAACTACTTCGCCGGCGCGATGCTGATGCCCGAGCAGCCCGCCGCGGCGTTCCTGCGCGAGGCCAAGGACGCGCGGAACCTGTCGGTGGAGGACCTGCGGGACGTGTTCTCGGTGTCCTACGAGATGGCCGCGCACCGGTTCACCAACCTGGCGACCCACCACCTGGGCCTGCCCTGCCACTTCGTCAAGAACGACGAGGGCGGCACGATCTACAAGGCGTACGAGAACGACGGCGTGGTGTTCCCCGCCGACGCGGCCGGGGCGATCGAGGGCCAGCGGATGTGCCGCCAGTGGTCGGGACGGCAGGTGTTCCACGCCAGCGACCGGTACAGCCCGCACTACCAGTACACCGACACGCCGTCAGGCACCTACTGGTGCGTGGCCTTCGTCGACTCGGGCCCCGGCCACGGGTCGGCGATCACCGTGGGCGTGCCGTATGAGCACAGCCGCTGGCTCCGCGGCCGGGAGACGACCGCCAGGGCCGCGTCGGCCTGCCCGGACGGGGACTGCTGCCAGCGCGCCCCCGCGGGCCTGGCCGCCCGCTGGGAGGGCATGGCCTGGCCGTCGGCCCGGGCGCACTCGCACATCCTGTCCGCCCTGCCCACCGGCGCGTTCCCCGGGGTCGACCAGGCCGAGGTGTACGCGTTCCTGGACCGGCACGAAAAGGAGTAACGGGAACGCGGCGGGATCCCAGGCCTGATCGCGGCGGCCGGGCAGCGCCCGGCCCGAGCGATCAGGCGCCAGAGGGTCCTAGGGGGAGGATCCCCTAGACAAGCCCGGCCGAGGGGAACTTGGGCGGGCGCTTCTGGCGGATCGCGGCCGCGCCCTCGCGGACGTCGGGGCCCATGAACGTGAGCATCTCGTAGGCGGCCGACTGGTCGAAGATCGGCCCGGCCGCCCGCAGCCAGCTGTTCAGCGCGCGCTTGGTCCACTGGATGGCCAGCTGGGATCCGCAGGCCAGCGAGCCCGCGATCCGCAGCGCCTCTGGCAGCACCTGGTCGGCGGGCAGCGCCTTGCTGACCAGGCCGATCCGCTCCGCCTCCGCGCCGGTGACCATCTCGCCGGTCATCAGGTAGTAGCGGGCCTTGGCCATGCCGCACAGCAGCGGCCACACGATCGCCGCGTGGTCACCGGCCGCCACCCCGAGCCTGACGTGCCCGTCGCCGAGCCTGGCGTCCTGCGCGCAGACGCTGATGTCGGCCAGCAGCGCCACCACCAGCCCGGCCCCGACCGCGACGCCGTTGATCGCCGAGATGACCGGCTTCTCGCAGTTGATCATGTTGTAGACCAGGTCGCTCATCTCGCTGAGCATCGCCGCGACCTTGCCGTGGTCGCCGGCCATCTGCTCCACCATGGCCAGGTCGCCGCCGGCCGAGAACGCCTTGCCCGCGCCGGTCACGACGACCGCCCTGGTCTGCCCGTCCCTGGAGACATCGGCCCAGATCCTGGCGAGCTGGCTGTGCATCGCCTGATCGGCGGCGTTGTACACCTCTGGCCGGTTCAGGGTGATCTGCAGCACCCCGTCCGGGTGCCGGTCAAAGAGCAGGCGGTCATAGCTGCTGTAGTCCATGCCTGTAGAGGGTAAGCCGGGCCAGGCCGCGGGCCGCTGCCGGGCTCATCCGGATACGACCGATCCAGCCCGCAACGGCCCGGCTACAACGAGGTATCATCGCATACGGGGGTTATTAATGGATATGAGCGGGCAATTCCTGCCTCCGTTCCGCGAGTTCGTGCTCAAGATTCACAGCAGATGCAATCTCGCCTGCGACTACTGCTATATGTATTCGCTGGCTGATCAGCGCTGGCGGACCCGCCCGGCGGTAATGCCGGATGACGTTATCGACCAGGCCGCGGCCCGCATAAGCGAGCACGCGCGCCGCTGGCGGCTGCCGGTGATACGGGCTATCTTGCACGGCGGCGAGCCATTGCTGGCCGGCCCCGCGGTCATCGGCCGGGTGGCCGCGCGGCTGCGTGCCGCGGCCGGTGCCCCCACCTCGGTGCTGATATCCGCGCAGACCAACGGCTCCCGCCTGACCGCGGCCAACCTCCGGATGCTGGACAGCCTGGGAATCGGCGTCGCGGTCAGCCTCGACGGCGGGGCGCCGGAATACAACAGGCACCGCAGGCGGCGGGACGGCCTGGCGAGCTACCCGGAGGTCCGCGACGGCCTGCTCCTGCTGGCCAGCGAGCGGTACCGGCATTTGTTCCGCGGCATCCTGTCCGTCGTGGACATTCAGCAGGACCCGCTGGCTGTCTATTCGTCCCTGTTGCGGTTCGGGCCGCCCGCGATTGACTTCCTGCTGCCGCACGCCAACTGGTCGGCGCCGCCGCGGCGCGCCGCGGGCGCGGCCGCCCGGTCATACGCGGGATGGCTCATCACGATCTTCGACGACTGGTACGGCCGGCCGCGGCGGGAGGTCCGGATCCGGCTGTTCGAGGAGTACATGCAGGTGCTGCTCGGCGGGACCTCGCGGGCCGAGGGCGTCGGGCTGGCCCAGGCCCCGGTGGCGGTCATCGAGACCGACGGCGGCATCGAGCAGCCTGACTCGCTGAAATCGGCCTACGACGGGGCCACCGCGCTCGGCATGCACGTGCGCACTCATTCTCTGGACCAGGCCTTGGGGACGCCCTCAGCGGCAGCCCGCCACGGCGGCGCGGCCGCGCTGGCACCCGCCTGCCAGGCCTGCGCGCTGCGCACCGCCTGTGGCGGCGGCCTGTACGCGCACCGGTACCGGGCCGGGCACGGGTTCGGCAATCCGTCGGTCTACTGCGCTGACCTGGGCGCGCTGATCAGTCACATCCGCGGCCGGCTGGCCGCCGACCTCGCCGGGAAGGGGCGGCCAGCGGCCGGGGACACACCCGCGGCCAGCGCGGAGCCGGCGAACCGGTGAGGCATCATGTCGTGCCGGCCTGGCTCCTGGCCGACCTGGGCCGCGGCGGCGGCGGCGCCCGGGCCGGAGCGTGGCTGTCAGCGGCCGAGCGCACCAAGCACATGCTGCTGATCAGGGCCGCGGCGACAGCGGCGGGCCAGGGCAGCGCGGCGGCGGCCGGCTACCAGGTGCTGGCCGGCCTGCACCAGCGGGCCCCGGCGGCCGACGCGGTGGTCCGGCACCCCGCCGTCGGCGCCTGGGCGCTGCGCGCCGTCCAGCAGGCCGGGTGCGCTGACAGCGCGGCCGAGATCGAGGGGGCGCTGCGGCGGCTCGCGGTGGCCATGGCCATGCGGGCCCGGGTGCCGCTGACCATGACCGTCCCGGTGACCGGCCACGCGGTGATCGTCCCTTCGGTCGGGCGCGCCGTGCTGCCCGCCGCCGGCCGGGCCAGGACCGCCGTGATCCAGGTCGGGCCCGGCGGCACGGTCATCGCGGCGGACGGCGCGCGGGTCGAGGTACCGCCGCGGTGGCAGGCTGACGCCGCGGGCTGGCAGGCCCTGCGGGTCGTGACGGCGCAGTCCGGCGGGCAGCGGCTGAGCCTGGTCATCGACGATGTCGACCCGGACAGGTTCGGGCTGGCCGCCCGTGCGGGCCGGCTGAGCCAGGCGCAGGCCGGGCAGTGGGCGGCGACGGTCGGGGCGGCGTGGTCGTTACTGGTCGCCGGGCACCGGCAGGCCGCTGACGAGATCTCGGCCATGATCACCACCCTGACGCCGCTGCGCGGTGACGACGGCTGGCAGGCCAGCGCGACCTCGCGGGCCGCGTTCGGCTGCGTCGCGCTGTCGGCGCGGCCAGATGGCCGGTCCCTGGCGCTGGCCCTGGCGCACGAGGTGCAGCACGCGAAGCTGGCGGCGCTGTCTGACCTCGTCGACCTGGTCAGGCCCGGGTCCGGGCGCCGCTATTACGCGCCATGGCGAGAGGACCCGCGGCCCGCGGCCGCGCTGCTGCAGGGCGCCTACGCGCACCTGGGCGTGGCCGGGTTCTGGCGCAGCCAACGGGGCCGAGACGGGGCCGGGGCGCAGGCTTATGCCGAGTACGCGCGCTGGCGGTCCGCGACGGCCCAGACCGCGGCGCTGCTGGCCCGATCGGGTGAGCTCACCGGGCACGGACAGGCCTTCGTGGCCGGGATGCGGGCCACGCTGGGGGAGTGGATGACCGACCCGGTACCTGGCCCGGCGGCGGCCAGGGCCCAGGCCGCCGCCGACGAGCACCGGCACCGGTGGGAGGCCAGGAACGGGGTTCAGATCGGCGACGGGTCGAACGCGACATCGATCCGCTGACCCTCCCTGGCCGCCTGGACCGCCGGGTGTTCTTCGCCGAGTACCTGATCAAAGCGCTCGACCGTGGCGCTGCGCAGTTGCGCCGCGGCGCTGGCCTGGCCGGCGGCTTCCAGGTCCGCGGACAGGTTGCTGGCGGCCGCCAGCGCGGTCGGGTGGTCAGCTGGCAGCGCGGCCCTGAGCCGCTGCGTCAGCTGCTCGCCCAGCTGGGCGGCGCGCTCGTGCTGGCCGAGTGCGGCCAGGTCGCTGGCCCAGCCGAGCTGCGCCATCAGCGCGTAGTAGTGATCGGGCCCCAGGAGCTCGCCGAGCCGGCCAGCCGCGGCCGAGTGCAGCTGCTGAGCCGATGCGGCGTCGCCGCCGTGCCGGCGGACGGTGGCCAGGTTGATCAGGCAGCCGTGGGTGAAGGGATGGTCGTGCCCGAACACCCGCGGAAAGGCGACCTGGGCTTCCTGCGCTACCGCCATCGCCTGGTCCAGGTGCCCGGTCTCGAGCCAGACGTTGACCAGCGCGGTGGCGGTCATCAGCGTGGCCGGATGCTGGCGTCCGTGCGCCTGCTCATGCTCGGCGAGCACCTGCTCGCCGAACGGGACGAGGCTCTGGTAATCGCCGGTCAGCCGGGTAGCGATCACCAGGTCGCGGGCAGCGCGCAGGGTCACCGGGTGACCCGATCCCAGGCTGGCGCGGCACGCCTCGTAGGCGTCCGCCGCGAACGGCCGCGCCTCGGTGTACTCGCCGAGCAGGCGAAGGATGCGGCCGAGGAACTCGCGCGAGGCGAGGACAGACACATGCGCCGGGCTCCGGTACACGTCGAGGCCTATCTCGTAGACCTGCTGTTCCAGGTCCCGGGCCTGCTCGAACTGCCCGAGCAGGGTGTAGTCGAGAGCCAGGTTGTTCTGCGCCCACAAGGTCTGGCGGCCCTGCTGCCCGAAGGCATCCAGGCACCGCCGCACCGAGTCCTCGTCAAGCTGGCGTGCCTCGGCGAAGCGGCCCGCCGCGCGCAGGTCGGCTCCGTGGCTGTTGAGCACCCGCAAGGTTTCCCCGTCATTGGCGCCGAGAACGCGGGTCGCCTCCGCCAGCGCGGTCGCGTTGACGTCGTAGGCCTGCCGGTACCGGGCCCTGGCCCGCAGGGTCGCGCCCAGGTGCCGCTGGACCGCGAGCAGATCGGCGGGACTGGTCCGCGGGTCTTCTGACCACTGTGCTCGTGCCCGCTCGGCCAGCTCCTGCGCCTGCCTGAAGTTGCCGTTCAGGTAGTGATACCTGATCAGGCCGCGGACGCTCAGCCGGACTTCGGGCCGGCCCGAGGCCACCAGGTCGGCCGCGGCGTAGTGCGGCATCAGCTCGGCGAAGTGCTGGCTGCTGCCGGGCTCCTCATCCGGGTCCCGCGGGGTGGCCGCCGCCAGGAGCTGCTGGGCGTCATCGCGGATCCGGTCCTGCTCCTGCGCTGATAGCTCTTCCCGGATCAGCGCCTGCACGACCCGGTGCACCTGCAGCCTGCGGTCCTTTTCGTCCAGCTGTATGAGTGAATACCTGTCCAGCCCGATTATGGCTTTGCTGAACCTGACCGGGTCGCCCAGTATTTCCCTCAGCGGGCTGGACACTACTCTGCGGCCATAAGAGAGAACGTCTCGCGGTATCGGCTGCGGGCCGAGGAACGCGCAGCATTTCAGCAGCGTGTCGGAGTCGGGCAGGTTTTTCCGTACCTGAGTAAACAGCACCGCCATAGCCGCGACCAGGCCCTGCGGGTATCCGGCCGTACCATGCGGCAGCAACTCGCTGGCCCGCTCGGCGAAATAGGTCCGGTATTCACCGATGGACATGCCGGAATGACGCAACAGCGCCGCGGCCTGCTCCAGCGCTAACGGCAGGTTGCCGAGCGTCTCGGCCAGCTCCTCCGCCTCCCTGGTGCTGATTCTCGGCAGGTAACGCTTGAGCAGGTCCACGCTCTCGGCCACGCTGAACACATCGACGAGGATCGGCTCGGCCAGGTCGTTCCAGCCGGGGTTGAGCGAGGTTATCAGCGTGTGCCCCGGCCCGCTGGGCAGGAACCGCTGGAGCGCGGCCGGCTCGGTCGCGTTGTCGAAAACGAGCAGCCAGCGGTCCGTCCTGACGCCCTGGCGCAGTGCGACAAGGGCGGCGGCGGCGTCCTGGTCGGGACTCGCGGCCGGCGGCAGCCCCATGCGCTGGGCCAGCTGGGCCAGCTTCGACTCGATCAGGAATTCAGTATCAGCCGTTATCCACCAGATAATGTCATATTCCCGGGCATGCCGGTAGATATACTCCGTTACAATCTGTGTCTTACCAACGCCGCCGAGGCCGTACATTGCGTAGGGCGGCCGGGCTGTCGGCAGCACCGCCGTCACCGGATTGGACCTGACCTGGCTATCGAGCCTGGCTAGCAGCTCCTCACGGCCGGTAAAGTTCAGGTTTCTGGGCGGGACATCACCCAGTATGGGCAGGGCCGGGCGGCCGGGATCCGATGGCTCCATCACGCCGCCATTCTAGGCACGATTCGCCTCGTTTTCATTGCCGGGCACGGACGTCAGCTGTTCCGCGGACCGCGTGCCTATCGGCCCGCTATGCGGCAGCCGCGGTTCAAGATCCGTCCTGCCCGGTCCAAAGATATGCCCGCCAGGTTATTGCGGCCATCGGCTGCGGGCACGATCATTAGTGCTGGGGAAGTGCGGTGTCGGTGGCCTGTTCGGTACGACGCCAGCTCGCGTACCGGCCGGAAGGTTCACGATGGCGGAGGACTGGTCTGAGGCAGCCGCGGACGTAGAGACTGACCTGCCGGATCTCACCGGCCTTGCCTTGGCTGAGCTGGAGGACTTCGGGCCGTCGGCCTTAGGGCACGCGCTGCGCAGGGTACTGAAGGGGGAGGCGGACCCGGCCGATCCGGTGGTCGGGTTCCAGGCGAGTATCTAGGAGTGGCGTCTCGTGTCGCGATGCACCAGCCGGCCCGGCCGGGCTCGGGCACCACGAGCGTTCCCCTATGGTTTGTCTGTGCTCGCCTCGGTCTTGCCCACGCTGACCCGGGCCCGCGTGGCGGCCTGAGGGCCGGCGATGGCGAGCGACGGGAGAACGCGTCCAGCCGGCCACAGCCCGTTCCCCGGGCTCCGTTCCTTCCAGGACTCGCCGTGGCGGGCGTTCTGCGGGCGTGAGGCCGAGGCCCATGCCCTGTCCCGGCTGTGGCGCAGCAAGCGCGTGACGATACTGCACGGAGAGGCGGGCGCGGGAAAGACATCCCTGGTGCGCGCGGGCGTCGTGCACTTGCTGCGCGGCCATCACGCTGACGTGCTGCCGGTCGGTGACCTGACGGAGCGGTCGGCCTTCGCCGCGGCTCCGCTGCTCGAGCACAATCCGCTGACGCTCGCGCTGGCGGCCTGCTGGGCGCCGCTGGAGGCGCCGGCCCGGCTGTCGGGCATGACCCTCGCTGACGTCCTGCGCCAGCGCGCCCCGAGCCGGCCCGGCTCGGTGACCTACGCGGCCGTCGACCACGCCGAGGAACTGTTCAGCGCGCCTGCCCAGCCGCGCCGTTACCGGGAGGAGTTCATCGGGCAGATCGCGGCGGCCCTGCGTGAGCGGGCCGGCCTGCACCTGCTGGTCATCATCCGCGACAGCAGGCTAGGGGCCTTTCTCGCGGACAGCCGCGACCATGAGCAGCTGCGGCCAGGTGCCTGGTTCCGGTTGCCCGGGCTGAGCCCGGCGGCCGCGGCCGAGGCGGTGCGCAGGCCGGCCCAGCTGGCGGGCGCGCCCGCCGCGCCCGGCACGGCCGAGATGATCGTCGACGCGGTGCTGGCCAGCCCCGCTGACTATTCAGCCGGCCGGCTGGACGACCCGGAGGCGGTCCGCGTCTACCCTCCCTACCTGCAGTGCGTCACGTCGAGATGGTGGGCTGCCCGCCGCGGCCACGGTCAGCAACCGCCAGACGACCGGCCGGCCGGGGAGGGCCAGGTCACCGACGCGGACTCGTGGCTGTCGGACCTGATCGTCCGCGCGGTGTACGCGGTGTCCCGCTATTACGAGCTCGACCCGGCCCGGCTGTGCCGCTGGCTGGCCCGGGTGGCCGGCGGCGCGGCGGGCGGCCGGGTCACCGTCACCGACCGCCTCGGGCTGGTGGCCAGCGTGCAGGTGATGGTGCTGCGCGCCTTCGAGGACCACTACGTGCTGCGGGCCGGCCAGCGGGCCGGCCGGCCCTGGACCCAGCTGCAGAGCCAGCGCATGTCCGGGCCGCTGCGGCTGGCCGGGCACCGGATCACCGGGCTGGCCGCCGCGGCCCGCCCCGCGACCTTCGCCGACCGGCTCGCTGACGCGGTACGCGCGTTCGCCCGCGGTGACTATGACCTCGCCGACCGGCACGCGTGGCGGGCGCTGCGGGTCTCAGCGGAGGCGGGGCGGGGCGCCGAGGCCAGGGCGCAGACGCTGCTGGGCAACATCGCCTACCAGCGCGGGCATCCGCAGCGTGCCCGCGACCACTACGTCACGGCGGCGAAGCTGTTCGAGGCGACCACCAGCCGGCGCGCCGTGGGCCACCTGCTGGCGGCCATCGGCCGGCTCCACCTCACCGAGGACGACACGGCCGCGGCCGCCGTCTCGCTTCAGTCCGCGGTGTCCAGGCTGCCCTTTGACGGTTCGGTCAAGGTGGACCTGGCCCGGGCGTTCGCCGCCTCCGGCGCGCAGCGGGCCGCGGTGGCCGTGCTGGAGGGGGTGCTGGCCGACAACGAGCCCGAGGCAGGTCGGGCCCTGTCGCTGCGATCGGCGATCCTGGCGGATCTGGGCGAGGCGCGGTAGCAGCCGCGGCCGCGACGGCCCGGCGCCGCTACGACGGCCGCGGGGCGGCCCGCTCGGCCCGCCGCAGCACCGGCCGGCCCGGTTCCAGCTGCCAGCCACGGGGAAGCCGGGCACCGGGCGCCACCCGGGCACCGGTCAGGTCCAGGCTCCTGCCCGGCATCGCGGTCAGCTCCACTCCGGTCAGGTCGCACCCGGCGAAGATGGCTTCGGACAAGACCGCTCCGCGGAAGTCCGCGCCGGTCATGGTGGCGTCGGCCAGGCGTGCCCGGGACAGGCCCGCCTCGCGGAAGTCCGCCCCGGGCAGCCGGGCGCCGGACAGGTCGGCGCCGGTGAGCGTGGTCTCGCGGAAGCTCGCCCCGGCCGTGGCGGCACACCGGCACAGCTGCGCCTCGGTCAGGTCAGCGTGATCCAGCGTCACGTCCGTGAGCGTCGCGCCGGCCAGGGACGCGCCGGCCAGCTGGGCACGCTCCAGGCGCGCCGCCGTCAGGTCGGCGGCGCCCAGCCGGGCCGCGCGCAGGTTCGCGCCGGCCAGCCGGGCGCCGGCCAGCACCGCCCCGGTCAGGTCGGCGCCATCGAGCTGCGCGTTGTCGAGGCGGGCCTCGCTCAGGTCGGCTCCGGACAGGTCAGCGCCCGTTAACACGGCACCGGTCAGGATCGCGCCGCGCAGCCGGACCTGGGTCAGCCGCAGGCCGCGCAGGTCCGATCCCTGCAGATCCAGCTCAGCGGGCGCCGGGGACTGGAACCGGGCGATCACCAGCAGGGCCGCCTTGACATCGGGCTCGGCCTGGCGGCCGTCATCCTCATCCCGGCGCCGGGCGGTCCTGCGGATGAAGGCGGTCAGCACCTCCGTTATTGCCGCCCGGTCCCGGCCGGAGTCTTTAGCGATACGTTCCAGGGCATAGACCCCGCCAATGCGGATGTCTGGTTTTTCCGAGCCAAGCTGGTCGATTGCCTTGCTGTACCGGTCAGTCACCTGACCCTGCTCGCTCAGTTCGTGCGCCGCGCGGGCTAGCTGGAAATTACGTGCGGTGTAAACGAAGGCGAGGAACGCCAGGATCCCGCCGCCGATCTGCAGCATCATCGTGCGGGCGGTCGCGTAGGCCAGCCGGAGCTGTTCGGGGCGCTGGGCTGCCGGGATGGTGCGCACGTCGTGGGCGGCGATCGCGTTGGATACCGGCCACAGCAAGATGAAGGCAATAGCCAGAAGAAGCGGGCCCGAGGCGAAGGCCGCCGCCCAGAACACAATCCTGTGACGACTCGTTACCGGACCGTTCATTACTGGTCATGATACGCACCACATAGGCGGCCAGCCGGACGTGTTTCGATATGGTACAGCTCGTCCGCTGTAAACCGGTATTGGGGATGACGTCACATGAGCACAAGTGTCCCGGCCTCGGCGCCGGCTCCGGAGTCGGGCGCCGACGGGTCCCCGGCGCAGCAGTTCGCCACCTCGGCGGCGGCGGTCCGGGCCAACGCGGAGGCGGCCGAGCACCTGAAGGACCGGGCCAGGCAGATCCGGGAGGCGCCGGAGCTGCACCGGCCCCGGCTGGTGCTGTCCCAGCACGTGCGGGGCAGCAGCCTACTGGACAAGATCGCTGACGGGGTCAACCAGTTCTGCGGGTCGATGTACGTGTTCATCGGGATCAGCAGCGGCATCATCCTGTGGCTGATCCTCGGCCAGGTAGCCGGGTTCGACCCGGTGCCCTGGCCGCTGCTGCTGACGATCCTGAACCTGCCGCAGCTGTCGATCATGATCTCGCTGCAGGTGAGCGCCAACCGGGCGCAGGCGGCCAGCGACCGGCGGGCGATCGCCGACCATGACACGCTGATCGCCCTGCACGAGATGGCCAGGCAGCAGCTGGACATCCTGAAGGGCCAGGACCGGATCCTGCAGATGCTGCAGACGTTTGCCAGCAAGGACATGCCGGGCACCCAGCGCGAGGTGCTGGACTGCGCCAACAAGATCCTCGCGCTGGTCGGGAAGGAGGATGCGGCAGGTTAGCCTGAAACCTGGAACAAGATCGGGCCCAGCGCGGATTAAGCCCGGTAAGACGCCTCGTAGCGGTCAGGGGAACAGCCATGAGCAAGCAGCCGAATTCGCCGCCACCTGGGGACAAGCCCACGCCCACCGCGCCGCCGCCACCGCCTGGCTGGCGGTTCTGGCTGTGGCCGGTCGCGCTCGGGCTGACGCTGCTGCTGTGGTTCTTCCTGCCCGCCATCCACGCCTCGCCGCACGTCAACCTCAGCTACTCCCAGTTCATCACGGACGTGAACGCGGGCCAGGTCAAGTCCATCAAGTTCGATTCGGGCACCGGCAATACCCCGGCCACCGGCAAGCTCAGCAACGGCAAGGAGTACACCACGGTCATCCCCGGGCCGCCGAACCCGACGCTCAACTCGCAGCTGCAGTCCAAGGGGGTCCAGATCAACGCCGACGCGCCGAGTTCGGGCGTCGGCAGCGAGATCCTGTCCTGGCTGGTCCTGCTGCTGCCGCTGGTCTTGCTGTTCTGGCTGTTCCGGCGGATGGCCAGGGGCTCGGCGGCGGGCCTGCAAGGCGTGCTCGGGGTCGGCCGCAGCCGGGCCAAGGTGTTCGACGCCGAGCAGCCGCAGACCAAGTTCGAGGACGTGGCCGGCTACGAAGGCGCCAAGGCGGAGATCGTCGAGGTGGTCGACTTCCTGCGCAACCCGGGCCGGTACCAGCGGGCCGGGGCGATGGCGCCGCGCGGGGTGCTGATGGTCGGCCCGCCCGGCACCGGCAAGACGCTGCTGGCCCGCGCGGTGGCCGGCGAGGCCGGGGTGCCGTTCTTCTCGGTCAGCGGGTCCAGCTTCGTGGAGATGTTCGTCGGGGTCGGCGCCGCCCGGGTCCGTGACCTGTTCAGCGAGGCCCGCAAGCGCGCGCCGGCGATCATCTTCGTGGACGAGGTCGACGCCATCGGGCAGCGCCGGGCCGGGACCGGGGCGGTGGTCTCCAACGACGAGCGCGAGCAGACGCTCAACCAGCTGCTGTCGGAGATGGACGGCTTCGACATGACCCAGGGGATCGTGGTGCTGGCCGCGACCAACCGGCCCGAGGTGCTCGACCCGGCGCTGCTGCGGCCTGGCCGGTTCGACCGCCAGGTCACCATCCCGCTGCCGACGCTGAAAGAGCGGGCCGAGATCCTCGCCGTGCACTGCAGGGACAAGCGGCTGAGCCCGGACGTGGACCTGAACGTCGTGGCCAGGGGCACCCCCGGGTTCTCCGGCGCGGACCTGGCCAACCTGGCCAACGAGGCGGCGATCGTCGCGGTCAGGGAGAACCGCGAGATACTCAGCGCGGCCGACTTCGACACCGCCAGGGACCGGATCATGCTCGGCCGCAGGGAAGGGTCGAACGTCCTGCTGCCGGAGGAGAAACACGCGGTCGCGATCCACGAGGCCGGGCACGCCCTGGTGGCCGCGCTGTCGCCGCACGCCGACCCGGTGGCGAAGGTCACCATCCTGCCGGCCGGGCAGGCGCTCGGCGTCACCCAGCAGCTGCCGTTCGTGGAGCGCCACCTGTACGGCGAGGACTACCTCACCGAGTCGCTCGCGGTGCGCCTCGGCGGCCGGGCCGCCGAGCTGGTCGAGCTCGGCCAGGGCTCGACCGGCGCCAGCAACGACCTGGCCAGCGCCACCGACCTGGCCACCAGGATGGTGCGTGAGTTCGGCCTGTCGCCGGCGCTCGGGCCGGTCGGCTACCCCGAGGGCGGGTCGGTGTTCCTCGGCGGCGGCGGCGGCCAGGGCCTGTCCAGCAGGCCGTTCGCCGAGTCCACCCAGGCGGTCATCGACGAGGAGGTGGCCAGGCTGGTGCGGGAGGCCGAGCAGACCGCGGTCGGGCTGCTGCGCGGGCATCAGCCCGAGCTGAGGGAACTGGTCGGGCTGCTGCTGGAACGGGAGACGGTGGACGGCGCCGAGGTGTACCGGATCGCCGGCAAGCCGGCCCCCGACCACCGCCAGCCCGAGGACCTGGCGCTGGCGCCGCAGGGGGCGGGGGTGCGGGACGCCGTGGCGCCCGGCGCGGCCGCCCCGGCCAGCCCGCCGCCCGGCGAGCAGGGATAGGGCAGCAGGGGGCGGGGCGGCCCGGCCGGCCCGCCGCTGGCGCGGGCGGGCGGCCGGCGCTATGCTCGCGGCCATGCACGCGAACCTGGCTCATGGCTGGTGGCGCCGCCGTTAGGCGGTGCCTGGTCCGCGTACCCGCAGAACCTTCAGGCGATCGCCCGGCAGCAGGCGGTCGCCTTCCTCATGCCGCCACCCGGCCGGGCCCGCGACAGTGAAAGAGGCTGAACATGGACCCGGCAGCAGCTGCCGAGATAACCCTGGTGAGCCCGGCCGGCGTCCGGGTGACCAGGACCGCCGCCCCGTTCGACCCCGCTGAGCTGACCGGGCTGACCAGCCAGGTCGATCTGCGCCGCGGGGCGGTGCTCAGCTCGGGGATGGAGTACCCGGGCCGGTACAGCCGCTGGCACGTGGGCTACGTCGATCCCTGCGTCGAGCTGACCGCCCGCGGCCGGCAGGTCAGCGCGACCGCGCTGAACGAGCGCGGCCAGGTGCTGCTGCCGGTGATCGGCGCGGCGCTGCGGCTGGCCGCCGCCGGGGCGGCAGCGGGATGGGCGGCCACGGCGTCCCTGGCGAAGGACAGCCAGGACCAGGTGAGCGTCGTCATCCCCGAGCCCGAGGGCCTGTTCACCGAGGAACAGCGCAGCCGCCGCCCGACCGTCTTCACCGCGCTGCGCGAGGTGATCGCGGCGCTCGCGGTACCCGGCCCGCACCTGGGCCTGTACGGCGCGTTCGGCTACGACCTGGCGTTCCAGTTCGAGCCGGTCCGGCAGCGGCACGCCCGCCAGGACGCCCAGCGGGACCTGGTGCTGCACCTGCCCGACGAGCTGTACGTGCTGGACCGCAAGCGGGAGACCGCGCTGCGCTACCGGTATGAGTTCGACACCGGCGCGGGCCGCACCCGCGGCCTGCCCAGGCACGGGCCGCCGGCCCCGGCCGCCCCGGCCTGGCCAGGGCCGCTGCCTGCCGACCCGGAGCCCGGCGGCTACGCCGGGGTGGTGGAGCAGGCCAGGGAGCGGTTCGCCCGCGGCGACCTGTTCGAGGTGGTGCCCAGCCATGAGTTCTACGGCCGGTGCGGCTCGCCCGCCGCGTTCTACGAGCGGCTCCGGCAGCGCAACCCCGCGCCGTATGAGTTCTTCGTCAACCTCGGCGACGGCGAGTTCCTGGTCGGCGCGTCCCCGGAAATGTACGTCCGGGTCACCGGCGACCGGGTGGAGACCTGCCCGATCGCGGGCACCGTGGCCCGCGGCGACGGGCCGCTGGAGGACGCGGCCAACATCGCCGCCCTGATCGGCTCGGCCAAGGAGGAATCCGAGCTGACCATGTGCACCGACGTGGACCGCAACGACAAGTCGCGGATCTGCGTTCCGGGCAGCGTCAAGGTGATCGGCCGGCGGCAGATCGAGATGTACAGCCGGGTCATCCACACCGTCGACCACGTCGAAGGCCGGCTCAGGCCCGGGTTCGACGCGCTGGACGCGTTCCTCACCCACATGTGGGCGGTCACGGTGACCGGCGCGCCGAAGAACTGGGCGATGCAGTTCATCGAGGACCACGAGGCCTCGCCGCGGCGCTGGTACGGCGGCGCGGTCGGGATGATCGGCTTCGACGGCGGCATGAACACCGGCCTCACCCTGCGCACCGCGCACATCAGGGACGGCATCGCCGCGGTGCGCACCGGCGCGACCCTGCTGTTCGACTCCGACCCGGCAGCCGAGGAACGCGAGACCCAGCTGAAAGCCCGCGCGCTGGCGGAGACGCTCGCCGAGTCCGGCGCCGCCGCGGGGCCGGGAAAGGCGGAAACCAGCGCGGAACGCCAGTCCGCCGCCGGGCCCGCCGGGCCGGGCCAGTCCGGGCTCCCTGGCGCCGGGCTGCGGGTGCTGCTGGTCGACATGCAGGACTCGTTCGTGCACACGCTGGCCGGCTACTTCCGTGAGCAGGGCGCGGCGGTGACCACGTTGCGGGCCGGGTTCCCCGGCTCGGTGCTGGACGGCGAGGGCGGCGAGCGGCCTGACCTGGTCGTGCTGTCGCCGGGGCCGGGCCGGCCGTCCGATTTCGGCTGCGCCGCGCTGCTGGCCGAGCTGGACCGCCGCGGCCTGCCCGCGTTCGGTGTCTGCCTGGGCATGCAGGCGATGATCGAGCACGCCGGCGGCGAGCTGGCGCTGCTGGCCGAGCCGGCCCACGGCAAGCCCGGCCAGGTGCGGGTGCTCGGCGGCGAGCTGCTGGCCGGGCTGCCCGCCGAGTTCGCGGCCGGCCGCTACCACTCGCTGCATGCGACCCGGGAGCAGGTCAAGGGCGGCCTGCGGGTGACCGCGGTGACCGCGGACGGGGTGGTGATGGCGGTCGAGGATGCGGCCGCCGGGCGGTGGGGCGTGCAGTTCCACCCCGAGTCGATCCTGACCGCGGCCGGCGGGGCCGGCCACCAGGTCATCGCGAACGTGCTGCGGCTGTGCCAGGCCCGGGCGGGCGGGCAGGGCGGGGCGGGCGGGCAGGACGCCGTGAGCGACAACCTGGCCGGCGCGGCCCGGACCTGGGCGGCGCCGGCCAGCTGACCGGCGGTCAGGCGCCGCGCAGGCCGCGGGCGAACCGGACGAGGGTGCGCCGCCGCTCGTTGTGCGAGGAGGCCAGGTAGTACCTGCGGTGCTTGGCCCAGACCAGGAACAGCGAGATCTTGCGGGATGAGCAGGACGGGCCGATGTGCTTGCCGCAGGCGCCCCACAAGGTGGCGCGGCGGCCCAGGACCCGGTAGTGGCCGAGCTTCCTGGCCGCGCCGAAGTTCCCGCACGCGCCGCCGGAGTTGTTCTGGCTGAGCGCGAGCAGCCGACGCAGGGCTGAGCCGTAGCTCGCGATCACGTTCCGCCTGGACAGCTTGCCAGCGGCCTGGCACCGGCTGACCACGATCGGGCCGCGGCGCAGCCCGAAGGTGCGGGCCGGCTTGCGCAGGCCGAACCCGGCCGCGTGCTGCGCGCTGGCCCAGCTCCCGAACGCGCCGGTGCTGGCCGGCCTGGCGGTGCTGGCCGGCCCGTCGGTGACGGCTGGCCCGGGCGGGTTTGCCGGTCGAGCCGGGCCGGCCGTGCTGGCCACGGCGGGCGCGCTGGCGAGGAGGCCGGCCCCCAGGCTCATGGCTAAGGCGATGCCTGCGGCGATGGTGGGCATGCGATGCATGGACAAATCCCCCTAATGGCGTAGATGTGACCTGCGAAAACAGGAATGAGCTGGGGCTGGATGCTAGGGCAACGGCCCCGCCATGACCACCGGACGCGCGCAGGCCGGCCCGGCGGTAGGGTGCAGTGCCATGGGGTCAGCGCTCGAATATCTACCGGTTGAGCAGCGCCGGCCCGATTCCCAGTACCAGCAGCTGCTGGACCGGATCATGTCGGCCGGCGAGCTGGTGCCCACCCGGCAGGGGCCGCCTGCCTACACGCTGATGCAGCAGGTCATGCGGTTCGAGCTGGCCAACGGCTTCCCGGTGATCACCGAGCGGAGCCTCCGGTCGTTCTGGCGCAAGCCGGTCGGCGAGCTGTGCGCCTTCATCAACGGCGCCACCACCCTCGACGAGCTGGCCGAGTTCGGCTGTGACTGGTGGGACGCGTGGGCCACGCCGGAGAAGACCGCCAAGCGCGGGCTGCCGCCGGGAAACCTCGGGCCGGGCTCCTACGGCGCGGCGTTCGAGCGGTTCCCCACCGCCGAGGGCGGCGGGTTCGACCAGTTCAAGCACCTGGTCGAGCAGATCAGGGAACTGCCGGGGGACCGCACCCACTTCGTCTCCCCGTGGATACCGCAGTACCAGGTGCGCGGGGCCGGCAAGACGCCGCGCACAACGATCGCGCCCTGCCACGGCTGGGTGCACGTCCGGGTCATCGGCGGCCGCCTGCACCTGCACATGTTCCAGCGGTCCGGGGACGTGCCGGTGGGCGTCCCGGCCAACATGGTGCAGTACGCCGCGCTGACGCTGATGCTGGAGCAGCTCACCGCGATCCCCGCGGCGGTCTACTACCACAGCATCTCCGACGCGCACGTCTACGCCGACCAGGCCGCCGCGGTGCGGGTCATGCTGGGGCGGCCGCCGCGGCGGCTGCCGACGGTCACGCTGACCGCGGCCGGGCGGCAGGTCAGCGACATCCACGACTTCCGGGCCGGGCACTTCGAGCTGGCTGACTACGACCCGCACCCGGCCATCCCGGCGATCCCGGTCGCGCCGTGATCGCCTCGGCGATCGTGGCGGCCGCCGCGAACGACGTGATCGGCGCGGATGGCGCCCTGCCCTGGCACCTGCCCGCCGACCTGCGCCGGTTCCAGGCGCTCACGATGGGCCACGTGCTGGTGATGGGGCGGCTCACGCACGAGTCGATCCTGGCCAGGCTCGGCCGCCCGCTGCCCGGCCGGACCTCGGTGGTGATCACCAGCGGCGGCGGTGACGGCGCGGGCAGCCAGGCCGGCGGCGCCGCGGTCAGGTACGCGCCGTCGGTGGCCGCCGCGCTGGCCGCGGCGCGGGACCTGGCCGCCGCCGCGGGGCAGCAGGAGTTCTTCGTGATCGGCGGCGCCGCGGTGCTGCGCCAGGCGCTTGGATCGGTGGACCGGATCTACCTGACCAGGATCCACCAGGACTTCGACGGGGACAGGTACCTGCCCGCGGGCTGCCTGGACGGGTTCGAGCTGCGCGCGGCCGAACACCACCAGGCCGGCCAGGCCGCGGGCGGGCCCGGCGGCGGGCTGGCGTTCTCGTTCCTCGACTATCACCGGGCGCGGACGTGAGCCTGTACTGCTTCGAGAACTCCCGGACCCCCGCGCAGCTGGCCGAGATGCGCAGGCTCGACGCACTGGGCCGGTGCCTGTTCTGCCCGGACGTGCTGGCCGCGCACCCGCGGCAGCAGATCCTGCTGCGCACCGAGCACTGGAGCGTCACCCCGAACGAGTTCCCCTACCGGGGCACCGCGCTGCACCTGCTGCTGGTGCCCGGCCAGCACGCGACCGACATGCTCGACCTGGACGAGGCGGTCCGGCAGGACTTCTGGGCCGCGCTCGGCCTGGTCCGCGACCACTACCGGCTGGGCCACTACGGCCTGGGCATCCGCAACGGCGACTGCGCGCGCACCGGCGCGACCATCCGGCACGTGCACGCCCACGTGCTGGTCGGGGACGCCGGCCCGGCGGACGGCCAGCCGGTCCGGATGCGGTTCAGCTCCCGGCCTGGCTAGCGCCGCCGGTGTCGACCCAGATCAGCTCCACCCCGGCGGCGTGCAGCACCAGGTCGCCCTCCAGCACCGAGTAGGTGCGGGAGAAGTAACAGCGGCGGAACCCGGCCTCGGCGATCAGCCGGGCGCAGGCCGGGCACGGGAACGTGCTGACGTACAGGTCGGCGCCCTCCAGGCTGACCCCGGCCCGGGCCGCCTGCGCGATCACCGCGGCCTCGGCGTGGATCGCGGTGGACAGGTCGGCCCGCACCCCGCGCTCGAACCCGTCCCTCGGGTCCGCGTCCTGGTATGGCGCGTATTCCGACGGGTGATGCCGGTTCCACCCGGTGCCCAGGATCGTGCCGCCGCGCGCGGCCACCGCGCCGACCTGCCGCCACCAGTCCGAGCTGCGGTCGGCCAGCTCGGCGGCCAGGCCGAGCATCGCGCGGGGGAGCTCGGCGGCACTGATCGCCGCGCCGAAGCTGACCGGGTGCTCGGCGGTGCTCCAGGCCCGGTCCCAGCGCAGGAAGGTCCGGTCGAAGATCAGCTCCCGGCCGGCCGCGAGCTGGTGGCGGGCCGCGAGGTCGCGCATGATCTCCTCGTCCGGCAGGACCAGCACGCTGGCGCTGACGGCGGCGGGCAGGCCGTCCGGCTCGACCACGGTGACCGGGGCCCGCCAGCCAGCGGCCCGCAGGTACCGCGCTGCCCTGGCCGGCTCCAGCGCCCTGATGTCCTTGGCCAGGCTCGGGTAGCGCTCCCTGAACCCGGCGCCGAGCAGCAGGATCTCCGCGGCGTCCTGGTGGCGGCTCAGGAACGCCTCGTAGCCGGCGTGGATGACCGGCAGGTACAGCAAAACCTGCTTCAACGGCCGTCCTGGGCGGGCCGCTCGGGCTGGTCGGGCTCGGGCAGGCCGAGCTGGATCCGGCGCAGCCGGGCGGACGTGCTGACGGTGGCCATCCGTTCCAGCACCTCGACCCGGCCGCAGTAGCGCGCTTCCAGCTCGGCGATCTGGGCGGGGGCGTAGGTGTCCGCGGTGGCGACCAGCACGTCCGGCCGGACCACCTTGATCAGGTTCCACCGCTCGTGCCGCAGGTGCTTGAGCGTGACCAGGCCGACCCCGCGCTGGTGGGTCACCATCCGCAGCCGCTCCAGCTCGGGCACGGCGGGCCGGTGCGGGCCCTTGCGCGCGCTGATCTTCTCGTCGCTGTCCAGGCCGACGATGAGGAAGTCGCCGAACCGCCGGGCGGCCTCCAGGTACATCGAGTGGCCCTCGTGGATGATGTCGAACGAGCCACTGGTCAGCACCACTTTCAGGCCGAGGGTGCGGAGCGCGCTGACGATCGTCGCGATCCGGTCGTAGTCCTCGACGAAGCGCAGCTCGAAGTTCGACGCGTCCGCGAACAGGCCGCTGTTGACCAGCGCGAGGGTACCGTTCAGCGCGCCGCCCGGTGGGGTGCTGGCCGGCGGGGCGCTGGCTGGTGCTGTGCTGGCTGGTGCTGTGCTGGCTGGTGCTGTGCTGCCTGGTGCTGTGCTGCCTGGTGCGGGGGCGGCGCCCTGGGCGTCCTGGCCGTCACCGGGGGCAGGCGCGTAGCCCAGCCTGGAGCCGCGTGCGTCGGTCATGGCGGTCTCCTTCCGCTGCTGGCCAAGGGCGGCCCGGGCCCGCGGCTGCCCGGCTCCGATGCTATCGAGATGCCGGGGCCGGCCGGGAATCTAGCCGGCTGGCGGCTATCCGCGCAGGCTGATGCCGCCGCGCGGCGGGTCGTGATGGACCAGCCCGGCCGCGCCGCGGCGGGCGAGCAGCAGCGAGGCCTCGCGCACCATCGGGTCCGGGCCGCAGAGGTAGATCTCGCTGCCCGCGAGCCTGGGCAGCTGGCGAACCAGGGCCGGGAGCGGCCCGGTGACGCCCGGGTAGCCCGGCTCCGCCGACACCACCGGTATCACGGTCAGCCGCGGGTAGGCCGCGGCCATCGCCCGCAGCGCGGGCAGGTCGTAGAGCTCGCTGGCCCGGCGGGCGCCGAAGAACAGCGTGATCGCGGGCCGCCGGGCCGCGCCAGCCGCCGCGGCGATCGTATCCTGGATGATCGCCTTGACCGGGGCCAGGCCGCTGCCGCCGGCCAGGCAGACCAGGTCGCGGGCCGGGCTGGCCGGCGCGGTCATCTCACCCCGGGCCGGGCCGAGCAGCAGGGTGTCGCCGGGCTGGCAGCGGTGCACGAGGCAGTTGCTGACGATGCCGCCGCGCACCGCCCTGACGTGCAGTTCGAGCAGCCCGTCCGGGCGCGGCGGGCAGGCCAGGGAGTAGTCCCGCCACACCCGCGGCCAGCGCGCTACCTGAACGGATATGTACTGGCCGGCCCGGTACCGCAGCGGCTGGCCGGGCCGGATCCGCAGGACGGCCAGGCTCGGGGTGCGCAGCTCATGCCCGACGACCTCACCGACCCACCAGGCCGGCTGGCGCTGCGCGTCCTGCGCGGCGGCCTCGCGCATCGCCGTCGCGGTGTGCTCCAGCGCCGCGGCCACCGCGGCCTGCGTGCGCGGCGTCCAGTCCGGCCCGCTGAAATAACGCACGGTCTCCAGCAGAGCGCCGAAGAATGCCTCGTAGTGCTTTTCCTTAACGCCGAATTTGCGGTGATCACGGCCAATCTGCCCGGCGTAGGCGCGAAGGTCATCGGGGCTGGCCAGGGAGCGGCTCAGCCGGACCACCGCCTCGAACACCCGCTGCTGGTGCTCACTCATGGTGAGCGGGAACATGGCCCGGATTTCCGGATGCTTAATGAAGAGGTGAGTATAGAAGTATTCCATCCCTTTCGAGCCGTGCCGTTCCAGCTGCCGGAACGCTTCCCGGGCCAGCGCCGGGCCGAAATGGGGATCATCTTCACAACTTGTGAATTCATCATCTGCGTCGCGTGGATTGCGGTGCGGCAAGGCCGGCTGCCAAGCGGATCCGGAGCGCTGGGCCGAATCGGGCCCGGTACCCGGGGTGACCGGGGAAAGGCGCTCGCCAATGCGGTGCCCGGTGAACTGACTGACAATACCAAGACGCTGCTGACCTGCGGAATTGCCGCTGGAGCGGTCTTCGGGGAAGCCGCGGTCAAGCGCTATGGCCACGACGTGAGTCTGGCATCGCCAGATGCTGCATACAACCCATTCGAGCTAAGCACGGATGAAGAGTACGCAGCGTAGCGAGAATGCGTTCGCCGGCCCGCGCCGGGAAGCCGGCCAGCTCGCTTGGCCGCTTTCCGGCGGGGCCGCCAATCCGCGGTTTGCTGACTGGTAAGGTCAGCCCGAGCGCATTAGCGATTAACCGGGGAACGATCACGCTCAGTGACTAGCAGGTCGCGCTCTCGTTCCGCTCCGCCTGGTTCCCCGCGCCCTGGTTGGAGGACCCCGCATGCCCCGGCCGCTGATTGGCATCACCACCGACCTGGCCGCCGCCGCCTGGCAGGACCGGGTGCGCGAGGTCGCGCTGTCGCCGGCCGTCTACGCCCGGGCGATCGAGCGGGCCGGCGCCGCGCCGGTACTGCTGCCGCCGGTGCTGGCCGGCGCCGCCGCCCGGCTGATCGCCGGGCTGGACGGGCTGATGTTCAGCGGCGGGTCTGACCTCGGCCCGCGCTGGCACGGCCTGGGCGCCGACGACCCGGCCGGGCTGGCCGGGCACGCCAGGGACACCTTCGAGATCGCGCTGGCCCGCGCGGCGGTGGAGGCGGGGCTGCCGTTCCTGGCCATCTCCCGCGGCCTGCAAGTGCTCAACGTCGCCCTGGGCGGCACCCTGGTCTCGCCGCTGGCCAGCCCCGTGCCGCCCGCGCCGCCCGCCCGGCCGGCCGGCGGTGGCCCGGCGGCGTCAGCCGGGGAAGGCTTGCTGGCCGGCCGCACCGTGCGGATCGCGGCCGGCAGCATCACCGGCCGCGTCTTCGGCACGACCGCGACCGTGCCGGACAGCCACCACCAGCCGCTGGACAAGCTGGGCCGCGGCCTCACCCCGGTGGCCTGGGCGGAGGACGAGAGCGTGGCGGCGGCCGAGGTCACCGGGCACCCGTTCGGGGTCGGCCTGCGCTGGCACCCGGAGGAGAGCGACGACCTGGCCATCTTCACCCAGCTGCGGAACGCCGCGGAGGGCAGCCTGCCGCCCGCCAAAGTTGCCGTGTCCTGACGGCCGCACCTTGCGCCGTCGCGCTGCCCGGGGCCTTCCCCGCGCTGCTGCGGCCCTGGCAGGGCACCAGGGGCCGGTGAACTTCCGAGCCCGCGGTGGCGCCTAGCGCGAGCCGCCGTGCCAGCCCCTGGCCCGGCCGCGGAGCACGAAGAACGCGATCAGGAACAGCGGCCATGGCGGGCCCCAGTACCCGTGCCCGGCCGCGGCCGCGCTGACCGCGGTGAGCGCCGCGATGACCGCCACCATCGCGATCAGCGGGCCGGTCCAGGACAGCCCGCTCCTTACGGGCGGGCCTGACCTGGCCGCGGGCAGCCCGTCCGCGGGGCGGGTGGCCGGCAGGTCGGCCAGCAGCTCGGCCAGGTCGCCCCTGGTGCGCGCGCTGATGGCCTTGCCTACCCGCTCATCGAATTCGTCCTGGGTCAGCCGGCCGGCCTGGAAGTGCTCGCTGAGCTCGCCCGCGGCGTGATCCCGGTCAGCGTCAGAAACCCGTAGCCTGGCCTCGTCCCCGTCCACTGGTACCTCGCGTCCCGCCGCGCCGGGCCGGCCCCTCCGGTCTGGCGCCGCTACTTCGATGGTATCCAGTCTGGACCGGGACGGGCCGGCCGAGCCTGGCCTGACCGTCCCGGCCCGCCCGGTTTGACCCCGCGCGCGGGCGGAGGCCACCATGTCGGCTATGCGCACCGATCCTCCGTTCCGCGCCGATCACGTCGGCAGCCTGCTCCGCCCTCGGTCGCTGCTGGCCGCCAGGGACGACTTCGCGGCCGGCCGGATGGACGCGGCGGCGCTGCGCGCGGCCGAGGACGAGGCGATCGCCTCGGTGGTGGCCATGCAGGAGGATGCCGGACTGCAGTCGGCCACCGACGGCGAGTTCCGGCGGGCGTCCTGGCACATGGACTTCATCTACCAGCTCGGCGGCATCACCAAGGCGCCGGGCAACCTGGCGGTCAAGTTCCGCAACGCCACCGGCAAGATCGAGTTCACCCCGGCCGCGCTCCAGGTCAGCGGCAAGATCGGGATCACCGACACGATCTTCGGCGACGACTTCGGCTACCTGCGGTCGGTGGTCACCACGGCGCTGCCGAAGCTGACCATCCCGTCGCCGAACATGGTCCACTACCGCGGCGGGCCCGCCGCGATCGACCCGTCGGTGTACCCGGGCATCGAGGAGTTCTGGCACGACCTGGCCGCCGCGTACGCCGACGAGGTAAGCCGGCTGGCCGGCCTGGGCTGCCGGTACCTGCAGCTGGATGACACCAGCCTGGCGTACCTGAACGACCCCGCGCAGCGGGCTGAGATCGCCGCCCGCGGCGAGGACGCCGAGCACCTGCACCTGCGCTACATCAGGCAGGTGAACGCCGCGATCGCCGGGCGGCCCGCGGGCATGAAGGTGACCACGCACATGTGCCGGGGCAACTTCCGGTCCTCGTGGGCGGCCGAGGGCGGCTACGACTTCGTCGCCGAGGCGCTGTTCAGCGAGCTGGCGGTGGACGGCTTCTTCCTGGAGTACGACGACGAGCGGTCCGGCGGGTTCGAGCCGCTCCGGTTCGTGCCGAAGGGCAAGATGGTCGTGCTCGGGCTGGTCACCACCAAGCGCGGCGCGCTCGAGGACCCGGACGCGCTCAAGCGCCGGATCGACGAGGCGGCCAGGTTCGTCCCGCTGGACCAGCTGTGCCTGTCACCGCAGTGCGGGTTCTCCTCCACCGTCGAGGGCAACGTGCTGAGCTACGGCGACGAGGTGGCCAAGCTCCGCCTCATCGCCGGCGTCGCCAGGGACGTCTGGGGCTGACCCCGGCCCGGCCCCGGTCAGTGCAGGTCGCGCACCGCGTCCTCGATCGCCCGGTGGAAGGTCGGGTAGGCGTAGATCATCTCTGCCAGCCGGGCGGACGGGACGCCCGCGTGCACGGCCAGCACCAGCGGGCCGAGCACCTCGCCGCCGGAGGGCCCCGCTGAGGTCGCGCCCACCAGCACACCGCGGCTGGCGTCCTCGACCACCTTGATGAAGCCGTCGTTGCCCGCCTTGTGGATCCAGCCCCTGGCCGACGCGGGCAGCTGGGTCAGGCCCACCCGGACGGCCAGGCCCCGCTGCCTGGCCGCGGCCTCGGTCAGGCCGACCGCCCCGACCTCAGGGTCGGTGAAGGTGACCCGCGGCACCGCGTGGTACTCGGCGGCGTGACCGGGCTGGCCGAGTATGTCGGCCACCACGATGCCCGCCTGGTAGAAGGAGACGTGGGTGTAGGCGCCCTTGCCGGTCACGTCGCCCAGCGCCCACACTCCCTCGCGCACCCGCATGTGCCCGTCCACGCTGAGGGCCGGGCCGCTGTCGTCCACCCCGATCGAGCTGACTCCGAGCTCGGCCAGGCCAGCGCTGCGGCCGGTGGCGACGAGCAGCGCGGTCGCGGAGACCGCCGAGCCGCCGGCCAGGGTGATCGTGAACGCGCTGCCGTCATGGGCGACCGACTCGGCCGCCACCCCGGTCCGCACGCCGATCCCCTCCCGGCCGAACACCTGGCCGATCAGCGCGCCCGCCTCCGGCTCCTCGGCCGGCAGCAGCTGGCCGCGCGCCTCGACCACCGTGACCGCCGCGCCGAACCGGGCGAACACCTGGGCGAGCTCAGCCCCGACCGCCCCGCCGCCGAGGACGATCAGCGAGTCAGGCACCTGACCGGCCTCGATCGCCTCCCGGTTGGTCCAGTACGGCGTGCCCGCCAGGCCGGGCACCGGCGGGATCACCGGCGCGGTCCCGGTGCCGATGACGATCCCGCGCCTGGCGGTCAGCACGTCATCGCCCACGGTCACCTCGCCGGGCCCGGTGATCTGGCCGTGGCCGCGGAACAGCCGCCCGCCCTTGCCGGTGAACCGGTCGGCCGCCGCCGTGTCGTCCCAGTTGTCGGTGGCCTCGGACCTGATCCGGCCGGCCACCGGCGCCCAGTCCGGGGTGATGTCCGAGGTGCCGGACATGCCGGGAATCCGGCGGCCCTCGGCCAGCAGGTCCGCCGCCCGGATCATCATCTTCGACGGCACGCAGCCCCAGTACGGGCACTCGCCGCCGACCAGGCGCTCCTCTACCCCGGCCACCTCAAGCCCCGCCTCGGCGAGCCGCCCGGCGGCCTCCTCACCACCCGGGCCCATCCCGATGACGATCACGTCTACCTCATGCCGGGCCACCCTGACCTCCCGTTCCTGGAATGCCGCCGCCGCCTGGCCGGCCCGGGAATGCCAGTGCCCGCCGGCTCGTTGGCAACGTTTGTGCCCGGACCTGCAGGACACCAATGGGGAATCCCATGATGCATCTGGGTGCGCGTGAGGACGATCCCGCCCCGCCGCTTTCGGAGCGGGATGCCGAGCATCGCGTGCACGGCATCTGCTTCAAGACCGGGCCACCCGGTGCGCTCGGAGTTGAGCTCGAATGGCTGGTCTGCGACCGGATTGACCCAGTTCAGCCAGTCTCACACGATGACGTCCGTCAGCATCTCGCCCCCTTCGACACACCGGGAAGCCTTCCGGGTAACGGCAGGCTCACGGTCGAGCCCGGCGGCCAGGTGGAGCTCAGCTCCGCTCCGGCCGCCGTGGGTGACTGCGTCGCCGCCGCGTGCCGCGACCTGGCCGCGATGCGCGCAGCGCTCCGCCCCGCCGGGCTGACCCTCGTCGGCCACGGCATCGATCCCTACCGGCCGCCCAGCCGCGTCCTCGACCTGCCGCGCTACGCGGCGATGGAGGCATTCTTCGACCGCGGCGGGCACTGGGGCCGGCTCATGATGTGCAGCACCGCGTCGGTACAGGTCTGCGTGGACGCGGGCCAGGACCGCCAGGGCCAGGCCGGGTACCGCTACCGCTGGCGGCTGCTGCACGCGATCGGGCCGATCCTGGTCGCGACCTTCGCCAACTCTCCGCTGCGGGCCGGCCGGCCGACCGGCTGGAAGAGCACCAGGCAGCTGGTGTGGGCCCGGCTGGACCCGACCAGGACCCGCGCGCCGGCCGGCGCCGAGCCGGCCGCGGCGGGCCGGCCCGGCGCTGACCCCGACCGCCTCGACCCGCGCGGCGAGTGGGCCAGGTACGCACTGGACGCCAAGGTCATGTGCGTGCGCAGGGACGGCTCGCGGCACTGGACCGCGCCGGCCGGCATGACCTTCCGCGACTGGCTGCGCGGCGGCGGCGAGCGCCGCCCGACCGGGGCCGACCTCGACTATCACCTGTCCACCCTGTTCCCGCCGGTCCGCCCGCAGGGCCACCTGGAGGTGCGGGTCATCGACGCCCAGCCTGCCGACGGCTGGATCGTGCCCGCCGCCCTGGTCGCCGCCCTGGCCGACGACCCGGTGGCCGCCGATACGGCGATGGCCGCGGCCGAGCAGGTGTGGCATGGCCGGTGCCTGCGCGAGGGCAGCAGCCCGTGGCCGGACGCGGCCAGGCTCGGCCCGGCCGACCCGGTGCTCGCCCGGGCCGGGCAGGCCTGCTTCGAGGCCGCCGAGTCGGCGCTGAGCCGGGCCGGGACGCCCGCGCCGATCCGGCACGCGCTGACATCGTTCGCCGACCGGTACATCTCCCGCGGGCGCTGCCCAGCCGACGACATGCTGGAGGAGATCAGATGACCGTGCACACCGACGACCTACGGGGCAGGATCACCAGCCTGCTCACCGCGGCCCGGCAGCGCACCGCCGGCCTGACCGACTGCGTGGACGAGAACGACCTGATCCGCCAGCACTCGCCGCTGATGTCACCGCTGGTCTGGGACCTGGCGCACATCGCCAACCAGGAGGAGCTCTGGCTGCTGCGCGGGGTCGGCGGGCGGGACCCGATGCACCCGGAAATCGACCCGCTCTACGACGCCTTCGAGCACCCGAGGGCCGACCGGCCGACCCTGCCGCTGCTGCCCCCGGCGCAGGCCCGCGCCTACGCCAGCGAGGTGCGCGGCCGGGTGATCGACCTGGTCAGCCAGGCCAGTTTCACGACAAAGCCACTGGTGGCGGATGGTTTCGTGTTCGGCATGATCGCCCAGCACGAACACCAGCATGATGAGACCATGCTGGCCACTCATCAGCTCAGGACCGGCGCGCCGGTACTGGCCGCGCCGCCGCCTGGACCGCTGCCCGCCGACGCGCTCACGCTGCCCGCCGAGGTCGAGGTGCCGGCCGGGCCGTTCCTGATGGGCACGTCCACCGAGCCGTGGGCGCTGGACAACGAGCGGCCAGCGCACCAGGTCGAGGTGGGCGCGTTCTTCATCGACACCACCCCGGTCAGCAACGCGCGCTACGCCGAGTTCATCGCTGACGGCGGCTATGACGACGAGCGGTGGTGGAGCCCGGCAGGCTGGGAGCACCGGCAGCGGGCCGGGCTGACCGCGCCCGGATTCTGGCAGCGCGACGGCGGCCAGTGGCTGCGGCGCCGGTTCGGCGTCACCGAGCCGGTGCCGCCGGCCGAGCCGGTCATGCACGTCTGCTGGTATGAGGCGGACGCGTTCGCCCGCTGGGCGGGCCGCCGGCTGCCGACCGAGGCCGAGTGGGAGAAGGCCGCCCGGTTCGACCCGGTGGCCGGCCGGTCGGCGCGCTACCCGTGGGGCGACGCCGACCCGGCGCCGGAACTGGCGAACCTCGGCCAGCGGCACCTGCAGCCCGCCCCGGCCGGCAGCTACCCGGCCGGCGCGGCCCCGTGCGGCGCCCGCCAGCTGATGGGCGACGTGTGGGAGTGGACCAGCAGCGACTTCCGCCCCTACCCCGGGTTCAGGGCCTGGCCCTACCGGGAGTACTCGCAGGTGTTCTTCGGCCCCGGCTACAAGGTGCTGCGCGGCGGCTCGTTCGCCGCCGACCCGGTGGCGAGCCGGGGCACCTTCAGGAACTGGGACTTCCCGGTGCGGCGGCAGATCTTCGCCGGGCTGCGGACCACGCGCGACGGGGGGCTGGCCTGATGTGCCGTCATCTCGCCTATGTCGGGGAACCGGTCAGCCTGCGCTCGCTGCTCATCGACCCGCCGCACGGCCTGCAGGCCCAGGCGTGGGCGCCGCGGCAGCAGCGGCACGGCACGGTGAACGCGGACGGCTTCGGCGTCGGCTGGTACGCCGACGGCGACCCGGTCCCGGCCCGGTACCGGCGGGCCGCGCCGATCTGGTCCGACCCGTCCTTCGCCGACCTGGCCAGGGTGACCACCAGCCGGGCGGTGCTCGCCGCGGTCAGGTCCGCGACCGACGGCACCGAGCCGGGCGAGGCCGCCGCCGCGCCCTACCGGGCCGGGCGGTGGCTGTTCAGCCACAACGGGGCCGTGCCCGGGTGGCCGCAGGCCATGGCCGAGGTCGCCGCCGGACTGCCGCCCGCTGACCTGCTCAGCCTGGAGGCGCGCTGCGACTCCGCGGTGATCTGGGCGCTGGTGCTGCGCCAGCTGCAAGGCGGCGCGCCGCCCGGCGACGCGCTCGCGGCCACCATCAGCCAGCTCACCGCCGCGCAGGTGCCCGGCCGGTTCAACCTGCTGCTCACCGACGGCGAGACGATCGCCGCCACCGCGGCCGGGGACACGCTCTGCTACCTGGCCGGCCCCGACGGCGTCGTGGTGGCCTCCGAGCCGGGCAGCGAGCAGCCCGGCTGGACCCAGGTGCCCGACGGCAGCGTGCTGCAGGCCACCGCCGGGTCGGTGACCGTGACCCCGCTCGCCGCCGGGCCAGGCGCGCCGCGGGCCGGTGCCGGCCGGCCGGCCGGGCTGACCGTCCAGCGCTGCCTGCCCGGGGGGTTCCTGGCCCGCTCGCTGCGCGACGACGCCAGGGCCGGGCTGACCGCGACGCCCAAGTCGCTGCCGCCGAAGTGGTTCTACGACGAGCGGGGCAGCGAGCTGTTCGACAAGATCACCCGGCTGGATGAGTACTACCCGACCAGCTCCGAGCGGTCCATCCTGCGCGAGCGGGCCGGCCAGATCGCCGCCGAGAGCCAGGCCGACACGCTGGTCGAGCTGGGCTCTGGCGCGGCCGACAAGACCCGGCTGCTGCTGGACGCGCTGCGCGCGGCGGGCACGCTGCGCAGCTACGTGCCCGTCGACGTCAGCGAGTCGGCCCTGGTCGCCGGGGCCCGGCGGGCGCTCGCCGAGTACCCGGGGCTGTCGGTGCAGGCGGTCGTCTCCGATTTCGAGGAGCACCTGGGCCTGCCCGCGGCCGGCGGCAGGCGGCTGGTGGCCTTCCTCGGCAGCACGATCGGCAACCTGGTGCCCGGCCAGCGCGCCGCCTTCCTCGCCGCGCTGCGTGCCAGGCTGGCGCCCGGCGACGCGCTGCTGCTCGGAACCGACCTGGTCAAGGATCCCGCGGTGCTGGTCAACGCCTATGACGACAGCGCCGGGGTCACCGCGGCGTTCAACAAAAATATCCTTTCGGTGCTCAACGCCGAGCTCGGCGCGGACTTCGACCCGGACGCGTTCGACCACGTGGCGCGCTGGGACCCGGACGCCGAGTGGATCGAGATGCGGCTGCGCGCGGCCTCCCAGCAGCACGTCCGGCTGCCCGGGATCGGGCTCGAGGTCAGCTTCGCGGCCGGGGAGGAGATGCGCACCGAGGTGTCAGCCAAGTTCCGCCGTGACGGCGTCGCGGCCGAGCTGGCCGCCGCCGGCTTCGCGATGCGGTCCTGGTGGACCGACGAGCGGGGCTGGTTCGGCCTGTCCCTGTCGGTGCCCGCCGGGCCGCCGGGTGGCTAGCTGACCCGCGGCGGGCCGTCCGGGCCCCGGCGCAGCTGCCTGACCCGCGTGTCCTCCAGCCGGAGCAGGCGGCTCAGCTCCGCCAGCACGGTGTCGCCGTCGATGGCGCCACAGCTGAACAGGTCGACGGCGATCAGCTCTTCCTCCGGCCAGGTGTGGATGCTCAGGTGCGACTCGGCCAGGATCAGCACCAGGGTGACCGCCCCGTTGGGGAAGGTGACGTGACTGGCGGCCAGCACGTTGCCCGATCCGGCCGTCACCGCGGCGGCGGCCAGCCTGGCCAGCTCGGTGACGTCACCGGCCGGGGACGCGGGAGTCAGCCGCGCGTCGACCGCATACAGTATTTTCGGCACGATTTTCGGCACGTCATCCTCAGGCCCGCCGTCAGCGGGCAGGGGCTCGTCTGGCACGGGGTCTGGTTGCCTGGAGGCGTCCGGCGACGTGGCCGGCCCGCGTGGCGGCTGGCTGCCAGGCATGATGTGGGAGGATACCGTACGCGCGCTGATCAGCCCGGTTTGCCCGCTGCCGCCAGAGGCGACGACCAGAGGCGTTATCGATGGATCTTGACGCAGTCATAGCCGATGTCGCCGGCGCCGTGGGCCTGGCCGAAGGGGAGTCGGGGGTAAGGGACGTGCTGCGGGCGGCCGCAGGCGGCGAGCCCGCCGCCGTGCGCGAGCTGGCCCGCGCCGCCGAGCTGCCGGTGCCGATCGTCGCCGCGGTCTGCAACGAGCTGCGCAGCCGGGGCGTGCTGGAGCCGGGCAGCCCGGTCCGGCTCAGCCCGGCCAGCAGGGCGCTGCTCGGCCCGGTGCGCGCCGACCTGTCCGGTGCCTGCCCGGCCTGCGCCGGCAGCGGCCTGGCCGTGCCCGCGGAGCTGGCCGGCCTGGCCGCCGAGCTCACCGCGGCGGCCGACGGCGCGCCAGCGGCCAGGACCGAGCTGGACCAGACCCACTGCACCGTCGCCACCAAGATCCACCGGGTGCTGCGGATGCACCAGGCTGGCGCGCTGCACGGCAAGCGGATCATCCTGCTCGGCGACGACGACCTGGTGTCGGTGGCGATCGCGAGGTTCGCCGCGCTGCTCGGCGCGGCCGCCGGGATCAGCAGGCTCGCGGTCGTGGACACCGACCCGGCGGTGCTGGCCTGGGCGGCCGGGCAGACGGCCGGCACCGGGATCGCGGCCGAGTTCATCGAGCACGACCTGCGCGAGCCGCTGCCCGCCGGGCTGCGGGCGGGCTTCGAGGTGGCCTGCACCGACCCGCCGTACACGGTCGCGGGCGCGGAGCTGTTCCTGTCCCGCGCGGTTGCCGCGCTGGCGCCCGAGCCCGGCCAGCACGTCTTCTTCTCCTTCGGCGCGCGCCGGCCCGATGAGACGCTGCGCACCCAGCAGCTGATCGCCGGGATGGGCCTGGCGATCAGGTCGGTGACGCCCGGGTTCAACAGCTACCTCGGCGCCGGGATCCTGGCCGGCACCAGCCACCTGTACCACCTGCGCAGCACGGCGGCGGCCCGGCCGTCGGTCAGCGGCAGCTACGCCGGGGCGCTGTACACCGCCGACTACCGGCCGGTCAGCCTGCGGCCCTACAAGTGCGCCGGCTGCCGGGCGGTGCACCAGGTCGGTCCTGGCGGCCGGTGGGCCAGGATCGCCGACCTGCAGGCGGCCCGCTGCCCGCAGTGCGGCGGCGCCACCTTCCGGCCGCTGCCGCTGCGGGCCAGGCCCGCGGCCGGGCGTCCGGCCAGCCAGCGGCCGGCCACCCAGGCCGGGGCGGACGGCCCCCGGTGAGCGGGCCAGCGGCAGGCGGCTACCTGGTCCGCGCCGCCACCGGCGCGGACCTGGACGCGATCGTGGCGTTCGAGATCGACATCGCGCGGGTGTCGTTCGGCGACGAGGCGATCACCGACCCGGCGCTGCACCGCAAGCGGGTATCGGGGGCGCTCGGCAAGCCCGGCGAGGTGACCCTGGTCGCCACCGCCGGGCCCGGGCCGGGCGGCGAGGTGGCGGGCTGGGCCTGGATGTCGGCCCGCACCAACTCGCTGACCGGCGAGCGGTACGGCAACTTCAGGTCGCTGGCCGCCGCGGACACCCCCGACCGCGGCCAGGTCGGGGAACTGCTGCTCGCTGCGGTGGTGGCCGCGGCCGACCAGGCCGGCCTGCGGCAGCTGACCGGCAAGGTGCACGCCGCCAACCTCGGCATGCGGATGCTCTACCGGAAATTCGGCTTCGAGGCGGCGCACCTGACCATGGAGCGCAGGGCGCCCGCCGGGCAGGACGGCACCGCGTCATGATCAAGTGCGTGATCTGGGACCTCGACAACACCCTGCTGACCGGGGTCTACCTGGAGTCACCCGGCCAGCCGCCGCCCGCCGACCCGGCGATGTTGGCCGTGCTGGACACGCTCAGCCGCCGCGGCATCATCCACGCCATCGCCACCAGGAACCCGCCCGAGGCCGCCGAGCACGCGGCCGCGGCGGCCGGCCATCAGTTCGCCGCCGCCGAGTGCGGGTGGGGCCGCAAGTCGGACGCGATCGCCCAGATCGCCGCGGACCTCGCCCTGGGCACCGACGCCGTGGCGTTCGTCGACGACGAGGCGTACGAGCGGGCCGAGGTCGCCTTCGCGCTGCCTGAGCTGCTGGTGCTGTCGCCCGAGGACATGGCCGACGCTCCCGGCTGGCCCGAGTTCGGCCCGGCGGTCGTCACCGCCGAGGCGCGCCAGCGCGGCGCCATGTACGCCCAGCGCCGGGTCCGGCAGCAGGAGGAGGCGGCGTTCGGCGGGTCGCGGGAGGAATTCCTGCGGTACTGCCAGACCCGGGTGGTCATCAGGCCCGCCGGGCCGCCCGACGCGGCCAGGCTGCACGAGCTGTCGGTCCGCACCCACCAGTTCAACTCGACCGGCGAGCAGGTCAGCGAGGCGGAGTTCGGCGCGCTGGCCAGCGGGCAGGACGGCCGCCGGGTGCTGGCCGTCACGCTGGCGGACCGGTTCGGCGACGACGGCATCGTCGGCGGCTGCGTGCTGGACACCACCGCCAGCCAGTGGACCGCGTCGCTGCTGATGATGTCGTGCCGGGCGATCGGCCGGGGCGTTATCGACGCGCTGCTGGCCTGGCTGGCCCTGGCCGCGGCGGGCGAGGGCGCGCAGCGGCTCACGGTGCCGTGCCGGCTCAGCGAGCGCAACGTGCCGTTGCGGCTGGCGCTGGCCGGCGCGGGCCTGCGGGCCGCCGAGGTCAGCGCCCCGGGCGGCCAGGGCGGGCAGGGCAGCACGTCAGCGCTGTTCAGCAGGCAGCTGGCCGGCCTGCCGCTGCCGCCGCTGCCCGGCTGGGCGGCCGGGCCGGGGGAGCGGTGAGCGCCGGCCCTGGCGCCGGGCCGGTCATCGGCCAGCTGCGGCAGATCCTGGCCGAGGTGACCGGCCGGCCAGAGCTGCTGGCACTGCCGGCCGCGGCCCCGCTGCTCGGACCGGGCGCCGGGCTCGGCTCGCTGTCGGGAACCCTGCTGCTGCGCCGGGTCAGGGACCGGTTCGGGGTGGACATCGCCGCGCAGGACCTCAACCTCGACGCGCTGGCCACGCTGGGCACGCTCACCGGCTATATCGAGGCACGTGCCGGGTAACCTCATCGCAGGCGGCTGGAGGTCGGGATGAACGCGGTTTTCGCGCTGGACGCGTGCAGGACGCCGGTAGGCAAGATCAAGGGAATGCTGGCCGGGGTGCGGCCAGACCACCTGACCGCTGAGGTGATCAAGGCGCTGCTGGCCCGTAACCCCTGGCTCGACCCGGCCGCGATCGACGACGTCTACTGGGGCGCGGCGAACCAGGCCGGCGAGGACAACAGGAACCTGGCCCGGATGGGCGTGCTGCTCGCCGGGCTGCCGGTGCAGGTGCCCGGCGCCACCGTCAACCGGCTGTGCGGGTCGGGGATGGAGGCGATCAGCGCGGCCGCCCGGGCGATCGCGGCGGGCGAGGCCGACATCTGCCTGGCCGGCGGGACCGAGTCGATGACCAGGGCGCCGTTCGTGCTGCCCCGCGCCGATGGCCCGTTCCCGCGCGAGGCCGGGCTGGCCGACACCCGGCTGGGCTGGCGGCTGGTCAGCCCGCTGATGACCGAGCTCTACCCGCCGGTCAGCCTGGGCGAGACCGCGGAGAAGGTGGCCGGCCGCTATCAGGTGAGCAGGCAGCGCCAGGACGAGTTCGCGCTGGCCAGCCACCAGAAGGCGGGCAGCGCCCGGGCCGCGGGCCGGTTCGCAGGCGAGATCATCCCGGTGCCGCGGCCGGCCGGCGGCGAGGCCACCGAGGACGAGGGGATCCGGCCGGACCTGACCCTGGCCGACCTGGCCGCCCGTGCCCCCGCCTTCCGCCCGGACGGCACCGTGACCGGCGGCAACTCTTCCCCGCTCAACGACGGCGCGGCCGGCCTGCTGCTGATGTCCGAGCGGGCGGCCAGCGCCGCGGGCGCCGCGCCGCTGGCCAGGTACGGCGGCACCGCGGCGGCCGGGGTCCACCCCGACTACATGGGCATCGGCCCGGTGCCGGCCCTGTCCATGGCGATGCGCCGGGCCGGCTGGGAGGCCGGCGACCTGGACCTGATCGAGGTCAACGAGGCGTTCGCCGCGCAGGCGGTCGCGGTCACCGACGAGCTGAAGCTCGACCCGGAGCGGGTCAACGTCAACGGCGGCGCGATCGCCATCGGGCACCCGCTGGGCTGCAGCGGCGCGCGGATCACCACCACGCTGCTGCACGAGCTCAGGCGGCGCGGCGCCGGGAGGGGCGCCGCCGCCATGTGCATCGGCGTCGGGCAGGGCATCGCCACCCTCTGGCAGGCCGGCTAGGCGGGACGAGGGCCATGAGCGTGCAGCAGGGCGGGCCGGCCTCGGCCGCGACCGGTGAGGACCCGGGCGGAGCCGACGGCCGGATCCTCACCATCCCGAACGCCATCAGCGTGGCCCGGCTGGCCGGCGTGCCGGTCTTCCTCTGGCTGGTGCTCGGGGTGCGGAGCCAGGCCGGGGACGCCTGGGCGGTCGGGCTGCTGATCGCGGCCGGGCTGTCGGACTGGCTGGACGGGAAGATAGCCAGGGCGCTCGGCCAGACCACCAAGCTCGGCCAGGCGCTCGACCCGGCCGCGGACCGGCTGTACATCGTGGCCACGATCGTGTCACTGGCCATCCGGTCGATCATCGGGTGGTGGCTGGTCGCGCTGCTGGCGGCCCGCGAGCTGCTGCTGGGCGTGGTGCTGCTGGCGCTGCGGGCCAGGGGCTGGGAGCCGCTGCAGGTCAGCTTCGCCGGCAAGGCCGCGACGCTCTGCCTGCTGTACGCGTTCCCGCTGCTGTTTCTCGGTGATCACCAGGGCACGGTGGGTGACGTGATGAGGATCGCCGGTTGGGCCATGGTGATCTGGGGAAGTGCATTGTACTGGTGTGCCGCCCTGCTCTACATCAAGCAGGCGCGCGCCCTGATCAGGGAATCCAGGGAGGATTCATAGGGTGAAGGCTGTCCTGATGGCAGGGGGAGAAGGCACGCGGCTGCGCCCGATGACCGCAAATCAGCCCAAGCCGCTGCTGCCAGTGGCCAACAAGCCGATCATGGAGCACGTGCTGCGGCTGCTGCGGCGGCACGGCCTGAGCGACACCGTGGTGACCGTCCAGTTCCTCGCCTCGATGGTGCGCAACTACTTCGGTGACGGCGAGGACTTCGGCATGAGCCTGCAGTACGCCACCGAGGACGCCCCGCTGGGCACGGCAGGCAGCGTGAAGAACGCCGAGGACGCGCTGCGGGACGAGCCGTTCCTGGTGATCTCCGGCGACGCGCTGACCGATATCGACCTGTCTGAGCTGATCCGGTTCCACAAGGACAACGGCGCGCTGGTCACCGTCGGCCTGACCAGGGTGCCCGATCCGCTGGAATTCGGCATCATCATCGTGGACGAGGACGGCCGGATCCAGCGCTTCCTGGAGAAGCCCACCTGGGGGCAGGTGTTCTCGGACACCGTCAACACCGGGATCTACGTGATGGAGCCCGAGGTGCTCAGCGAGTTCCCGGCCGGCGAGCCGGCCGACTGGTCCGGCGACATCTTCCCGCGGCTGCTGGAGCGCGGCGCGCCGCTGTACGGCTGGATCGCCGACGGCTACTGGGAGGACGTCGGCACCCACGACAGCTACCTCAAGGCCCAGGCGGACGTGCTCTCGGGCCGGGTCGAGGCCGATATCGACGGGTTTGAGGTGTCTGAGGGGATATGGGTCGCCGAGGGCGCCGAAGTCGACCCGGACGCGATCTTGACCGGGCCGCTGTGCGTCGGCGACTACGCCAAGATCGAGGCGGGCGCGCAGCTGCGCGAGTACACCGTCGTGGGCAGCAACGTGGTGGTGAAGGAAGGCGCGTTCCTGCACCGCGCGGTGGTGCACAACAACGTCTACGTGGGCACGGGCTCGACCCTGCGCGGCTGCGTGATCGGCAAGAACACCGACGTGATGACCGGCGCCAGGATCGAGGAAGGGTCCGTCGTCGGGGACGAGTGCGTGATCGAGCCCGAGGCTTACCTGTCGGCCGGCGTGAAGGTATACCCGTTCAAGACCATCGAGGCCGGCGCCATGGTCAACACCAGCGTGATCTGGGAGTCGCGCGGCCAGCGCACCCTGTTCGGGCCGCGCGGCGTGTCCGGGCTGATCAACGTCGAGATCACGCCCGAGCTGTGCGTCCGGCTGGCCAGCGCGTACGCGACCACGCTGAAGAAGGGCGCGGCGGTCTCCACCTCCAGGGACGTGTCCAGGGCGGCCAGGACGCTGAAGCGGGCGGTGCACGCCGCGCTCAACGCCAGCGCCATCAACGTGATCGACCTGGAAGCCCAGCCGCTCCCGGTGGCCAGGTACGAGACCGCGCGCGGGGACTGCAGCGGCGGGATAGCGCTGCGGACCACCCCGGGCGACCCGCAGTCCATCGACATGATCTTCCTCGACTCCGACGGCGCGGACCTGTCCCAGGCGGCGCAGCGCAGGCTGGAGCGGGTGTTCTCCCGGCAGGAGTACCGGCGGGCGTTCCCCGGCGAGATCGCCGAGCTGACCTACCCGCCGCGGGTGGTCGAGGCCTACACCGGCGACCTGCTGCACAGCGTCGACATGAACGGGGTGCGCGGGGCCGGGCTGAAGGTGGTCGCGGACTGCGCCGGCGGTACCGCCTCGCTGGTGCTGCCGGTGCTGCTCGGCCGGGTCGGGGTCGACGTGCTCACCGTCAACAACCGGCTGGACGAGGCGTCGCCGACCCAGTCGCTCGCGCAGACCCGGGCCGACATGCACCGGCTGGCCGAGCTGGTGTCCTCCTCCAGGGCCGCGTTCGGCGTCCGGTTCGACCCGGTGGGCGAGCGGATCACGCTGGTCGACGACAAGGGCGCGATGGTCAGCGACGACCGGGCGCTGCTGGTGGTGCTGGACCTGATCGCGGCCGAGCGCCGGTCTGGCCAGGTCGCGCTGCCGGTGACCACCACCAGGGTGGCCGAGCGGGTGTCGAAGTTCCACTCGGTCGAGGTCCGCTGGACCTCCACCTCGCTGCACGCCCTGTACGAGGCGACCGCGGGGGACGACGTCATCTTCGCCGCCGACGGCCGCGGCGGGTTCGTGGTGCCGGAGTTCTCCCGGTCCATCGACGGCATCGCGGCCTTCGCCCGGCTGCTCGGGCTGGTCGCGCGGACCAGGCTGACGCTGAGCCAGATCGACACCAGGATCCCGGCCGCGCACCTGCTCAAGCGGTCCATACCGACGCCGTGGGCGGCCAAGGGCAGCGTCATGCGCACGGTGGTCGAGGCGGCCGGTGACCAGACCCTGGACACCACCGACGGGGTCCGGGTGGTGGAGCCGGACGGCGGCTGGGTGCTGGTGCTTCCCGACCCCTCCGACGCGGTCACGCACCTGTGGGCGGAGGCTGCTGACAGTGACGCTGCCCAGGCACTGCTGGACAAATGGGCCGCCGTGGCCGAGAAGGCCGGCCGCTGAGCTGCATGAGTGGCCGGCGCGGACCACCCCGGGCATGAGACAATCGCCGTCGTTGTTGGTGCAGCTTTCCCCCCGGAGGTACAGCCAGATGTGGCGGAGGCGTCGGCGGAGCGCGCCGGTCGGTGCCGCGCGGTCCGATGGTGCCGCGCGGGGCATGGCGGGCTCGGGCCCCGCTGCCCCGGCCGGGGGGCGGACGCCAGGCCACCTCCGCCGTGTGTGGCGCATGGACCGCCGCGCCGCCGCGCGGGTACCTTGGAGCGCACAACCTGAGCACTCGCCCGCAGGCACCCAGGCGGGCCTGGCGACTGCCCAGCTCGCATCGGCTACGGAGGGAAGGCTAGGCAGGCAAATGCCCAGCGTCTACTGCACCCGATGCGGTCAGGAGAACGCCGAGAGCGCCCGGTTCTGCTCGCAGTGCGGGACGCCGCTGACGCACGGTTTCGCCGAGCACGGGCCCGATACCACCTCCACGATCTCGCTGGGCGGCACCGACCTCGCCGAGGGCGAGTACGGTGACGAGTCGCTCGCCGATGCCGCCACCCTGGACGCGCTGCCGCCCGGCACGGCGCTGCTGGTGGTCAAGCGCGGGCCGAACGCGGGCAGCAGGTTCCTGCTCGACAGCGACCTGACGCTGGTCGGCAGGCACCCCGAGAGCGACATCTTCCTCGACGACGTGACCGTGTCCCGGCGGCACGCCGAGTTCTACCGGCAAGGCGGCCGGTTTACCGTGCGCGACGTGGGCAGCCTCAACGGGACCTATGTGAACCGGGAGCGGATCGAGGAAACCGACCTGAATAGCGGCGACGAGGTGCAGGTGGGCAAGTTCCGGCTGGTGTTCCTGCTGGGCCCGCGATCGGCCGCTGAGCAAGGCGGGGGTGCGCAGGTCTGGGGATGAACGCTCAGCCCGCCCGGTCCTGGTTCGGAATCGGCGAGGTGCTCGGCCAGCTCCGCGCTGAATTCCCGGACATCAGCGTTTCCAAGATCCGGTTCCTCGAGGCCGAGGGGCTGATCGAGCCCGCCAGGTCGCCGTCGGGTTACCGCCGGTTCGGCCCGGCCGACGTGCAGCGGCTGCGGTACATCCTGACCGCCCAGCGCGACCAGTACCTGCCGCTGCGGGTGATCAAGGAAAGGCTCCGGCCGGCCGGCCGGAGCCCGGCCATGCTGTCGCGGCGCGAGCTGACCGAGGCGGCCGGCATCGATGACGGCCAGCTGGCCGAGCTGGAGAGCTACGGCCTGGTGCGGCGGGCCGGCCGGCAGTACGGGCCGGACGCGCTGGAGATCGCCCGCACGGTGGCGGCACTGGCCGGGTACGGGGTGCAGGCACGGCACCTGCGCGCGGTCCGGGCCGCGGTGGAGCGCGAGACCTCGCTGATCGAGCAAGTGGTGGCGCCGACGCTGCGCCAGCGCAACCCCGCGGCCAGGCAGCAGGCCGGGCAGACCGCCAGGGAGATCGCGGCCCTGTCGCTGCGGCTGCACCGGGCGCTGCTGGAGGCGGACCTGGCCGAGGCCGGGTTCGCCGGGGACGGGCTGCCGGAGGCGCTGCTGGGCAGCCAGGAGGCTGGCGCCGGCCCGGCGCCCGGGCAGCCGGACGGGCCGGGTGGCTACAGCGGGGAGCCGGCCGGGTTTCCCGCGGCCGGGACGGGCGGCGGGCCGCGGCGCAGCCGCGAATTCGGCGGCGCGAGCGCCTGACGCCGCGCCAGGGTGCGGGCCGGTGCTCCCCGATAGCGGGTGTACGTTGACAAAGGGATTGCCTTTAAGCAGGGTCCAGAAGTACAGGCAGCGCGCCGAGGCGCCTTTGAGGGACGGAGCCGCCGTGAGGCAGATGGAGGTCGTTGGCGTTCGCGTTGAGATGCCCACGAACCAGCCCATCGTCCTGCTGAAGGAGACGCAGGGGGAGAGGTACCTGCCGATCTGGATCGGCCCGATGGAGGCAACCGCGATCGCCTACGCCCAGCAGGGCCTGGTGCCCGCCCGGCCGCTTACTCATGACCTGCTCAGGGATGTGCTCGCGGCCCTCGATGTGCAATTGCGGAAGGTCAACATCACCGAGTTGCGGGACGGGATCTTCTACGCCGACCTGGTCTTCTCCAACGGCAAGGAGGTCAGCGCCCGGCCGTCCGACTCGATCGCGCTGGCGCTGCGAACCGGGGCGACGATCTTCGCCAGCGACGACATCCTGGACGAGGCCGGGATCGCGATCCCCGATGAGCAGGAAGATGAAGTCGAGAAGTTCCGTGAGTTCCTCGACACCATCTCCCCGGAGGACTTCGGCCGCGCCACCTGACCTGTGGCGGGGTCCTGGCTGGGGTTGCGGTGTGATCACGGTCAGCAGCGGGGATGCTATTTTTTCGTGACTCGTTACTCGTCTGCGACGCGCCGTCGGCGATCGTTGACGAGGTCACCGCCCGCGGCCTACCGTTCGAGACGAGTACCCGGGGATATCGCTCCCGGGCCGGAGGTGGGCGTGGCGGTAACCAAGGGTGACGGGCATGCACCTCGCGCGCGCGGTGCCGCTGCCCGGCACGCTGGCGAGCAGGGGCTGCTGTTCGGCGAGGAAGTCGCCGCGCGGCCGGAGGACGTCGGCTACCGCGGCCCGACCGCCTGCACCGCGGCCGGGATCACCTACCGCCAGCTCGACTACTGGGCCAGGACCGGCCTGGTCGAGCCCAGCGTCCGGGCTGCCACCGGCTCGGGATCGCAGCGGCTGTACGGCTTCCGCGACATCCTGGTGCTCAAGGTGGTCAAGCGGCTGCTGGACACCGGCATCTCCCTGCAGCAGATCAGGGCCGTGCTCAGCCACCTGCGCGAGCACCGGGCCGGAGACCTCGCCCAGGTCACGCTCATGAGCGACGGCGTCAGCGTGTACGAGTGCACGTCCCCCGATGAGGTCGTCGACCTGCTCCAGGGCGGCCAGGGGGTGTTCGGGATCGCGCTGGGCCGGGTCTGGCAGGAAGTCGAGGGGACCCTCGCCGAAATGCCCGCCGAGCGCGCCGAGACCGACGAGGCCGCCGACGGCCGCCCATCCGGCGCCGACGAGCTAGCCAGGCGCCGAGCCCGCAAAACCGGCTAGCGGTACCTAGCTGGGCGACCCTCCCCGGCCGGCCGCCGCGCGCCGGGGGCTCGGGTCTGCCGGCGGCCGGGTTTGCGGGCTCGTCACGTTATATCGTGTTATGGTGTTCCGCGTGCCCGCCGCGATCATTGTCCGCGACCTGCGGAAATCCTATGGCAGCGTGCGCGCGGCGGACGGGGTCAGCTTCGAGGTCGCGCCCGGTGAGTTCTTCGGCATCCTCGGCCCGAACGGGGCGGGCAAGACCACCACGCTGGAGATCATCGAAGGGCTGCGGCAAGCCGATTCCGGCGAGGTGACCGTGCTCGGGCTGCCGGCCTGGCCGCGCAACCCGGCGCTGCTGCCCAGGATCGGCGTCCAGCTGCAAGCCTCCTCGTTCTTCGAGCGGCTCACCGCCAGGGAGCAGTTGCGCACCTTCGCCTCGCTGTACGGGGTGCCGGCCCGGCAGGCGGACGAGATGCTCGGCGTGGTCGGGCTGGAAGAGCAGGCGGGCATCAGGGCGGAGAAGCTGTCCGGCGGCCAGGCCCAGCGGCTGTCCATCGCCTGCGCTCTGGTGCACGGGCCCGAGCTGCTGTTCCTCGACGAGCCGACCGGTGCGCTGGACCCGCAGGCCCGGCGCAACCTGTGGGACCTGCTGCGGACGATCAGCGCGCAGGGCCGCACCGTGGTGCTGACGACCCACCACATGGACGAGGCCGAGACCCTCTGCGACCGGGTCGCGATCATGGATCACGGCCAGATCCTGCTGGCGGGCCCGCCCGCCACCCTGGTCCGCCAGCTCGACTACCCGCTGCGGATCAGCGTGGAGTCGGGCCTGCTCAGCCCCGCGGACGCCCAGGCGCTGCGAGGCCGGGCCGAGGACGGCATCAGCGACGACGGCGTCTCGCTGACCGTCGCCACCCGAGACCCCGCCGAGGTGCTCAGCTACCTCGCCAACCACGGCGCGCTGGCCGGGCTGCGGGTGCAGGGCGCCAGCCTGGAGGACGTGTTCCTCAGCCTGACCGGGCGGGAGTACCGGGCATGAACCCGGCAGCGCTGCGCAGCCTGTCCGGGGCGATGTTCCGCGGCTTCGTCCGGGACCGGGCGGCGCTGGTGTTCTCGGTGCTGATACCGCTGCTGTTCCTGGTGCTGTTCGGCTCGATCTACAAGAACCAGTCCGCGCCCCGGCTGCATGTCGCCGAGGTCGGCCAGGTCACCTTGCTGAACCAGGCGCTGGCCGGCAGCCACGGCCAGCTGGGCAAGGTGCTGGACCTCAGCCCGGCAGCCAGCCTGCCCGCGGCGGTCAGCGGCGTGCGCAAGGGCGACTACGACGCCGCGGTGCAGCAGCGCGGCCACACCCTGATCGTGCATTACTCGGTCGCGGACCAGGTCACCGCGGGCGTGGTCAGCACCGTGTTCGGGGAGATCGTGCAGGGCGCCAACCAGGCCGCCACCGGGGCGCCCGCCTACCGGCTGGCCAGCCAGCAGGTCGAGGACCGCTCGCTGAAACCGATCCAGTACCTCGCGCCCGGGCTGCTGGGCTGGGCGATCGCCGCGGGAGGCACGTTCGGCGCCGCGATCACCCTGGTCACCTGGCGGCAGAACAAGCTGCTGCGGCGGCTGCGGCTGGCCCCGGTCGGCACCTCATCGGTGGTGTCCGCGCGGATCGGGATCAGCCTGGCCATCGCCATGGTCCAGCTGGTGCTGTTCCTGGCGGTCGCGACGCTGCCGTACTTCGGGCTCAAGCTCACCGCGTCCTGGTGGATGTCGATCCCGGTGGTGGCCGCGGGCACGCTCGCGTTCATGTCCATCGGCCTGCTGGTCGGCTCGTTCGCCAAGACCCAGCAGGCGGCGGCGTCGATCGCCAACCTGATCATCTTGCCGATGGCGTTCCTCGGCGGCGCGTTCATCCCGCTGGACTTCGCGCCCGCCTGGCTGCGCGACGTCTCCTACGTGATGCCGCTGCGCTATCTGGTCACCGGCATGCAGGACGTGATGGCGCGGGGCGAGGGCCCGGCGGCCGCGCTGCCGGCCATCGGCATCCTGCTCGGGCTCACCGCGGTGCTGACTGCCGTCTCGACCCGCGTGTTCCGCTGGGACGACGTCTGAGCTGAGGTCTCGGGTAGGCTCGGGGCGCTGGTTAAACCCGCCCGGGAGAGTCCCCGCGCAGCCAGCGCGGAGCGCCGAAGGGGCAACCTCCCCGGAACCTCTCAGGCACCAGGACCGGGCGGCCTCAGCATTCTGGAGTCCCGCGCCGCGGGATGACAGACGGGGAGTCCGAACGCCGCGCCAACGGCCCCGCAGCGGGCCTGCACGGGAGGCTCCCATGACCTTCGAGCAACGGCACATCGGGCCGGACGCAGCCGATCAGGAGCAGATGCTCGCCACCGTCGGCTACGCCTCGCTCGATGAGCTCACCGCCGCCGCGCTGCCGGCCGGCATCGCGGCCGGCCAGCCGCTGAACCTGCCAGGCCCGCTGTCCGAGCCGCAGGCGCTGGCCGAGCTGCGCCGCCTGGCGGCCCGCAACCAGGTCCTCACCTCCATGATCGGCCTGGGCTACTACGGCACCCACACGCCCGCGGTGATCCGCAGGAACGTGCTGGAGAACCCGGCCTGGTACACCGCCTACACGCCCTACCAGCCGGAGATCTCCCAGGGCCGGCTGGAGGCGCTGCTGAACTTCCAGACGATGATCGAGGACCTGACCGCCCTGCCGGTCGCCGGGGCGTCCATGCTGGACGAGGCCAGCGCCGCCGCCGAGGCGATGACGCTGTGCAGGCGGGCCGCGGGCAGCGGCTCGGTGTTCCTGGCCGACGCCGGCTGCCTGCCGCAGACGCTGGCGGTCCTGCGGACCAGGGCGGAGCCGCTGGGCATCGAGCTGGTCACCGCCGAGATCACCCCGGAGCTGATCCGGGCGCAGCCCGCGGGCCAGCTGTTCGGCGTCCTGCTGCAGTACCCGGGGGCCAGCGGCGTGATCACCGACCACCGGCCGGTGATCGAGGCCGCGCACGAGGCGGGCGCGCTGGCCGCGGTCGCCGCCGACCTGCTCGCGCTGACCCTGCTCACCCCGCCCGGCGAGCTGGGCGCGGACATCGCGGTCGGCACCACCCAGCGGTTCGGCGTGCCGATGGGCTTCGGCGGCCCGCACGCCGGCTACATCTGCGTGCAGCAGGCGCTGCGCCGGCAGCTGCCCGGCCGGCTCGTCGGGGTGTCCGTCGACGCCGCGGGCCAGCCCGGTTACCGGCTCGCCCTGCAGGCCCGCGAGCAGCACATCAGGCGGGAGAAGGCGACCAGCAACATCTGCACCGCCCAGGTGCTGCTGGCGGTGATCGCCGCGATGTACGCCGCCTACCACGGGCCGGACGGGCTCACCCGCATCGCCCGGCAGGTCCACCGCAAGGCGGCGGTCCTGGCCGCCACCCTGGCCGCCCAGGGCTTCCAGGTCGCGCACGCCGAGTTCTTCGACACCGTCCGGCTGGTCATCCCCGGCGGCGCGGCCGCCGCCGTCGAGCGGGCCCGCGCGGCCGGATTCAACCTGCACGCCGACGGCCCGGACGCGGTCCAGCTGGCCTGCGACGAGACCACCACCGACGAGCAGCTGGCCGGGGTCGCCAGCGCGCTGGCCGGGCACCAGGCCGAGCTGGCCGGCGGGCCGGCCGGTCCAGCGGACGGCCTGCCCCCCGCCCTGCTGCGCAGCAGCGGCTTCCTCGCCCACCCGGTGTTCGCCAGCTACCGCAACGAGACCGCGATGCTGCGCTACCTGCGCAGGCTGGCCGACCGGGACCTGGCCCTGGACCGGTCCATGATCCCGCTGGGCTCGTGCACCATGAAGCTCAACGCCGCCGCCGAGATGGAGCCGGTCACCTGGCCGGAGTTCGCCGGCCTGCACCCGTTCACCCCGGCCGGGCAGCTGGCCGGCTACCTGGAGCTGATCGCCGGGCTCGAGGAAGCGCTCGCCGAGATGACCGGGTACGACGCGGTGACGGTGCAGCCGAACGCCGGGTCACAGGGCGAGCTGGCCGGGCTGCTGGCGATCCGCGGGTACCACCTGTCCCGCGGCCAGGCCGGGCGGGATGTCTGCCTGATCCCGGAGTCCGCGCACGGCACCAACGCGGCCAGCGCGGTGCTGGCCGGGCTGCGCGTCGTGGTGGTCAAGTGCGGCTCGGACGGCGCCGTCGACGTGGGTGACCTGCGCGCGAAGATGGAGACGCACGCCGGGGCGGTGGCCGCGATCATGCTCACCTACCCCTCGACCAACGGCGTCTTCGAGGAGACCGTGACCCAGGTCTGCGCCGAGGTGCACGAGGCGGGCGGCCAGGTGTACGTCGACGGGGCCAACCTGAACGCCCTGGTCGGCCTGGCCAGGCCCGGCTGGTTCGGCGCGGACGTGTCGCACCTCAACCTGCACAAGACCTTCTGCATCCCGCACGGCGGCGGCGGGCCCGGCGTCGGCCCGGTCGGGGTGCGCGCGCACCTGATCCCGTTCCTGCCCGGGCATCCGGTGCTCACCGGCCCCGCGGTCGCCTCACCGGCCCCGGCCCTGGCCGCGGGCTCCCCGGCCGCCGGCGCCCGGGCGGCGGGCCCGGTCACCGCGGCCCCCTACGGCTCGGCCGGGATCCTGCCGATCTCCTGGGCGTACCTGCGCATGATGGGCCCCGGCGGGCTGCGCCGGGCCACCCAGACCGCGATCCTGGCGGCGAACTACGTGGCCGCCCGGCTCCGGCCGCACTTCCCCGTCCTGTACACCGGCCAGGGCGGGCTGGTCGCGCACGAGTGCATCCTGGACCTGCGGCCGGTCACCAGCCAGACCGGCATCACCGTGGAGGACGTCGCCAAGCGCCTGATCGACTACGGTTTCCACGCCCCGACGATGGCCTTCCCGGTGGCCGGGACGCTGATGGTCGAGCCGACCGAGAGCGAGGACCTGGCTGAGCTGGACCGGTTCTGCGAGGCGATGATCTCGATCTCGGCCGAGATCGGGAAGGTCGCCTCGGGCGAGTACGACAGCCAGGACAACCCGCTGAGGAACGCGCCGCACACCGCCTCGATGCTGATCAGCTCAGACTGGAAGCACGGCTACGAGCGGGCGGCCGCCGCCTACCCGGTGCCGGGGGACCGGCGGGCCAAGTACTGGCCGCCGGTGCGCAGGATCGACGCCGCCTACGGAGACCGGAACCTGGTCTGCGCCTGCCCGCCGCCGGAGGCCTTCGAGAGCTGACCGGCCAGGCTGGAAGGCCGCGCCGGGGCCGCGCCAGCCGCGGCCGCGGCGATGGCGGCCGCCGCGTCGATGGTCTGCGCCAGCAGCACCGCGATCGTCATCGGCCCGACACCGCCGGGCACCGGGGTCAGCAGCCGCGCGGCGGCCAGCGCCTCGGTGAACGCGACATCCCCGACGTTGCCAGGGTTGTAGCCTGCGTCCACCACCACCGCGCCAGGCTTGATCCAGCTGCCCCGTACCAGGGCGGGCTGGCCGACGGCGGCGACCAGGATGTCCGCGGTGGCCGCGACCTGCGCCAGCCCGCGGGTCCTGGAGTGGCAGTAGGTGACGGTCGCGTCCCTGGCCAGCAGCAGCAGGCCGGCCGGCCGGCCCAGGATCGGGCTGCGGCCGATGACGACCGCGTGCTGCCCGCGCGGGTCGACCTGGTAGGCATCAAGGAGGCGCATGATCGCGCCCGGCGTGCACGAGGCGAACGCCGGGTAGCCGAACGCCATCGCCGCGAACGAGCGCATCGTCACGCCGTCGACGTCCTTGTGCGGGGCGATGGCCTCGAACGCGGCCCGCTCGTCGATGTGCGCGGGCACCGGGTGCTGGAGCAGGATCCCGTGCACCGCCGGGTCGCCGGACAGGCCCGAGATCACGTCCACCAGGTGCCGGGTCGAGGTGCCGGAGGGCAGCCCGACGTGCCGGGAGATGATGCCGGCCTGCCGGGACCTGTTCTGCTTCATCCGGACGTAGGTGACCGAGGCGGGGTCATCGCCGACCAGCACGGTGGCCAGGCAGGGCGTGATCCCGGTGGCGGCGGTCAGCGCGGCGGCGCGCCCGGCGCTGTCGGCGACGATCTCGCGGGCCAGCCTGGTCCCGTCCATCAGCGTCGCGGGCATGGCGTCCCCCCGTCAGCCAGCCGGCCGGCCTGGCCGGTGTATGTGCAGCCGCAGGTATTGTGCGGCACCCGGTCTACAGTTGCCTCACCGGGCCGGCCGGCTGGCGGCGCAGCCCGCCGTCTGGCTGGAGGCGAGCGATGCAGGTGATCAGCGGCGCGGGGGAGTTCACCCGGCCAGCCGAGGGCGCCGACACCCACTGGGACGAGCAGTTCCGGGTCGCGGACCTGTCGGCAGGCACCTACTCGATCCGGCGCGGCGGCACCGACGGCCAGTCACCGCACACCGAGGACGAGATCTACGTGATCACCGCCGGCCGGGCCACGCTGCTGGCCGGCCAGGAAAGCGCCGAGGTCGGTCCCGGCTCGGTCGTCTACGTCCCGGCCGCGCAGGAGCACCGGTTCACCGCCGTCACCGAGGACTTCGCCGCGCTGGTCCTGTTCGGGCCGGCCGAGGGGACCAGGGCGGTCAGCGGCTAGCCGGGATCGCGCGGCCCTTCCATTCGCCGCCGCGGCCGCGAATGTGCCGCCGCGCCGAGTCGACCGTCATCGCCGCGTAACCCGCGGCGATCAGCGGCAGCGTCGGCGCCCGCAGCGGCGACAGCCGGTAGAGCGCCAGCATGGGCAGGTAGCTGATGGTCATCATGGCCCAGCCGGCCAGCCCGGCCGCGGCCAGCGGCCCGGCCAGCCCGCCGGCCCCGGCGGCGAGCATCGCCGCCCCGGCGATCGCCGCGGCAGGCGGCACCAGGTACAGCCAGGCCAGCCCGATGACCGTCCCGGCGAGCAGGGCCGGGGAGTAGCGCAGCTGGGTGTAGGCGCTCCTGGCCACCATGTCCCACAGCTGCGCCAGCCTCGGGTACTCGCGCAGGCTGCGCACGCTGGTGCTCAGGCCGAGCCAGCACCGGCCGCCGGCTGGCCCGCGCTTGAGCAGGCGGCCGAGCGCGACGTCGTCGATCCGCGCGGCCCGGATCTGGCCCAGCCCGCCGGCCGCCGCCAGCGCCTCGCGGCGCACCAGCATGCAGCCGCCGGCCGCGGCGGCGGTGCGGCCGGCCCCGTTTACCCGGCGGAACGGGTACAGCTGGGCGAAGAAGTAGACGAACGCGGGCACCAGCACCCGCTCCCAGCCAGCCTCGGCCCGCAGCAGCGCCATCTGCGAGACCAGCACCGCGTCCCGGTCCCGCGCGGCCCGCACCAGCGCCGCCACCGTGCCCGGCTGGTAGGCGATGTCAGCGTCGGTGAACAGCACGTAGTCCGCCTGGCCGGCGGCGCGCAGCCCCTGGGCCATCGCCCATACCTTGCCGGCCCAGCCCGCCGGGGTGGCCGACCCCGCGATCACCCGCAGCCGCGCCCCGGCACCGAGGCCCGCGGCCAGGCGGGCCGCCACCGCGGCGGTCCCGTCGGTGCTGTCGTCGTCCACCAGCAGCACGCCGAACCGGCCCGGGTAGTCCTGGCCCAGCAGCGACGGCAGGGTGGCCGGCAAGATCGCGGCCTCGTCCCTGGCGGGCACCACCGCGGTCACCCCCGGCCAGCCCGCGGCCTGGCCGGGGCCGGCCGGGGCGGGCAGCCCGGGCAGCCGCTGGTCGGTCCGCCAGTAGCCGCCGTGCAGGGCGAGCAGGTACAGCCAGGCGGCCGCGGCCAGCGCGCTGGCGGCAACGGCGAACGGCACTGGGCTAGCCTGCCACACCCCCCGGCCGGCCGCGCCCGGCGCCAGATGCGGGCGGCAGCGGGCGGCTCTGCATAGAGTTACTGGGTGGCAGATCCGGCGAGCTACCGACCAGCGCCAGGCTCGATCCCCGAGTCACCCGGTGTCTACCGGTTCAGGGACGAGCACCGCCGGGTGATCTACGTCGGCAAGGCCAAGAGCCTGCGATCCCGGCTGAACTCCTACTTCGCCGACTTCGCCGGGCTGCACCCGCGCACCCAGTCGATGCTGCGGGCGGCGGCGGGCGTCGACTGGACCGTGGTCGGCACCGAGGTCGAGGCGCTCCAGCTGGAGTACTCCTGGATCAAGGAGTTCGACCCCCGGTTCAACGTGCGCTACCGCGACGACAAGAGCTACCCCTACCTCGCGGTCACCATGGACGAGGAATATCCCAGGGTGATGGTGATGCGCGGGGCCAGGCGGCGCGGGGTGCGCTACTTCGGGCCGTACTCGCACGCCTGGGCGATCAGGGACACCGTCGACACGCTGCTGCGGGTTTTCCCGGTCCGGACCTGCTCGGCCGGGGTGTTCAAGCGGGCGGGGCAGATCGGCCGGCCGTGCCTGCTCGGCTATATCGGCAAGTGCTCGGCGCCCTGCGTGGACCGGATCGACGCCGCCGCGCACCGCGAGCTGGCCGAGGAGTTCTGCGACTTCATGGCGGGCCAGACCGGCAAGTTCACCCGGCGGCTCGAGGCGCAGATGCGGGCGGCGGCCGCGGCGGAGGAATACGAGCGGGCGGCCCGGCTGCGAGACGACATCCAGGCCCTGCAGCGGGCGCTGGAGAAGCAGGCGGTGGTGCTCGGCGACGGCACCGACTGCGACGTCATCGCCCTGGCCCAGGACCAGCTGGAGGCCGCGGTCCAGGTGTTCTACGTGCGCGGCGGCCGGGTCCGCGGGCAGCGCGGCTGGGTGGTGGACAAGGTCGAGGACATCAGCACCGGGGAACTGGTGGAGCAGTTCCTCGGCCAGGTGTACGGCACCGACAAGGTGGCGGCCGGGCCGCAGCCAGCCGGGCCCGGCCGCGGCACCCCCGGGCAGGAGCGGCGCGGCCGGGCCGCCGCGCCGGGCTCCGGGCAGGGCGGCATCCCGCGCGAGGTGCTGGTGCCCGAGCTGCCGCCGGACGCGGCGGTGGTGGAGGACTGGCTGGCGGCCCGGCGCGGCAGCCGGGTCCGGCTCAGGGTGCCTCGGCGCGGCGACAAGAAGGCGCTGCTGGCCACGGTGGCCAGGAACGCGGCCGAGTCCCTGGTCCAGCACAAGACCAGGCGCGCCAGCGACCTGACCACCCGCAGCCGGGCCATGCACGAGATCCAGGAGGCGCTGGAACTCGACGACGCGCCGCTGCGGATCGAGTGCTACGACGTGTCCAACCTGCAGGGCACCCACGTGGTCGCCTCGATGATCGTCTTCGAGGACGGGCTGCCGCGCAAGTCGGAATACCGCAGGTTCAGCATCAACGGGCAGGACGGGACCGACGACGTGGCCTCCGTCCATGAGGTCATCTGCCGCAGGTTCCGCCGGTATCTGGAAGAACGCGAGGCCTCCGGAGAACTCGACATGCTCGGCGACCCGGCCGGACAGGAGTCGGCCCCCGGGCCCGCGGCCAGCCTGGACGCCGCGGAGCAGGCGGCGGCCGCGGGCCGGCCGCGCAAGTTCGCCTACCCGCCGAACCTGGTCGTGATCGACGGCGGCCCGGCCCAGGTGGCGGCCGCCACCCGGGCGCTGGACGAGCTGGGCATCGACACGGTGTCGGTGTGCGGCCTGGCCAAGCGGCTGGAAGAGGTGTGGCTGCCCGGCGATGACAGCCCGGTGATCCTGCCGCGCACCAGCGAGGGCCTGTACCTGCTGCAGCGGGTCAGGGACGAGGCGCACCGGTTCGCCATCACCTATCACCGCAAGAAGCGGGCCGCCGCGCTCACGGTCAGCGAGCTCGACGCGGTTCCCGGGCTCGGCCCGGCCCGCCGGACCACGCTGCTGCGGCATTTCGGCTCGGTCCGCCGGATCCGCGGGGCTACCGTTACTGAGATCGCCGGGCTGCCGGGAATCGGGCCCGCCGTGGCCCGCGCCGTCCTCGACGCGCTGAATCCCGGCGGCCAGCAGCGACCGAGCCCGCAGGACGCGCAGACAACGGGGGGGCGAGCGCCATGACGCCAGAGGTGGCCGGGCCAGAGATCGTCATCATCACCGGGATGTCCGGCGCTGGCCGCAGCACCGCGGCCAAGTCGCTGGAAGACCTGGACTGGTTCGTCGCCGACAACCTGCCGCCGGACCTGCTGCCGGTCATGGTGGACCTGGCCCGGCGGGCCCAGGGCGCGGTGCCGCGGCTGGCGGCGGTGGTGGACGTGCGCAGCCGGGCGTTCTCCACCGACCTCAAGTCGGTCATCGGTGACCTGGAGGCCAGCGGCATCCGGCCCTACGTCGTCTTCCTCGAGGCCAGCGACGACACCCTGGTGCGCAGGTTCGAGAGCGTGCGGCGGCCGCACCCGCTGCAGGAGGCCGGCCGGGTGGTCGACGGCATCGCGGCCGAGCGGGAGCTGCTGAAATCCGCGCGCGGCCAGGCCGACCTGGTGCTGGACAGCTCCGACCTGAACGTGCACGAGCTGCGGGCCAGGATGCGCGACGCGTTCGGCGGTGACGCCGACGTGTCGGTCCGGGTCAACATCGTCTCGTTCGGCTTCAAGTACGGGCTGCCGGTCGACGCCGACCTGGTCGCGGACTGCCGGTTCCTGCCCAACCCGCACTGGGTGCCCGACCTCGCCCCGCTGACCGGCCAGGACAGCCAGGTCCGCGAGTACGTGCTGGGCCAGCGGGGGGCCAGTGAGTTCCTGGCCGCCTACACCGAGGCGGTCCGGGTGACGCTGGCCGGCTACCAGAACGAGGGCAAGCACTTCGTGGTGCTGGCGGTGGGCTGCACCGGCGGCAAGCACCGCAGCGTGGTCATCGCGGAGGCGATCGCGGCCCGGCTGGCGGGCACGTGGCCGGGCACCCAGGTGACCCACCGGGACCTCGGGCGGGAATGATGACGCAGCTGGCAGCGCGCGCGGTCGCGGCCGGGCGGCCGCTGAACCGCAAGGCGGTGGCGCTCGGCGGCGGCCACGGGCTGTTCGCCTCGCTGTCCGCGCTGCGCCGGGTCACCCGCCAGCTCACCGGGGTGGTCACGGTGGCCGACGACGGCGGCTCCAGCGGCAGGCTGCGCCGTGAGTTCGGGGTGCTGCCGCCCGGCGACCTGCGGATGGCGCTGGCCGCGCTGTGCGGTGACGACGCCTGGGGCACCACCTGGAGCAAGGTGGTGCAGCACCGGTTCGCCAGCACCGGGGAACTCGGCGGGCACGCGGTCGGCAACCTGCTGATCGTGGCGCTGTGGGAGCTGCTCGGCGACACCGTGCAGGGGCTGGACTGGGTGGGCAGGCTGCTCGGCGCGCACGGCCGGGTGCTGCCGATGGCCTCGGTCACGCTCGACCTGGTGGCCGAGGTCGAAGGCGCCGACGACCGCAGGCCGGACGAGATCAGCGTGGTAAGGGGCCAGGTCGCCTGCGCGACGACGCCAGGACGGGTACGGTCGGTGTCATTGGTCCCGGCAGACCCGCCCGCCTGCCCGGAGGCGGTCGCCGCGGTCGGGGCGGCGGACTGGGTGGTGCTGGGACCCGGCTCGTGGTTCACCAGCGTGCTCCCGCACCTGCTGGTCCCCGAGCTGGCGCAGGCGCTGGTTACCACCCGGGCTCGCCGGCTGGTAGCGCTGAACCTGGCGCCGCAGCCGGGGGAGACCGAGGGGTTCTCCCCCCAGACGCACCTGGAGGTGCTCGCGGATCATGCCCCGGGGCTGACGGTAGACGTCGTGCTCGCCGACCGCGCCGCCGTCAGCGCCGCAGCCGCGGAGCTGGAGAAGGCCGTCGGCCTGCTTGGCGGCAGACTCGTGCTGGCGGACCTGGCCATGGGGGACGGGTCGCCTCGGCATGACCCACGGCGGCTGGCTGGCGCATTCGCGCAGATCTTCGAGGGGGAGTAGACCAGATGGCGATGACCAGCCTGGTGAAAGACGAACTCAGCCGCGTCACCATACTCAAGCCCTGCTGCCGCAAGGCAGAGGTGTCCACGCTGCTGCGGTTCGCCGGCGGGCTGCACCTGGCGGCCGGCCGGATCGTGGTCGAGGCCGAGCTGGACACCGGGGCGGCCGCGCGCCGGCTGCGCAAGGACGTCGCCGAGGTGTTCGGCCACTCCTCGGAGCTGATCGTGCTGGCGCCGAGCGGGCTGCGCAAGGGCAACAGGTACGTGGTGCGGGTGCACAAGGACGGCGCCAGCCTGGCCCGGCAGACCGGCCTGGTCGACGGCAACGGCCGCCCCGTCCGCGGGCTGCCCAAGCAGGTGGTGTCCGGCACCACCTGCGACTGCGAGTCGGCCTGGCGCGGCGCCTTCCTGGCGCACGGCTCGCTGACCGAGCCGGGCCGGTCGATGTCGCTGGAGGTCACCTGCCCGGGGCCGGAAGCCGCGCTGGCGATGGTCGGCGCGGCGCGGCGGCTGAAGATCCACGCCAAGGCCCGCGAGGTGCGCGGGGTGGACCGGGTGGTGGTCAAGGACGGCGACGCGATCAGCGCGCTGCTGACCCGGCTGGGCGCGCACGACAGCGTGCTGGCCTGGGAGGAACGGCGGATGCGCCGCGAGGTCAGGGCGACCGCCAACCGGCTGGCCAACTTCGACGACGCGAACCTGCGGCGCAGCGCCAGGGCCGCCGTCGCGGCCGGCGCGCGGGTCGAGCGGGCGCTGGAGATCCTGGGCGCGGACGCCCCCGAGCACCTGATCGTGGCCGGCCAGCTGCGGATCAAGCACCGCCAGGCCAGCCTGGAGGAGCTCGGGCAGCTGGCCGGGCCGCCGCTGACCAAGGACGCCATCGCCGGCCGGATCCGGCGGCTGCTGGCCCTGGCCGACAAGCGGGCCGCCGAGCTCGGCGTGCCAGGCACCGAGGCGCACCTGACTGCCGACATGCTCATTCCCTAGCAGTCCGGTAACGTCGTCATGGCCCCCGGGATCACCAGGGGGCGACGGGCCGACGAGTGCAGGAGACAGTGCCGTGACCATCCGGGTGGGTATCAACGGGTTCGGGCGGATCGGGCGTAACTTCTGGCGTGCGGTCAGCGCCGGGGCCGGCGCCAGCGCCGGGATCGAGGTCGTCGCAGCGAACGACCTGACCGACGCCAGGACCCTCGCGCACCTGCTGAAGTACGACACCGTGCTGGGCACGCTGAGCCAGGACGTCAGCGTCGAAGAGGACACGATCGTGGCCGGCGGCAGCCGGATCCGGGTGCTCGCCGAGCGCGACCCGGCCGCGCTGCCCTGGGGCGGGCTGGGCGTGGACGTGGTGATCGAGTCCACCGGCCGGTTCACCACCGCCGCGGCCGCCGGCCAGCACCTGGCCGCGGGCGCCAGAAAGGTGATCATCTCCGCCCCGGCCAAGGGCGAGGACATCACCGTCGTGATGGGCGTCAACGACGACAGCTACGACCCGGCCGCGCACCACATAATCTCCAACGCCTCGTGCACCACCAACTGCGTCGCGCCGATGGCCAAGGTGCTGCTGGACAGCTTCGGCATCGTCAAGGGCCTGATGACCACCATCCACGCCTACACCAACGACCAGGTCATCCTCGACTTCGCGCACAAGGACCTGCGCCGGGCCAGGGCCGCCGCGCAGAACATCATCCCCACCACGACCGGCGCGGCCAAGGCCACCGCACTCGCCCTGCCGGCCCTGGCCGGGAAGCTGGACGGCATCGCCATGCGGGTGCCGGTGATGGACGGCTCGGTCACCGACCTGGTCGTGCAGCTCGAGCGCGAGGTGACCGCGCAGGAGGTCAACGCCGCCTACCGGGCCGCCGCCGAGGGACCGCTCAAGGCGTACCTGCGCTACACCGACGACCCGATCGTGTCCAGCGACATCGTCGGCACCCCGTACTCATGCACGTTCGACTCACTGCTCACCATGGCCAGCGGGGACCAGGTCAAGGTCGTCGGCTGGTACGACAACGAGTGGGGCTACTCCAACCGGCTGGCCGACCTGGCCGCCCTGGTCGGGACGGGCCTGCGGGCCGGTTGATGCGCGGCATCGACGACCTGGACGCCGGCGGCGCCGCGGTGCTGCTGCGCGCCGACCTCAACGTGCCGCTTGACGGCGGCAGGATCACCGACGACGGCCGGATCAGGGCCAGCCTGCCCACCATCAGCAAGCTCACCGGCCAGGGCGCGCGGGTACTGGTCGTCGCGCACCTGGGCCGCCCGGCCGGGGCCGGCTACGCCGAGCGGGCCGCGGGCGGGCCGTCGCTGCGGCCGGTCGCCCGGCGGCTGGGCGAGCTGCTGGGCCAGGACGTGCCGCTGGCCGGCGACGTGACCGGCGAGCCGGCCGGGCGGGCCGCGGCGGGCCTGCGCGACGGGCAGGTCGCCATGCTGGAGAACATCCGGTTCGAGCCCGCCGAGACCAGCAAGGACGACGCCGAGCGCGGCAAGCTGGCGGCCCGGCTGGCCAGCCTCGCCCAGCTGTATGTCGGGGACGGGTTCGGCGCGCTGCACCGCAAGCACGCCAGCGTCTACGACACCCCGAAGCTGCTGCCGCACGCGGCCGGCCAGCTGGTGACCGCCGAGCTGGCGGTGCTGGACCGGCTCACCACCAGCCCGGTCAGGCCGTTCGTGGTGGTGCTCGGCGGGGCCAAGCCGTCGGACAAGCTCGGGGTGATCCGCAACCTGCTCACGGTGGCGGACCGGCTGCTGATCGGCGGCGGGATGTCCTACACGTTCCTGGCCGCGCGCGGCCACGAGGTGGGCAAGTCACTGCTGGAAGCCGGGCAGATCCCGCAGGTCCGCGAGGTGCTGGCGGAAGCGGACCGGCGCGGCGTCGAGGTGGTGCTGCCGGTCGACCTGGTGGCCGCCACCCACTACGCTCCCGACGCCGGGCACGACGTGGTCCCCGTCACTGACTTCCCCGCCGACCGGGAAGGCATGGACATCGGGCCCGCCACCAGGCAGCTGTTCGCCAGCAGGCTGGCGGGCGCGGGCACGGTGTTCTGGAACGGCCCGGTCGGGGTGTTCGAGTTCCCCGCGTTCTCGGCCGGCACCAGGGCGGTCGCCGAGGCGATCAGCCGCGAGCCCGGGCTCACCGTGGTCGGCGGGGGCGACGTGGCGGCCGCGGTCCGCCTGCTCGGCTTCCCCGACAGCGCCTTCTCGCACATATCCACCGGCGGCGGGGCCAGCCTGGAGTACCTGGAGGGCGCCACCCTGCCGGGCCTGGCCGCGCTGGCGGAGGCCGGGTGAGCGGCGGGCGGGCCGGCCGCAAGCCCCTGGTGGCCGGCAACTGGAAGATGCACTACAACCACTTCGAGGCGCTCGCGCTGGTGCAGAAGCTCGCCTTCACCCTCACCGGCAAGGACTTCGACGCCGCCGACGTGGCGGTCCTGCCGCCGTTCACCGCGCTGCGCAGCGTGCAGACCCTGATCGAAGGGGACAAGCTGCGGATCAGCTACGGCGCGCAGGACATCTCCGCCCGCGACGACGGCGCCTACACCGGCGAGGTGTCCGGCCGGATGCTGGCCAAGCTGGGCTGCCAGTACGTGCTGGCCGGGCACTCCGAGCGGCGCCGCTACCACGGCGAGGACGACGCGCTGACCGGCGCGAAGCTGCAGGCGGCGCTGCGGCACGAGATCACGCCGGTGCTGTGCGTGGGGGAGACCCTGGAGGTGCGCCAGGCCGGGGAGCACATCAGCCACACCCTCGGGCAGCTCGACGGGGCGCTGGCCGGGGTCAAGGCCGACCAGGCCGGCCGCGTCGTCATCGCTTACGAGCCGGTCTGGGCCATCGGCACCGGCGAGGTGGCCACCCCGGAGGACGCACAGGAGATGTGCGCCGCGATCCGGGAGCGGCTTTGCGCCGGTCGGGCCGGCGCGGCGGCCGCCGGTGTGCGTATCCTGTACGGGGGCTCGGTGAAGCCCGACAACATGGCTGCGATAATGGCGCAGCCGGACATCGACGGTGCGCTGGTCGGCGGCGCGAGCCTCGATGTCGGCGAATTCGTCAGAATCTGCCGGTATCGTGAAGCGAAGACCGGTGCCGGAGCGTAAAGCCCGCAGGGACGAGGAGTTGCAGTGACCATCGCCATCTCGATCGTCCTGATCATCACCAGCATCCTCATGGTCTTGCTCGTGCTGCTGCACAAGGGCAAGGGCGGGGGCCTGTCCGACCTGTTCGGCGGCGGAGTCACCTCGACCCTGGGGTCCTCGTCGGTGGTGGAGCGGAACCTGGACCGGATCACGATCTTCACTGGCGTGCTCTGGTTCGTCTGCATCGTCGGGCTCGGCCTGCTACTGAATCACTAATCGCACGTCAGGCACAGCGGCCCGCGGACGCAGGGCCGGATCAACGTTTACCCGAGGGGTGAAGCAGTGAGCAGTGGCAACGCTATCCGCGGCAGCCGCGTCGGGGCCGGGCCGATGGGCGAGGCGGAGCGCGGCGAGGCCGCGCCGCGGGTGCGGGTCTCCTTCTGGTGCTGTAACCGCCACGAGACCGTGCCGAGTTTCGCCAGCGACGCCGCGATACCGGAGATCTGGGACTGCCCCCGGTGCGGGTACCCGGCCGGCCAGGACCAGGCCAACCCGCCGGCGCCACCGCACGCCGAGCCGTCCAAGACGCACCTGGCCTACGTGAAGGAGCGCCGCAACGACAGCGACGGCGCGGCGATCCTGGCCGAGGCGCTGGACCGGCTCCGCAAGGGCGCCTGACGGCGCGATCGCCCGCGGCTCAGTGCGCGAAGCCGCCGTGCCGCTCGCCTGAGGTCGGGACCAGCGGGATCGGCGCCTGGGCGTGCGCGGTCAGCGTCTGCGCCTGGGTGCGCATGTCGGCCAGCAGCGCGGCGGCCAGGTCCTTGCTGAAGCCGTTGCGGACCACGATCCGGATCACCGCGGTGTCCTGCATGTCGGCGGGGAAGGTGTAAGCGGGCAGCAGCCAGCCCCGGGTCCGCAGCCGCTCGGCCAGGTCGAAGACGGTGAACCCGGCGGCCGCCGGGTCGCGCAGCCTGAAGGCGAAGACCGGCAGGTCGCTGCCGTCGGTCAGCAGCTCGAACGGTCCCATCGCGGCGATCTCGCCGGACAGGTACAGCGCCACGTCCTGGCAGGCCTGCTGCACCTTCTGGTAGCCGTCGAAGCCGAGCCGCAGGAAGTTGTAGTACTGGGCCGCCACGTGCCCGCCGGGCCGGGAGAAGTTCAGCGCGAACGTCGGCATCTGCCCGCCCAGGTAGTTCACCCGGAACACCAGGTCCTCGGGTAGCGCCCCGGCGTCCCGCCACAGCACCCAGCCGACCCCCGGGTACACCAGCCCGTACTTGTGCCCGGAGGCGTTGATGGATGCCACCCTGGGCACCCGGAAGTCCCACTCCAGGTCCTGGTGCAGGAACGGCGCGACGAAGCCGCCAGAGGCCGCGTCGACGTGCACCGGGATGTCGTGTCCGGCGCTGGCCTGGACGCCGTCCAGCGCGGCGCTGATCTCCTGCACCGGCTCGTAGCTGCCGTCCATCGTCGAGCCCATGACGGCGACCACGCCGATGGTGTTCTCGTCGCAGCGGGCCGCGGCCTCCGGGCCGGTCAGGTGCAGCCGGCCCGGCACCATCGGCACGAACCTGGGCTCCACCTGCCAGTACCGGCAGAACTTCTCCCAGCAGACCTGGACGTTGCTGCCCATCACCAGGTTCGGCGCCGTCGCCGGGGCGCCCGCGGCGGCCCGGCGGGCCCGCCAGCGCCACAGCAGCGCCATCCCGCCCAGCATGCAGGCCTCGCTGGACCCGGTGGTCGAGCAGCCGGGCGCCACGACGCCCGGGCGCCCGGTCCCGGCCGACGGGGCGTGCCACAGGTGCGCCAGGATGTTGACGCAGCGCTGCTCCAGCTCGGCGGTCTGCGGGTACTCGTCCTTGTCGATCATGTTCTTGTCGAAGCACTCGGCCATCAGGGCCTGGGCCTGCGGCTCCATCCAGGTGGTCACGAACGTGGCCAGGTTGAGCCGCGCGTTGCCGTCCAGGATCAGCTCGTCCCGCACCACCTGCAGGGCGGTGTCAGGGAGCATCCCGTGCCGGGGCAGCTGATAGCGGGGCACCGAGCGGCCCTGCTCCCTGACGTAGATCGGGTTGATGTCGAGGTCGTCCGCGGCCGCGGTGGCGTCGTCGACCTTGCTGTGCAGTGACATGTCCTCGCTCCGGTTCACTCGCCGCCCGCTGGCCCGCAGCCCATCCTGGCGCGTCAGCCCGCCGCCCGCAGGTATCTGCACAGCAGATGCCCGTTATCTTCCAGCACGTGCGCCAGCGCCAGCCCGGCCGGCCCCGGCGTGCTGGCCGGGCCCGGCGGCTCGGCGGGCCGGGGCGGCCCCGCGCTGGCGGGCTCTGGCGGCGCGGCGACGATCCGGCCGGCCTGGCCGCCTGCCAGCACCGGGCTGATGGTCAGGCACAGCTCATCGAGCAGCCCGGCCGCCGTGAACTCGGCCAGCAGCCGCGGCCCGCCCTCGGTCAGGATCGCGCGGTAGCCGCGCCCGGCCAGCACACTGATCAGGGCGGCCGGGCTGACCTCATGGGCCCCGGCGACGATCACATCGGCGGTGCGCGCCACGGCCTCGCGCAGCGCGGCCGGGGCGGCCTGCGAGGTCAGCACGATGGTGCGGGCCTGCCCGGGGCCCGCCGACAGCAGCGGGCCACCCGGCTCCAGCCCGAACATCCGCCGGGTGACCACCGCGATCGGCGGGGTGGCCGGCCGGCCCTCGCGCAGCGGCGGCCACGCCTCGGCCAGCGTGACCGGGCGGTACCGCTCGACCCTGGCGGTGGCCGCGCCGACCACGATGACGTCGGCGAGGCTGCGCAGCACCGAGAACACCGCCTGGTCGGCGCCGCCGGACAGGCCGCCGGAGCGGCCGTCCAGCGTCGCGGCGCCGTCAGCGCTGGAGACCATGTTCGCCCGCAGCCAGGGCCGGCCGGACGGCGGGTAGGCGTACAGCGCGGCGATGGCCGCCAGGCCAGCCTGCCCGGCCGCGCTGTCACCGGGCTCGCTGATCTGCGTCCCGGCAGCGTCGGCGGGAAGAATCTGGCGCACGGCAGCAGTCAACCAGACCGGGGGCTAGCGGCTGTCCGGCCGGGGCACGCTGCGCAGCACCATGATCGAGCGGCCGGTTACCTCGACGGCCAGGGTGGCCGGTTCGGGCCGCACCTGCGCGCCGGGCGGGGCGCAGGTGTCGGCCACCACCTCCCACGCGTCCGCGAACCGCTCCCCGGGCAGGGTGAAGGTGACCGGCCCGCTGTGCGCGTTGAACAGCAGCACGAAGTCGTTGTCGCGGACCCGCTCACCGTGCGGGCCCGGCTCGGTGATCGCGTTACCGTTCAGGAACACCGCCAGTGACCTCGCGTACTCGGCGTGCCAGTCGGCCTGGGTCATCTCCCGGCCGGACGGCGCCAGCCAGATGATGTCCTGCAGGCTGCCGGGCCCGCCGCCCGGCAGGCCGCTGAAGAACCGGCGCCGCCGCAGCACCGGGTGCTGGCGGCGCAGCCGGGACAGCGCGCTGGTGAACTCGATCAGGCCGGCCTCGCGCCTGGCCAGGTCCCAGTCCACCCAGGACACCTCGTTGTCCTGGCAGTAGGCGTTGTTGTTGCCCTGCTGGGTGCGGCCCATCTCATCGCCCGCGCACAGCATCGGGACGCCCTGCGAGCAGAACAGCGTGACCAGGAAGTTGCGCACCTGGCGGTCCCGCAGCTCGCTGACCGCCGGGTCCGCGGACGGTCCCTCGGCGCCGCAGTTCCAGGACCGGTTGTCGTCGGTGCCGTCGGTATTACCCCCGCCATTGGCCTCGTTGTGCTTGACGTTGTAGCTGACCAGGTCGCGCAGCGTAAAGCCGTCATGGCAGGTGACGAAGTTCACCGACGCGACCGGCCGCCGCGCGCTGTTCTCATAAAGGTCGCTGGAACCGGTCAGCCGGAACGCGAATTCGGGCACGGTCGCGGGCTTTCCGCGCCACAGGTCGCGCACGGTGTCGCGGTATTTACCGTTCCACTCGGTCCACTGCGGCGGGAAGTTGCCGACCTGGTAGCCGCCCTCGCCCACGTCCCACGGCTCGGCGATGAGCTTGACCTGCGACACGACCGGGTCCTGCTGGACCAGGTCGAAGAACGCCGCCAGCCGGTCCACGTGGTGCATCTGCCTGGCCAGCGCCGCGGCCAGGTCGAAGCGGAACCCGTCGACGTGCATCTCCAGGATCCAGTACCGCAGCGAGTCCATGATCAGCTGCAGCGCGTGCGGGTGCCGGACGTTG
>DATBGO010000234.1:0-44695 GCA_036558005.1 Streptosporangiaceae bacterium | reverse complement strand
ACGCCGACCATCGACACGTCGAGCGCGTCCAGGAACAGCGCCCCGCACAGAACGATCAGCATGGCCCACAGCCGGGGGCTCCAGTGCTGGTCGTCCTCGCGGCGAGCGGGTGGGGCGGGAGGGGCGGGCAGGGAAGGGCGTGCGGGCGGACCGACGCCCGTGTGCTGGGTGCGGGCAGGTGAAGTCATGCCGAGAAATATATGCTTGTACACGCACTAGATGCAACTGCAATTAATGTATTTGCATCTAGTCTGGATCACCGCTATCCTGCGGGCTGTGAGCACCATGCAGTCTGGCGAGCGGCAGGCCGGCTCGCGCCGGTCACCGGGCGGCGGGCCAGCGGCCACCGGGGACGCGGTGGTGGCCGCCTGGCGCACCCTCACGGCCTGCCACGCGACCGCTTTCGCCGCGCTGGAGCGCGAGCTCGGCGCGCGGCACGGCCTCGGGGTCAGCGAGTTCGAGGTCCTCGAGCGCCTGGCCGAGAGCGCCGAGCGCAAGTTCCGCGCCCAGGACCTGGCCGAGGCGGTGCACCTGAGCCCGAGCGCGCTGTCGCGGCTGATCGACCGGCTGGTCCGGCACGGCCTGGTGGAGCGTTGCCTATGTGACAACGACCGGCGCGGCATTTACGTGACCCTCACCGAGGCGGGCGGGCAACGGCACGCCGAGGCGGTTCCCACCCACCGGGAGGTGCTGGCCAGCGTGCTGCCGGCCAGCCGGTGACTGGCTCACCGCGGCCGGCCGGGCGGGCCATGGGTGCAGACCCTCAGCGCCGCCCCGCACCGAACAGCGGCGGGCTCTCCAGCACCACCGGGTAACCGCGCAAGCGCAGCTCATCGATGACGCCCTGGCGCTGCATGATGAGCGAGACCGACACGTTCGAGAACGCGCCGTCGGTGTCGTCCACCTTCAGCCGGTGCCGGCCCATCCGCTTGTACGCGTACACCCTGACGACCGATTCCTTGCGCACCGACCGGCGGCGGACCGACGGGAACAGGAAGGACCGCACGGCCAGTTCGCTGTCCCCGACGTCGATGCGGCCGAATGGCCAGCCCGCTACCGCCAGCCCGGCACGCACCTGAACGGAGAAACTCCGGTAAGACCGCATGCTCATGACGATCAGTCCCTCCGTGCTCGCAGGGAATTGACGCCCATGAGGCAGCTAAGCACCCTGCGCCGTGGCCGCTCCTGCCGGTACGAGCCAATACCGGGAATAGGTACCAGGCCGCCATTACCGCGGTCAAGAGGTAACAAGCGGCCCGCTGCCGGGAATGCCAGCGCGGTCGGCCGGCTGCCTGCGAACGGCAGCCCCGGCCGGGGTGTATCATCGGCACTGGTGGTTCCGGCCGCCTCTGGGTCCGCGGGTAGAGCTGCAAGTTCACCGGTTAGCTCGATGTCATGAACGGCTAGTCTTTCCAGCCCGGTGCAGCGGACCGCGGGCGCGAGGGAAGGACTGCCATGTCCAGCGGGCCGCATCCGTCACGCGAACTGCCTGACCGGCCGAACCTGCGCTACCTGAAGATCGAGGCCAAGCGCCGCCTCGCGGCCGGCGAGTTTCCCGTCCTGCATGACGCGCAGGCGGCCATCGCCAGGGAGCACGGCCTGCCGAACTGGGCCGCTCTCAAGCAGCAGATCCGCGACCAGGAAGAACAGCGCAGCGCCGCGCTGGGCCAGCTGCGCTGGGTCATCGGCAGGTTCGCCCCGGCTGGCGAGCCGTCCTGGGTGTCGCCCGGCGAGGACGAGCTGCGTGAGCACTTCGACGACACCTTCCTGGCCGCCCTGCCGCCGGCCGAGCTGGCCAGGCAGATCGCCTCGGCAGCCGCCGACCTGCGGGAGGAGCTCGTCGTCCTCGGCCACGGGCAGCTGGCGGCGCGGGTACGGCTGGGTAGCAGGGAAGTCCGGGTGGTCGTCGAGCCGCGGCCGCCGCACCGGATCACCGGCCTGAACACGAGCATCGCCGCCAGCGGCATCACCGATGCCCGGGTGGCGGCGCCGCCGCCCGCCCGCACCGAGGGCGACGTCCCGGCCGGGATGGCCGAGCTGGCCAGCCAGGCCCGCGCCGAGCTTGGCGTTGCCGCCCTGGCGGTGGCCGGCGGCGACCCCGGCGCGCAGCCGTGGGTGGTGACGGCGGGCTGGTCCGACCTGGACCGGGCCGAGCCGGCGGAACCGCGGCACCGGTTTCCCGCCCCCGGCCTCGCCGCGCTCGTCACCGCCGTGGCCGTGCTCCGGCTCGTCGCCGAGGGCACGGCCGGCCTCGACACCCCGGCCGGCGAATACCTGCGCACCTTGCGCCTCGCCGACGAGACGATCACGGTCAGGGAACTGCTCAGCCACACCGCCGGGGTCAGCAACCCGGCTCCGCTGTACGCCGAGGCCGTGCCTGACCTGGTCTCCCTGCTCGGCCCGGTGGCCGCGTGCGAGGGCCCGCGGGGAACGCTCTGGCCGAGCAACGGCGGCTGCGCCGTGCTCGGCCAGCTGCTCGCCGACCTGACCGGCTCGCCCTTCGCGCAGGCGGCCGCCGACCTGGTGCTGGCCCCGCTGGGCATGCTCGATTCCTCGTTCCCGGCCAGCCTGGACAGCCTCGGCCCCGACGCGGTCAGCGGCTACACCGTGACCAGGGACGGCGTGTTCACGCCGGTCCGGGCCAGGATCTGCACCATCCAGGCGGCCGGGGGACTGTGGGCGACGCCCGCCGACCTCATCCGGCTGGGCACCGGCTGGTCGTCGCTGCTGCCCCCGGACCTGGCCAGTGCGGCGGTCACCGCGCAGACGCCGCTGGGGCCCGGGTTCCTGGGCGGCCTCGGCTGGCTTGTCAGCCCCGGCGCGGACACCGCGATGCTGGGCGGGGCGGCCGCGGACTCGGCCGCCACCCTGACGATCCGGATCCGCGACAACCGGGCCCACGTCACCGTGACGAGCGGGCAGGCCGCCATCGGCCAGGTCGACGAGCAGGTGCTGAACTCCTGGACGAACCCGGCCGCCTAGCCGGCCCGCCCCGCGTCAGCCCGTATCAGCTCAGCTCGCAACAGCTTCAGCCCGCAGCTATCCCGCCATCAGCGCCACCGGCCCCGGCATCGGGCCGGGCAAGAAAGGAATCACGATGGTCCAGCCCTACCCCAGCAGCGCCCAGCTGCCGGAGATAACCCAGGTCCCCGCCCCCGCCCCGGTCCGCACCGCGGTCAAGGTCATGTACGCGGGCGCGGCCGCGAGCCTGATCAACATGATCATCCAGCTCGCGACGGTGACCACGACCAAGAACGGCTTCGCCCGCCGCTCCCCGGACATGACCGCCAGCCAGCTGAACGGCCTGGCGCACGCCCTGACCGCCGGCGCGGTGGCCGGCGGCGTGATCGGCGCCGCGGCGTGGCTCATCCTCGCCCGCGCCTGCGGCCGCGGCCAGAACTGGGCCCGGGTCACCGGCACCGTCCTGTTCGCCATCGCCACCGCCGACCTCATCGGCTACCTCGTCGTGCCGTTCGCCGCCCCGGCCAAGATCTTCGCGGCCGTGGTCTGGCTGACCGGGCTCACCGCGGTCGTGCTGCTGTGGCGCGGTGCGGCGAGCGCGTTCTTCGGGCGGGCCCGGCCATGATCGAGGTGGACCGGCTCAGCAAGCGGTTCGGCCCGGTCACCGCGGTGGACGAGCTGAGCTTCACGGTCCGCCCCGGCCGGGTTACCGGCTTCCTCGGGCCCAACGGCGCGGGCAAGCCCACAACTGTGCTGTGACACTTAAACCGGCTTCGAGACGAATGTGCAGGTCAGACAGCCGACCAAGATCAGATATCGGGGGGCTTACGCTTCGTGCTGGTGACTCCGGGCCACCATCCCACGATGATCTTCTGCCAGTGATGAACCACGCCTCGTCAGAGATGGCTAGCATCACGGCGTCTGACACGTCGCCCGGGGAGTCCCGGTGCCGCCGACAACGGCACTACACGTGTAGTGTTCTCAGAATTTCGCTGGCGAGAGTGGCGTCAGCAGCGGCGATGAACTTCTGGCGTTTGTTCATCGCACTGGTGATGCTGGCCAAAGAGCCCAGCCGGTAGTCCAGTGGTACTGGATTCCCAAGTAGATCGATGACTATACCGCCGGCCGCATGCAGAATATAGTGACCGGGGGAGAGATCCCATATCGCGAAGCCTTTCGCGAACTCGATCATGGCATCGGAAAACCCGGTGGCCACGTGGCAGAGGCCAACGGAGCCAAAGTCGACACCGATGCGCCCCTTTGCCTTTCTTTCGTCCGGTGAGGCGCCCAGTGCCTTAATGAATGCTTGCTGACGTGCGAGTGGAATAAATCTCTCGTCGGGCCGCATCAGGTAGTTAGTGATCAGCGCCTGTGAAAGAGCTTTCGGTGAGGGCCGGCTGAGAGTGTGTTCAACCGCGTCCGCAGTAACTACGTATGCCCGATCGAGACCTTGGTCATCTCGCGCTCCAATATAGAGCTGTACATGGTGGAAAATGTCACCAACCACAGAGACGACGGGCCGGGCGAGGGAACGTGAATAGACCATCACGTGGGTATAGCCGTGAAGCGCGCGTACTGCGAGTTCGCTCGTGTCCAGTGGATCTACTAGGACGCATAGATCGGGATAGAGGTCAGTTCCGATCACCTCCGGATCGGCTTCTTCGGAAGCGTAAACAAAAGACGAGATATGTTTGGTCAGTTGCTCCTTATACTGTTGATGCATCCACAGGTCGTATACGGATAGGAAATTATCTTCGTGTCGCGTATTCTCATTTTCTCCGTGCAGGCCAGATAGTGCCGCATCCACCAGACGCGGGCGAATCTCGATCATCATTTCCCTGACCAGGCCTGCAATGCTCCTTGCCAGATCGGGTATGACACTCTCGTGATTCATCTAGCAACCACCTTCGGAAATCATCTGAGTTCAAGCGGAGGCTCGATACCTGGGGGGCTCATAGTCGCAGCGATAAACACGGCAGAAAAGTCAGCCTTGCGCATTATCTGAGCACCGGTCAGGTCATCGAAGCTTGCTACCCTAAGATCAGCCGCCTTTGTCATGGCACCAAACACCGCGAAGTAGAGTTCCGCATCGGGGTAACGCGATCGTATCTGTCGGGTCAAATAGCCAATCACATCTGCGTGCTTTACCTCGAAGTCACAGATTACGATCACCGGAGATTCCGCTGCGGCGGGAAAGAGCGAATCCTTATCGAGGTCAATGCCATCATGGGTTTTGTTGCATCTCAGGTAGCCGATCGCGCACCGCGAGAACCGAGCCGAAGACAGGAAAGTTGCCATCACCAGCCCCGCTTCATTCACGCCGAAGCAGATATCAGCGTCCAGACGCCTCCCAAGATTCTTGATCTGCCGAGAGAGTCTTTCCACGCCAAATCCAAATGTACGCCACTCCAAGTCCAGCAACTGCCCTGATTGCGGATTCGGCAGCGAGAATACGCCAATCTCCGAATTCCCGTACTCTACCGTCGGAACCGAGAGAATAAATTCATCGCCTATCTGGCTGGTGCTTTCGCTCAGCGGCCTACCTGATTCCAGGTTTAGTGACCACTTCTCCCGACGAGCCTGACTATGATCCGGGTTCGCAGAGAAACCGCTGCTCGGCGCAAAATTCTTGAGAGAAATCTGATCCTCGATGGGGAGCCTTTCGTAGGCTTCCGCGACCAAGTCTCCTGGAGGCACCTTCTCTTCCGCGACACCTAACGGGCCTCGACCGTAGGCAATGGACAGAATCAGCAAGCTGGAAAAAGACGGCGGGGAGCCCTGGCCCCGCCGCCGCGCCCAGGTTTCCCAAGCGTTGATCGACGTTCCCCCGAGGCTTGTCTGGTGTTCGGTGACTTCGTTATAGCGCATCGCCGCCTGATCCTGTGAGAGCCCGGCCGCGTAGCGGTACGCCTGGAGGCTGGGGACATCTCGGTATTGGCTCATCAGATCTGCGGCTGCACTCTTCACCGAACCCAGCTCAGCCCATAGCTTCCTTCCCTGGCTCGCAAGCTCTCGGCCGCGTGCTTGGGGACTCGTGCTGCCCTGCGGGCCGATGCTCATCGCCACCCCGCCTCCAGTTGATGTTGCCACGCCAGTCAACTCCTCACTCCCAGCGAGGTAGCTGTGACGCGCAGTCTACCCATCCCAATGGGTGAGACTACGGAAACGGGTGATCGCCCCAGGTCAGAGCACCCACAAACCTGACGGCTCCTGCTCCGGGGCACAGGTGTCACCGGCACTTGTCAGGTGCGACCGTTGTATCGCGACGATTCGCGAACTGGCACAGGGATTGAGGCCCGTGGTCCCGCCTAAGTCCTCCAGCGGATGCGGGCGGCCGAACGGCATTTCGGGTAGAGAGGCACTTTGCCGTCTTGCAGGTGACGACGTGCGGAAGGAAAGTTGACGTGGCCGGGGGAAGCGATCCTCAGATAGAGGGCTCGCAGGAGCAAAGAGCGAGAGACCAGGCGGTGCGTGCGGGCCTTGAGGCCATAAAGCGCGAGCACCCGGAATGGAATATTGCGTTCATCGGTGGTCGCAGGGCGCGATGGATGGCGGGATGCGTCTTTGAGGCTCCTTCCGCATACGTTTACGTGGAGTGCTTCTCTCTCCAGGCTCTTCGGGCACGAATGATTGCCAATGACTGGGTCGTCACTCCGAAATTTCCTCTGAGCGCAATGAGTCAGGACGCCCAGCAAGCTAGTGAATCCCTTACGCCCAGTCGCCACCGACGCCCCGGCCGTGATCCCGCTGGCTGTGCTAATGCCTGTCCCGTCAATGATGCTTTACCTCCCCGTGGAGTCGAGTCGACTGTCTGGCCAGCGGCTGGGGAGCGTACCGCAAAGGAAGCGGCAAGGTGGTATGGGTGATAGTCAGGTGAAAACCTCGGCTCATGCGGAACTTCGGTTCGGCTTTACCATGGCCAGCCTGGAAAGGCTGGCGCGCAAGGCTGCCTATGGCTCGCACTGGCGGTTTCTGGAGTTTCGCGAGAAATACGAGATCGCCTGGTCGGCTATTGCCGAGGAGCTTTACGCCAGCACTGAGCCGCCCCGGCCAGATGACTTGATCCGGCTGGGTGATAAAGCGATCGCCGCGCAGGTGGAGGTTTACGGCCACATGTGGGGTGCTTACTACAGCAAGCCGGACAGGGAGTTCATGCCGCGTTTTGAAACGTTCTGGTGGTCGCAGGCGATGCCTACCCCCTCACCTGAGGACAAGGTCGTGGACCGCCTCGCGCTGGGGCAGATCTGGCCCCGGCTAACTCAGGGGAACAAGCGTGCGCTGCTGGCGCTGGCCACGCATGGCGATTACGAGCGGGCGGCCGCCTCGCTGGGGAAGACCTACAGCACGTTCACCACGCAGATCTGGCAGGCGCGGCGGCAGTTCCTGAGGTTGTGGCATGAGGGCGAGCGCCCGTCGCGGGTGTGGGGACATGACCGGCGCAACCGGCCCCGGTGGCCCGGGGTGCTCGACCGGCGTCCTGTGACCATCACGACAATCCGCAAGCGCCGCAACAGGCGCAGGCACGCGGAACGCCAGATGCAGTTGAACGCGGGCACGAGTCGGGGCCTGGCGGGAAACGAGGAAAGCGTCATGACTGAACAGGAGCAGTTCCCGCATCGCGTCATCCGCAGGCATGGGCCGGCGACTCGGTAAGCCAGGTGAGGTTTTAATGTGATTTAAGCTCCGGGCCGCGCCGGGCCGGCAGTTCCGGGGCGGCACGGTCAACCGGGAAGTTTGCGGAAGAAGGGAGGTTGAAGGCGATCCGCGCGACGTGAGAGTGATACGGGGAACGGCGCGGCAGCTAACTCCGGTATCCGGGGTATGGCAAGCACGCGCCAGGGAGATTAGAGGAATGACAAAGGGGTGTGCGACACGTAGGTGACAATTCAAGCCGGGCCGCCCTCGCCGGTGAAAGCAGCGGGCGGCCGGGCAGGAATCAGGGCCGACCTGGCCGCGCCTGCCCGTGCGGCGGGCTGGCCAGGGACGGCTACTTGGTGTGCTCCAAGTGCGGCATCGCCCTCTCGCACCCCGGCGTGCCCGCCGCGGTACTCGCGGCGGGCGCGGTGCCCGCCGCCTGCGTCCTGCTGGGCACCGGCCTCGGCGCGGTCATCCGGCACACCGCGGGCGCGGTGACCGCGCTGGCCGGGCTGATCTACGCCCCGGCCATCGTCTACCTCACCGTGCCCGCGCCGTGGAACGAGCGGATCGCCCGGTTCACCCTGACCGGCGCGGCCGTGCGGCTGGCGTCCCCGGTTCCGCTGCCGGGCCTGCTCGGCCCGGGCCCGGCCGCGCTGGTGCTGGCCGGCTGGCCGGCCCTCGCGCTGCTGGCCGCCGCGGTGCTGATCACCCGCAGGGACGCCTGAGGTCGCCGGGCAAGGCAGGCGGGCCGCCTCGGGGACCGGCCCGCCTGCCTACGGCCGCACCGGGCCGGGCGGCTCACGCGGCGGCGCCGCCGTCGACGACCAGGTCGTGGCCGATGACGAAGCCGGAACCGGGGGAGGCGAGCCACAGCACCGCTGCCGCGGCTTCATCCAGGCTCCCGGCCCGGCCGGCCGGCAGCGCGTCCTTGAGCCGCAGGTCGCGGCCGGACTCGGTCTCGCCGGAGAGCAGCGACATGGCGGTTCGCATCGGGCCCGGGCTGATCGCGTTGACCCGGATGCCGTCCCCGATGCACTCAAGCGCCGCCGCCTTGGTCAGCGCGCTGACCGCGGCCTTGGTCGCCGCGTAGCCGCCGAGGTAAGGCAGCCGCAGGTGCGCGCCCACGCTGGAGGCGGTGTTGACGATCACCCCGCCGCCGCCGGCCCGCATGTGCGCGATCTCGTGCTTCATGGTGAGGAACACGCCGGTCAGGTTCACCGCCAGCTGGCGTTCCCAGGCGGCCTCGTCCATGTCGGCCAGCGGCCCGGTTTCGAGGATCCCGGCGTTGTTGAACGCGATGTGCAGGCCGCCGTGGCGCTGCACGGTAGTGGTGATCAGCCGGGCGGCGTCGGCTGGCGATGAGACGTCGGCGGTGACCGCGCTGGCCTGGCCGCCCTCGCCGGTGATCTGCGCGACGGTCTGGTCAAGCGGCTCGGCGCGGCGGCCGGCCACCACCACGGTCGCGCCCTCGCGGGCGAACGCCGTCGCGGTGGCCCGGCCGATGCCAGAACCGCCGCCGGTGATCAGGGCAACCTTGCCGGTGAATGCCGTGGTCATCGTGTTCTCCTCCTTCTACTGGCCGTCTACTGGCTGGGTCTTCTACTGGCTGGGTGCGTCCTGCGGACGGATGCGCGCGGCGGCGGCGGTGATCAGGGCCAGGGCGAAGAGCACGATCGCCGCCATCCGCAGCGCGAACGGGTAGCCGGCCGCCTGCAGCGGCGAGTACTCGGCGGCGGCCCAGGCGGCCGTGGCGAGCCCGAGCGGCGGGCCGGTCTCCATCGCGGTATTCGCCAGCGCCCCCGCCAGGCCGGCCTGCCGCGGGCCAGCGTCCCCGATCGCGGCGACCATCGCGGCGGAGAACGCCAGGCCGGCCCCGGCCGGGAAGACCAGCAGCCCGGCGTACGGGACGCTCAGGAAGCTGAGCAGCACCATGCCCCCGGCCGCCAGGACCAGCCCGGCGGTCAGCACGGGCGTGATCCCGAGCCGGCTGATCAGCCGGCCCGCAAGCGGCCCGGCGGTCACCGCGGCCGGCAGCGGCAGCAGGAAGATGGCCGCCGTCTGCATCGCGGAGAGCCCGCGCGCCTGCTGCAGGTAGAGCGAGAGCAGGAAGAACGAGGCGGCCATGGCCGCGGCGCAGGCGAGGATCGCGGCCAGCGGCGCGGCCCGCCTGGCCAGGAACGGCAGCGGCACCAGCGGGCTGGCCGAGCGCCGCTCCGCCAGGGCGAACAGGACCAGCAGCACGCCGCCCGCGAGCGCGGCCCACGCCGACCGCTGCAGGCCGTAGATCAGCGCGGCGAGCCCGGCGGTGACCAGCACCGCGCCCGGCCAGTCGATCGCGGGGCCGGCCTGCGGGCGGCCCGAGGGCAGCACCCGGGGCGCGGCGGCGACCGCGGCGGCCGCGACCAGCAGCGGCGCCGCCAGCACCCAGCGCCACGAGACCCAGGTGATCAGCACGCCGGACACGACCGTCCCGGCGATCGCCCCAGTGCTGCTCAGCACGCCCCAGACCGCCAGCGCCCGGCCGCGCCGGCCCGGGTCCGGGTACAGCGCGCCGAGCAGGGCGACCGCCGCGGGCGCGGCCAGCGCGGCGCCGGCCCCCTCAGCCAGCCGGGCGATCACCAGCAGGCTGGCCCAGGGCGCCAGGCCCGCTAGCGCCGCGGCGATGCCGAAGACGGCCATCCCGGCGGCGAACGCCCGCCGGTGCCCCAGACGGCCCGCCAGCCGCCCGCCGGGCAGCAGCAGGCCGCCGAACGAGATGCCGTAGGCCGAGGACACCAGCACCAGCCCGGACTCATCCAGGTGCAGGTCCCGCCCGATGGCGGGCAGCGCCACGGTGATGACGGTGATCGCCGCGATGAGGGTGACTTGCACGGCGCCGAGGACCAGGAATGGTCTACGCGTACCCGGCTCCTTATTTGGAACGATCGTTCCGGTATCAGGACGCAAAGCAGCGCCTCTCGTCATGATCATCTCCTTAGCCCAGGACGCTGATGGCCTGCTCGGCGGCGTCCCGCACCCGGCCCGGATCAGGGTAGGCCCGGCCCAGCACCCGGATGCCCTGCAGCAGCACCAGCAGGAACCGGGCCAGCGCCCGAGGATCCCTGTCGGCCGGCAGTTCGCCTTGCGCGCGGGCCCTGGTCAGCGCCGAGGTCAGCGCCGTCTCCAGGGTGTCCCAGCTGGCCTCAACCAGGCGCGCGGCCTGCGGGTCACGCCCGACGAGCTCGACCGCGGCGTTGACCACCATGCAGCCGCGCCGGCGCTGGTCCTGCGCCGCTTCGGTGGCGTAGGCCCGCACCAGCGCGCGGACCGCCGGCAGCACCGGGCCCGGCTGGGAGAGCCTCGTCACCAGGATCGGGTCGAGGCCCTGCACGTACCGGGCCAGCGCCCGCACGTACAGCTCGTGCTTGCCGCCGAAGGTGGCGTAGATGCTGGCCCTGGCGATCCCCAGGTGCTCGACCAGGCCGGCCATCGAGGTCGCCTCGTAGCCCCGTTCCCAGAACAGCTCCAGCGCCTTCTGCAGCACGGCGTCAGGGTCGAATTCCTTGGTCCTAGCCACACCCGGAATCCTAATCATATCTAGATCGATCGGTCAAATATTGCCACCTGGCCGGCCTTGCCAGCCTGAGATGATCAGCCGCAGGGTTGGTCGGCGGCCGGCCTGGCGGGCCTGCGATGATCGGCTGCAGGGCTTGCGGCAGGGCCGACGGCGGGACGGGAACACATGGCTGCGGCGGAAGCGGATCAGCAGGCGGGCGAGGCGGTGCTGGCGGCGGCGGTGGCCGCCTACCAGGATCTGCTCGGCCGCCGGCTGCTGGCCGGCTACGCGCTGGGCAGCCTGGCCCACGGCGGCTTCAGCGAGCTGGTCAGCGACGTCGACCTGGGCCTGATCGTGGCGGACCCGGCCCAGCTCGGCGACCGGCGCGCGATCGGCCGGGTGGCCAGCTCGGTCTGGGCCAGCGGGCCGGAACTGGCTCGCCGGCTGTCGGTGTTCTGGGGGACGCCGGCCACCCTGCGCGGGCAGGCCAGGGGCGGCCGGTTCCCGCCGCTGGACCGGCTGGACCTGCTGGAGTACGGCCGGCTGGTCGCCGGGCAGGACGCCAGGGAGGGCCTGGCCCGGCCGGGCCGGGACGAACTGCTGGTGGCCGGCGCCGAGTTCGCGCTCAGGAACCTGGCGGGCCAGTGGCCCGGCCTGCCCAGCCGGCCAGCCGGCCCGTCCGGGCAGCCGGCCAGCCATTCAGGACAGCCGGCCGGCCCGCCGCTGCGCCCGGCCGGACTGCCGGACGTGCTGGCCGCACTGGCCCGGTGGCGTCCCCGCCCGCCGGGAACAGTGGCCGAGGTCCGCGACCCGGCGCTGCTGGTCGCCCGCGGCCCGCGGCGGCTGACCAAGGTCGTGCTGTTCCCGGTCCGGTTCAGCTACACCGCCGCGACCGGTGAGGTGGGCACCAACGCCCGCGCCGCCGAGCACTACCTGGCCAGCCGGCCGGCGCCCGCCGCCGGCCTGGTCAGCGCCGCGCTCGGCTGGCGGCGGCAGCCGCCGGCCGACCCCGGGCAGGCAGCCGCGCTGCTGGAACGCGAGCTCATCCCGCTGTACCTGGGCTACCTCGACGACCACATCGAGCGGCTGCAGGAGGTCGGCGCCAGCGCGCTGGCGAGCCGGTTCCGGCGGTGGCGGGCCCGGCTGCTGGCCTGACCGTGCGGGCTTCCGCCGCCGGTGTTGACCTTTCCCCGGGGGCAAGGGCGAGGCTCGGCGCAGCGGGCAACCGGCCCGCGCAGGAGGATGGGGCGATGAGCGAGGCGCTGCTGTCAATCGGGCAGTTCTCGGCTCGGTGCCGGCTGTCGGCCAAGGCGCTGCGGCTGTATGCCGAGCTGGGGCTGGTCGTGCCGGTCCGGATCGACCCGGTGAACGGGTACCGGTGGTACGCGGCGGGGCAGGCGGAGCGGGCCCGGCTGGTCGGGCTGCTGCGGCAGCTGGACATGCCGCTGGCGCGGATCGCGGAGGTCGTTGACACGCCGGGCCAGGCCGCGGCGGCGGCGGTCCGCGCGCACGTGGCGGCCGGGCAGCGCGCGCTGGCCGACCGCGCCGAGCTGGCGGGCTACATCTGCCTCCTGCTGGAGCGCAGCGACGGGAGCTCAGCGATGCCAGAAGACAACAAGCGGGCCAGCTACCAGGTCCAGCTCCGGACGGTTCCGGCCAGGGCGGTGCTCAGCGGGATGCGGCGGGCGCACGCGGCGGAACTCGGGGAGGTGCTGGGCACGCTGCTCGGGCGGATGCGCGCGTCGGGCCCCGGGCTGCCTGGCCTGGCCGGGTGCCCGTACACGGTGTACTACGCCGAGGTCAGCCAGGACAGTGACGGGCCGGTGGAGATCGTCCGGCCGATGGCCAGCCTGGAAGCGGCCCGGGAGGCGGCGGCCAAGCTGGGCGACGTGCAGGCCAGGACCGAGCCCGAGCACCGGGAGGCGTTCGTCCGGATGACGATGGCGCAGACCCGCAGCGGCCGGGCCGCGGCCGAGATCCTGGACGTGCTGCAGCAGTACGTCGCCTCGTCTGGCCACCAGGTCAGCCCGCCGCCGCGGCAGGTCATGATCGCGGACTGGCGGACCGCGAGGCCGGACGAGCCGGCCTGCGACTTCGCCATCCCGCTGCGCTGAGAGCTCCTGACGGGATGATCACGTCGGGGTTCGTGAGGTCGTCGACGCGTCCGTCATCGCGGCTGGGACAGTGCGGCGATGAACGGTTCCCGGACCTGCGGGTCGCAGTTGGCGGCCTCAAGGGCGGCCTTCTCGGCGGCTGGGTCAGAGCGGACTGGATAGTCCTGGCCGGGACCGCAAGCCAGCGGCATGTCGGACCGGCCGTCCCAGGGCGGGTCGCTGCGGAAGGTGACGTCGAGGACCACGTCGTGCCCGGCGCGGGTGATGATCAGGTACCGGTGGACGTCGGTCAAGCCATCATCGGGCACGGCGGCCGCCGGCCCCGCCCCGAACCGTTTCCGCACCATGGCGCGGTCAGCGCGGTAGACACGGTGCACCAGGCGAGGGTTCAGCTCCGGCCAGCGCTCGCCGATCAGGCCGGCGAGCAAGGCATGCTTGGTCGAACACGTGCCGGCCCAGTCGATGATCACTCCGGCAGCCGTGCGGTCGGCTGGCCGGCCGTACGGAATTGCCTGAACTGCTGCGACGACGTCCGCCAGGCACGCATCGGCTGGCAAGCCCGCTCGCTCCAGGAACCGCCCGGACAACGACACCCTCATCACCACCTAGCTGGTGCGCCTGCTTGCCCGCGGCGCGGCACGCGCCGGGCCTAGCCCGCGAAGGTGTCCGCCGCGGCCTGGACCTGGGCGACGTACTGGCGCCAGGATGCCTCGTCGAGCACCGCGGCCTGGTCGGGTCCTGGCCTGCCGTCGATGAGTTCCCTGACGATGTCGGCGTGCCCGGCGTGCTGGGCGGTCTCGGCGATTATCCGGACCAGCAGGAAACCCAGGGTGGTGTCGCGCCGTTCCGGCGGCCAGTGCGCGACCGACGCGGGCGCGTCCAGGCTGAGATCGGCGATCACCTGGTCGGCGTGCGCGCAGGCCCGCTGGTACAAGCCGATCAGGTACTCGCTGGACTCCTCCGGCCTGGCCCACATGTCCGCGCCGTCCCAGATCGAGCGGTCCTCGACCCATGGCAGCCGCTCGGGACCGGGGCGGCCGACCGACTCGCCGAGGGCGTTGTACTCGACCCCGGCCAGGTGCTTGACCAGGCCGAGCAGGTTCGTGCCTGTCGCGGTCATCGGGCGGCGCAGGTCGTACTCGCTCAGCCCCTCCAGCCTGGACAGCAGCGCCGCCCGGCTCGCCTTGAGCTTGTCGTGCAGGACAGCTTTCAGCTCGGACATGGCTCCCTCACGATTCCGGCGGGGCGAGCCCGTGCCGGTAGGCGTAGCTGACCGCCTGCGCGCGGTCACGCGCCCCGGTCTTGGCCAGCAGATGATTGATGTGGCTTTTCACGGTGGCCTCGCTGACCACTAGCCGTTCGGCGATCTCGGTGTTGGACAGGCCGGCCGCGATCAGCGACAGCACCTCAGCCTCACGCGGGGTCAGCCGGTCGGGCAGGCCGGGCTGGGCCGGCCCGCTGTCGGCGGATGGCGCCGCCGGGCCGTCGGCGATCGCGTCCACCAGGTGCGCCTGCACGCTCGGGTCGATCGCGGCCTGGCCGCTGGTCACCCGCTGCAGCGCCGAGCGGATCTCGGCCGCGCCCGCGTCCTTGGTCAGGTAGCCGCGGGCGCCGGCCCGCAGCGCCTCGATCACCGACTGGTCGTCGGCGTAGGTGGTCAGCACGATCACTTCGATGCCGGGCATGCTGTCACGCAGCCTGCGGGTCGCCTCGATGCCGTCGCAGCGCGGCATGCCCAGGTCCATCAGCACGATGTCGGGGTGCAGCGCCTGCGCCAGCGCGATCACTTCCTCCCCGTCGGCGGCGGTCCCGGCCACGTCCACGTCCGGCAGCAGCCCGAGCAGCATGGCCAGTCCCTCCCGGACGACCCGCTGGTCGTCGGCGAGCAGCACCCGGATGGAGCGGCCAGCCCTGTCGCCGGCCGCGCCGTCGGGGCCGGTCACCGGATTTCCTCCGCTGCTTCGGGCACCCACAGCCGCACCAGGTACCCGGTGCCGGTTGGCCCGGCCTCGAGCGTACCGCCGAGGAGTTCGGCGCGCTCGCGCATGCCAGTCAGCCCGTAGCCGCCGCCGTCCGGCCGGCCGGCGTCGCCGGCTGCGAGGCCATCCGGTACGGCCTGGCCGCCCGCCGCGCCGGGGCCGGCCTGGCCGCCCTGGCCGCCGGAATCCTCGACGGCCAGCGCGACGCCGCCGGGCTGGAAGCTCAGCCGCACCTGCACCCGGTCCGGCTTGGCGTGCTTGCGGATGTTCGTCAGCGCCTCCTGGGTGACCCGGTACAGCGCGAGCCGCGCGCCCGAGCTCAGCTCGCGCTGCCCGCCGGTGACGGTGAACTCGCTGACGATGCCGCTGTCCCGGCCGAACTCCGCGACCAGGTCCGCCAGCCGCTGCGGCCCGGGCAGCTGATCATCGCGCAGCATCCCGATGGCCCGGCGCGCCTCCTGCAGCCCGGTCCTGGCCAGGTGATGCGCCCGCTCGATCGCGCCCGCCAGCACCGGGTCGGCGTGCCGCTCTGCGGCCAGCAGCCGCGCGCCCTCCAGCTGGATGGCCAGGCCCGACAGCGAGTGCGCGAGCACGTCGTGCATCTCCCTGGCCAGCCGCTGCCGCTCGGCCAGCGCCGCCGCCTGCACCTGCGCCTGCCGGGTCCGTTCCAGCTCGGCGAGCAGCTGCTCGTCGCCGCGCCGGGCCCGCCAGGCGGAGGCAACCGCGGTGTACACGGCCACCAGCCCGAGCCAGGCCAGCAGGATCGGCGGCTTGCCGCTGCTGCCGCCGGCGAACTCCCTGGCCACGCCGAGGAATACGACGGCCGCGCCGAGCACGACCGCGCCGCGGACTCCCCGGATCAGCCGGGCCGCCATCGCCACCGCGACCAGCAGCGCGAAGATGGCCGGGCCGTTCGGCTGCAGCCAGATCAGCCCGGCGGAGCTGGCCAGCAGCAGCACCAGGAACGCCTGCTGCACCGGCTCGCGCGCACTGCGGGCCAGCATCAGCCCGGCCGCGCCGGCGACCAGGCCGCCCAGCGCGATCGCGATGCCGAGCCCGGCGCCGCTTAGCCCGGGCCCGGGATCGGCCCGGAACGCCACCGCCAGGACGGTCGCGATGACCAGCGGCCACAGCAGCCGCGAGCGCCGCATCGCGGCCTCCCGGTGAGCCTGGGCCCGGCGGAGCGCCGCGATGCTGGGGTCTATCGCGTTCTCCATGCTCACAGCGCCAGACTACGGCGGGATCGGCGGCCAGTCGCCGGCGCCCGGTTGGATGCGGCCGGCCGCGCGTCGCTGGCCTGGGATGACCTTCTCCACCCGGGGGTGGACCACGGCGGGCCCGCGCAGATCAGCCCGTGCGCCGACGACGGGGAACGGCCATTCCGGCAGGCTCATAACCGAGCAGAAATCAACCACGAGAAACGTGAAAGGGGATCCAGATGCTCCTGCTCTTCGGCAAGAACCCGGTCTTCCGCATCCTGGCCGGCGTGGTGCTGCTGGTCATCGGGCTGGTGCTGGGCAAGCTGCTGCTCATCGCGGCGGGCGCCGTCGTCCTGGTGCTGACCGGGGCCCGGGCGCTCACCGGCCGGGGCAGCGGCGCGATCGGCGGCCGCGGCGGCAGCCGGTACCTGCGATGACCGCTGTCGTCGCGGAACGGCTGGTCAAGCGCTACGGCGAGCTGACCGCGGTCGACGACGTCAGCTTCACGATCGAGGCCGGGCAGGTCACGGCCCTGCTCGGCCCGAACGGCGCGGGCAAGACCACCACGATCGAGATCCTGGAAGGGTTCACCGCTCCCAGCAGCGGCACCGTCCGGGTGCTCGGCCGCGACCCGCGCCGCGGCGGCCGCGCCTGGCGGGCCCGGATCGGGCTGGTCCTGCAGTCGACCAGCCTGGACGGGCAGCTGACGGTGGCCGAGGCGCTGGCGCTGTTCGGCGGGCTGTACCCGCGGCCCCGGCCGGCCCCCGAGGTGCTGGGCCTGATCGGCCTGGAGGACGAGGCCGGCACCAGGATCGGCGCGCTGTCGGGCGGCCAGCGCCGCCGGGTGGATCTCGGGCTGGGCCTGGTCGGCCGGCCTGACCTGCTGTTCCTGGACGAGCCGACCACCGGCCTGGACCCGCATGCCCGGCGCCGGCTGTGGCTGGTCATCGAAGGCCTCGCCGCGGACGGCACCACGGTCCTGCTGACCACCCACTACCTGGACGAGGCCCAGCGGCTGGCGCAGCGGGTGATCGTGCTGTCCGACGGACAGGTCATCGCCGACGCCACCCCGCGGCAACTGCGGGCGCGCGGCGGCGTGCCCGTCATCAGGCTCAGCCTCCCGCCCGGCGCGCCGGCCGGCACCCTGCCCGCCCGGCTGGCCCGGCACGTCGACCCGGCCCTCGGCGAGCTGACCGCGCCGTCCGCCGACCTGACCGCCGACCTGGCGGCGCTGGCAGACTGGGCCCGCGGCAGCCATGTCGACCTGACCGGCCTGGAAATCGGTCCGCCCAGCCTGGAAGACGCCTATCTCGCCCTCACCGGCGCACCGGACGCGCCGGCCATCCCCATGGAGGACGCCCGGTTATGAACGCCCGCGCAAACGCCGCCGCCGCGGCCGGCCGCCTCCCGGCCCGGCTGCGGGTCCTGGCCGCGCAGGTCGGGTACCAGCTGAGGCTGCTGACCCGCAGCCCCCGCGCGCTGATCGCCGGGCTGGTCATGCCCGGCGTGCTGCTGGCGCTGCGGCTCGGCCGGATCCACCACGCCAGCACCGGCGCCGCCGCCATGCAACTGGCCGCGGTGGAAGCCGGGCTGGTGACGTTCGGCCTGCTCGGCACCGCGTACGTGACGCACGCCTCCGGGCTGGTGTCGGCCAGGGAAGACGGGGTGCTGCGGCGGTGGCGGGCCACCCCGCTGCCGGCCGGCGGCTACTTCCTCGGCCGGATCACCGCGACCGTGCTGCTCGCCGACGCCTCCGCGGTCGTGCTGGTGCTGACCGCGGTGGCGATGGCGGGCACCCACCTCACCGCCGGGATGATGGCCGCCCTGCTGGTCGCCTCCACCATCGGCGGGCTCACCCTGGCCTCCGTCGCGACCGCGGTCACCATCATGATCCCGACCAGCCAGGCGGCGAACCCGGTGCTGATGCTCAGCTACCTGCCGCTGATCATCTTCTCTGGCGGGTTCGGCTCGGTGGCGGGCCTGCCGAGTGCCCTGACCACCCTGATGGAATACCTGCCGGCCCGGCCGCTGATCGACATCCTGACCAGCGCGATGCGGCACGGCAGCCTCACCACCGTGGCCACCGGCCGTGACCTGGCCGTGCTGGGCGGCTGGGCGGTCGCGGGCCTGCTCGCCTCGGTCCGGTTCTTCCGCTGGGACCCCGACCGCCCCGGCCGCCGCGCCCGCCGGGCCAGCCCGCTGCCGGCCCCCGGCCCCGCCGCCGGCTGAGCGGAGGGTGACGGCATTGGACGCGCCCGCGCCGGTACGGACGCTCGCGGCGGACCGCGGGTTCACCGGGCTGCGGCCCGCTGGCGGCGGGGTGGCTCGTGCACCTGGACGTGCGGGCGCCGAACCTGCGCTGCGCCGGCGGCGCCGTCCGCGGCCTGCTGGACTGGTCGAACGCGCTGACCGGCGATCCGGCGATGGAGCTGGCCCGGCTGGCTGAGTACGCCCTGCTGCCCGGCAACGGGCTCGACTACGAGGCGGTGCTGGCCGGCTATCAGGAGCGGGTCCCGGCTGACTCGGCCGCGTTCTGGATCTACCGGCTCGACGCCGCGGTCATGCTCGCCCTGCTGTTCAGTTCCGAGCCGGCCCACGCCGGGCTCGCGCCGCCCGCGGTCGACCGGCTGCGCGAGGTGCACCAGCGGCTCAGCCGGGCACTGAGCAGCTGAGCCGGACCGCGGGCCGCGACTTTCCGCCCGCCTCAGCCGGGGAGGGCCGCGGCCATCCGGCGCTCAGGCCGCAATGCTCAGGTGAGGGCCTGGCCGATGGCCAGCAGGTTGCCTTCGCTGTCCCTGAACCAGGCGGCCTTTTCACCCACGCTCCCCTTGCTGGGGTAGTTGCCCTCGACCTGCACGATCCCGTTGACGGTCGTGAGTCCCGGCACGTCGTATTCCTCGAAGGTCACGCCGCGCTGGCGAAGCTCCGCGACTACCGCTTCGATGTCGCCGACCTCGAACGCCATCTGGGTGTGATCTCCGGCAGCAGACCCGGCGGACTCGAAGAGCGCGAACTCGCCCTGACCGAACCGGTAGCGAAGACCGCCGGGCCGTTCCTCGGCGGGCTCCAGGCCCAGTTTCTCGGCATAGAACGCCCTGGCCCGGCTGAGGTCCTGGGCCGGGAGCCTGGTCGCGACCTTGCTGTCAGAAAGCACCGTCATCTCCGTCCTTTCGCCCGGGCGGCCGGGGAGTCATCGTCCATAGGGTAACCGGGTGGGGGTCAGCTGCCGCCGCATGGCTGCGCCTGCGGGACGAGGTGTGGCTGGGGCGGCCGCCCGGCAGCGGCCGTGTCCGGGCTGGTCTCCCCGGCCTGCTGCCCGGCCCGGCGTAGCGTCGTGGCGGTCAGGACCGCGAGCAGGATGGCGAGCAGGGCGGCGACCGCCGCCGCGGCGTGCAGTCCGTGGGTGAAGGCCACGCGTGCCGCGTCCAGGAGAGCAACGCCGGCCGGGCCGGGCAGTGCCGCGGCCGCGTGCGCGGCATCGGCGAGGGTCTGCGGCCGCGGGCCGCCCGCCGCGGCGGCGTGCAGGTGGCTGTGGAAGACGGCGGTGGTGATGCTGCCCAGAAGCGCGATGCCCAGCGCGCCGCCGAGTTCGGTACCGGTCTCGGACAGCCCGGAGGCCTGGCCGGCCTGGGCCGGCCGGACGGCGCCGACGATCAGGTCGGTGGCCAGCGTCACGACCGGTGCCACCCCGAAGGTGAGCAGGGTGGAGGCGACCAGGGTGAGCGCCAGTGCCTGCCCGCCGTTCCCTGGCACCTGGGTCAGCAGAGCCAGGCCGGCCGCCGCGACCGCCAGCCCGCCCGTCATCGCGAACCCGGCTCCGCGGCGGCGCGCCAGCGCGGGGGCCAGCAGCGACCCGGCCAGGGCGCCGAGCGGCGGCGGCACGCTCCATAGCCCGGCCTTCAGCGCCGAGAACCCCAGGACCAGCTGCAGGTACTGCGCGGTCAGGAAGAAGGTTCCGAAGATCAGGAACAGGCCGGCCGTGTTCGCCGCCAGTGCCGCGCTGAACGCGGGCTTGCGGAACAGCCGCAGGTCGATGAGCGGGTCGGTGAGCTGGCGCTGGCGGCGCAGGAACGCCACTGCGACCGCGCAGCCGGCCAGCAGTGAGAGCAGCGGCACCGGGCCGGCCCCGTGCGCGGCGAAGTCGGTCACCGCGTAGACGATGGCCAGCACCGAGACGAGCGACATGCCAGCGCTGACCAGGTCGAAGCGGCCGGGCTCGGGATCGCGGAACTCGGGCAGCAGCACCGGCCCGACGGCGAGCAGCAGCACCATGACCGGCACCGCGATCAGGAACACCGACCCCCACCAGAACACCTGCAGCAGCAGGCCGCCGAGCGCCGGGCCGAGGGCCGCGCCGGCCGAGAAGCTGGTGGCCCAGATCCCGATCGCGACCATCCGCTGCCGCGAGTCCGCGAACATGTTCCGGATCAGCGACAGCGTCGACGGTGCCAGCGTCGACGCGGCGATACCCAGCAGCGCCCGCGCGGCGATCAGCATCGCGATGCTGGTCGCGAAAGCGGCCAGCACCGACGCGGCGCCGAAGACCGCGGCGCCGGCCAGCAGCAGCCGCCGCCGGCCGATCCGGTCGCCCAGCGTGCCCATGGTGATCAGGAACCCGGCCAGCAGGAACCCGTAGATGTCGGTGAGCCACAGCAGCTGGGTGCTGCTCGGATGCAGGTCGGCGGTCAGCGATGGCAGCGCGAGATACAGAACGCTCAAGTCCATGGAGTACAGCAGGCACGGCAGCGCGATCACCGCCAGCGCGATCCATTCTCGGCGTCCGGCCAGCGGGGCGGGGGCTCCAGTCGTGTTCATGCCAGGGGAGACCGGGCCCGCCGCGCAAACTCATCGGTCAGCACGAGCGCTCCCCGTCAGGTTCCCGGGCCGATCAGGTCCCATTTGTTGCCGGCTATGTCGGTGAAGACGGCGACCCTGCCGTAGGGCTCGGTGCGGGGCGGGCGGACGATCTGGACGCTGGCGGCCTTGAGGCGCTGGTAGGTGGCTTCGAAGTCGTCGACGTGCAGGAAGAAACCGACCCGGCCGGCCGCCTGGCGGCCGATGACGGCGGCCTGGTCGTCGCCGTCGGCCCGGGCCAGCAGCAATCCGGTCGTCGCGCCCGGCGGGCGGACCACCACCCACCGCTTGGGCCGCCCGTCGTTGGTCAGCGACGGGCTGTCCTCAGCCAGCTCGAAACCGAGCACGTCCACGAAGAACCTGACCGCCGGCTCGTACTCGCTGACCACGATGGTGACGAGGCTGAGATGCACCAATCCAGCCTAAGGCGCGGCTCCCTCGGGCTGAGGGCCGGGCGTGACGGAGCGGGGCCCTGGCACTGCGGGACCGGGACCGGGCGAGGCAGGCGGCTCGGGCGGCGGGAGGGTGATCAGCTTCACGCTGATCACGGTGTCTTCCTCCGGGCCCGCGTCGTCGCCGGCGTTGTTGGTGGCGGCCGCCTTGCGCGCGGCCAGCGCCCGCACCTTGCTCTCGATCTGGTCGAACTCGGCCGCGGTCCAGGCCTGCACCACCTCCGGCTCGACGTCCAGCCGCAGGGTGAGGGTGACGAAGCCGACGTTGCCCGCGGTGATGTCGGTCCTGGCGTACCAGACGTTCCAGTCGCCGGGCCCGAGCGCGCCGGGCGCCACCTCCTGCAGCGTCTCGTTCAGCGAGTCCAGTGCGTCCAGCGTCCCGCCGGGCCGGTCTGGCGACCGGATGTGCACCCGCAGCATCGGCTGCCGGCCGGCCGTGCCGAGGTCGGCGCGGCTCTGCCACGCGTCGACCAGCACCCGGACGTTGCTGCCGGGCAGGTCGCGGGTGAGCACCGGGCCGGACCTGGCCCGGCCGCGCCGCCCGCCGCGCTGGTGGCCGAGCAGCAGCAGGACCGCCTTGCCGTGCAACTGGGCGTAAGTCAGCCCGGCCAGCCGCAGCTCGGGGCTGAGCGCCTGGAGGATCTCACTGCCGATGCCGCTGCGCCCGTCCGCGCAGATCGCCAGCACCCGCCAGGACGGGGTGTCGTCGCTCTCGCCGGGCAGCGGCCCGGCGGCGGCGACCACGTCGAGCTGCTCGGCCAGCACCGGCCCGGACCTGGCGGCTGCGGGCGGCAGCGTGCCGCCGATGATCCGCGGGCCGCTCTCCGATGTCGTCCTGATGCCGGTGATCCACCCGCCCTCAGGGGTGCGGCCGTGCCCCTTGCGGTGGCTGCGTACGCGCTGGTCCAGCGCGGACAGGAACGGCGCCACGGCGGCGAAGTCGTTCTCGTGCAGGGCTATCCGCATCCGGGCCCAGCGCAGGCTGGTGTACCCGGGCACCGGCGCTGGCACCGGGAGCTGGACCTCCTGCACCGTCATCCGGTGCTCGGCCGCCACCGCCAGCAGGGCGGTCACCGGGTGCTCGTGCACCGCGCGCAGCCCGGGCCCGCCGGGCAGGCCGGCGAAGACCTCGATCACGTCCACGGCGGCCTCGCCCGGGGCCAGCTGCCCGGAGTCGATCTCGACCTGCGTGACGCCGTCCTGCTCGTCCCAGCCGGATTCGGGCTTCTCCCGGAACACCGCGAACGTGAGCGACTGCCCGGCGGTGCCCGAGCGCTGCATGGCCAGCACGTTCACGTGCCGGTCGAGCAGCAGCGGCGGCGGGTCCGGGTCGTCCCCGTTGTGTTCCGCGCGGGCTGGCTGGGCTGGCCGGTGCCCGGCGCCTGGCCGGGGCCTGACTGGCTGGAGCCGGTGCCACCGGTCCCGGGCCAGCGCGCTGAGCAAGGTCAGCCCGGCCGCGGGGGAGGGGGCGGGCGCGGGCGCTGGCCGCGCGCCGGCCAGCAGCTCATGCAGGCTGTGCCCGGCACCGTGCTGCCACACCAGGTACCCGTAGGCCGGGCGGCCGATCATCAGCGCGCCGGCCGTGGTGCTGCGCCACCAGTTGCAGTGCAGCACCTCGGTGTGGCCGTAGTCAGGCGGGTCGGTGGTCAGCACCAGGCCGCACGGCGCGGCCTGCGGGCTGGCGGCCCGGGCGGCCCGCTCCTGGCGGCGGCGCCGCAGCCGCAGCCCGAGCAATCCCTCCAGCAGCAGCTGAAGCCCGATGCAGGCCGCCGCCCACCAGATCGGCCAGGTCCCCTCCAGCGAGAACGCCAGCGCCACCGCGAGGATGACGGTCGGCAGCACCGAGGCCACGATCAGCTTGCTGCCGGGCTGGGCGAGCCTGCCCCGCAGGGTGGACAGGTCCGGCCGCTCGATCCGGCCCGCCTGGATGGCCGAGAACAGCGTCAGCACGAAGGCCAGTACCTCCTCGCTCACCTCCCGGCCGCTGATCCCGAACAGCCGCCCCGAGCGCAGCACGAACAACGCCAGCACGACAGACATGAGCAGGGTGCCCATCCGGCCGGAGAACCTTGCGATGGCGAAGTACTCGGCGTCGGTCACCGCCGCGTGCACATGGATCCTGGCCTGCGACGGCGCGCCGCGCTTGGTCGCGTCCTCGATCATGCCGGCCCGGGCGACCGCCCCCCGCGGGCTCGGCGGGTCGGCCAGGGTCCGCCGCTGCAGCTGCCGCGGCAGCCAGTCGCCATTGCCCCAGGCGCGGGCGAGCGCGTCCAGGCCCGGCGCGACGCTGCCCCCGGCCGACAGCCGCGCGAGCGCCGCGCGCAGTTCCGCCAGCTGGTGCAGGACCCGGCGGCTGGGCGCTGACCCGGCGGCCAGCCCGGCCGGGTCAGCGGTCCGTCCCGCGGCCCTGCCCGGCCGGCCGGAGCGGCACGGCTGCCCGGCCTCGTCGTCCTGTCCGGCGGCGCCGGCCGGCACCGTGTGGTCGCGCAGTATCTCCCTGGCCGCGTCGGCCTTCACCGCGGCCAGGTCCGCCAGGCCCTGGTACAGCGGGGCCGGCCAGGCCGGCGGGTCGGCCAGCAGCTGGCGCATCAGCTCGCGCAGCTGCTCAAGCGGCGGCGGGGCCTTCACCCGGATCTCCAGCTCGGCGCAGTCCGACCGCGGCCTCGACAGGTCGAACGAGACGCCGTCCGGCAGCGTGACCTCGACCTGGCGGTCGGCGTCCGCCGAGGGCAGCAGCAGGTCGACCCGCAGTTCCGCGCGCGGCAGTACCCAGTTCCAGGTGCCCGGCTTCAGCCAGCGCCAGATGGTGTGCCGGTTCCAGGTGCGGACCTGGCGCACTGGTGTCAGCGTCCGGCTGGGGCCCCGGACGGTGAGCACGGTCGGGGTGTCGTCCCGCTCGACCGCGACCACCACGACGACCGACTCGGCGAGCGCCCCCAGGATCGCGATCGCGCGCTCGGTCAGCAGCCGGCCCGACTGCACCGCGGGCGGCTCGCGGCGGTCGGGATCCTGGCGCAGCAGCGCGATGTAGCCCTTCAGGGTGTTGACCAGCTCACGCCGGGCGTTGCTGATCCGCGGCAGGTAAGCCGAGCTTCGCGGCGGGGCGCCGCCGGCGGGCTCGCCGGGCAGGCCGGCCTGCTCCCGGCGCAGCAGCCGGTAGATCGCGGCCGAGAGCAGCAGCCGCTGGTCGCGGGTGGCCGAAGGCTGCTGGCCGGGGAACGGCCACCTGGCCACCGCCATGTTGATGATGATCTCGGCCAGCGCGGCCGAAATCCGGTGCCTGATCTCGGCGCTTGGCAGCGTGGCGAGCAGGTTCCCGCCGGCGTCGGTGACCGCGAGCGTGACGAACGGGTCCGGCTCGGGCCGCGCGGGCTGCTCGAACGACGGCAGCACCGCCACCGGCAGCCACAGCCGCCCGGTCCGCTCGCGGAACACCTCATGCGTGATCCGGTCCAGGTCGATGTCGATCTTGATGACCGTCTCGACCGCGTCGTACCTGCTGATGTCGATCGTCTCGGCGCTGGCCCTGGCCCACTCATTGTTGGCGATCAGGAATAGCAGCTCACGGCCGAGCGGCGAATCGCGGTCGTAATTGGCCTCCTGCCAGCGGAACTCCTCCGGGGTGATCTGCGCCACCGTATCGCGCAGCGATTCCGCCACGGCAATAGCGCCGCCATTCACCGTAATTCCCCCATTGTGCCTGCATTTTGCCTGCTTGCCGGTTCTGCCCGGCTCACTCCGGCCGAGCTGAATCTGCCATTGACCTGACCATAGCCGATATAGAAGGAATTACCAGATTGGTCGCGCCGAATGACAGCCCCGGCCTTCGGGCGAGCTCACCCCGGCGGCCCGGCCCGGGGGATATCCCCCAGGCCAAGACGGGCGGAAGCCACGTTCCGCGCCCGGGCGCGGGTTCCTAGCGTGAGTTACCGATGACGACGCTCTGGAGGCAAACGATGATCGAAGTCCGGGAGCTGACCAAGCGCTACGGCGGCACGCTCGCGGTGGACGCGCTCAGCTTCGGCCTGCGGCCCGGGATGGTGACCGGGTTCCTCGGCCCGAACGGTTCGGGCAAGTCGACCACGATGCGGCTGATCCTCGGCCTGGACAAGGCCGACGCGGGTGAGGCCAGGATCGGCGGCCGCCGCTTCGGCGAGCTGCGCTGGCCGCTGCGCGAAGCGGGGGCGCTGCTGGAGGCCCGGGCCTTCCACCCCGGCCGCAGCGGCCGCGCGCACCTGGCCGCGCTGGCCGCCAGCAACGCCATCCCGCACCGCCGGGTGGACGAGGTGCTGGCCCTGGCCGGGCTGGCCGATGCGGCGGGCAAGCGGGCCGGGAAGTACTCACTCGGCATGGGGCAGCGGCTGGGCATCGCGGCGGCGCTGCTCGGCGACCCGCCGGTGCTGCTGCTGGACGAGCCGCTCAACGGCCTGGACCCGGCCGGCATCCGGTGGATGCGCGACCTGCTGACGTCGCTGGCCGCGCAGGGCCGCACCATCCTGGTGTCCAGCCACCTGATCAGCGAGATCGCGCTGATGGCTGAGCACCTCGTGGTGATCGCGCAGGGCCGGCTGCTCGCCGACACCTCGGTGGCCGGCCTGGCGGCGGGCGCGCCGTCGCTGGAAGCGGCGTTCCTGGAACTGACCGGCACCGGCCCCGGGCAGCAGGCGGCCGGCCCGGCCGCCGGGGGGAGGGCCCGGTGACCGCGGCCAGCAGCCGCGTCCCGGCCGGGCACTACCGGTTCCGGCACGCGGCCCGGATGGAATGGATCAAGCTGCGCAGCCTGCGCTCGACCTGGTGGACGCTGGTGATCAGCGCCGCGGGCGCGGTCGCCATCGCCCTCACGGTGGGCGTCAACACCAAGAACGCCTCCGGAGACCTGACCAACAACGCGCTGGCCGGCATCGTCCCCGCGCTCTTGCTGACCGGGGTGCTCGGGGTGGTGACGATGACCAGCGAGTTCACCTCCGGGATGATCAGGGCGACGCTGGCCGCCGTGCCGGGCAGGCCGGTGCTGCTGGCCGCGAAGGCGGCCGTGCTGGGAGCGCTCGCGCTGGCGGCCGGCGAGTCCGCGGCGTTCATATCGTTCTTCGCGGGCAGCGGGGCGCTGGGACCGGGCGTTCACCCGCCCGCGCTCGGCCAGCCCGGGGTGCTGCGCGCGGTGGTCCTGTCCGGGGCCAGCTTCTGCCTGATCGCGCTGCTCGGGCTCGGCCTCGGCGCGATCATCCGGCACACCGCGGTGGCCGTGGCCGTGCTGGTCGGCGGGGTGTACCTGGCGCCGTCGTTCATCGGCGCGTTCGCGCACGGCGCGGTGACCTACAGCCCGATCATCATCATCGCGAACTCGCTGAGCACCACCAAGCCGGAAGCGTGCGGGCCGCCCGGCGCGGACTGCCCCCAGTTCCTGGCCGCCTGGGCCGGGCTGGGCGTGCTGGCGCTGTACGCGGCGGCGGCGCTGGCGATCGGCGGCTGGCTGCTCGCGCGCCGGGACGCCTGAAGCGGACAATGGCCAGATGGGCAGTACCAGCCCGGCACGGGCGGCCGCGGTGAGCCCGGGCCCGGCCGGCCCCGGCGGCCAGGCCCTCGCGCGGGCCGCCGCGGTCATCCGCGCGCCGTTCACCGCGCGGGCCCGGCGGGAGCTGCTGTACTGCCTCGCCGTTGTGCTGCTGTCGGCGGTGGCGCTGGCGGCGCTGCTCGCCACGGCCGCCTTGCCGTTCAATGTGATGCTGCTGCTGCGGGCCGGCCGGCCCGCGGGCACCGCGCCCGCCGGACCGCTGTTGCCGGCCGCGGCCCTGGTCGTGCTCGCCGAGCTGGTGCTGCTGGTCACGATGGCCCCGCGGGCCGGCCGCGGCCTGGCCCGGGTACACCAGCGGCTGGCGGAGCGGCTGCTCGGCAGGCCCGCCGGGGTGCTGGCGCCGCGGCCGCGCGGGCACGGCCCGGTGGCCTTGCTCTGGGCCGGGCTGCGGGACGGCACCGGCTGGCGGGCCGCCGGGTACCTGGTGGCGAAGCTGCCGGTCACGGTGGTGGCCGCGTATGCGGTGTTCCTCGCGGTCATCGGGCCGGTCAACATGACCTACCCGTTCTGGTGGCACCTGTTCCGCAACCACCCGCCCGGCGTGCGGCTGTCGCCTGCCCGCGCGCTCACCCCGTTCGGCTCGGTGCCCGTCGCGACCTTCCCCGGCACGTTCGCCGCGTTCGCCGCGGGCGCGGCCATGCTGCTGGCCGCGCCGTGGCTGGCCAGGGGCGCGGCCGCCGCCGACAGCTGGCTGATGCACGCGCTGCTCGGGCCGGGCCGGCTGGCCCGCCGGATCCTGGACCTGGAGCAGACCAGGGCGCTGGCGGTGCAGGACTCGGCCGCGCTGCTGCGCAGGCTAGAACGCGACCTGCACGATGGCGCGCAGGTCCGGCTGGCCACGCTCGCGCTGCACCTGGGCCTGGCCAGGGAGAAGCTGGGCAGCGACGCCGACCCGGAGGTCACCGAGCTGGTCGACGCCGCGCACCGCGGCGCCAAGGACGCGCTCGCCGAACTGCGCAGCCTGGCCCGCGGCATCCACCCGCCCGCCCTGGACGGCGGGCTGGCCGACGCGCTGGGCACGCTGGCCGCCGACAGCGCCATCCCGGCCGAGCTGACCGCCACGATCGCGCACCGGCCGGTCCCGGCGATCGAGACCATGGCCTACTTCTGCGTGGCCGAGCTGCTCGCCAACGCCGCCAAGCACAGCCAGGCGGACCAGGTACGGGTCGAGGTCACCGGCACCGGCGGGCAGCTGGTGCTGCGGGTCAGCGACAACGGGCGCGGCGGCGCCAGCCCGGCCCCGGGCGGCGGCCTGGCGGGCCTGGCGCAGCGGGTCAGCGTGGTCGACGGCAGCATGCGGGTCGACAGCCCTCCCGGCGGCCCGACCCAGGTCACCGTCACCTTGCCGGTGCGGGCATGACGGCCGGGGGAGACCGGCCGATGCGGGTGGTGATCGCCGAGGACGCCGCGCTGTTCCGTGAAGGGCTGGCCCGGCTGATCGCCGACCGTGGCCACCAGGTGGTCGCCGCGGTCGCCGACGCGGGCGCGCTGCTGGCGGCGGTGGCCAGCCACCAGCCCGACGTGGCGGTGGCCGACGTGCGGATGCCGCCGACGCACACCGACGAGGGCCTGCGCGCCGCGATCGCGCTGCGCCGCGACCACCCGCGCACCGGGGTGCTGGTGCTGTCCCAGTACATCGAGACCAGGTACGCCTCCCGGCTGCTGGCCGACAGCGCGGCCGGGGTCGGCTACCTGCTCAAGGACCGGGTCGCGGACGTGTCGGAGTTCACCGACGCACTGGCCCGGGTGGCGTCGGGCGGGACCGCGCTGGACCCGGAGGTGGTCCGGCAGTTGGTGCGGGCCAGCCGGCACGTCAGCGGGCTGGCCACCTTGACCCGGCGGGAACGGGACGTGCTCGGGCTGATGGCCGAGGGCCGGTCCAACGCCGGGATCGCCGCCGCGCTGACCGTCTCGGCCGGCGTGGTGGAAAAGCACGTGGCCAGCATCTTCGGCAAGCTGAGCCTGCCGCCGTCGGAGGCCGACAACCGCCGGGTGCTCGCCGTCCTGCGCTACCTGGGCCCCTGACCGCCGGCCGCCTGGCCGGTCAGCCGGACGCGCGCAGTCGGGCCCGGACGCGGTGATATTCCACCATCCGCTCCCGCGGCCGGCCACAGCTTTCCCGCCGGGACAGGCATAACGGGCGGCGGGCACCGGTTGACGCGGACCAGGGCGAGACCGAGGGAGAGGAGGCAGTCGTGAAGGCCGTTCGGTATACCGAGTACGGCGGCGTGGACGTGCTGAAGGTGGTGGACGTGCCCCGGCCCGAGCCAGGACCGGACCAGGTGCTCGTCCAGGTCAAGGCGGCCGGGATCAACCCGGGCGAGGCCAAGATCCGCGACGGGCTGCTGCACGCCCGCTGGCCGTCCACCTTCCCCTCGGGCCAGGGCAGCGACCTGGCCGGGATCGTGGCGCAGGCAGGCCCGGGAGTGACCGGGCTCGCCGCCGGCGACGAGGTCATCGGCTTCACCGACAACCGGTCCAGCCAGGCCGAGTACGCCCTCGTCGAGGCGCGGAACCTGACCTCTAAGCCGGCCGGGATGGGCTGGGAGGTAGCCGGGTCGCTGTTCGTGGTCGGCGCGACCGCGCACGCCGCGGTCCGGGCGGTGGACCTGGCCGCGGGCGACACGGTGGTGGTGTCCGGCGCGGCCGGCGGGGTCGGCTCCGTCACGGTTCAGCTGGCCAGGCTGGCCGGGGCGACCGTCATCGGGCTGGCCGGCCCGGACGCCCATGACTGGCTCTCCGGGCACGGGGTGATCCCGGTCAGCTACGGCGACGGGGTGGCCGGCCGGATCGGGCAGGCGGCCGGGCAGGTCGACGCGTTCATCGACACCTTTGGCGCGGACTACGTCGAGCTGGCGCTGGAACTCGGGGTCAAGCCGTCCCGGGTGAACACGATCGCGAACTTCGACGCGGTGGCCAAGTACGGGGTGAAAGCCGAGGGCAACGCGGCCGGTGCCAGCGCCAGCGTGCTGGCGCAGCTGGCCGGGCTGATCGCGGCCGGCCAACTCGAGCTGCCGATCGTGGCCAGCTTCCCGCTGGACCAGGTGCAGGCCGCCTACCGGCTGCTGGCCGGCGGCCACACCCACGGCAAGATCGTCCTGATCCCCTGACGGCACGTTACAAGCCCGCCCCAGCGGGCATTGGCCGCACATGGGTGTCCTGAGAGCTGTCGCGCGGCCGATGCTGGCGTCGATTTTCATCGTCCAGGGCTACGACGCCCTGTCGCAGCCCGAGCGGGTCAGCCCGCTGGCCGACCCGGTGGTGCAGCCGCTGGCCGGGCGGGTCCCGCTGGTGCCCGGCGAAACCGGGCAGGCCGTGCAGGTCAACGGTGCTATCCAGGTGGTCGCCGGGTCGCTGCTGGCGCTCGGCTGGCTGCCCAGGCTGTCCGCGCTGGCGCTGGCGGCCACGCTGGTGCCGACCACGCTGGCCGGGCACCGGTTCTGGGAGACCGACGACAAGCAGGAGCGGGCCCGGCAGCGGAACCATTTCATGAAAAACATGGCGATGATGGGCGGCCTGCTGATCGCTGCCGCCGACACCGGCGGCAAGCCGTCCCTGGCCTGGCGCGCCCGCCACGCCATCCATGATCGCGGCTGACCCGGCGTCACATAGGGGTTTTGCCGGACGGTAAAGGGGTGCGCTGGCCTGGGGTCAGCTGGCCAGGGCTGGCGGGCTCAGGGCGGGGCTGGGTGCTGGCGGGGTCGCCGTTGGTGTCGTTGACAAGGGGCGGCGACGGCTTGGGGGGTGCTGGTGGTGATGGTGGCTTCGATAGTGACCTGGTGCATGTCGTTGTCGTAAAGGGCCTGGATGTCGAACGCTTGGTAGAGCCCAGCCTGGACGCGCTCGGAGTGCAGGTCGAGGGTGTCAGCCAGCAGGGGGATCAGGTCGAGCAGGCTGGTGTCGTCGTCGCAGGCGGGGGCGTGGTCGAGGGCGTCTAGCTGGTTCTGGGTGGTTTCGCGTTCGGCCTGGAGTTCAGCGAATCGTTCGTAGCAGCGGGCGCGCATGGCCTGCGCGGCGGTGCTGGCGGGGTCGAGGGCTTCGATCTGGGTGATCTGGGACTTTTGCGCCAGCTCGATGCGGGCGAGTTCTTTGGCGAGGCGATCGCGCTGGCGGGCGCGCTGCCCGGCGGCCTGGGCGCGGCTGGCGGGGATCTGTTTTCTGAGCAGGGCGGCACGGTCGGGTCCGAACACGTGCTGGGCGAGGCCGTCCCGGATGATGGCCAGGAGGGTGTCTTGGCGGATGGTGATGGTGCGGGGGTGGTCGGGGTGGGCGGCGGCGTGCCTGGGGTTGTTCACATCCAGGGGGCACTTGTAGTAAGTGTGGGTGTAGTCGGGGCCCTCAGCCCAGTACCGGGGCGAAGTGCGGGTGGTGCCGCACATGCGGCGCTGGCAGGTCCGGCACCGGACCCGCCCCCGCAGCGGGTAGGACCGGCGGGCCAGGGGCTGGGGGGACGCGCCGGGGGCGTCGCCTGAGCTGCGGTGCGCGTTGGCGATGGCCTGGGCGGCGTCGTACATGTCCCGGGTGATGATCGCCGGGTGGACCGTGTGCTCGGTCCAGATCCACTGATCGGGCGGGGTCATCTTGAGTTTGCCGCCGCGCCCGGTCTTGCGGCGGCGGCCATACACCATGTGCCCGGTGTACTTGGGGTTGGCCAGGATGGCGGCGACGGTGGAGGGCAGCCAGTACCGCCCGCCCGGCGGCGGGAACGCCTCCTGGCCGGCGTTGAGCCGCGCGGTGATGGCCGGCACGCCCAGGTGCTGCTCCACCCGCCAGGTGTAGATCTGTCCCACGACCGGGCCGCGCAAGGGGTCCAGCTTCAGCCGGGTCTTGGTGCGTCCCTGGGCGGCTTTGATGGGGGCGGGGTGGGTGACCTTCTCGGCCTGGTATCCGTAGGGGGCGGCGCCGATGTTCCATCCGGCTAGGGCGTGCTGGCGCAGCCCGTCCCAGGCTTTCTTCTTGATCTGCAGCCGCAGGTATTCGGCGACGCCCTGCTTGACGCGGCGGACCAGGACGGTGGTGGGGCTGATGTCCTGGGTGCTGGCGGGCTCGTCGGTGGCGAACAGCGGCATGCCCTTATCCGAGAGCTCCCGTTCGAGCTTGAGGGCGTTGAAGGTGTCCCGGCCGGAGCGTTCGATGTCCTCGCACACCACCGCGGCGAACCGCGGGTCGGGGGCGGCGGCTTCTTCTAGCAGGTCGGCCATGCCCCCGTCCCTGGGGAGGCCGGCGGCGGTGAACTGCTGGTGACTGTCAGTCTGGGACCGGTCCTCTAAATCGATGGCCCCCGATTCGACGTCCCAGTAGAACCCGGCCACATACCAGCCCTCGGGCAGCCATTCCTCACACGACCGGTACTGGCGCTGCAACGAGGCGAGGGGGTCCTGCAAGTACAACGTCGATGTGCGGGCCAGCACCGCGACCGGGACCGGCGCGGCCGGGTCCGGGTCCGGGCCAGGGCTGCTCATGGTGCGGGGTACGGGTGTGCTGCGCGGAGTTGGGCCTGGTGCCGTCGTGTCCACCGGAGTGCCTCCAAGATCGCTTGTGCCTGGCGGGCGTCATGCCGGGCGGCGGCCGGGCCGTCCACGACCCGTATTTTCCACCGGACTTTAATCCCGCCGGGTGTTTTACTGTCATCTAGATTAAAACTGTAAACAGTGCTGTTCGGTATATTAACTGGCGAATAGCCATCGTGTTCTTTCCTGTGTTCTTCCTGGTCAGATGGCACAGTCATGACAGGCGGCTCCCTTTCCTCGGCGCGGTAATAACGGCATCTGAGTATTCACCGCTCCCGCGCCCGCCTGGCATCCGGTGTTACCGGCCGGAGCGGGGCCAGGTCATCCCGGTTGGTGAGGATCAGCCACGTCACGATCCCGGTGCCCATCGCGGCAGTCACCGGGGTGCGTTCAGCCACGCTCCAGGCAGGCGGCTAGGGGAATGTCGCGGTCCCGGTTTTCAGCGACCGGCTGCGCCGGGCGGCCGGCGGGTGACGCCGTGGCGGATCAGTGCCCGCCGCAGCGTGGCGGCGCTCAGGCCGGTCTGGGCGGCGACCTGCTGATGCTCAGGCCCGAGGCGTACAGGCCGGTGACCTGCTGGTCGCGCGAGCCGGGCACAATGACCGGAGGGCCAGCACCGCGTGCTGGTGACCCCATGGTCAGCGCGAGCCGGGGCCAGGGGCGGTGGCGAGGACGCCGGCCAGGATGCCCGCGACGCGCTTAGCGGTCTCGCCGGGGCTGCGGGAGTGGTGGCATTCCCAGGTGAACGTGCCGTCGTCCCCGATGCGGACCTCGCCCCGCCCGGGACTGCCCGGGCGGGTGATGGTGATCTGGGTGCAGGCTTCCAGGTTCGCCTGGTCGGCGTGGATGTCCAGCCGCACGGCCAGCCCGGCTGCGCGCAGCGCCAGCCCGGCCGCGCTGATCAGCGTGAGGTCCGGGTCACTTACCGGGGGGCCGGGCTGCCAGTCGTCCTGGTCACCGAGGACCCGACCTGGTCATTGGTGAGTTCTGCGCCATGATGGCCGAGGCGTCTTTCGACCTGGCCGTGTGGCCTGCTGTGATCGAGCAGGCCCATGCTGCGGCAGTGTACGGAGAACTAGCCGGGTACCGGTCACTGCAAGCCTGGGCACAGGGTATGCAGGCGATTATTGCCTTCTGGCGCGGTCGGCCAAGGGAGGCGGTGAAACTGGCTGAGGCTGGCGTGTTGCTGGCTCCGCCAGGAACGCCACGTGCTCGTTTGCTAAGCATTTCCGCTCGGGCCTGGGCGCATGCCGGTGACGTAGACCGGACTCGGGTGGCTCTTGCCCTGGCTGATCGTGACCGGGATAACATCGGGGACAGCGGCACTGATGAACTCCATGATGTAATCGGCGGCCAGTTTGCGTGGGGTCCGGCCCGGCAGGCGATGTCCGCCGCTAGCGCGCTGCTTACCATTGGTGATCCATCTAGCGCAGCCGTACGAGCCCGCGAGGCGATCCGCTTGCAACCGCAAGATCAAGCAGGGCAGCGTGTGGCTGTGCTGGCCCGGTCTGACCTTGCTTATGTAGAGCTGGCACAAGAGCATGTGGATGCAGCGGAGTCGGCGCTAGCGCCGATCTGGGAGTTGGAGCCTGAGCAACGACGCTATGGGCTGGTGGAGCGTCTAGGGCACATCTCCGATGTGTTGGCCAGCCCGCGATTTACGGGTAACAAGTCAACGGCGGCGCTCGTTGAGCGTATTGCCCTGTTCACGGCTGCCGCCGCGCCAAGGATCCTACCGCCCGGTGGTCCCGGCCCTGCTTTGCCATGCGGCGATTAGCCGTTGCTCCTTGGCTGGAGCAAGACCGATCTCGTTTGCTCTTTCGTGTGGTATGGGCTGCTCGCGGCTGAGCCATTCCCAGGTGTCTGCGACCGTATATTCCAGGCACCGGCAGGTCAGGCCAGCGCGTTCCGCCCGGTCGGAGGACACGGCCCACGCGCCAGGTGTCAGCCGCCACAGGGGTATCTCGGTCCAAGGCGTGACGTCCTGTCCGGAGAGCCACTCGTCGGTGACCCACACCAGCTCAGCCCGGCTGCCGGTGACCTCGTTGCAGGTGTTGATCAGCGTTCCGTAGGTGGCGTGTCCGATGGGGGCGGCTACGTTCATTGTGCCGTGGAGTTGGCCGGAGATGGCCAGCAGGATGAACCTCGCTAGGTCGCGCACGTCAATTGGCTGAATCGGCCGGGCCGGGTCACCGGCCGCCAGCACAGGGCCGCCCTTGGACATGTGGTTCAACAGCCACGGCAACCTGCCGACATACTCATACGGCCCAAGGACCACGCTAGGCCGCAGGATCAGGCAGTCATCATTTTGGAACTGGCGCCGCGCGGCGCGTTCGCAGGCGGCCTTGAGCGGCCCATACGCCGGCGAGCTGCCCTGGCTGGCGTCCACGCCTTCCTTGACGGTGCTGCTGTCTGCGTCGAAAATGGGCGACTCATCATTCAGGGGCTCACTCGGCCAGCCGCGATAGGCATTCACCGTGGATAGGTAGACATAGCGGTCAGACACCGGCCGGAGGATTTCCGAAGAAGTAGCCACCATCTCAGGCATGAAGCCGGAGGTATCCACGACCGCATCCCACGGTCCGGCGCTAGCCAAGGCCGCTAGGTCAGGACCGCGCGCGCGGTCGCCCCGGATAGCCTCGGTGCCTGGCACGTCACAGCCGCTGCGGCCACGGGAGAAGGTCGTGACCTGCCAGTCTCGGGCTAGTGCCTGCTCTGCCAGAGTCCTGCCCAGGAACCAGGTGCCGCCGAGAATGAGCAAACGCATAGGTCCATAATGACACGCCGAGGGCGATGTGACGGGCGGATAGGACTTGCAGGATCAGCATCTATCTATATTGATGCCTAACCTAATACGAGTACTCCATTGAGCATTAAGCTGTAATAGCGAGGTCACTTATGGTTCCCCGTGGTTCCCCGCCGAGCCGTAGGCTCGTTGTTCTTGCGTCAGCGGCGCAGACGCGCGGCCCGCAGGGCCACTCCCTGGTCACCGCCCGGCCGGTGTTCACCGGGTCGCACAATGGCCGCACGTCTCGTTGATCCGCTGTGTGGCCTACATGGCCCTGAATCAACCACAGATCATGAAAGTGACCGGTTCCGGGGACGGGAAGGGAGAGCGGGACCGGGTCAGGGGGTGAGGCCGGCGTCGTGGGCTAGCAGGCCGGCCTGGGTGCGGTTCGCGCAGCCCAGCTTGTCCAGCATCCGGGACACGTAGCCCTTCACGGTGGCCTCGGACAGGTAGAGCCTGGCCGCGATCTGGGCGTTCGACATCCCCTCGCCCAGGCAGGCGAGCACCTCCCGCTCCCGGTCGGTCAGCGACCCGGTGAGCTGGCGGGCCCGGTCCCTGGCGGGCTGGCTGTCCGACGAGGCGGCGATCAGCCGCCTGGCCGCGGCCGGCGACAGCACGGTGTGCCCCTCGGCCGCCACCCGCACCAGGCTGATCAGGTCGTCCGGCGGCGTTGACTTGACCAGGAACCCGGCCGCGCCCGCCCGCAGGGCGCGCAGCACGTACCGGTCGGCGTCGAAGGTGGTCAGTACCACCACCGCCGGCGGGCTGGCCAGCTCGCCGATCCGCTCGATCGCGGTGAGCCCGTCCATGCCGGGCATCCGCAGGTCCATCAGCACCACGTCAGGCCGGTCCCGCAGCACCGCCTCGACCCCGGCCGCCCCGTCGTGCGCCTCGGCCACCACCTGCACGTCACTGGCCGAGCCGAGGATCGTGCGCAGGTGCGCGCAGACCATCGGCTCGTCGTCCACGACGACCACACGTACCACGCTCAGGCCGCCGTCTCCGCCGTCGGCACGTAGGACGGCATCGTGGCGTCCAGGCTGAACCCGCCATCGGGGGTAGCCGCGGCGCGCAACGTCCCGTGCACCAGCTCGACCCGCTGGCGCAGGCCCGCGATGCCCAGGCCGGAGCCGGTGCCCGCGAGGGCCGCGTCCGGCGGGACCGGGCCGGCCGGCCTGGTGTTCCGGACGGTGAGCCTGACCTGCGCCTGGTCGTACCGGACCCGGACCGTCACCTGCGCGCCAGGCGCGTGCTTGCGCACGTTGGTCAGCGCTTCCCTGACGATCCGGTAGGCGGTGCGGGCGACCACCGGCGAGGCGTTCGCCGGGTCGCCCTCCTCGATCAGCTCGGCGGGCGTCCCCACCTTGGTCGACTCCGCGACCAGCGCGGCCAGCCCAGGCGCGATGGCCTCGTCGCTGCCCGGCGCGGCGTGCAGGATGCCGACCAGGTCGCGCAGTTCGTCCAGCGCCTGGCAGCCCGCTGCCCTGATCTCCTCGGCTGCCTGCCGGGTGCTCTCGTCGGCGGTGGTGACCCGCAGCGCGCCGGCCTGCAGCACCATCAGGCTTACCCGGTGCGTCACGACGTCGTGCATTTCCGCCGCCAGCCGGGCCCGTTCCTCGGCGCGAGCCTGCCCGGCGAGGAGATAGCGTTCTCGCTCTGCCCGTTCCGCCCGTTCGGTCAGCGCCTGTACCAGCCGGCGGCGCGCGTCGAAATACAGCGCCAGCAGCGGCCCCACCGCGGTGCGCAGCACCCCGACGGTGATCACCACGACCGAGGGCTGCCACGGCCGGGCCACGATGATCGTGAAGATCGCGATCGCGATGTAGGTGGTGCGCCGGTCCCGCCGGTGCAGCCGCAGTGGCCCGTAGGCCGCCAGCACGGTCGCGTTGGGCGCCCAGACGTTGCTGGCATGCGCGGGCGTCAGCGCGCCGGCCGGCCAGATCAGCAGCGTCACCGCCAGGGTGAACGCGGCCAGGATGGCCATCACGGTGAGCGGCGCGCGGCGCCGGGCCACCAGCGCCGAGCAGGCCAGCGCCTGCGCGGCCAGCATCCCCCAGGCCAGCGGGTCGGGACGGGACGGCCACCAGCTCCCTCCCACGAGCGTCGTGCCGGTGTCGAGCAGCACGAAGAACGCCGCGATCGTCACGTCGACCGCGGCCTGATGCGCACGCGCCCACGGCCAGAATGCCCGGCCGCACCCGGCCGTTATGTCCGCCATGCGCTCACGCTATGTCATCCGGGCCTGCCAGCCGCCGGACCCGAAACCTTCGGCCGGCCCGAAACCTACGAAAGTCGCATGCCGCCCCGGGCAGGTCATCCGTTCGCCGGCTGAGGACCCTACCGCTCGCCCTGCCGCGCGGCGGCCCGGCTGCCCTGGAATGGAGGCATGGAAATGACACGAGAACATATCGCAGCCCCCCGGCTGGGCCGGTACGAGATCGACACCAGCGCCTCGTCCATTACCTTCGGCACCCGGCACCTGTTCGGCCTCGGCGCCGTCCGCGGCCGTTTCGGCCTGCTCGGCGGGACGGTCGACATCGCCAGCCCGCCGGCCGAGTCAGCCATCTGCGCGCGGCTCGCGACGGCGAGCTTCAAGACCGGCAACCCCGCCCGGGACGCCGCGGTCCGGTCCGCCCGGTTCCTGGACGCCGGCCGGTTCCCGGTGATCACGTTCCGGGCCGGGCCGGCGGCCAGCCAGCCAGCGGGAGCCGGCGGCGCGCCCGTGCTGGCCGGCCATCAGCCCGGAGGAGGCGACGGGCAGGTGCTGGCCGGCACGCTGACCGTGGGTGAGGTCACCCGGCCGGTCCGGCTGCTGATCGAGCGGGTCGAGGTGAGCGCGCAGGCGTTCACCGCACGGGCGAGCGCGCGGATCGACCGGGCCGAGTTCGGCGTGACCGCGGCCCGCGGGCTGGCCGCCCGGTACCTGGACATCACCGTGGAGGTCCGGTGCGAGCGGAATTGACGAACGGGATCAGCCAGCTGGCCGGTGCGGCACCGCGGCGCCAGGCCGGCGCTGAGGCCGTCCAGCCAGGAACGAGCCGGGCCATCCCGGGCAGCGCGGTCACCGTGACCGGGCTGCGCAAGAGCTATGGCCAGGTCGAGGCCGTGCGCGGGGTGAGCTTCACCGTCGAGCACGGGGAGATCTTCGCGCTGCTCGGGCCGAACGGCGCGGGCAAGACCACCACGCTGGAGGTCCTGGAGGGATTCAAGCCCAGGGACGGCGGGAGTGTGAGCGTGCTCGGCACCGACCCGGGTGACCGGTCGGCCGGGCGGCGGCTGCGCGAGCAGATCGGGCTGGTTCTGCAGGACATCGCGGTCGAGCCGTACCTGACCGTCCGGGAGACCCTGGCCCGCAACGCCGGCTACTACCCGGCGCCGCGCGACGTCGACGAGGTGATCAGCCTGGTCGGGCTCGACGGGCAGCGGCGGCAGAAAGTCCGGTCGCTGTCCGGCGGGCAGAAGCGGCGGCTGGACCTGGCGCTGGGCGTGATCGGCGACCCGGCCCTGCTGTTCCTGGACGAGCCCACCACCGGGTTCGACCCGAACGCCCGCCGGCACGCCTGGCAGGTCGTGCGCGACCTGCGCGACGCGGGCACCACCGTCCTGCTGACCACGCACTACATGGACGAGGCGCAGGCCCTCGCCGACCGGGTGGCGGTGCTGTCCGACGGCCAGATCATGGCCCAGGGCACGCCGTCGACGATCGCCGGGCGGGACACCGCGGTGGCCAGGATCCGGTTCACCCTGCCCGGCGGCCCCGCGGCCGCCGACCTGCCGGTGGCCGCGACCGCGGTCGCGGCCACCGGGCTGATCACCGTGGAGACCTCCGAGCCGACCCAGGCGCTGCACCAGCTCACCAGCTGGGCGCTGGGCCACGGCCAGGAACTCGGCCAGCTCACCGTGGACCGGCCCAGCCTGGAAGAGGTCTACCTGCAGCTGACCGAGCACGACGAGGCGCCGGCCGGGGCGACCGGCCGGACGCCGGAAAGGAGCAAGCGGTGACCGCCGCTACCACCCAGCAGGCCCGTCCGGCCGGCCCGGCCAGGGCGGCCAGCCCGCACCGGCACGACGGCCTGGCCCGGCGGGGCGACCTGGCCCTGCTCTGGCACCAGGTCCGCTACGAGCAGCTGTCGTTCTGGCGGAACACGCAAAGCGCGTTCTTCACCTTCCTCTTCCCGGTCGTGATCATCACGATCTTCGGGGCACTGTTCGGCGGTGGCGGCAGGACGTCGTACTTCTACGGGATGTCCGCGCTGCAGTACTACGTGTCCACGATCGCGGCGGTGTCGGTGCTCGGCGCTTGTTACAGCCAGCTGGCGATCGTGCTGTCGATGCGGCGGCACGAAGGCATACTCAAGCGGGTCCGGGCCACGCCGCTGCCCGCCTGGACCTATTTCCTCGGCCTGCTCGCGCACTGCGTGGTGGTCAGCGCGGTGGACGTGACGCTGATCGTCGCCGTCGGGGCCGCTTACGGGGTTCCACTGCCGACGCACTGGCTCGCCCTCGTGGTCACGCTGGTGCTCGGGGCGGCCAGCTTCTGCGCGCTCGGCGTCGCGGTGGCCGGGCTGATCCGCAACGCCGAGGCCGCGCCAGCAGTCGTGCAGCTGGTGCTGTTCCCGCTGGTGTTCCTGTCGGGCACCTACATCCCGATCCATTCCAGCGTGCTCAACCAGATCGCCGGGCTGCTGCCGGTGCGGCCGTTCAACCAGGCATTGATCGGCCCGTTCTCCGGGCACGCCGGGTTCGACTGGGGCAGCCTCGCGGTGCTGCTCGGCTGGGGCGCGGCCGGGGCGATCGTGGCCATCCGCCGATTCCGGTGGACTTCGAGATAAACCGGCAGTCGTCGCCATTATGCTGAGCCGACGCTGCTGAGCTGCCCGGAGGAAACCAATGGCGGACACGACCATCCAGGCAGGCGCCGGCGAGCTGCCGGTGTACCTGGCGACCCCGTCAGGCGCCGGGCCGTGGCCGGGCGTGGTAGTGATCCACGACGCGCTTGGCATGGGCAATGACGTGCGCAGGCAGGCGGACTGGCTGGCCGGCGAGGGCTACCTGGCCGCGGCCCCGGACTTGTTTTCCTGGGGCGGGCGGGTGGCCTGCCTGCGCAGCGTGTTCGCCGACCTGCGGCGGCGCCGGGGCCGGGCCTTCGACGAGGTGGAGGCGGTCCGCGGCTGGCTGATCGGGCAGGAGGGCTGCACCGGGCAGGCTGGGGTCATCGGGTTCTGCATGGGCGGCGGGTTCGCCCTGCTGCTCGCTCCCGACCACGGGTTCGCCGCCGCCAGCGTCAACTACGGCCAGGTGCCGAAGAACCCGGCGGACTTGCTGAAGGGAGCGTGCCCGGTCATCGGCAGTTTCGGCGGCAGGGACCACGGCCTGCGCCAGGCGGCGGCCAGGCTGGAGAGCGCGCTGACCACCGCCGGGGTGGCGCACGACGTCAAGGAGTACCCGGCCGCCGGGCACGGGTTCCTGGAGGACCACGAGGCTTCCGGGGACAAGATCCCGTTCAACATCAAGATGCTCAGCCCGATCATGCATTACGGCCCGCACGAGGAGTCGGCCAGGGATGCCCGCGAGCGGATCCTCGGCTTCTTCGCCGCCCACCTGCACGGGGCAGCCCCGTCCGCCGCCGTCGGCTGACTGCGGTAATACCCGGTTATACTGAGTGCGTGAAAACAGCGATCTCACTTCCTGATGACACGTTCGAGCAAGCTACCCGCCAGGCGGCGGAGCTGGGTATCAGCCGGTCAGAGTTTTTCGCCCGCGCCGCTCGCAGGTACCTGGACGAGCTTGCCGCGCGGTCGCTGACGCAGCAGATCGATGACGCGCTCCAGGCCGCTGACCCCGATGACTCGGGGGAGGTAGCGGCCGCCGCCGGCCGTGGCCGCCTGGCCAGACTGGATGAATGGTGATCAAACGCGGCAGCATCTGGTGGGCTGACCTGGGGGAGCCGCGAGGCAGCAAGCCGGCGAAGCGGCGCCCGGTCCTGATCATCCAGGCAGATCCGTTCAACGCCAGCCGGCTGAACACCACTATTGCCGCGGTCATTACCTCGAATACCAGCCTGGCGGCCATGCCTGGCAACGTTTTCCTGCCGGTTTCCTCGTCCGGGCTGAGCAAGGATTCCGTCGTGAACATCACGGCGCTGGTCACCTTGGATAAGACGGACCTCGGTACGCAGACCGGGCAACTGCCGTCCGCCTTGATGAGCGAAGTGGACCGGGGCCTGCGCCGGTCACTGAGCCTGTGAGCGCCGCCGTGCGGTTCAGCGGCCTTTGAGGCTGCCTATGCCCAGGGAGCCGGGGGAGGGGCGGGCGGCGGCCGGCTCTGCCTGCTGCACGTAGGCTGCCGGGTCCTGGTCCTGCGGCCGGACGCCCGCGAAGTTCCTGGCCTCGAAGCCGGCGAACGCCACCGCCAGGTCATGCCGCAGCTGCAGGCCGGCGTCGCGGCGGAACTCGGTGAGGCCTTCGCGTTCTTCCTCGGCCATGTGATCGCTGTTGGCGAGGTTCACCGCGGCCACGGCGTCGAACCAGCCCGGGGTGCCGGTCTCGTGATCAGCCACCGCGGCGATGGTGTCGCGGATGTCGTTGTGGTCGCGGATCGCGTCCAGCGTCTCCTCCTCGGTGGTGCCGATCCGGCCGGCCCGCTGCCCCATCCGGAGCAGCTCGGGATAGAAGAGCTCTTCCTCCGCCCGGGCGTGCACCTCAAGAAACGCCGCCAGGCGCGACCACACCTCGCCGAGCGTCTTGGTGTCGGCGCGGTCGATCTGCTCCAGGATCGCGAAACGCCGCCGCTGCTCGTGATGGTCGTCCAGGATCAGCGCAGTAATGTCCACCTTGCCTCCTGACGTCTCGCTGGCGGCCGTCGCTGGCCGGGCTGGCCACTTCCCTGGCCAGCCATCCTGCCCTAACCGCGAGGTGTCGCGCGGGCCGGCCGGGCTGCTGGACCTGGGCATGGCTGCCCGGCGGCGCCGGGCCAGGGTGACCAGCCCGTCCGCGGCGTCCTATCTGACCGAGGCGCACCAGATCATCAGCCCGCGCGAGGGCGTGGAGAAGCTGCTCGGCGGATTCCAGCGGGTCGGCGCGAAGACGCTGAAGCGGCACAAGCTCCCGTTTCTCGGCGGTGCCTTGTAGCTGACGGGCTGCCCCGGGCGGCGGCTCAGCATGTGACGGCTCAGCGGGTGACGGCGCTCTCGGCCGCGCCGCCGTACAGCTCGGCTGCCCGCCAGCAGTACCAGGCGACCACCGACCGGTAGGGCCGGTACGGGTCGCCGAGCGGCTCCAGTTCCTTCGCCGTCGGCGTCGGCATCCCCCAGGCCAGCCCGAAGCCCTTGCGGACGCCCAGGTCACCGGTCGGCCACACGTCGAGCCGCCGCAGCTGGAACATCAGGAACATCTCCGCGGTCCACTTCCCGATCCCGCGCACCGTCGAGAGCCGGGCGGCCACTTCCTCGTCGCTCTCAGCGCGCAGGGCCGGCGGGTCCAGCACGACCGTCCCGTCCAGCACCTTGGCGGCCAGGTCCTGCAGCGACGCCGCCTTGTTCGCCGAGAGCCCGGCCGCGCGCAGGGCCGGCCCGGGCAGCGCGAGCAGCCGCTCCGCGGTGAGGTCACCGTCGAGCGCGGCGAGCAGCCGGCCGTGAATCGCCGCCGCGGCGGCACCGGCCAGCTGCTGGTACACGATCGCGCGGACCAGCGCGGCCAGGTGCGTCTCGGCGGGCGGGCGCACCTGCGCCGGGCCGGCCTGCTCGACCAAGCGCCGCAGCACCGGATCGCGTTCAGCAAGAATGTCAGCCGCGGCCGGCCAGCTGGTCACCAGCTGCCCCGATCCCCGCGCCTCAGCCACCCGCCAAGTCTGCCACCTGGCTGCGACATCGTCCCGGCGGGAACGGCGACGCCCCGGTTCCTGGCGGCAGATCGCTGCGAGTCACGAGCCGGTGAGGATGACGAGCTGCCTGGTCGCCCGGGTCATCGCGACGTAGCGGTCGACCGCGCCCTCGATGCCGTCGCCGAACGCCTCGGGGTTGACGAGGATGACGAGGTCGAACTCGAGTCCCTTTGACAGTTCGGGGGGCAGCGACCGGACGCGGGGGGCTGGCCGGAAGGCGGGGTCGCCGATGACGCAGGCGATCCCCTCGGCGTGCGCGGCGAGCCAGCCGCCGAGGACCGAGCTCAGGTCCGAGGCGGGCCCGTGCAGGACGGGGAGGTCGCCGTGGCGGATGGAGGCCGGCACGTTGGCGTCCGGGAGCACGGCCCGGATGACCGGCTCGGCTTCGGCCATGACTTCTGCGGGGGTCCGGTAGTTGACGGTCAGGGTGGCCAGGCTGATCTGGTCGAGCCCGATCCGGTTGAGCCGGTCCTGCCACGACTCGGTGAACCCGTGCCGGGCCTGGGCGCGGTCCCCGACGATGGTGAAGCTGCGCGACGGGCACCGCTGCAGCAGCATCTGCCACTCCGCGTCGGTCAGTTCCTGGGCCTCGTCCACGACGATGTGCGCGAACGGGCCCGCGAGCAGGTCCGGTTCGGCGGCGGCCAGGGCGGCCTCGTCGACCAGGGCGTCCTGGAAGTCCTCGCCGCGCAGCATCGTCACCAGGCCGCTGCCGTACTCGTCGTCGGCGACCTTGATCAGGTCGTCGACGACGCTCGCCATCCGCTCGCGTTCGGCGGCGACGGCGGCGTCGTGCCGCCGCTTGCGCCTGGACGCCTCGGGGTCGCCGAGCCGCTGCCGTGCCGCGTCCAGCAGCGGCAGGTCGGACACCGTCCAGGCCTGGGCGTCCCCGCGCTGCAGCTTCGCAGCGTCATCGCGGCTGAGCCAGGGAGCGCACAAGCGCAGGTAGGCGGGTACCGACCACAGGTCCCCGACCAGGTCAGCCGCTTCGATCAGCGGCCAGGCCCGGTGCAGGGCCAGGCGCAGCTCCCTGTTCTGCAGCAGCGACCTGCGGAGCAGGTCAGCCGGGACGCCGTCATCGCGCTTGCCGACCAGGATCGTGAGCAGTTCCGCCCAGATCTGGCCGTGCGCCTCGTTGTGCGGGGTGCCGGCTTCAGCGGCCTGGAACGCCTCGGCCCAGTCCGCGGCGCTCAGCCAGAGGTCGGACCAGTG
>DATBGO010000233.1:0-1547 GCA_036558005.1 Streptosporangiaceae bacterium | reverse complement strand
TCCGTCAACACCGTCAAGACGCACCTGCGGAACATCTACCGGAAGTTGTCCGCGGCGCACCGCAGCGAGGCGGTCCGCCGGGCCCGCCAGCTCCGGCTGATCTGACCGCGACGGTACGCCTCACGCGGGGTCACGACCACCCGCGTCGACGGCTTTCCCGCGGAAGCGGTGTATTTCCAGTAGCCGGGCGCCGAACATCTGGAGCCGGTCGAGCAGCTTGCGGAGTTCCTTCTGATCCTCGAGTGAACCGTGCAGCACGGTCTGGGCCTCCTGCGGGGACGCACTGAGCTCCTCGAAGTCGCGAAGGACACCGGGGGGCAGTTGACCCGCGACCCGGATCTCGTAATAGATACACATCAGCTACCTTCCCGCCTTCGAGCGTGATGACCTGGTCGAACTCATCGAGCCCGGCGAGGTCGTGGGTTATGAGGAGCATCGTCCGCCCGGCCGTCGCGGCCAGCACGTCGCTGAGCAGAGCGCGGCGGGTTCCGGGATCGAGATGGGCCGTGGGTTCATCGAGTATCAGCAGATCCGGATCGGCGAGCAGGGCCCGGGCTACGGCCAGCCGCTGGCGCTGGCCGCCGGACAGCGCGGCCCCGTGGGTGCCGACCGGGGTGTCCCAGCGCAGCGGCAGCGACTCGATCCAGTCCAGCAGCCTGACCCGGGCCGCGACCTCGGCCAGCTGCTCGTCGGTGGCCCCCGGCCGGGCCAGGCGAAGGTTGTCGCGCAGGGAAGCGTCGAAGATGTGCGGATCCTGCGGGCAGCCGCCGATCCTGGTGCGGACCTCGTCCGCGGAGTAGCTGGCCAGGTCGTGACCGTTGACCGTGACCCTCCCCGAGGTCAGCTCGACGAAGCGGAGCAGCACGCTGGCCAGCGTGGATTTCCCGGCTCCGTTCGGACCGGTCAGGGCGACCCGCCGCCCCGGCAGCAGATCGAGGTCGATGCCATCGAGGGCGGCCGGACCATCGGGCCGGTAGCGGACCTGAGCGCCGCGCAGCCTGACCGATATCGGGCCGCCGGGCACTGGCCGCGGTGCGAGCGGCTCGCGCACCGGGTCCGGCGCGTCCAGCAGCGCCGCGATCCGGCGGGCCGATACGCGGGCCTGGCCGAGCTGGACCGCGGCGGCCGGCAAGACCGTGACGGCCTCGAAGGAGGCGAGCGCGGTCAGCGTCAGCACGGCCAGCGGAACCCGGGTCAGCGCGCCGCCTCCGGTGGCCGCCACCCCGAGCAGCAGGACGCCCCACACGGTCAGCCCGGCGGCGGCGGAACTCAGGCCCGCGCTCAGGCCGGACACCATGGCGTTCCGGTCGGCCTGCCTGGTCAAGTCGGCGTCGGCCACCGCCACCGAGGTCAGCGCCGTCTCCCGGGCGCCGTAAGCGTGCAGCTCGGCCGCGCCGGCCATGAGGTCGGTGAGGCTCGCGGCCAGCTGCCCCCGCGCCGGGGCGACCCGCCTGGCCGCGCCGCGCGCCGCCCTGGCCGCGAGCACCGGGACACCGATCCCGGCCACCAGCAGCCCAGCGGCGAGCACGGACCCGGCGGGCGCGAGG
>DATBGO010000232.1:0-2101 GCA_036558005.1 Streptosporangiaceae bacterium | reverse complement strand
GGCCAGCCGGTAACCGTCCAGCGACCGGACCCAGCGCAGCGGACCGGTCGCGGTCAGCGGCGCCGCCCCGCTGGTTTCCAGGACGCATTCCCACATGCGCACCTGCTCGTGGTGAGCCATCGCGACCACGCGGATCACCGTCCGGACCGCCAGCCACAGGCGCCGACCGGCCCAGGCCAGCATGGCCCGAGCGGCCGTCCTGATCGCGCAATCTGTGCGGGCGCCCGTGGCCCGGACGACGCCCGGGCCTCGCTGATCCGACGACAGTGCCCCGGGCCACGGGCGTCCGCTGCGGGCTCCCGGTCGTCCGATGCGGATCCGATTCATCACTGACCTCCCCGGGTCATTGACCGGGCATGGCCCGGGTCCCCTGTGCTGATGCGGCGTTCGCTCCGGATTCGCCAGCGGAATGCCGGGCAGTTCATGGCTGGTCTCCAGCCGACTGATAGCAGTCTGGTCCGCCGGGCGGTGCGCGGGCAGGGGCCGGCGAACCCCTTTTGGCTAGCGGCAGCGGCCGGGGTCAGACGACCCACAGGGACCTGGCGTTCAGCGGGGGCTGGCTAGACCAGGCGGGCGCTGAGGGCCAGGCGGGTAAGGTCGACGCGGCGGCGGCAGCCGGTCTTGTCCCGGATCCGGTCCAGGTGCGAGCCGACGGTGCGGACGCTGATGTTCAGCTGCGCGGCGATCTGCGCGTTGGTGCGGCCCTGGGCGACAAGGGTGACCAGCTCCCGTTCCCGGGCACTGAGGCTGCCAGGGCCCGGCGCCGATCGCGGCGATCCCGGGTCGGTGAGCATGAGGGCGTACTCGGCGGAGGTGGCCAGGCTCAACGCCGCGCCGCGGTCCTCGGCCGCCCGCGCCTGGCCGGGTCCCAGCGCCTGCCGTGCCTGGCGCAGCTGTTTCTCCCGGCGGGTCTCCAACCAGGGCGGATAGGTGGGGCCCTCACGCTGGTCGACCGCGGCGTACGCGGCCCACAGGGTGACGGCTTCGGCGACGCGGCCGGTCGCGGCGCACAGCTCCCCGCACTGGAACAGGCCGAATTGCAGCTCAAGCCAGTTACCGGTCCGCACTGCGAGGCGGAGCGCTTCCCGCAGGTGCGCCGCGGCGTCGCCGGTCCGGCCCGCCCGCAGTTCCAAGTACACGATCTTGGGCAGCAAGGCCGCCTGGTTCCACAGATCGCCTGCGTCCCGGGCCTGGGCCAGGCCCGCCGCGCCGGCGCGCTCGGCTTCGGCCAGGTTCCCGGCACCGGTCAGCACGATGGTCAGCATCTGGCTGCGCAGCCGGGCGATCGCGCCCGGAATATCGGCCGTGATCTGCCCGGCGTGCCGGGCCAGCCGGACCGCCTCGTCATGGTCGCCGACATAATCGGAGCCGAGACTGAGCTCGACCAGGGCTAGCACTTCGCCGGCCGGGTCCCCGATCTCCCGGGCCAGCGCAAGCGCGCGGCGCGCATCGCGCACCGCATCGGTGGCCCGGCCCATCAGCCGCAGTACCGTTGCCCGGCCGGCCAGGGCGACGGTCAGCGCCCGGGATGGCGGCCGGTCCGCGACGGCGTCGCGTACCGCGGTGAAATGGCCCAGCGCTACGGCCAGATCGGCCGAGACCTGCGCTGCCCGGCCGAGCCAGTATTGCGCGGCGCACCACCCGTCGCTGCCCGCCTCGGCGTCGTCGGCGGCCTGGCAGAGCAGCCGATACTCCCCGGCCAGCCTGCCCCGCAGGACCCACCACCGGGTCAGCGCGACTGCCATCTGCAACGCGACCGTCGTATCGTGCTCCATCGCCCAGGCCAGCCCCTGCCGCATGGTGGCGTCCTCGGCATCGAGCCAGCGGGCCGCGGGCGCCTCCCCGGTGGTGGTCCACAGCCCGGCAGCCGCCTGCCCCGCCACCCGCAGCGCGTACCCGGCCAGCGCCATGGCCGCTTGGTCCTGTTCCCCGGCCTCGGCCAGCAGCCCGCCCCCGTAAGCGCGCAGCGTCTCCAGCATCACATACCGCGACCGGCCATCCGCACCCGCCCGCGGCGGGGTCACCAGCGAGCAGTCCACCAACCGCAGCACCGCCGGCCCGGCACCCGGCCCGGCCACCGCCTCGGCCCCCTCCAGCGTGA
>DATBGO010000231.1:0-4478 GCA_036558005.1 Streptosporangiaceae bacterium | reverse complement strand
CCATCTATCGGGGTCAAGGGGCCCCACACCCCAAACGCGCCGGTCTGCCGAAAGCACGGCCACCCTCAGCCACCACTTCCGTCACACCAGTACCGGCGGCCCGCCGTAAAGCGGCTGCCAGCCAGGATCTGGGGGGGCGCGCTAGCCCGGGCCGTCGCCGCCGGGGCGCTCCCGGGCGCCGCGGAGCGTGATCGCGGCCAGCCCGGCGGCGAACACCACGGCGGCGCACAGCGCGCCGCCGACGTCGTGCGGCGGGCGGGCCGGCCAGATCCAGGGCGTGCCCAGGGCGGGCGGATGCCAGTCGGTGTACAGGCCGTACACCCCGGCGACCAGGTAGGCCAGCGGGCCAGTCCAGGCTAGCGGCCCGCCGAGCACCGTGGCACATAGCAGGCCGATGCCGGTCAGCCCGGCCACGTTCCGCACGATGTCGGCAAAGCCGCCGGCCAGCGGCATGCCGGTCCCGGCCGCGGCCAGCGCGCCGGACGCCAGCCCGGTGAGGGTGACCGCGGTGCCGAGCCGCAGGTAGGGCAGCCACCGGCCGGTCGCGCGCTCAGGCTCGCCGAACGGGCTGCCGGCCGTGACCGCGATGATGGCGGCGCAGGCGGCCTCGAAGATCAGCGGCAGCTGCAGCGCGCCGTAGTCGTCCCAGTGCCCGTACAGCGTGCCGCGCAACCCGGCGGCGCAGGCCGCCAGCAGGACCAGGGCGGCCGGAAGCCGGCGGCTCGACGCGTGCAGGCGCACCAGGCGGACCGCGACCGCCGTCACGGCAGCTGCGCCACTGAGACACGGCCGGCCCGCAGCGCCGCCAGGTGCGCCGCCAGCCAGGCGTGACGGGCGGCGGGCGACAGCGCCGCGAAGCGCCGGGCCGCCTGAGCGGCCGGGCTGCCGGGTTGCGGCAGCAGGCTCCCGAACAGCGGTCCCAGGTCCCGGGCCTCGACGGAGGGCGGGAACCGTACCGAGCCCGCGATGACCGCCAGTTCGGCCGGGCTCGGGGCCGCGGCGGCCGCACGGCCGCTGCCGCCCAGGATGACGTCGCTCGCCAGCTGGAGTCCGAGACCCTCGTCGAGTTGCGCGGCGAACTCGGCACTGGTCGTCCCGAGCCGGCCCGGCACCTCATCGGGGAGGACGAACGCGGCCGCGCCGGGTCCGCCCCCGCTGACGGTGATGCCGTTGCCTGGATCCTGCCGGTAGATCACGGCGACCTGGCTGATCCGGGCCGGCGCGCCCGGCAGGCCGGCGAACTCGGTGAGCTCGGGCCCGACGGCGGCGGTCACGGCGGGCAGGAAGGTTGCGAACGCGGGGTGCACGCACACCGCGATCGGGGTGCGGCCGCAGACGGGCGTATAGCGGACCGGCTGATCGCTGGCCGCGTTGTGCAGCGCCGGGATGGCGATCATGCCGTGCGGGTCGAGCCGCCCGGTGCCGGCCAGCGCCACCGCGGTCCCGGCCGCCGCCAGGCCAGCCGCGGTCACCGCGGTGGCGAGCCAGCGCAGCCGCGCGACGGGAATACCCAGCGCGCCGAGGATGGCGACCGTGAGGCCCGCGGAGAACATCACCTGCGCGATGGACAGGTCGGGCAGGTACGGGTAGAAGCTGGCCACCCCGGGAGCGGCGCCGATATCGAATGCCCCCGCCGTCAGCGGTGAGATCTGCCAGTACGAGTGGTCCCCCGAGGCCGCCTGCGTGCCGTAGGCAAATCCGAAGAACACCACCACCGTGACCAGGGGGGTGACGAACCGGCCGGGAAACCGAACCCCGGCGGCGAACCCGATCGCGGTCAGCGCTGGGACACCCGCCACACTGACCACGGCTGGCCACCACAGCGGGCCGCCCCACGATGCGTGCCGTGCGGTGATGAGGTATACCACGGCGACGCAAGCCAGGCAGCCGATCTCGGCCCAGGCCGTGGTGGCGGCCCAGGTGGCCAGCTGACGGGACCAGCGCGGCCGGGCGGTGCCAACGACCAGATCGGTGATGTTCCGGCGGCCCTCCCGCGACCCCATCCACGCGGCCGCGCCGGTTGCGGGGATCATCAGGTCGAACAGCAGCCGGTTCTGCAGGGTCATGGCACGCAGGTTCCACATCGGCGGCAGCGCCATGATCTCCCGGTAGCCGTTGTACCAGAACAGCGCGAAGGCGACCGGGAGCAGCCAGAGCATGGCGTTGTGCCGCAGCTCGAGCCGCAGCAGCCGGCCCGAGCCGAGGACCGCTGACCCGGCGCCGCGCCGGGGCACCGCCGCCCGGGGTGCTGTGCTCCTAGGCGCCCCCGGCCCTAGCGGGGCACTGGTGGCAGTCATGCCCGGGCCGCCGCGAGCACGGCGGTGTAGCCGCGTTCCAGCGGCGCGTCGCCGGTACCCTGCTCGGTGCCCCGGGCGGTCAGCTCGGCCGGCGTGCCGTTGAAGACGACCTTGCCCTGGTCCATGAGCGCGACCTGCGTACAGGCGGCGCCGACGTCCTCGACGAGGTGAGTGGAGACGACCACGGTGGCCCGCTGGCCGAGCTCGCGGAGCAGGGCGCGGAAGCGGACCCGCTGCTCCGGGTCGAGCCCGGCCGTCGGCTCGTCGAGCAGCAGCAGTTCCGGCTCGTTGACGATGGCCTGCGCGATGCCCACCCGGCGGAGCATCCCGCCGGACAGGGTGCGTAGCTTCGCCTTGGCCGTTCCGCCCAGGTCGACCCGCTCGATGGCGGTCGCCACCGCACCCGGCACCCGCCCGGCCGGCATCTCCTTCAGCAGCGCGAAGTACTCCACGAACTCCGCCACGGTGAAGCCCGGGTAGTAGCCGAGGTTCTGCGGCAGGTACCCGAGCCTGCGGCGCACCTCGCGCCGGGGTCCGTAGGCGCCCGGGTCCCGGTCCAGCAGTCGCAGCCGGCCGGTCGTCGGCGGGATCACGGTGGCCATCATCCGCAGCAGCGTGGTCTTGCCCGCTCCGTTCGGGCCGAGCAGGCCGAATACCCCAGGACCGGCCTGCAGGCTCACCCCGGCCACGGCATGGTTCCGGCCGAACCGCCTGGTCAGATCGGTGATCTCGACGTTCATCACAGGGTTCCTCTCGGGATCCGCGTCGCGTAGAGGGCGACCGCGACGCAGCCCGCGCCGATCGCCAGGTAGGGCAGGAACAGCACGCTGTCGGTGACCGCGGCGGCGAAGTAACCGCTGGCCACCCGGCCGGACAGCACGATGATCAGCCAGGCCGCGACCCCGGCCGCCGCGCCCGCGTTCGCCGACCGGGCCACGGTCGCCACGGCCAGCGCGAAGGCGCAGACCGCGGTCATCGGGACCAGCCAGCCGAAGGTGACCGCGGCCGCAGTGCCGCCACCCGGCCCGGACGCCGAGACGGCCGACACGGCCGAGGCGGCCAGCCCGAGCACGGCGTTCACCGCGAACACCGCGAGCGCCCGGACCAGGAGCACCATCCGGTCGCTGACCGCCATGCTGCAGGACAGCTCCCAGGCCGGGTCAATGCCGGGTCCGTAGCAGTAGGCGATGGCCGCCGCCGCCACGGCCGGCGCGAGCAGCGCCACCATCGGCTGGCCGCTGTCCGCCGTCGCGGCGGCCCCCGCGGCGAGCACCGCGACGCTGGTCAGCAGCCAGGGCAGAAGCAGGGAGGGCGTGGTCAGCAGGGCCCGGGCCAGGCCAGGCGAGCGGAGCAGCCGACCCGCGGTTCGCTCCAGCCAGCCCGGCTGGCGGCGCCACACCTGGGCGGCCACCGAGATCCACACCCGGCCCAGGTCGACGTCGCCCGGGGCATCGTTCCGCAGACCGCTCACCACATGCCTCCCTCGGGCACTCGCAGGGCGGCACGCAGCCGCCGCCGGACCCGGTGCGCACGGCTCTTCACCGTGCCCGGCGGCACCCCGAGCAACTCGGCCACCTCGGCTACCGGCCGGTCCTGTTCGTACATCAGCCGCCACACCTCACGCTCCGGGCTCCCGTCCGGACCCAGGGTCGCGACCGCGACCTCGAGGTCAGCCCGGGCCAGCGCGATGTCGGCCGGATCGGAGCCATCCGGGCCGGCCGGCAAGCCGGCGGGCAGCGCGGCGCCGACTGGCCCCGCGGGCGTGACCGGGCCCCGGCGGCGGAGCAGCAGCGCGGCCTGACGCCGGGCGATCCCCCACAGCCAGCCACCGCAGGCGCCCTGCGGCCGGTAGCCACGCGCGCTGCGCCAGGCGGCGAGGAACGTTTCCTGCAGCACGTCCTCCACGTCGGCCGCGGGCAGCACCGTCCGCAGCCGGACCGCCAGCCACGGCGCGTGCCGGCCGAACAGCTCGCGCAGCGCCGTGTCGTCGCCGGCCGCTACCCGGGCGACCAGGTCGTCGTCATCCATTGCCTCTCTATTGCACCGCGGAACCGCTCGGTTCACGTAGCCCTAGCGAACGGCGGCGGCACCGGTGAGCGCGGCCGCGGCCAGGGTGCGAGCGGCCTCGAGCGACCCGACCAGGGGGTGCAGCGCGAAGGCGCGCAGCGCATCGGCGGCCGA
>DATBGO010000230.1:0-1599 GCA_036558005.1 Streptosporangiaceae bacterium | reverse complement strand
CGAGCACCAGGACCTCCCGTTCGAGCGGCTGGTGCAGGAACTGAACCCGGCCCGCTCACTGAGCTCACACCCCCTCGCCCAGGTCGTCCTGACCTTCGCCCCCGACCGCGGACCCGGACCAGGCTTCGAGCTGGCCGGGCTCGACATCGACGTGGAATCGTCGGGCACGCAACTGATGACCGAGTTCGACTTGTCGGTCAGCCTGGCCGAGCACCGCTCCGCCGACGGCAGCCCGGCCGGGATCGACGGCGGCCTGATCTACCGTACCGACATCTTCACCCCGGATGACATCGGGCAGCTTGCCGGGCGGCTGGCCCGGATTCTCGAGCAGGTGGCCGCGGATCCGTCGCTGCGGGTCGGCCAGGCCGAACTGCTGACCGGGACAGAGCGGCGGCAGCTCCTGACCCAGAAGGCGGGTTCCGCGCAGCCGGGGACGCTGGCCGCCAGGACGCTGCCGGAACTGTTCGAGGCGCAGGCCGCCCGCGTACCCGGTGCGACCGCGGTGGTGTGCGGGGCGGACCGGCTCACCTATGGCGAGCTGGACGCGGCGGCGAACCGGCTGGCGCGGCTCCTGGCGGCCCGGGGCGCTGGCCCCGAGCGCGTCGTGGCGCTGGTCCTGGGGCGCTCGGCACAGCTGGTGGTGGCGGTGCTGGCCGTGCTGAAGGCCGGGGCGGCCTACCTGCCGGTGGATCCGGGGTATCCGGCGGCGCGGATCGGGTTCATGCTGGCCGACGCGGCGCCGGCCTGCCTGGTGACCACGGCCGCGCTGGCCGGGAAGCTGCCCGCCGAGCCGCCGGTGCCCCGGGTGATCCTCGACGACCCGGGCACCGCCGCCGGGCTGGCCGCCAGCGGCGGCACGGCGCTGGCCGACGGCGACCGCACCGTCCCGCTGCGGCCCGGTCACGCCGCCTATGTGATCTACACCTCGGGGTCGACCGGCACCCCGAAGGGTGTTGTGGTGGCACACCAGAACGTGGCCCGCCTCATGGGCGCGACCACGCCCTGGTTCGGCTTCAGTGACCGGGACACCTGGCTGCTGTTTCACTCCTACTCGTTCGACTTCTCGGTCTGGGAGCTGTGGGGCGCGCTGCTGGCCGGCGGGCGCCTGGTCGTCGCCTCGCAGGCCGAGACCCGGTCACCCGGCCGCCTGCTGCGGCTGATGGCTGGTACCGGCGTGACCGTGCTGAACCAGACCCCCTCGGCGTTCTATGAGCTGATGCGGGAGGAAGCCGGGCGCTCCGGGGCGGGGCAGGCGCCCGGGCCGCGGCTGGTGATCTTCGGTGGCGAGGCGCTGGATGTGCGGCGCCTGGATGGCTGGCATGAGCGGCACCGCGACGGCGGCCCGGAGCTGGTGAACATGTACGGCATCACCGAGACCACGGTGCACGTGACCTGCGCCCGGCTGGACCGGGGAGCCAGCAGCGGGCTGATCGGGGTGCCGTTGCCAGGAGTGCGGGTGCTGGTGCTGGATGGCTGGCTGCAGCCGGTGCCGCCTGGTGTGGTGGGGGAGTTGTATGTGGCGGGGGCTGGCCTGGCGCGGGGTTACCTGGGCCGGCCGGGGCTGACGAGTGAGCGGTTCGTGGCGTGCCTGTTCGGGGT
>DATBGO010000229.1:0-4638 GCA_036558005.1 Streptosporangiaceae bacterium | reverse complement strand
TTACCGCACGGTCGCGTCTTCGGCTATCCTTGCGATGCCGCCAGCGCTGCGGCATACGGCAGGTTGCCCGAGTGGCCAAAGGGAGCGGTCTGTAAAACCGTCGGCTCAGCCTACGTTGGTTCGAACCCAACACCTGCCACGTAAAGCCCAGGTCAGAGCCGGTGACGCCGGATGGTGTTACCGGCTTTTCCGTGCAGAACGAGAGGTTACGGAAACCGTCGGCTTTGTCCGTGGGCTATGCGTGGGCCGGATGTGGTTATCGCCCGGCCTCCGCAGAAATAGCCCCAGATGCCGTCTAAGCTGCGGAAGTGCTGGCATTTGTGTGCGGTGCGGTCCCGGTGGCCGTGGGTTGTGGGCGGGTCCGGGGGCCGGTTCACGTACATATAGCGGACAGAGTCTGAGGTAGTGCCGACGGTGCGTATAACCGTTCGCTTTGGTGCCTGGTGGCGGATGCGTGGTGCCGGTGGCTGAGTCGAGGGCATCTTGGATCTGCTGGCTTACGGCATCTTGCTTGCCGTGGTGCAGTACAGGTAGACCTCAACCCAAGACACGGGCACAGACACGGGCGCGGGTTCCGGCCCGGGCGGCAACCTCGGCGGGCGCGCCGGGTGGCATTCAGCCACAGGAACACGGCGGCGTGCCGCAGGTCATACGGGCAGCGGGCCAGCGGCGTGGCGGCCAGTTCCGGCCCGAGCGCGGCCTGGCTGGCCGTGTCAACCCCAACTGGCCCCACTGTTCTCCTGTTATGTGGCCCCGCGTTCAGTGGCGCCGGGGTAGGAGTTCTCCTTTGATCTGGCCCCGGCCCTGTGGGGGGACTGCGGCGGGTTAGAAGCTGGCGGCGGGATTGGTGCCGGCTGGTTCGCAGGCGGGCGGGCCGGGCGGGATGCCGTCGAGCGCTTGGCGTTCGGCGCGGCTGAGCTGGTCGGTGACCTCGCCGAGAGCGTCGATGAGGGCGGGCAGGCTGTAGGGGCTGGCGGATTCGCGCAGGTAGTCCTCGGCCGGGGAGGTGATCTGGGGCTGGGTGCCGTCGAGGTAGAGGTGGTCAAGGACGGCGTGGACGTCGATGAGCATGAGGATCAGGTCGCGGGTGTATCCGGCGTCGAGGCTGATGCTGACGATCTGGTAGTCGCTGCCGGGCTGGCTGATCAGCATGGCGGTCACCTCCGCTTGCGTGGTTCAGGTTCTGGCGGCCTGCCGGGCTTTGGCGGTGCGCAGCCGGTAGGAGTCGGTGCCGGTGGTGATGATGTGCGCGTCGAAGGTGAGCCGGTCGACGATGGCGGCGCACAGCCGCGGATCGGTGAAGGTGGATGTCCATTCGGAGAAGGCGGCGTTGGACGCGATCGCGATGGAGGCGCGTTCTTCCCGTTCGGTGAAGACCTGGAACAGCAGCTCGGCGCCGCGGCGGTCGAGCTCGAGGTAGCCCAGCTCGTCCAGGCACAAAAGGTCGACCCGGCCGTAGCGGGCGATGGTGCGGGACAGGGTCTTGTCGTCGGCGGCCTCGACGAGCTCGTTGACCAGGGCGGCGGCGGTGACGTACCGGACCCGGTAGCCGTTCTCGGCGGCGGCGGTGCCCAGCCCGATCAGCAGGTGGGACTTGCCGGTGCCCGAGTCGCCGATCAGGCAGCACGGCTGCCCGGCGGCCACCCAGGCCGAGGCGGCCAGGGTATGTATCAGCGCGGCGGGCACGTTCGGGTTCGCGGCGTAGTCGAAGTCCTCCAGCCGCTTGGGCCGGGGGAAGGCGGCCTCGCGGACCAGCCGGGCCTTGCGCCGCTGCTCTCGGTCGTCGCATTCGATCGACAGCAGCTCGACCAGGAAGCCTTTGTAGCCGGCCTGCTGGCGGGAGGCGGCGGCGGCGACTTCGCCGTGCCGGTCCCGGATGGTGGGCAGCCGCAGGATCCGGCAGGCCTGGTCGATCGCGGCGTCAGCGGCGGTGTCGGTCAGCTGATCGCGTGTCGCGGCCCGGGCCATCACGCGCCTCCTTCCCGGGGGGTGAGCAGCTGGTCGTAGGCAGCCACGGACGGTGCCGGGCGCTGGTCCGGCGGGAGCGGGACCCGACGGGCCGGCAAGGTGATGACCGCCGCGCGCGAGCGCCGCGGCTGCGCCGCCGGCCAGGCCGGCTCGGCGGCAGGTCCCGGGTCCGCCGCGGCGGCGTGCTTGCGGGCCTCGACCGCGACCACGTCCGGGGAGCAGCTGCCCGCGCCCAGCGCCGCGGTCATCCCGGCGATCACCTGCGCGGGCGGCATCCGCCGGTGCAGCAGCAGCACCTCGATCAGCGCCCTGGTCCCGGCGCCGTCGCCGCGCCGGGCCCGGGCCGCGGCCCAGAACGCCTCGTGCGCGCTGGTGAACACCCCGGCCGCGCGGGCCTGCTCCAGCGCCGCCGAGCCGGGCAGCGCCCCGGGCTTGCGGACCAGGATCTCCAGGTAGTGATCCAGCTCCAGGTGCTCATCCCCGGCCGCGATCAGCCGCGGGTGCACGGCGGCCAGCCGCGAGCCGTCGACGACCCGCAGCTCGTTCGCCGATAGCATCACCCGGACCCGGGAGCCGATCAGCCGGGCGGGCACCGAATAGCGGCACTTCCCGACGCTGACCCGGGCATACCGGTCGACCCGCGGCCACAGCACCGCGGCGGTCTCAAACGACTCGGGCGGCAGCGGCAGCAGCAGGCCCCGCTCGGCGGCGAAGTCCTGCCCGATGCTGGCCGCCCGGCCCGCGATGTGCCGCCCGTCCTCGGCGGCGTCGGCCTCGGCCAGCCGGGCGTTCAGCTCCGCCAGCGACCCGGCCCGCGGCACGGGCACGAACCAGCGGCGGCGGAACCGGCCGATCTCCCCCTCGATCCCGCCCTTCTCATGCGCGCCCTCGGCGCCGGGCAGGCAGTAGAACGCCTCGAACCCGGTCTCCCGGGAGTTCAGCAATTCTGAAGGACGGGAACCGGGGAACTCACGGATCCGGTGGCATCTGAGGGGCGAGTGTGCCCGCGGGTTCGCCGGGCTGGCGGGCGGCCTGGGCGTAGCGCAGCCCGGTGCGCGGGCCGAAGCCGAAGACGGCGGCCAGGTGCAGCGGGTCGGCCCGGCCGGCCAGGGCTTCTTCGACGATCCGGTCGTCGCGAAGCTGTTCGGCGGTGACGGGCAGGCCGCGGAACAGCCTCGTTATCCAGAACTCGCTGACCGGCTGGCCGGTGTGGGCGGTTTTGCGGGTGACAAGCAGATAGGGGCTGGTGGTGGCGGGCCACCGCAGGCTGCGGAAGCCGAGGTAGCCGCCGATGGCGCCGGCAGTGAACTCATCCAGCGGCCGGTCCAGCCCGCCTGGGTCGAGCCGCTGGCCGGCAAGGTCGACCTGGTCCAGGCGAAGGTGCCGGATCTGGCCGGGCAGCAGCGCGTGAACGCCCGCCAGCGCGACCGCCACCTGCAGCGCGGGATCGTCCTTCGCCGCGACGGCGGTCGCGGTGAGCAGGTGCGCAGGCAGCGGCGCGGGAACTGACGGGTTACGCCTGCTGACGCGGACACCGCGGGTGGGGTTGGCGAAGATCAGCCGCTCGGCCTTCAAGGCGCCGAACAGGCTGCGCAGCGTGCTGGCGTCCCGGGGCCGGGACCGGCCCCGCCGCCCTGCCAGCCAGGTCGTGATGTCGTCGTGCGTGACCTGACGCAACGTGGAGTACCGGCCGCCGATGTCGGCGAGGAACGTCCGGATGCTGTAGATGTTGCCGACGATCGTCGTGCGGCTGCGCGGCCTGCGGCGGGGTCCGCCGTGCCGGAGCAGGCCGAGCCAGGTGTCCAGCTCGGCGCGGATCTGGGCTGGCAGGCCGGCGAGCTGCTCATCGAGCCAGATGGTCAGCGTGTCGGGCCGGTCGTCCTCCAGCACGCCGGCTGCGCCCAGCACGTCGATGATGTGCGGGAACGGCATGTTCCGGGCGGTCAGCTGCCGGACCGTGCTGGCTCGTACTGGCTCGCCGGGCCCGTGGACGGCCGTCAGGATCCGCAGGCCGCGCTGGGCCAGGGACAGCGTGCGCGGCGACCATCCGCGCAGCTCAGCGAGCCGTCCCGCCTCGGCGTGCAGCCTGGCAGCCAGGCCGGCGTCGAGGGGAGGCAGCTGGGCGCTGACACGGGACAGGTCACGCGGCACGTCGAACAGCAGCAACTGAACCCAGCGTGACCGGAGCCGGGTCCGCGCCGGCTGTGCTGCCGCAGGCAGGGCATTCACCGGCCCGCAGTCGTCGCCGGCGAGCCGGCCGAAGCGAAACCCCAGCTGGTGGCCGGTGACACGGGCCACGGACAGGTCCAGCGCGGTCTTATATCCAGGGCCGGCGATCAGGCTGGCCTGCTTGCGGCAGGGACGGCACACGCCCGCATCCACGGGCAGGTCCCGGCCGCACGTGGCGCACGTCCCCGCCGTGCGGGTACTGGCGAAGCTGCGGCAAGCCTTGCAGAGCCGCTCGGTGAGCACGCCCCAGGCCAGGCAGTGATCGCAGCTCCGCAGCCGGGACGCACGCGGCCGCCGCCTGCGGCTGGCGAGCGCACTCACACGGGCGGCCCGGACCGCCCGGCGTGCCGCCGCCGGATCACCGCCCTGCCGCCCGCCGCGGCCGCGGCCGTGTCGTCGTGTTCCGGCTCGCTGCACCGGATCTTGCCCGGCTCGCGGATC
>DATBGO010000228.1:0-41011 GCA_036558005.1 Streptosporangiaceae bacterium | reverse complement strand
GAGCAGGCCTGGATGTTCGGCGCGCACATGGTGTTCGCCCAGGGGGCGTCCGGCCTGGACAGCAGGGACGGGCGGCACGTCGTCCGGCTGGCCACCGGCGGGCAGGTCACGGCCAGGTCGGTCATCGTGGCGACCGGCATCGCCTGGCGCCGGCTCGGCGTGCCGGACCTGGAGGCGCTGGTCGGATCGGGAGTGTTCTACGGCGCGGCCGGGACCGAGGCGCCCGCGATGGCCGGCCGGGACGTCTGCATCGTGGGCGCGGGCAACTCGGCCGGCCAGACCACCCTGCACCTGGCCAGGTACGCCCGGCAGGTCACCATGCTGGTCCGCGGCGAGAGCCTGGCCCGGTCGATGTCGAGCTACCTGATCAGGGAGATCGAGGCCGCGCCGAATGTCAGCGTGCGGCCGCACACCGAGGTGGCCGGCGGCAGCGGCAGCGGGCGTCTCGAATCCCTCACCCTGCGCGACACCGGGACCGGCCAGGCTGAGCGGGTTCCGGCGGCGGCGCTGTTCGTGCTGATCGGCGGCGAGCCGCGGACCCAGTGGCTGCCCGGGCGGGTCCAGCTCAGGAACGGCTACATCGCCACCGGCCGCGACGTCAGCCTCGACGGCGACGGCTCGCCGGGATGGCCGCTGGAGCGCCCGCCGCTGCCGCTGGAAACCTCCGTTCCCGGCGTGTTCGCGGCCGGCGACGCCCGGTACCGCTCGATCAAGCGGGTCGCGTCGGCGGTCGGCGACGGCGCCACCGCGGTCCGGCTCAGCCACGACTACCTCGGCGCCGCGCTCGCCCCGGTACCGGCCTGAGCTGCCGCCCCCCGCCGGCCGCCCGGCCGGCCCGGGTTAGCCTGTTGCCAGAGTTGTCGACGGTTCGTGCACAGGAGGACGACCAGGGGGAATCGCCATCGGGGGGGTAGGGATGCTCTCTGCCAGTGCGGTCTTCGACGAGATTTTCGACAACGATCAGGCATTCGCGCTGTTCTGCTCGATCGCGGCCAGCGGCGAGGCGCAAGGCGGCTGGGAGAACGGGCGGATCGCGGCCCTGGTTCCCGACAGCTATCGGGATCTAGCGCCGAAAATCGCCCGGCACGGCGCGGATGAGGACAAGCACGGGCGGATCTTCAGCGCCCTGCTGCGCAAGCGGGGCCTCGACCCGGTCCCGGTGCCCGGTGACACCAACTACACGATGCGGCTCGAGCGGGCCGGCATCGGGCTGACGCACGCCCGGCTGCGGGCCGACCAGCAGCTCACCGAGCGCGACATCGTCACCTACCTGGCGCACAGCCGGGTCACCGAGCAGCGCGCGTCGGAGCAGATGCGCACGCTGCGCAGGTACGCCAGCGGGCACGCCGACCTGATCCCGGCGGTCCGGATGATCTCCGGGGACGAGGACAACCACCTGGCCTACTGCAACGAGGAACTGCTCGGGCTGGCCGCGGCCGGCCAGGCCGGCTACATCGCCCGGACGCTGCGCGAGACCGCCCTGGCCGAAATCGGCATTTACCGCGATGTCAGCAAGGCGGTCATGTCGTACATGGGCGCCATCCTCGGCTGGTCCGGGCCGAAGGCGGCCGTGCTGGCGGCAGGCATCCAGGGCGTGTACGGCTATGAGCGGCTGGGCGGCTGGCGGCGGATGGTCTCGCTGCGGATGCCGGCCAAGCGCGACGCGCTCGGCGGGCCCGCGCCGGCCCGGTCCAGGTCCGGCTAGCACCCGCGGCCGGCCTCCGCGCACCGCGGCCCTGGCCGGGACCGCGGCTAGAATCCTGCGGTGGCGGGAAACCGGCAGCGCCCGATCGTCGGCCTGGCTGAGCTGGTCGCGGCGGCGCACCCGGAGGTCGGCAACGCGGAGGCGGCCATCAGGTCCGGCGCCATCGAGGTCGACGGGGCGGTGGTGGTGAACCCGCGCTCGCGGGTGCGCAGGGACGCGGTGATCAAGGTCAGCCGGCCGCGGGCGCTGCGCGGCGCCGCGAAGCTGACCGCGGCGCTGGACCACTTCGGCATCGACGTCACCGGCCGCGCGGCGCTGGACCTCGGCGCCGCCTCCGGCGGCTTCACCAGCGTGCTGCTGGAGCGGGGGGCCCGGCTGGTGTATGCCGTCGACGTCGGTTACGGGCTGCTGCTCGGCTCGCTCCGGCAGGACCAGCGGGTCCGCAACCTGGAACGGACCAACCTGGCGGAACTGAACACCGGCCTGGTCCCTGACCGCATCGGCGTGCTGACCGCCGACCTGTCCTACCTGTCGGTGGCCAGCGCGATCGGGCAGGTCGAGACCGTGGACCTGGCCCGGGGCGCCGACCTGGTCGCGCTCATCAAGCCGATGTTCGAGCTCGGGCTCGGCGCGCTCCCGGCCGGCGACGACCAGCTGCGGGAGGCGGTGGACCGGGCGGTGGCCGGGGTGCGGCGCTGGCCGTGGCAGGTGCGCGGCGTGATCCGCTCCCCGGTCAGCGGCGCGCACGGCGCGGTCGAGTTCCTGCTGCACGCGCAGCGCCAGGATGCCGCGAGCTGAGCAGCCCGTCCCGCCCCGCTTTAGGCCGGCCCGTGCCGGTGCGGGCAGACTCATCCGCATGAGGCTGCGCCGGGGTCCGCTGCGCAGCCGCAATTTCCGGCTGCTGCTCGGCTGCGACGTCGTCTCGGTGTCCGGCACCGCGGTCGCCGTGGTGGCCATCCCGTTCGCGGTCCTGGCGACCGGCGGCTCGGCCGCTGACGTCGGCTACGTCGCCGCGGCCGGCACCCTGCCGGTGATCGTGTTCTTGCTGGCCGGCGGCGTGCTGGCGGACCGGATGCCGCGCCAGCGGATCATGTTCGCCGCCAACGTGCTGCAGGCGATGGCGCAGGGCGCGGCCGCCGCCCTGGTGCTGACCGGCACCGCCAGGGTCGGCGAGCTGGTGGCGCTGGCCGCGGCCAGGGGCGTCGGGGTCGGCCTGTACTTCCCCGCCGCGCAGGGACTGCTGCCGCAGACCGTGCCGGCCAGCCAGCTAGCCCAGGCCAACGCGGTGAGCCGGGTCGGGCGCAACAGCGCCCAGATCGCGGGCACCGCGCTCGGCGGGGTGCTGACCGGGCTGGCCGGGCCGGGCTGGGGGCTGGCCGCCGACGCGGTGAGCTTCGCGATCGCCGCCGCGCTGCGCACCGGCATGCGCTTTCCCGCGAGCCCGCCCCGCCGCGCCACCAGCATGCTGCACGACCTGGCCGAGGGCTGGCGCGACTTCATCTCCCGGCGCTGGCTGTGGGCGATCGTCGTGCAGTTCTCGTTCTTCATCGCCATCGTCACCGCCACCACCAGCGTGCTGGGCCCGCTGGTCGCCCACGCCCGGCTCGGCGGCGCGCAGAGCTGGGGCGCGATCATGGCGGCCTACTCCGCCGGGGCGGTGCTCGGCGGCCTGGTGCTGCTGCGGCTGCGGCCGCGGCGGCTGCTGCTGGCCGCCAGCCTGTCGGTGCCGGCCTTCTCCCTGCTGCTGTTCGCGCTGGCGGTCCCGCTGGCGGTCCCGCTGATCGCGGCGGCCGGCTGTGTCGCCGGCGGGTGCCTGGAGGTGTTCAACGTCAACTGGGCGGTCGCCATGCAGCAGGAGATCGAGCCGGGCATGCTGTCGCGGCTGTCGTCCTACGACGCGCTGGGCAGCTGGGCGCTCGCCCCGGCTGGTGCCGCCGCCGCCGGGCCTGCCGCCGCCGCGGTCGGCGGGCAGGCCGTGCTGGCCGGCTCCGGCGTCCTGGTCATCGCGCTCACCGCGGCGGTGCTGTGCGTTCCCGAGGTCCGCCAGCTGCGGCGCAGGAGCCCGGCCGATGACCCGCCCGGGCCGGGCACGACCGCGCCCCGTCCTGGCGTTCCCGGCCCGGCTGCCTCACCCGCGCCGGGTGAGGCAGCGGGCTGACCGGCCGCGTCATCGCCCACAGCGGCCCGTGAGCCCGGCCTGACTCAGGTGCCGGTGCTGCCCTCGTCAAAAGAATTCGCGCCTCCCCAATCTGGAGGTACAGACTGGTCAGGCGCCCGGAATTCGTCGTAGGCACCGCCCAGGACAGGAAAAATTAGTTGCTTGCCGCAGTTAAATATATATAGCGTCGGATCATGGGAGGCGAGATCGGCGCGCTCGGCGCGACCGGACGCCTGCTGCGCGATCAGGTGATCGGCGAGATCGAGTCGGCACTGTACGCGCTCGGGCGCTGCCTGCGGCAGGGGAAGCTGCATGAGTTCCTGCTCGCGCAGGCCCGCATCGACGTTGACCAGGCGGGGCTGGCCATCCTCTACGTGTTGCATGAGGAGGGCGCCAGCCTGCGGCTGACCGACCTGGCCGAGCGGCTGCGCATCGACGCCCCCGCGGTGACCAGGAAGGCCCAGCACCTTGAGCGCTGCGGCCTGGTCAGCCGGGCCAGGGACACCGAGGACGGGCGGGCCTGCAGGCTGCAGCTCAGCAGCCAGGGCGTGGCGGCCATCAGCCAGTTCCTCGCGGCCCGCCGGGCCTGGCTCAGCAGCGTGCTCGAAGGCTGGAGCGAGTCGGACCAGAGCGACCTCGCGCGCCTGCTCAGGCAGTTCACGACCGAGATCCACCAGCACCTGGGGGACCTGCGATTAGGCGGTGATATCCACGGGGGCTAGCTGCGTCGTTACGGGTGGTGACAGGGGCCAATGCTAAAGATCGAGCTGTCCTGGCAGGCGGCGGCGGTCAGCTCGGGGTGCATGATCAGTCTGGCAGCCGCTGCCCGGCTGCACGCCGCGCTGCGCCAGCGCGGGTCAGTACCTGGCCGGGCCGGGCCGGCCGCCCGCCGGCCGCGCTGGCCGGCCGCGGCGGCCGCGATCGTCCAGGAAGCGGGCATTGTCGTCGGCCTGTTCGCCTTGTGGCAGTTCGCGGGGGAATACGCGGCCAGGGTCAAGGGCGGCGCGCTGGATCGCGCTGAGTGGATCTGGCACGCCGAGCGGGTCGCGCACCTGCCCAGCGAGGCGGCGCTGCAGCGGCTGTTCCTGCCGCATCCGCTGGTCGTGCAGGTGTTCAACCTTTACTACGCGAGCCTGCATTTCGTAGTACTAATCACACTGCTTGCCTGGTTGTTTATCTGGCACCGAGGCAGGTATCCGCAAGTGCGAGCGATCCTGGTGCTGCTCACGGCGGCCTGCCTGCTGATCCAGCTGATCCCGGTCGCCCCGCCGCGCATGCTCTCCTCCACCGCGATGGTGGACACCGGAGTGCGGTACGGCCAGTCGGTCTACGGATCGGTGGCCGGCTTCAACCCGGATGAGCTGTCGGCCATGCCCTCGGTTCATGTCGCCTGGGCCCTGCTGGCCGGCGTCACCGTGGTCCGGGTCTGCGCCAGCAGGTGGCGATGGCTGGCCCTGGCATACCCGGCGGCGACCACCCTCGTGGTGGTGGTGACCGCCAACCACTTCTGGGCCGACGGGATCGTGGCGGCCGCGCTGCTCGCGCTGGCCACGCTGGCCTGCAAGCCGGGCGCGGCCGCGGTGAACTGGCTGCGCGCGCTGATCTCGCCGCGGGCGGCGGCGCGGGCCACCGCCGGGCTGGCCGCCCAGGGACCCGGGCTGCCCGGCCCTGACCTGGTCCGGGCGCAGGCCACGCCGGGTCTAGGCGGTGATCTCCGGTGACCACCTACCGGACGCCGCCGGGACAGTCCAGGGCCGGCCTGGACGGCCCCGCTCCGGTCAGCAGCGCTGCGGGGCCGCGGCGGCTGTGGCGGGTGCTGCGAGCCAGGTGGCGGCTGGGCGGGGAACTGCTGTTGCTGGGCGTGTTCTGCCTGATCTACGAGGTGATCGGGCAGAACATGGTGGCCGAGCGGCAGGTGGCCCTCGCCCACTCGCTGCGGCTCATCGACCTGGAGACCAGCCTCGGGCTGTTCCATGAGCGGTCGGTGCAGGCCGCCTTCCTGCACGTGCCCGGCCTGGCGCACGTGTTCAACCTGTACTACGGCGGCACGCACTTCCTGATACCGGCGTTCGCGCTGGGATGGCTGGCGCTGCGCCACCGCGAGCAGTACGCCCGCGCCCGCACCGCGCTCACGGCCGCCACCGGGCTGGCGTTCGTCTGCTTCTGGCTGTTCCCGTTGGCGCCGCCGCGGCTGCTGCCGCCCCGGTTCGGCATCATCGACACGCTGGTCACGCTGGGCAAGCCCGGTCACATCGCCGACTCGATCATGGATAGCGCCGCGGCCATCTACGCGTCCATGCCCAGCCTGCACGTGGCCTGGGCGGTGTGGTGCACGCTGGTGCTCTACCCCGTGGTCCGCCGCCGCGCAATCCGGATCCTGCTGGTCGGCTACCCGCTGCTGACCACGCTCGTCGTGGTCACGACCGGCAACCACTTCTTCCTCGACGCCATCGCGGGCGCGCTGCTGGCCACCCTCATCTGGCTGGCCTGCGACCGGCTGGTCTACCCGGTGCTGGCGCCCAGGCTGCTGGCGGCGCACCAGGTGCGGGCAGCGCGCCGGGTGCTGCGCCGGATGGCGGGCCGGGCGCCGGTCCCGGCCCAGCGGCGGCCGGCCGGGCAGCACGGCCGGCCGCCCCAGCGATGCGGTTCCCGCGCCTCCCGGGAGTGAGGCCGCCGGCGGGCAGCGCGCCATGCTGATCCGTGCCCGGCGGACAGCACTGTGTGACAGTATGGCTACACATCTATCGTCGTGGCGGAGGATGGGGGAATGACGGTCCCCAAGCGGCCGGCGGCCTATCTGGGTGCCCGCGGGTCTAGCCCGCGGCAGCGCGAGGCCATGGCTGAGCTGGCCCGGCAGCGGGGCTGGCCGGCGCCGGTGATCTATGCCGAGGACAGCAGCGCCGAAGACAACAGGCCCGGGGAGGCCTCCGGCAGCCCCGGGCTAGCCAGGCTGGCCGCCGCCATCAGCGCGGGCCGGCACGACGCGCTGCTCATTCCCGGGCTGGCCATGATCACCCGTGCGCCCGTTCAGCTGATGACCATCTTGTCCCGGTGCAGCGCGCACGGCGTCGCCGTGCAGTTCTGCAGCACTCCCGCGGCCGGTCCCGGCAACCCGCCGCCCGCCGTGAGCAGCGCCGAGATCCTGGCCCAGGCCGCGATCGAGGCACTGTCGGCGCTGTTCGCCGACTGGCGGATCTGGGCCGATGAGCACGGCTGGCACGCGCGCCGGCGCGGTCACGTGTACCTGCAGGACTATCATCCTGGTGCGCCCGCATTCTGCGTGCATGCCGGCAATTCGGTCGATCTCGCCGCTCAGTTGCGCTGGCAGCAGGCCGCCGACACGCACGTGCCCGCGGGCTGCTCCCGCCGCAGGCTGGCAGGCCAGCGGTAGCACCCCGGCCCGCTGGCCGGCGGGGTGCTGCGTTACCCCAGCCAGGCAGGGCCGGCCTATCCGCGGGTGCCCGCGGTAACCAGCGCGCTGCTGAGGGTGCCCGGGTCGGCGGAGAAGACCCGGAGCACGGTCCGGGCACTGGCCACCCTGGTAGCCCGGGGGAACGGCGGGTTGATGACATAGGTCGCGGTCGCGCCGGGCTGGAGGGTGCGCGGCCCGGTCGCGACGCGCCAGGCCCTGGACATGTTCGAGCTGGAACTCAGCGCGAAGTGCGGCCTGATCGCGTGCCCTGAGGTGTTGGTCGCCGTCACCACCAGGGCGTTGATCGGCTCATCTGGCCCGGCGGCCGGCGGGGCGACCGACAGCCGCAGCGGCTGGGTGGTGCCGATCGCGATCAGCACGCAGGCCGCGGCCGGCGCGAACACCGCGGCGACGGTCAGCAGCCGGGCCGTGCTGTCCAGCCGCAGCCGCTGCCGCAGCCGCCCGCCGGGCTGGTGCGCGCGCTCGATGGCGGCGCGGTCGGTGGTCAGCAGCGTTATCGCGAACAGCACGATGAACAGGAAGTAATAAGTCTCCTGGGCCCGGGTGGAGAAGAAGAAAATCGTCCACGGCAGGATCGCCAGGGCCGGCCCGAGGTAGCGGAAGAAGAGCACGAAGCTGATCAGCAGCGCGGCCGCGAACAGCAGGGCGGCGTAGTTGAAGAACGACAGCGCCCCGCTGCCGCCGCGCAGGTAGTACGAAATCGCCACGATGCCCTGGCCGAACGGCACCGCGCCCTCGGTCAGCGGCGCGGTGACGCCGCGCAGCCAGGCGCCGAAGTTCCACACCGCGAACGGGATGTTCACGATGGCGAAAGCCGCCACGGCGATGGCCGTGTACCTGCCCATCAGGATGGCGCTGTCCCTGGCCGACCGGTCGGCCCGCCGGACCAGGTAGATGCCGATGATCAGGAACGGTGCCAGGAACCAGGTGAGCTGCTGGGTAGCGGCGGCGAGGCCGAGGCAGGCCGCGCTCAGCCAGCCGGCCCGGCCGAGCCGCCCGCTGCTGCCGATCGACGTCCACCGGTACACCGCCAGCATCAGCAGCGGGAGCGCGTCGATGGTCGTGGCGCCCCGCCGGGCCGGCCCGGCGTACAGGCCCAGCCCGAGGCAGATCATCGGGGCGGCGGTCCGCCACGGCGACGGGAGCAAAAAGAACATTACGATTGCGGTAACAACAAGCAAACTGATGGCGACGAATGCGGCAACGGGCAGGTTCCTGGTAAAAGGTCCGGCCACCGCGTTAAGTATCGCGGTCATCGGCGGATACTCATAGCGCGATACCACATGGCCGGACAATGTGGTGGTAATTCCAGATTCCCGGCCGTAAAAAGCCTGCGGCCAGGAGAGGGTGTACGGGTCGGTCCCGTGCCGCAGCGCTCGCCCGGCTAGCTCGGTCAGCGTGCCCTCGTCGCCGGCGTACCGGCGGCCGGTGACCGGGAAGAGATGTGGCAGCTCGGCGCCGTACAGCAGGACCGCCAGGCCGAGGACGCCGAACTCGACTCGGCGCATCGCGGCCGCGCGGCGCACGGTGACGGCCAGAACGGCGCAGGCCAGGATGCCGGCGAAGCCGAGAATGAACGCGACGGTGGCCCGGCGGTCGAACGGGGCCTCGGGCCGCCAGGCGGTGTTGATGTTGATGAACAGGGTGACCGCGGATATCAGCACGACGGCGCGCCAGACGACGGTGACGCTGGCCTGCTGGGTTACGGTGGGCGGGCGGGACCGGGCAGCGGCCCGCTCTGCCATGCTGGCGGGCGCGGGCTGGCGCGCGGCGGGTACCTGAGCGCTGGTGTGCGGCGGGGTGATGCTCTCGTTATCTGCGGTCGGGGGAAGGGGTCGGCTGCCCGGCCTGACGGTCATCCGCAAGACTCCTGGGGGAATATCTTGACATTATCCGGCACGATGTTTTTTGTTCGGCAATGTCTCAACGTACCGGAGATAGCGTTGCCGCGTGGGGATAAGCAGGCGTTCGAAGCCGGATCCGGTTTTCCGGATGCGAGTACCACGGGCGGATCTGTCCGAGGTTGACTAGGAACATGAACATCGAAGGCGAGCACGAGAGCATCGAGGGCGAGTACGAGCCGAGCCCGTCCGCCTGGGTGCGCGACCAGGTCCAGTTGTACGAGAGCTCAGGCGGGACGCGGGGCACGACGCTGCCGCAAACCGACCTGCCGGTGGTCATCATTACCGGCCGCGGCGCGCGGTCGGGCAAACTGCGCAAGACCCCGGTGATGCGGGTCGAGCACGATGGCGCGTACCTGGCGGTGGCCTCCCAGGGCGGCGCGCCGAGGCACCCGCGCTGGTACTACAACCTGCTCGCCCACCCGGTCGTCGAGCTGCAGGACGGCACCGAGAAGTGGATCATGACAGCCCGCGAGGTGACCGGGGATGAGCGGGCGCGATGGTGGGAGCGTGCGGTCGCCGCATTCCCGCCGTACGCCGAATACCAGCAGAAGACCACCAGGCAGATCCCGGTGTTCGTGCTGGAGCGGGCTGGCCGGGGCTGACCGGCCCGGGCGGGCTCGCGGCCGGGCCGCCTGGCCGCCCGCCCCGGCAGCTGACCCGCGGCCCGTACAGCTGCCGGTGCGCCTGGTCGGTGAGCCGGGCGCCGTGCTGCTCCACCGCCAGGTACAGGGCGTTCGCGATGATCAGCTCCCGGTACAGCGCCGCGGCTTGCGGCTCCGCCGCCGCCCGCGCCAGCACCGTCCGGTGCAGCCGCAGCCGGGCCAGCCGCAGGTCCGAGGCTGCCTGCCGGGCGGCGCTCGCGGCCTGCACGCCGAGCTTCCTGAGCCGGTAGTCGAGGATCAGCCGCAGCGAGCTGACACAGGCGGTTGCTAGGGCCACGATGGCCAGGGTGATGTGCGACACAGCTGCCTCCGCTGCCCGGCTCAGCCCATCTGACCTGCGAGGATGTCTCGGGGATCCGGAAACTGAGACCGTCATTTGTTGGTGGCGTAGAGCGACCATTGTGTGACACTCTGCAGTGGAACGGTGCGGGCCGATGTCACACCCGGAGCGGACGCCGGCACTAACGAATGCAGGCAGCCTGAACCACCAAAGGACGGCCGGCGGCCGGCTCCGGGCCGGCCGCCAGTGAACGGCAGGAGCTATCCGATGCGGCTCCCCTCCGCTGCGACCGGCCGGCCAGGGTTACCCTGGCCGGCCCGCCGCCGCCATGACTGACCAGGGTGCCCCGGCACCTGGCGCGGCCTCGGGCCGCCCGCGCGAGGCGGTCACGCCGGCCGGGGCGCACCGGGCCGATGAGGTGGCACAGGTCGAGTTCGCCGCCTGCTACGCGGCTGAGATGCCGGTGTTATCTCGGTTCCTGATGAAGTGCGGGGCCAGCGAGGTCGACGCGATGGACGCCGCGCACAACGCGTTCGTGCTGCTGTACCAGCAGTGGGGCGCGGTGCGTAAGCCGCGGCAGTGGCTGCGGACCGTGGCGTTCCGGATCTTCCTGAAGATGCCGGTGACCGGCGGGCAGCCGCTCGCCGCCGAGCACGACACCGCCACCGCGCTGCCCGCCTCGGCGCCGCTCGAGCTGCACGAGGAAGAACGGGCCGTGCTGGAGACGTTCCTGCTGCTCCCGCTCACGCAGCGGGCCGTCTTCGCGCTGTACTTCGACAAGTTCACGGTCCGCGAGATCGCCGACATCATGCAGATGAGCCAGGACGCCGTACGGCAGAACATCGCGAGGGCCAGGGCCGCCCTCAGGGAACTGCTGGGATTCACCTAGCGGCAGGCACGTCCCCGGCGGTGGCTCACTTTCAGCAGAAGGAGCAGAGCGCGCAGATGACTGACAACACGATGCATCCCGCTGGCGGCGACCCTGGCCAGCCCGCCGGGCTCGACGCCGTCCTCGCTGCCCGCGACGAGCGCCTGCTCGCGGCCATCCGGTCCCGGCTCGACCCGGTCGCCGGGCTCGCGAAAGTCATCGCCGACGCCGCGCTGCTGCCCTTCGACGTGCTCTTCGACGATGAGGCCAGCGGCCTGGCCGTCCCGGCCGCCGCGTCCTGGCCCGCGCTGGCCTGCGACGTCAGCGTCCGCCTCGCCAGCCTCCGGTTCACGCTTCTTGACCTGCGGCGGCGGGCCGGCGGTGGCCGGCTCAGCGAGACCGCCGCGGTGCTGATCGGCGGCGCGGCCGCGAACCTGAAGGACCTCGGCCGCGGCCTCGCCGCCCGGGAGCTGACCTGCTGCGACGCGGTCTGGCTGCTGGACCAGGTCGACCTGGCGCTGGCCAAGGCGCGCGACAGCCAGCCGGCCGGGCCGCCGCCCTGGCAGTCGCCCGGCCAGCAGCCCGCGGCCAGCCCGGCGCTGCGGCGGCGGGCCTGGCTGCTGCGCTGGCTGGTGTGCGGCCCCACCTTCCCGGCCCTGCTCACCGTCGCCGTGCCGATGCTGGCGGCGGCGCTGGCCGCCGCCGCGCTCCCGGTCTGGGTGGCCCGGCTGGCCGCGGCCGGGTTCTGGGCCGACACGGTGATGATCCCGCTGCTGTCGGCGGTCATCTTCGTGCTCACCCTGGCCGGCGGCGCGGCGCTGGTGACCAGGGTCGCGCGCCGCGGCGGCGGACCGCAGCCCGGCGCCGACCCGGCCGCCCGGCTACAGGACCTGCGCGCCGACCTGAGCCAGATCCGGCCCGATGTGGTCGGGCAGTTCGGCGCGCTGGACCGCTGCGCCGCGCACGCCTGAGACAGCCAGCTGAGCCGGACCCGGCCCGACCGTGCGGGCCGCCCCGGCTACCAGGCACTTGTGGCTTCGCCCCGAGCAGCGGGCTAAGCTATTAGCTAAGGAGGTCTCATGCCTGGCAAGCCCGCTGCTCAGTTCAACATTCATGATGCCAAGACGAACTTGTCGCGGATCATCGAACGGGTAGAGCACGGCGAGGAGATCATCATCAGCCGAGCCGGGAACCCGGTTGCCAAGGTGGTCCCGCTGACCCGCGCGGTCAGCCGGCGCGGCCGGGGCTCGCTGCGCGGCAAGCTTGTGACGGCTCCTGACTGGGATTCCGACGCGGTGAACGAGGCCATCGCCGCTGACTTCGGCATGACCTCGTGAGCCTGCTGCTAGATACGCACGTAGTGCTCTGGTGGCTGACCGATGACCCGGCGCTCCCGGCCGAGATCAAGGCCAGGCTGGATCACGATCCGGACGTCTATGTCAGCTCCGTCACCATCTGGGAAATCGCCATCAAGCAGGCCATCGGCAAGCTGACCGGGCCCGACGACCTGCCCGGGCTGATCGCGGGCAGCGGGTTCGCGGAGCTTCCTATCAGTTCCGGTCATGCCATAGCCGCGGGACGCCTTCCGCCGATACACCGCGACCCGTTTGACCGCATGCTGGTGGCGCAGGCGCAGTGCGAGGATCTCACCCTGGTTACCGCGGATTCGCGTTGCCAGAAATATGAGGTTGGCTTGCTCCGGGTGTGAATGACGCTCAGCAGGCGGCCGGCCGCCAGCCCCGCGCCATCGCCGGGGCTGTGACGCAGCTTTCCAGCCGGCTTGCCGGCGGCCGCGGCCGGTCAGGGCAGGCGGTCGGCCAGGCAGACGGTCAGCGCGGCCAGGACCGCGCCGATCCCCGCGAGCAACAGCGTGGCGGCGACGACCGTGGGGCCAGAGCCGGCGTTCTCGGCCACGATCAGCAGCGGCCGGAGCGGGCTGACCCGGACCAGGATCAACGCGAGGTAGAGCGCGACCCCGGTCAGGACCCGCCAGCCCGGCTGGGTGATCACCGGCGGCGCCAGCAGCGTCCCGACGCCCGCCCCGAACACGGCAGCGGCCAGGTGCAAGACGATCGCCTCCAGCACCACCAGCGCGGTGATCTGGCCGGCCGGCTGGCGGCTGGCCGCCAGCGCCACCGCGACGATGACCGCCACCAGCGCGAACGGCGCCGTCGCCAGGGTCGCGGCCAGCTGCGCCCGGCCCCGGCCGCCGACGTGCGCGGCGAACGCGCGGCCCGCCATCCGCCCGTCGGCGAGCTGCGCCAGGACCGTCACCCAGGTCATGACCGGTGCCAGCATTGCCGCGGTGAACGCGGCCGCGGGCAGCGGCGGGCCGGCCGGGCCGGCGTAGAGGATCGCGAGGATGGCCAGGAACACCAGCGCGGGCGCGGCGAACCATTGCGAGGTGACCAGCACCCGGGCCCGGTGCGCGGCCCCGTGCCCGAGCCGCTCCAGCCCGCCGGCCCGTTCTGGCCCGCCGGGCTGACCGGCTCGCGGCTGACTGGCGGTGCCCGCCGGGCCGCCAGCGCTGGCCGGGCCGCCAGTGCTGACCGCAGTGCTGGCCGGGCTGAGGGTGCCCGGGCTGGTCACCGGGGCGGGACGCACTCCGGCCCGGACCGCGCCGTCGCTGAGCTGCCACGCTGGGCCGGCCGGCAAGGGCAGCGGCGCGCTCGGGTGGCGGGCCACCAGCACCACCGAGGACTGTCCAGCCAGCCAGCGGATCAGCCCGGTGACCCGGCCGAGCCCGTCCTCATCCAGCCCGCCGGCCGGCTCGTCGAGCACCACCAGGCCCGGCGGGCCGAGCGTCGCCTGCGCGACCAGCGCGCGCTGCGCGTTGCCCCTGGACAGGTCGCGCAGCGGCGTGGCCGCGGCGCTGGCCAGGCCGATCCGGCTGAGCGCCTGGTCGACCTGCTTGGCCGACTCGTCCCTGGACAATCCCGCGGAGCGGGCCAGCCCGGTCAGCCAGCGCCGCACGGTCAGCCGCGGCAGCACGTCCGCGCGCTCGGGGGCATAGCCCACGGTCGCCGGGCGGTGGCTGGCCGGCCCGGCCGGCAGCACCCCGGCAGCCGCCGCGAGCAGCGTGCTCTTGCCCGAGCCGTTCGCCCCTTCGACGGTGACGACGTCGCCCGCCGCCGCTGCCACCTGGACGTCGCTGAGCACCCGGACCCGCCGGGCGGCTCGCAGTCGCGGCGCGCAGAGCACCAGGGCGGGCATATCGTGCTCATCGGCCATCCGCCCATTATCTTCACGGCTCGCGGCCCCGGGAGCCCTTCCGTCTTGGCCGCCGAGCTGGGACCGGTGTCCGCCGGCCAGGAAAGCCGCGGGGCCGCGTTCACGCCGCCGCGGCGCTGGAGTCACCTCCGGCCCTGGCGGGGGAGGGCCGGGGCGCCGGCGCTATCCGGGCCTCGCTGGCGGCGCCCCGGCGGTCAGTTAGCCGATCGTCCACACCCTGGAGTAGCCCGGGCTGCCGATCGTCGTGCTGCCTTCCTTGGTCCAGGCGACCGCGCGCAGCCGGGTGTAGGACCGCATGACCGTGAAAGTCAGGTCGGCGCAGGTGTTGTTGCCGCCGTATTCGCTGGCTGACTCGGCCACATGCCAGGTCCGGCCGCCGTCGTCGGAGTACTGCACCTCGCCGTAGGCGTGGTGCCCGTCGGCCTTGCTGTCGCACACCATCCCGTCGGTGATGATGCCGTCGGAGTCGATCTCGGCGTAGGTGTGGGTGCCGCCGGTCGAGCTGACGGCGATCAGGGTCCATTGCGTGCCCGGCGGGTCGGACGCGCTGGCGGCCGTCGCCGACAGGCCAGCGCTCAGCACGACCGCCGCGCTGCTGGCCAGCATGAGTTTCCTGACGAACATGTGATCCCTTTCAGCGAGGACTGTTGAGGTATGGCAGAGGTTAGGCCGCTGATCAATAACGGCTCGATACACGCCGTATACAGCGCCCTGGCCAGCTGATTAAGCTGCCCGAATCACCAGGTGAGGTGCGGGGCCATGGAGTTTCTCATCCTCGGTGCCGTGGAGGCGTGGTGCAGCGGGGCGCGGTTGTGCCTCGGGCGGACCAAGCAGCGGCAGGTACTGTTGCGGCTGCTGCTGGCCCGGGACGAGGCGGTCGGCATGACCGACCTCATCGACGAGATCTGGGAGCAGCCGCCGGCCTCGGCCATTCAGAACCTGCGCATGTACGCCGCCAATATCCGCAGGCTGCTGGAATCATCGCCGGGGCGGACAGCACTGGCCCGGCAAGGGTCTGGGTACCGGCTGTCGCTGCGCGACGCCGAATTGGACGCGGACGCCTTCGAGACGGCGTGCGCTCGCGGCCGGCGGGCCGCCGGCCAGACCGACCTGGACCGGGCGGCCGCCGAGCTGACCCGCGCGCTGGGGCTGTGGCGCGGGGCGGCGGCCGAGGACATCCCGCACGGCGGTTACACCGCGGCCCGGTGTGCCGCGCTCACCGAGGCCAGGGCGGCCGCGGTCGAGGACCTGGCCACGGTGCGGCTGCAAGCTGGCGACGTGACGTCAGCGGCGCGGCTGGCCGGTGAGCTGACCGCGCAGGATCCGCTCAGGGAGCGGGCGCAGCGGCTGCTCATGCTCGCCCGCTACGCGGCGGGCGACACCGTCGGGGCGCTGCGCGCCTATGACCACGTCCGGCGGGAGCTGGCCCGGGAACTGGGCCTCGACCCGGCGCGCGAACTCTGGCAGCTGCATCAGGCGATCCTCCGGCGCGCGGACGCCGCCGAGCTGATCAGCGCGCTCGCGCCGGGCCGTCCCATGGCTCAGCTGCCGCGCGGCAGCCCGGCCGCGCCGCCTTACCGCGCAGGGCCGCCCGGCAGCCCCGGGCAGTCCGGCACTCCAGCACAATTGCCCGCGCTCGCGGCGGGCCTGGTGCCCCGGCCGGGGCCGGACGCGTGGCTGTCCTTGGTGCACGCCGAGCAGCCGGGGGAGCTGACCGGGGGACCGCTGGTTATCGCGATCACCGGGATGGGCGGGATCGGGAAGACCACCTTGGCGCTGGCGTTCGCGCACCGGATTCGCGACGCGTATCCGGACGGGCAGCTGCACGCTGACCTGGCCGGGTTCAGCAGGGGCGAGCCCGCCGGGCCGGCCCAGGTGCTGCACAGGTTCCTGAAGAGCCTCGGGGTCGCGGCCCCGCCGCCGGCCGCTGATGAGGCGGCGGCGCTGTTCCGCAGCATGACCGCCGGGCGGCGCATGCTGATCATGCTGGACAACGCCGCGACCGCGGCCCAGGTGCGGCCGCTGCTGCCCGGGTCGCCCGGGCACCTGGTCGTGGTGATCTCACGGACCCGGATGACCGCGCTGGTGGCGGGCAGCGGCGCGCGGCTGCTGACACTCACCCCGATGGACGACGCGCAGGCGCGGGAACTGCTGGTCACCCGCGCCGGGCCGCGCTGGTGCGCCCAGGACCCCGCCGCGGTCAGCGAGATCATTGACGCCTGCGCCGGCCTCCCGCTGGCACTCGCGCTGGTGGCGGCGCACGCGACCAGCATGCCCGATCAGCCGCCGCGGGCGATCGCGGCGAGCCTGCGCGAAGGCGGCTTCGACGCGCTTGACCCGGCGGACGAACAGGCCGGCCTGCGCCCGGTCTTCGCCTGGTCCTGCCGCCAGCTGAGTCCGGCGGCGGCCCGATTGCTCGGGCTGCTGGCGGCGGCGCCTGGCCCTGATACCGAGTTCGCGGCGGCGGCCAGCGCGGCCGGCTTGCCGGCCCGGGCGGCGCGGCAGCTGACCGGTGAACTGCGCGACGCGAACCTGGTCACCGAGTCCAGCGGATCCCGGCTGGTGATCCACGACCTGCTGCGCGGGTACGCCGCCGAGCAGTACCTGGCCACCGCCGGGCCGCGCGGCACCCGGGCCGCGCTGCGGCGGCTGCTCGACTATTACCGTGCGGGACTGCAGGCGGCGACGTCCCGGCGCTGGCTGGTGGCCGCGCCCCGGGCCGCCGGGACCAGCGGGGGGCTAGCGTTCGGCGAAATGGGCGGTAGCCGCGACTGGGTCAGCGCGAACTGCGACACCCTCATCGCCGCGGTGCACGCGGCCGCGGGCGCGGGCCTGGACCGGCACGCCTACCTGCTCGCCGTCGGCCTGTGTGATCATCTGCAGCGGCAGGGCCGGTACCAGGACCAGGCGGCCGCCCAGCTCGTGGCGGTGCGGGCGGCGCAGCGGCTCGGCGAGCGCGCTGCCCAGGCGGAGGCACACCGCGGGGCCGGCCGGGCCCGGGCGCACCTGGGGGAGCACGGGCCCGCGTTCGGTCATTTCGGCGCGGCCATGGAGTTGTTCGCGGCCGCGGGTGACCTGCGCGGCCAGGCGGAGACCGAGCGGAACCTGTCCTGGGCCGAGGGCCTGACCGGCGACAACGCGGCCGCCCTGGCGCACGCCGCCACCAGCCTCAGCCTGTGCGAGCAGCTTGGCGACCAGGCAGGCGCGGCGATCGCCCGCAACGCGATGGGCTGGTACTGCGCCCAGCTGGGGCGGCTGGCCGAAGCTGAGGAGCACTGCGCTCGCGCGCTGGCTGCCGTCAGCGCACCCGCGCACGCGTCGATCAGGGCGAGCGCGCTGGACAGCCTCGGCTTCATCCACCGGGCGCGCGGCGACCACGACGCGGCGGCGCGCGCCTACCGCCAGGCGGGCGCGCTCTACCAGCAGGTCGATGACCGGCCCGCCCGGGCGCTGACCCTGCGCCACCTCGGCGCCAGTCACCTGGCCGCCGGCCGCCCCGGCGAAGCCGCCGAGGCCTGGCGCGAAGCGCACCAGATCCTGGCCGCGATCGGCCACCCGAAAGCCGCCGAAGCCGCCACCGACCTAGCTCGCCTCCCCCGCCACCCCTGCCCGGTCCCCCGCCCCGGTGCCGTTTCGTGATCGTGGTTGATCCCATGAACCGGAGGCGGCGGGGATTCGTTAACTCCATTGCGTAATCCGTGACGGGGAACGGGGCCATTCATGCAGGTGCGGCTTCTCGGGCCGGTTGATGTCCTGGTGGACGGGGGAGCGCGGCCGGTGCGCGGCCCGCGGCGTAAGGCGGTGCTGGCCGCGCTGGCGCTGAGTGGCGGCGAGGTTGTGAGCACCAGCCGCCTCGTCGATGTCGTATGGGGTGACACCGCGCCGCCGGCCGCGGCGAACGCGCTGCAGAGGCATGTGTCAGACCTGCGGGCGCTGCTGGGGTGCAAGAGCGCGATCCTGGAACGGCCACCCGGCTATGTCCTTGGCCTGGCCGGCGGCGGCACTGACGTGCAGCTGGCCGAGCAGTTGCTGCGGCAGGGCACCAAGTCGGCCGACCCGGTCCAGGGCGGGCGGCACTTGCGGGCCGCGCTGGCGCTATGGCGTGGCCGCCCGCTAGAGGATCTGGCCGGCCTGGGTTACCTGGAGGATCACGCCAGGCGCCTGGACCTGCTCCGGTTGCGGGTTGAGCGGGCCTTAGTCGACGCCGGCATGGCCGCCGGGGAGCATACGCAGCTACTGCCCGAGCTTGAGCAGATGGTGGCCGATAACCCGCTGGACGAGCGGCTGCACGCGCAGCTGATGCGGGCGCTGTACCGCAGTGGACGGCAAGCCGATGCGCTCGCCGCCTACCAGCGCTTGCGGCGGACGCTAGCTGACGAGCTGGGGATCGACCCCAGTCAGGTGCTTCGTGACCTGGAAACGGCGATCCTCCGGCAGGATGCCTCCCTGGACGGGCCGGCGCCCGCGGGCGCGGTGACACTGGTCAGGCAGGCGATGCCGATCCCAGCGCAGCTGCCATCAGCGGTGCCCGCGTTCGCCGGGCGGGACAGGGAACTGGCCAGCCTTGACGCCATGCTGTCCGGTGGCGGCCGGGCAGGCTCGACGCAGCCGCCAGCGGTGCCCATCTCGGTGCTGTCGGGCACGGCTGGCGTGGGCAAGACGGCCCTGGCCGTGCAGTGGGCGCACCGGGTGTCTGACCGGTTCCCCGACGGGCAGCTCTATGTCAACCTGCGTGGTTTCGATCCGCGCGGGCCGGCGGTAGAGCCCGCTGACGCGGTGCGCGGATTCCTGGAAGCCTTCGGTGTGCCGGTGACGCGGATCCCGCGGGGCCTGCCAGCCCAGACGGCGCTGTACCGGAGCCTGCTCGCCGGCCAGCGGGTACTGGTGGTGCTCGACAACGCGCGTGATGCTGAGCAGGCCCGGCCGCTGCTGCCCGGCTCACCCGGCTGCTTCGCCCTGGTGACCAGCCGCGACCGTCTCACCGGCCTGGTGGCTGGCGAGAATGCCCGCCCCATGACGCTGGACCTGCTCACCCCCGCCGGCGCCCGCGAGCTCCTGGCTGGCCGGCTCGGACAGCACCGGGTGGCCAGCGAGCCGGACGCGGTCGACGACATCATCGCTGGCTGCGCCCTGCTGCCGTTGGCCCTGGCCATCGTGGCCGCCCGCGCCGCGAGCAGCCCCAGCTTTCCGCTGGCCGTCTTCGCCGCGCAGTTGCGCGCGGCCGCCCGCGTGCTTGATCCCTTCCACGGCGGTGACGGCGCCAGCGACGTCCGGGCGGTGTTCTCATGGTCCTATCACTGCCTGGGACCGGGGGCCGCGCGGCTGTTCCGCCTGCTGGGACTGCACGCCGGGCCAGATATCTCCGCTGCCGCCGCGGCCAGCCTCGCCGCGATCTCCACGGACCAGGCTCTGGTCCTGCTGGACGAACTGACCCGCAGGCATCTGCTCACCGAGCACTCCCCGGGCCGGTATGCCTGCCATGATCTGCTCCGCGCCTACGCCAGCGAACTGGCCAGCGCCCACGACAGCCAGCAGGCCCGTGCTGAGGCAGTGCGCCGGATGCTCGAGCATTACCTGCACAGCGCGCACGGCGCGGCGAAGCTGATCCAGCCCCATCTTGAACCGCTCGCCCTCATCCCGGCGCGGCCCGGAGTCGTCATCACCGGCGAGCCAGCCACGCTCGGCGACGCGGTGAGCTGGTTCAGCGACGAATCCGCGACGCTGCTGGCCGCCATCCGGCTCGCCGCCGAAGCTGACTCCGACGCCCACACCTGGCAGCTCGCATGGACGCTGAGCGCCTACTTGCTGCGCCGCGGGCGCTGGCACGAGCAGGCCACCGCGTGGGAGCTCGGGCTGGCGGCCGCTCGCCGCGCGGGCGACGAGGCCGGAGAAGCACACGCTCTGCACGGACTAGCCGAGGGCTACTCCCGGTCCGGCCGCTCCGGTGACGCTGACTCGCTGTTCCGGCAGGCCCTCAGGCAATTCGAGGCGATCAGCGGCCACCTCAGCAGCCAGGCGGCCATTCACAACAGCCTCACCTGCCTGGCCGAGCGGCAGCATCGGCCCGCCGATGCGCTCAGCCACGCCCAGGCAGCCCTGGAGAAGTATCGCGCGGCGGGCTACCGGCCCGGGCAGGCGTGGGTACTCAACAACATCGGGTACAGCTACGCGCAGCTCGGCAACTACCAGCAGGCCATCACTTATTGCGAGCGGGCTCTCGCCGGGATCCAGGAGCTGGGAGAACCATGCTGGGAGGCCGCTACCTGGGACAGCTTCGGCTTCATCCATCACCAGCTCGGCGACTACCAGCAGGCGGTGACCTGCTACGAGCGCTCCGTTGACCTGTGCCAGGAAGTCGCCGACTGCTCCAACGAAGCCCATTCGCTCGATCACCTGGGCGATGTTCATCTCAGCGCTGGCGACCCTGACGCCGCCCGGTCGGCGTGGACCCGTGCCCAGCTGATCTGGGACGCGGTCGGACATCCGGCCGGCGAACTGACCCGCGCCAAGCTCCGCGGCCCTGCCGTGCCGGTGGCCTAGCGCCGCCGGCCGGGTTGCGCTGGTCCCGCCCGGCTGATGCCGGGCGGGACCAGCCGGACTACTTGGGACTACCCCCGCTGCAGGTGGAGATCGTCATACTCACCGCTGTCCCCGGGACAACCTCGACGCCTGCCGACGGGTTCTGCGTTTCCACATCGCCAGGCGAGGCGCAGTCGTTGTGGAAGGTTTCCGCGCCGACCGCCAGGCCCATGCTGGTTAGCGTTGACTCTGCATCTGCCTGGGGCAGGCCGAGGACGTTCGGCACCGCCACTTCGCCCCCCGCCGTAGCGAATTCCCAGCCCTGTGCGTTGGTTCCATTGCAGGACCATATCTGTATCCCCGACCCGGGATTTGCCTGTGCACCGGGCACGTCGAGGCAGAAGCCGGTGCTGCCCGATACCCGGGAGCCGATCGGCCAGAAGCCAGCAGGAAAACTACGGTCCCATGCCCAGCGCTCGTTGCTGATGTTGGAAGTGCAGGGCCACAGCTTGATCGGCGTGCCATTCGCGGCTCCGCCGAACGCATCCATGCAGGTGCCGAACGCCTTGTTCTGGAACTTGAAGACGTCGCCGCCCTGGCTGACCGGCGTCCACTGCTGAGCGTCGAAGTTGCTATTGCAGTTCGCCATGATGACATTCGTGCTGCCATCCGCGGCAGCGGCGCCCTGCAGGCATATGCCGAAGTTGACGGCGCTACTGATCGTGAAGTAACTGCTGGCGCTGGCGGGCGCCGCGGCCCCGGTCAGGCCGACCGGGATCATCGCGGCGGCGAGCAGCCCGGCTGCCTTAAGGTAAAACCTCATTCTTTCGCTCACCTCTCCTGAACGTCTGGAATATGCTCCGGCCCCAACCTGGCCAATGGGACTGAGCCGGGACTGACGCGGCACTGATGTGGCACTGAGACCGCGAGGATTTTTCATGATCGTGGTTGATTTGGCGCACATACTGCCCCGAATCAACCACGATCATGGAAGAGACTGGCGAGCATGGCGGAGTTGCGTGCGGCCCTGGCCGACGATGTCAGTGCGATCACGAGCATCGCCCCGGAAAGCCTCGGGGAGGCCGGCGAGGTCCGGGCGCTTGTCCTGGACCAGGTCAGCCTGGTCGCCGTCGAGGACGGTGAGGTCGCGGGCTTCGTCGCGCTCAAGCCGGGCCATTTCTTCGGGCGCGACTTCGTCGACCTGCTGCTCGTCGCGTCCCGCTGGCGGCGTCACGGAATCGGGCGCGCTCTCATGCGGGCCGCGCTGCGGAGCGCTTCGACATCGCGGGTGTTCGTCTCCACCAACGAGTCGAACACCCCGATGCGAGAACTGCTAGCCAGCGAAGGCTGGATCCCCAGCGGCGTGCTCACCGGCCTGGACGAAGGCGATCCCGAACACGTCTTCTTCCACGACGTCCTGCCAGGGTCATGACCCGATGCCGTTCGCGGCCTTGCGCTCGCGCAAGGCGACCGGGACTGCGGCGAGGATCAGCGCGCCGGTGAGGGCGAACGCCGCCGGGTAGCCGGCGCGGACGCAGACCAAGCCGAAGACGGCCGGGCCCGCGCCGTAGCCGGCGTCGTAGGAGAGGTTCCACAACGCGCTGGCCTTAGCCTCAGGCAGCTGCTCGATCAGCAGCGCGAAGGTCGCGTTCTCGATCACCCCGAACCCGGCGCCGAACAGCGCCATGCTCGCGAAGACCACCACGGGCGAGCCCAGCATCATCATCGCGGTCATGCCGAGCGCCGCCACAGCGAGCGCCGGGACCAGCAGCCGGGCGTGACCGTACCGGTCGCCGTGCCGGCCGGCCTGCCAGCGGCTGAGCGTGGCGGTGATCGCCTGCACGAGCAGCGCGGCCGAGGAGAGGTTGCTGGGGATCCCCTTGGCGAGCGGCAGGAACGAGTCCAGCACGCCGGCCGCGACGGTGGCGGCGCCGAAGATCAGCGGCAGCCGCAGCGCGGCGCTCGCCGTCCGCCTGGAGTCGCGGGCAGCTGGCGTTCGCCTGGTGCCGGCGGCAGGGCGTGCCTCGCGCCCGCCGGGCAGCCAGCGGATCGCCGCCAGCGGCAGCAGGCCGGAGGCGGCGGCCGTCGCCGCGGCCGCGGCGGCCAGGTGGTGTCCGGCGAGCCAGATCCCGGCCGGCAGCGCGACGATTGCCGGGACGCCGGAGACGACGCCGAGCAGGCCGAGCCCTTCGCCGCGCCGTCCGGGAGGCAGCAGCCTGGCGGTGAGCGCGCCGGTGACCACGCCGGACAAGCCGAAGCCGAGCCCGCGCACCAGGCTGACGCTGACCATGACGGCCTGAGGCTCGGGCACGAGCATGGCCAGGGCCGGCCCGCCGAGCAGCACGGCTCCGGCCGCGAGCACCATCCGGTAGCCGAGCCGCCTGATCGCTATCGGGGCCGCGGCCTCGGCAGTGACGGTGCCGAGCAGCAGGGACCCGGTCATCAGCCCGGCGCCGGAACTGCCGGCGCCACCCGCCGCCGCGAGCATCGGCATCACCGACAGCAGCAGGAAGAAGCTGGTGAGCGAGGTGAACTCGGCCAGGAAGGTGACGGCGAGTGGCACGCTGAGGAGCCGGGGCGGGACCGCGGTGCCAGGCTGCGCCTGCGTCAAGGTGCTCATAACACGCACGGTAGGAGCCAGCCGGCACCCTGGTAAGGTCCGATTTCATGGCGATAGAGTGGTCCGGTTTGAGTCCGGGGCTGCTGGTCCGGCTCGACCGTTCGGCCAGCCAGCCGCTGCGCGCCCAGCTTGAGGCGAGCCTGCGCGAGGCAATCAGGGGCAGCCGGCTCCGCGCCGGGGAACGGCTGCCGTCCTCGCGGGAACTGGCGCGTGAGCTCGGCGTCTCCCGCGGCATGGTGCAGGATTGCTACGGGCAGTTGCTGGCCGAGGGATACCTGACCAGCCGCACCGGGTCCGCCACCCGGATCGCCGACATCAGCGGCCAGCAAGCCGGTGACCTGCCTGCGGCCGCCCCGGCCGTCGTCCCGTCCTCGGCGCCCTCGCCCGGCCGTCATCCCTCAGGACCGCCGCTGATAGCGGACTTCCTACCCGGCGTGCCTGACCTGTCCAGCTTCCCGCGTACCGACTGGGCCTGGGCCATCAAGCAGGCATGCACCCAGGCCGCCACCGCGGACCTGGGATACGGCGACCCGCGCGGCAGCGCGGTGCTGCGCGAAGTCCTCGCCGGGTACCTGCGGCGGGTCCGGGCCGCCGCCGCCAGCCCCGCGCGGATGATCATCAGCACCGGCTTCGCGCAAGGAATCAACCTGGTGCTGCGCGCCCTGGCCCGCCAGAGCGGCGTGACATGCGTGGCCTTCGAAGACCCCAGCTACGGCAGCCCGCAGGAAGACGAAACAGTCCGCGCGGCCCTGGCGATGGGCATCCACGTCATCTACGTGCCGGTCGACGAGCAAGGCCTCGTGGTCAGCGAGCTGGCGGTCAGCGGAGCCCAGGCTGTCGTGGTCACCCCGGCGCACCAGTCTCCAACCGGGGTGGTCTTGTCTGCGCCACGGCGGCACGCGCTGACTGACTGGGCGCGGCGCGGCGGCGGGTACGTGATCGAGGACGACTACGATTCAGAGTTCCGCTACGACAAAGAACCCGTCGGCGCGCTGCAGGGCCTGGCCCCAGACCAGGTCTTCCTGCTCGGTACGGCCAGCAAGGCACTGGCGCCCGCGGTCCGCCTCGGCTGGGTCCACGCCCCTGCGGCATTGGCCGCAGCGGTCGCCGCCGAGAAAGAGATGAGCGACCGGGGCTCCTGCACGCTGGATCAGCTCGCCCTGGCGACCCTGCTCACAACCGGCCGTTACGACCGCCACCTGCGGCGGATGCGGACTGTCTACGCCGCCCGCCGCACGGCACTGACCGGCGCGTTCGCCCGGCACGCCCCCCGGGTCCAGCTCACCGGGCTCGCGGCCGGATTCCACGCTGTCGCGCCGCTGCCACCGGGCGCCGACGAGCGGGCGGTGATCGCCGCGGCGCGTGAACGGCGGGTCGGGCTGCACGGCATCGGCGCCTACCGCGGCAATCCCGACGCAGCGGCGCCGCCCGCGCTGGTGATGGGCTTCGGAAACGTCCGCGAGCGAACCATCGAGCCCGCCATCGCCGGGCTCGCCGACCTGCTCAGCTGACCAGGCAGCAACGCCCCGGCGTGTCCGGGCTCCGGCCGCTGCGCCCGCTTACCCGCCGTCAGCTTCCCCGGCGAGCAGCTCAATCCGCTGCCGCAGCGGTAGTCTAGCTGACTTTACTAGTGCGTCTAGTCACACTAGACTGTCAGGGTGGCAAAGGCCATGCGGCTTCGCGATGTCAACCGTGCGTCACGCGTTCCGGATGCTCCGTCAAGGCCGACACAGGGAATCACACTAAATGGTTCTGCCCCTGCGGACACCACTCAGCGAACATCCCGCGCCATAACATCGTCTCGCCTGGCGTCATCGCGTCAACGATGACGCGGATGGCCTGCCTGCCGGAAGGGTGGCTGCAATGAGCACCACGTACAGAGTGCGCGCGAAGCGCTGGACCCATGGCTGGGAACTCCACATCGACGGGGTGGGCGTCACCCAGTCTCACAGCCTGCGGGATGCGGAGATGATGATCCGCGACTACATCGCGTTGGAGACCGGAGAACCCGCGGACTCGTTCGAGATCGTGATCACTCCAGAGATCGAAGGTGGCCTGGACGAGGAGGCCAGAGCCGCCAGGGCCGCTGTCGCTGACGCCGAGATCGCGCGGCGCGAGGCCGCGGCCAGGTCGCGGGCGGCAGCGCGCAAGCTGCATCAGGCAGGTCTTTCCGGGCGAGACATAGCCGCCGTGCTCGGCGTCTCACCGCAGCGCGTGTCGCAACTGCTCCGACAGACGGGATGACTTCGGCCGAACCCAGGTGGGCAGACGCGCAGCTCCCGTCTCTGCGGGCGCTGCGCGATCATCCAGTTGGTCCGGAGTCAAACCGCCCTTCAGGCCGGCCGTCCAGCTTCGCATCGACCGCTACGTACAGTGCAGCGCCGACCGCTCCCGCTTGCGGGCCAAGTTCTGCCAGTAGCAACTCAACCTGGCCTATCAGGCGCATTCGCGCCTCCAGTACCTTCATTGCGGCCGGGCGCATTAGCTCGAAGGCTGCGGCCACGCCGCCGCCTATGACCGCAGTGTGGAAACCAAGCATAGCCAGGACGCTTCCAAGAGCAGTGCCGATAGCTTGCCCGGCAGCGTCGAGCACCCGCTGGGCGCCCCGATCCCCGGCCTTGGCTGCGCGGGCCAGTTCCTGGGGAGCAGCACACGATCTCCCGGCCTGTGACCATGCGCTGCTGAGTGCACGGCTCCCGGCATAAGCCTCCAGGCATCCCCGTGACCCGCAGTTGCACGCCAAGCCGTCTGGGACCACCGTGATGTGGCCAATCTCGCCAAGGCGGTCACCAGCATTGCGCAGGACAGTGCCATCGAGCGCTATAGCGCCTCCGACGCCAGTCCCAAGCGTCAGGAAAACTGCGTCCGGTCGCCACCGGGCTGCACCAAGGGTAAGTTCGGCAAATGCGAACGCGCGTGCATCGTTGACCAGTGCCACTGGCGTTCTGGTGGCTTTCCGCAAGGCTCCTGCTAGCGGATAGCGGTCCCAGTCTCCTGGGACATTGGGAATAATCGTTGTCCTAAGCAGATCGGGAGTTAGGTGGCCGGGTACCGCGACGCCGAGGCGAGCAGCAGATTGCTGGCTGGCGATTTTGGCTATGGCCGCGACTACGGCGTCCGGGCCATCAAGCGGCGTGGGTAGCGCACCAGAGGCTGTAATCTCACGGCCCGACAATCGGATCCATTTAATGAAGCTGCCGCCAATATCGGCGCCAAGAACTGTCTCGGACGCTTCCTCCCTGCTCACGTCGCGCTTGTCCTCAACGCAGCGGCCCAGCGTCGTGCGAATTCATTATATGCTCCTTCGAAGGATGCTGCGCTCTGGTCGCTGCCCACGAGCTGCTCACTTGTGATTACAGGTGGCATGGCGTCTCTCTCGACCAGCAGTTCAGCAACTCTTACCTTTATTTCGTTCACAATGGCGATGGCGGCGAAAGTACTGACCGGGCCGACCGGTACAGTCAGCCCTGGTACTTTGCAGAGCGCATCCCCTGCAGGGGAGCCAAGATCGATTATTACGTCGGCATAGTCACATAGCCGCGTTCCGCTGCGTTGCCAGGGAGCACAGGCCATTGTTTCGCGCATCGAAGTGACAGCGACAACCGGCAGTCCAGCCTCTCGGGCTCCGATGGCCATCTCGATTGGCACAGCATTGATGCCGCTGACGCTGAAGATGAACATGCTGTCGACCGGCCTCAACCGGTAGTTAGCGAGAATCTCCGCTGCGAGTCCCTCTGTCCTCTCGATAAACATCGCCTGCCGCTGACCATTAGAACCCACAACTTGAGTATGAAAGGTCATGGAAAGCTCCACCACCGGCTGGAATCCCGGGTAAGAACCATATCGGGGGAAGAACTCCTCTACAGGTATCCGCGAATGACCAGTGCCGAAGGTGTAGACGACGCCTCCCTCAGCGATTGACCGCATCGCGATACGAGCAGCCGATTCCATCGCTTCTGCCTGGGACTCAGCCAGCTGCTGAACGAGCTTAAGGGCAAGCTGGATCCAAGAGGACATGATGAAACCTTCTGCCTGGGGACGTTGCCTGGTAGCGGAGGATGGTGACATTATCCTACCCGCAACTGCATGTCTGCGGCGTGGCTGAACCTTGACCCCGACACGGACTTTACCGCAAAGACGTGTCCGGCGTACCGCAGGCCCAGCCGATCAGCCCTTTGTAAATGACGCCAGTCGTGCGACCTTGATGCCTGAACCTCCGGTCGCCGCTCGGGTACCCGTCTGGCGGCCGGATGCGCTGCATCAGCAGCGTCACGATTCATGCCAGCGCTTGCTTCCCGGCCGTGACCGTAAGTCCCGCGGACTGAGGGCCTCATCCGAGCTGAACAGGCCGACAGGACGATCGTGCTGACGAAGTGCAGTCGCGCCGCGGCACCGCTTCTTGCTGGCTGCCGCGGCTCGGTGCTGGCCGGTGCCCCGTACCCCAAGGATCGTCGCACGGCAGGAGACATGAAGGCCTCGCCTTAGCGTCCCCGGTTGCCTGATTGGCCAGCGACCTGCGTGCGAGCGGCAAACTGCTGCCGCTACATCAGTTAGTGCAGGTGAATCAGGCCGTCGGTGCCGCACGTCGTCTACCGGACCGCAGTCGAGGCGAGGATCAACATCGTCACCGCCGCCGATCATGTAGCATTCGATCATGATTGCGCCGCGGTTACCCTCAAAAAGTCTCACCCTGGCAGGGGTGACCCGTTCCAAGCTGGCCGCTGCCGGGGAGTCCCACACTCCTGGCCGGCGACCGTCCCAGGCTTGGGCAAGCAAATTCCCTAATACAGCTTATTATACCGTGACCAGCCAACGAGCTGGCGGATCAGATAGCTCAGGCGGCTGAATTGAGCAATACACAGGGCTTGCTTTCGCAGGTTATAGACTCGCTCAGCAACTTCACAGCGCGGGTACGCGCGTTAGTCACCTTAGCGCTCGTCACGATAGTTGTCAGCCTGATATGGGTATTGGCGACCACTGAGGGGCACGCAAGCTGGCTTATCATTCTCGTCCCCGCTGCTGCACTGCTGGGACTGGGAATAGTGCTGCTAATCACCGCGGCCTTCCTTCAGGTCAGGCTTCGCGCAGAGGGCGATGATGTCGCGAGCGGCGGTGAGTTTGTGCTTGGATGCCTGCTCGGCCGGCAAACAGTCACCGCAGGTATGCTCCGGGTGCGCGGTTCCCCCGGTCGTGTGGTGCCGCCTGGGACACAGGTTTCAGTTTTCGTCAAGGGAATAACTGTGCGCTTGCCTGAGGGCTCTAGAAACTCTAGGCAGCTTTGCGACGAACTGACTGCCCTGATCATACGAGTGCTCGAGCAATCACATGATAAGTCAGGGTTTACCTATTGCAGTGCCATCGGCGTAGCCACGCCAGGGGTCATAGACATCCGCACCGGGCAGCTCAATATTTCGGTAACGCTGCCTGAAGGCACTGATGTCCCGCGTGAACTGGCCCGCAGAATCCTGGAAAAGGGTTCACATACCGCCGGCGAGGCACTTAAACATATCGGTGGAAGTGAGCAGAGCCTGGCGCAGCACATACTGATCGACAACGATGTGCGCTGCATCGCGCGGCACATCCTGAGTGAGCATCAGTGGGACCAGTTTACCTGTCTGTACGCGGGAAGCGGCGTAGGTGGCGCATTCGTGGTTGACCGCCAAGTCTATTTCGGAGCGCACGGCAGCGCTAGTCATGTTGGCCATCTTGAGCTGGAGGCCCACACTGGTCGGCTTATGCTAGCCACAGGACAGAGCCTGGGACCAGTTGAATGCGACTGTGGCATCTTCGGATTCCATCTGGACGCATTCGCTAACTATAATGGGTTCAGACGTATAGCCGAGTGCATCGCCGCCGATGAGGCGCATCGGCTTCTTGATCTAATCAAGGAAGCCCAGGGGAAGTCTGGACTCTCCGAGAACGAGTTCTATCGCGAGGCATTTCTTGAGATAGTTGTGGCAGCCGGAAGCCGCGTACCTGCCAACCTATCGCCCAGTGTTCATGAGGTGCTTGCCGACGCTAAGCAGATTGAACATCTGGCTCGTGATGTTTTGCGTTCCTATGTCGGCATCCTCGTGGCCGGATTCTCGACCCTTACTCACGTGCTCGATCCGGGCATCATTGTAATCTGCGGATCGCTGATCGAGCGACTTCAGGAAAACGATCTGTTCGCAAAATATCTCCGGGAGAACCTGCCCGCACATCTAGTTGACTCCAGGGCACACCCGCAGTTGGCCCCGGCTGTGGCAAGAAACGCAGACTGGCAGGGCGCCGCGCTTCTATCCTGGGATTCAGGCTATCAGCGGCGCCATATGGTGAAGCCATAGGCAAACGTAAGCGGTGACAGCCGCCTGCGCGGTCAGAGAAGACCAGATTGGTGTCAGGGACGTTATATGAAATTTACGAATGCCTCGTCTAAGTTTGAGCTGCTACTCTTTAGTGAGAAACATGATCACGAGTATCGACCCAGCTATGACTGGGGAGCTCCCACGCTCGGCGACCGACACGAGCGCATTGCCGAGGCGGTCTGGCATATTCCGGGCTGGCTCATGCCGGAAGACGCCTTAAAGCTTTATGAACTGGCTTACTTTACTACCAGGCCGATACTTGAGATAGGGATGTACTGCGGCCGGTCGACTACAATCCTGGCAACCGCAGTGGCCGATAGAGGCCATCAAATACCAATCATCTCACTGGACACTGACCCGTTCGCCTTGTCCATGACCTTAAGGTCACTACAGATGCACGGCGTCGAGCAGCATGTGCTCCTAAGCTGCTCGTCAGTTCAATCTTTTGTAAAAACGATACCTGAGTTTGCCCCGGGCCTCATCTTTCTTGATGCCAATCACGCTGAGGCCGCTGTGCGGGCAGACATCGACTCGATACGCCAATGTACACGGTCGGGATCTCTGCTGCTGTTTCATGACTATCTGCCCATGGTACTGCCTGAGACCGAGGGTTTCCCGGTCTCGGCGGGACCGATTGAGGTTAAAGAGGCGGTCAGCAGCAGTTGGATCGCCACGGATGCCAAGTTTGCCGGCACATTCGGGGCATCTGCGCTATTCCAGGTGGCTTAGCGCAGCGCGGCCACTCGCCGTCCAGCGACCTTTCGCCGCTGCAGGCGGAAGCGGGACTGGAGCAGGCTGCGTCCTGCTGAGAGGCCGTCATCCGCTGGCGACCCGCCCGGTGCCGGGGACGGAGAAGGCGCTTGGCTGGCCTGCTAGCGCAGGTGGCGGCTGAGGAATGACGTGATGGCTGGCAGGGTGGCGGTGGCGGCGGGGCCGCTCAGCAATGCGGTGCCGTGGCCGGTGCCGGGGACGGTGAGCAGGCGCTTGTCGGTGGTGCGGGCGGCCGCCATGAAGCCGGGTGCGGCCTGGGCGCTGCCGTAGCCGTCTTGCCTCGCCGTGATGAGCAGCATGGGGCAGGTCAGGTGGCGGACCGAGTTGACCACGATCATGGCCGGGCGGAGCACCGACTCGGCCGACAGGGACACGACCCCTTGTACTACCGGCCTGATCCGGGCCGCCGCGATCAGTGACGTCTTCGCTCCCTCGGATGCGCCCATCAGCACGATCCGGGTCGCGCCGGTGCGGCGCAGGTGCCTGACCACTCCTGCCAGTTCATCGGGCGGGAGGTTGCCGCCGAAGTCCCAGAGCACCACCCGGTATCCGGCCGCGGTCAGCCGCCGGGTGACCGGCAGCCAGGAGCAGAGGTTCTCGTCGCTCTCGTTGGACATCACGATCACGCGCGGCCCGGCGCCGGCCACGGCGAGGGTGAGCGGGCCGCCGCCGCCAGGGTCGCGGATCTTCTCCGTGTGGCCGGCCTCCGTGCCGAAGCAGCCGTCGAGGCCGAGGGACGGCGACGGCTGCGGGCTGACCGCACTGCTGGTGCTGCCCCGGGCGGCCGGAGCCGCCGGGCGGGACTGGCCTCCGGCCGAGCCGCAGGCCGCCGCCAGCACGACGGCCGCGATCGCGGCCGCGGCCCGGCCGATGGTGGCGGCATGGCGGACGGGCCTGGCCTCGGCGGGGGTGAACGCGGCGCTCATAAGGTGGGCTCCGGACGTGTCGGTCGGGTCCTCACTATGTCAAAACTGACATAGTGAGGGTAACGTATCCAGGATGACCGGCGGGAGGGTGCGGCGTGATCTCCAAGCTGGGCTACGCGATCCTGGCCCTGCTCGCGCGGCGGAGCGGCACCGGCTACGAGCTCTCGGCGCGGGCAGGCCGGCCGCTTGGCTATTTCTGGACGGCCCGGCACAGCCAGATCTATCCCGAGTTGCAGCGCCTGCTCGACGCCGGCCTGGTCCGGTTCGACCGGGCAGCAGGGCCGGGGCCGCGCGACAAGAAGGTCTACTCGGTGACCGATGCCGGGCTGGCCAGCCTGCGCGACTGGGTGACCCGCGCGCCACAGCCATCCCCCGGGCGCGACGACCTGCTGCTCAAGGCGTACGCGGCCTGGACCGCCGATCCGGAGGCAGCCAGGCAGTTGTTCGCCGGGCAGATCGGCCGGCATCAGGAACGGCTCACTGAGTACGAGCGGGACTGGCAGCGGGTGGAGTCCCGGCACGGCGGCGGGCCGCCGCCGGTCAGCCACCCGGACTTCGGCAGCTACGCCACCCTGCGGTACGGCATCGTCTTCGAGCGCGACCGGATCGCCTGGCTGCAGTGGATGACCGGCCAGTTCGCGGCGGGCCAGGCCGGGCTGACGGGTCACGCTGAGCCGGCCGCCCAGGCCGAGTAGCGGGTCAGGCTGAGTAGCGGGTCAGGCGGAGCCAGCGGGGCAGGCCGGGGCGGCCGGGGCGGGCCCGGCGCACCGCGGTAGCGCAGCGGCCGGGCCCGGCCCGCCTGGCCGGATGGAGCTAGCCGACGCCGATGGCGGCGAGCAGGACCAGGACGACGGTCGTCACCGCGAGCAGGCCGTGCGCGCCGACCACGACGACCGGGAAATGCTGCTCGGCCGGCTGCAGGTCCGTGGTGCTCGCCGTGCCCGGGCCGCCCGCGGGGGCGGCCGAGCGGGCGCGGAAGCCGGGCAGCCAGCGGAAGAACATGGTGAAGCCCAGCAGCGCGACCGGGACGAGCAGCACGAAGGCGATCCAGGCCAGCGCCTTGGAGCTGGCGGCGACGTAGATGATCCAGACGACCAGGCCGACGGCGGCGATCCCGAAATGCCCGAAGATCATCGCTGGCGAGAACCTGCTGGAACTACCGGGGCGGGCACCGCCGCGGGTGAACCAGGTCGCCAGCAGGACGAAGCCGCCCCCGGCGGTAATGATCCATGCGATCAGCGCGGCGATTCCCATGCCCTGGCTCCTTGTTGTCGTTCGGCACGCAGGTAGCCATCGACCTGCGCGGATTCATCGGCCACCCGCACTCCGTAGCGGAAGGCCAGCTTGCCGCCCAGATAACCGGCGACGCTCAGCACGGCCAGGCTGACCACCGACAGCGCCAGCGGCCCGGCCGGGACGCTGACCGGGCGGTGGTGACCGGCCAGCCGCCACAGCAGGTTGCCGGCGTAGGCGGCCGTCACCAGCAGCGCCAGGCTCATGTGCGTCACCGCGGTACGGCTCGCCTTGGTGCCCGACGGGATGGTGAGCAGGTCGAGCGCCCCGGCCATGCCCGCCAGCAGGGCACCGGCGATGCCGATCCCGATCAGCCAGGCCGAGCCCTGGGCGAGGAACCCGGGATCACTGACAAAACGGGCGGCGATGTCGAACACGAGGCTCGCCACCCAGGCGCCGATCGGCACGGTGATAAGCAGCGGATGGTACGGATGCCCGTACGGGCCGGCCAGCGCAGCGCTCAGCGGGCGCTTGGCCTGACGGAACTCCTGCGTCATCGGGCCCCCTCTGTCATCTGCATGGCGGGTGTCAGCTGGCGTGCGGGTCGCAGCGGCAGCCAGCGGGCCGGCCCGGGAGTGAGGCCGACGTTTCACCAATAAGTATTGGTCTTATCCCCCGGACTGGTCAAGATAACCCACAAAGATGGGGCACATCAGGACGTTCGGTGATGTTACAGATACGCTCGTGGGCGTTATTGTGGTGAGGTGACGACGGAACCGAACGCAGCGGGGCCCTGCGCCGAGTCGTCGATCAGGGCTGTTGCCGCGCTAGAAGACGAGCTGCGCCGCGGGATGTACGCGTTCATCCGGCAGGCGCGGCGGCCAGTGACCAGGGAGCAGGCCGCGGCCGCGGTCGGGATCTCCCGCAAGCTCGCTGCCTTTCACCTGGACAAGCTGGTCGGGGCCGGCCTGCTCCAGGCCCGCTACCAGGCGGCCGGCGGCATCCGCAAGGTCGGGCGCACGCCCAAGGTGTATGAGCCGGCCGCGCTGGACATCCGGATCAGCATCCCGCAGCGCCAGCACGACATCCTCGCCGACGTGCTGCTGGACGCGGTGCTGGCCGACGGGGAGACCGAGAGCCCGCGGGAGGCGGCGGTCCGGGTGGCCAGCGAGCGCGGCGCGGACATCGGCGCGCGGGAGCGGGCGCAGGCCAGGCCGGGCCGGCTCGGGCCCGAGCGAGGGCTGACCCTGGCCAGCGGCGTGCTGGAACGCTACGGCTTCGAGCCGGCCAGGGAGGCGCCCACCTGCGTGCGGCTGCGCAACTGCCCGTTCCACCCGCTGGCCGCCCGGGCATCGGAGCTGGTGTGCGGGATGAACCAGGCGTTCCTGACCGGCCTGCTGGCCGGGCTGCAGGCCCCGGCGGTGCAGGCGGTGCTGGACCCGCGCCCGGGCGAGTGCTGCGTCGAGCTGCGCGCAGGCTAGCTCACCAGCTCGCCCGGCCCGGGCCCGTGGCGGGCGGCCCGCGGCGGGCGGCCCGCGGCCGCGGCGTCACTTCAGGTAAGAGACGTTGTCCCTGACGTGCTCGGCCAGGCCAAGCGCGTGCCTGCGGACCAGGTCCTCCGCCAGGTCACCGTCCCTGACCTGGAGCGCTTCGACAATGTCGGCGTGATCGACCACCGAATTGGCGATGCGGTCGCTATCGCTGATGGTCCGGTGCCGGATCGCCCGCATGTGAATCTGCAGCCGGGAAATGTGCTGGCTGAACAGCTCGGAATGGGCCAGCTCCGCGATCCGCTGGTGGAAATTCAGGTTGACCTGCGAGTATTCGCTGACGCCTGCGCCGGTGACCGGCCCGGCCGCGGCCGGCGCCCGGTGGCCGTCGCCATCAGCCCGGCTCAGCGCGGCCCTGTCGAATTGCGGGAACTGCGCCAGCAGGTCCGCGATCTCCTGGTCAGTGGCGCGCTCGGCGGCCAGCCTGGCGGCCATGCCCTCCAGCGCCGCCGAGGCCAGGATGACCTCGATGATCTCGGCCTTGGTCTTCCGCACGACGTAGATCCCGCGCCGCGGGATCGCGTGCACGACGCCCTCGTTCTCCAGCCGCAGCAGCGCCTCGCGGACCGGAGTCCGGCTGATCCCGAGCCGCTGCGCCAGGGCCCGTTCATCCAGCCGGGTGTCGTTCTCCTCGTCGTCGTAGATGGGCATTTCGGCGATTGCTTCCCTGAGCACCTCATAGGCGCGGGAAGTGAGCGTCGCCTCGGCGGTAACGGTACGCAGCCGCAGCTCATCCGACCCGCGGCGGGCGCGGCTGCTCGTCCCTGACGGTAGTGAAGTAATGGTGGCCCCCTGCGTGTCCGCACCCTGCTTCGCTCGCAGCATAGCTGTTCGGCCCGGGAAGGAGGGGCAGGCGGAACACCGCCGCCCCGGCCGGCCGGCGACGAGTCTCCCAGGCCCCGCTCGTCTCCTAATATACTAAATACCACATACTTGACACCAGCAACAGGCTAGGGCAGAGTCCTTACGTACCCGTCCGTATCGGAATGCGCGAAGGCTGGGGAATCATGGCGCTGTGCCCGCGGCGAAGCCGCCAACTATCGATCGTCACAGGCGGCCTCGCGGCCGCCGCGCTTGTCCTGTCGGCCTGCTCGTCAGGCGGCTCGTCGAGCGGGCAAGCTAGCGGGCACATCAAGAACGGCGGGGTCGCGACTTTCGCGCTGCCGCCCGGCGCCGTGCCCAACTGGATCTTCCCGTTCATCGATCCCGCGCACAGCTCGATCGACAACAGGAACCAGTTCGACTACCTGATGTACCGGCCGCTGTACTTCTTCGGCAACAACGGCCAGCCGGTGATCAGCAACAGCCTGAGCCTGGCCAACCAGCCGGTGTTCAGCAACGGCAACAAGACCATCACGATCACCATGAAGAACTACCAGTGGTCCAACGGCGAGAAGGTCAGCGCCCAGGACGTGGCGTTCTGGCTCAACATGATGGCGGCCGAGAAGCGGAACTGGGCTTACTACCTGCCCGGCGGCCTGCCCGACAACCTGACCGGCTGGAAGGTCGACAGCCCCACCCAGATCACGCTGTCGCTGAAGGTCGCCTACAGCCCCAGCTGGTTCACCGACAACGAGCTGTCCCAGATCACCCCGCTGCCGATGGCGTGGGACATGACCTCGGCCACGGCCAAGGGAAACTGCGCCACCTCGGTGTCGGGCTGCACGGCGGTGTGGAAGTACCTGTACTCGCAGGCCAAGCAGATCTCCACCTACACCAAGTCGCCGATCTGGAAGGTCGTCGACGGGCCCTGGCGGCTGACCAGCTACCAGACCACCGGCTACTCGGTGTTCAAGCCCAACCCGAAGTACTCCGGCCCGGTCAAGCCGCGGCTGTCGGAGTTCATCGAGATGCCGTTCACGACCGAGTCGGCTGAGCTTGACGTGCTGCGCAGCGGGCAGATCAGCGTCGGCTACCTGCCCACCACCGACCTCGGCCAGAAGGACACGATCGCCGCGTCCGGGTACAACCTCACGGTCTGGGAAGACGCCGGGATCAACTACTTCCCCTACAACTTCAACAACCCGACCGTCGGCCCGATCTTCCGCCAGCGCTACATCCGGCAGGCCTTCCAGCACCTGATCAACCAGCCTGCCTACATCAAGGAGATTTTCCAGGGCTACGCGTCCCCGACCTACGGGCCGGTCCCGTCCTCGCCGCCCAACCCGTTCATCGACAACTTCGTGAAGAGCAACCCCTACCCGTTCAGCGTGTCCGCCGCCAAGCAGCTGCTGACCAGCCACGGCTGGACGGTCAAGCCCAACGGGGCGAGCACCTGCACCAGCGCGGGCTCGGGCCCGACGAACTGCGGCCCGGGCGTGAAGTCCGGCGCCAAGCTCTCCTTCAACCTGGTCTACGCCTCCGGCACCACCAGCCTGGCGCAGGAGATGCAGGACATGAAGTCCACGTTCTCCCAGGTCGGGATCGGGCTGAACCTGTCGCAGGAACCGTTCGACCAGGTGATCAGCAGCTCCGTGCCGTGCAAGCCGAGCCAGTCGAGCTGCGGCTGGCAGCTGGACAACTGGGGCGGCGGCTGGAGCTACAGCATGGACCACTTCCCCAACGGTGACCTGATCTTCGGCAGCGGGGCCGGCGACAACTTCGGCAGCTACAGCAACCCGCAGACCGACAAGCTGATCGCGCAGACCGATCACGTGCAGGGCACGCTGCCCGCCGCGGAGGACTACGAGGCGAAGGACCTGCCGGCGATCTTCATGCCGAAGGCCGACTACCAGCTGACCGAGGTGCAGAAGAACCTGGTCGGCGTCACCCCGCAGGAGCCGACGTTCAATATCAACCCAGAGAACTGGTACTTCACCACCGGATGACAACATGCCAGTGAGCTCAGCGCGGGCGGTCGCCGGCCGGCCGCAGCTGTCGGGAACGTTCGGGATGGTGGCGTCCACGCACTGGCTGGCGTCCGCGGCCGGAATGGCCGTGCTCGAAGGCGGCGGTAACGCCTTCGACGCGGCCGCCGCCGCGGGGTTCGTCCTCCAGGTCGTCGAGCCCCACCTGAACGGCCCCGGCGGCGAGGTGCCGATCATCGGCTACAGCGCCAGGGACGAGAAGCCGTTCGTCATCTGCGGGCAGGGCCCGGCCCCGCGGGCCGCGACGATCGGGCACTTCGCCGGGCTCGGCCTGGACCTGGTCCCTGGCACCGGGCTGCTGCCCGCGTGCGTGCCCGGCGCCTTCGGGGCCTGGATGGAACTGCTGGCGCGGTGGGGCACCAGGAGCGTCGCCGACGTCCTGGGCTACGCGATCGGGTACGCGCAGGCCGGCCACCCGCTGCTGCCCAGGGCCGCCGCCGCGGTGGCGACCGTCGAGGAACTGTTCCGCGAGCACTGGCCGACCTCCGCGCAGGTGTACCTGCGCGGCGGCGGGCCGCCGGCCCCGGGCGCCCTATTCACCAACCCGGACCTGGCCAGCACCTACCAGTGCGTCCTGGCCGAGGCCGCCGCGGCAGGGAGCGACCGGCTGGCCCAGATCGAGTCGGCGCGGCGCGCCTTCTACCAGGGGTTCGTGGCGGAGGCGTTCGCGTCGTACTTCGCCGCCGCCGAAGTCATGGACACCTCGGGCACGCCGCACCGCGGCCTGCTCGGCTTCGACGACATGGCCGCCTTCACCGCGCGGGTGGAAGAACCGGTCACCCTCGACTACCACGGACACACGGTCTGCAAGACCGGGCCGTGGGGCCAGGGCCCGGTGTTCCTGCAGCAGCTGGCGCTGCTGGCCGGGTTCGACCTGGACGACACCGACCCGGCCGGAGCCGACTTCGTGCACACGGTCACCGAGTGCGCGAAGCTGGCCTTCGCCGACCGCGAGGCCTGGTACGGCGACCCGGACTTCACCGACGTCCCGCTCGGCTCGCTGCTGTCGCAGCGGTACGCCGCCGAGCGCCGCCGCCTGGTGGATCCGCGGGCCTCTGATCAGCTCCGCCCGGGCAGCCCAGGCGGCCGGGCGCCGCTGCTGCCGCCGCTGCCCGGAGCCGGCGGCCCGCACCCGGCGGCCGCGGCCAGCGGGGCGGGCGAGCCAACCGTCGGGCTCGGCGAGCCCGCGGTCGCCGACGGCCGGGTCCGCGGCGACACCTGCCACCTGGACGTGGCGGACCGGTTCGGCAACCTGGTGTCGGCCACCCCGAGCGGCGGCTGGCTGCACAGCTCCCCGGTGGTGCCCGGGCTGGGGTTCGGCCCGACCACCAGGGGCCAGATGTTCTGGCTGACCGAGGGCCTGCCGAACTCACTGGCGCCGGGCAAGCGGCCGCGGACCACGCTCAGCCCCACCCTGGTGCTGCGCGCCGGGTCGCCGTACCTGGCCTGCGGCACGCCCGGCGGGGACAGCCAGGATCAGTGGACGCTGGCGTTCTTCCTCCATCATGTGCACCACGGCCTGGACCTGCAGGAGGCAATCGAGGTCCCGGCCTGGCACAGCGCGCACTTCCGCTCGTCGTTCTACCCGCGCGAATCGTTCCCGGCCCGGATCCACGCCGAGGACAGGTTCGGCCAGCGGGTGCTGGCCGACCTGGCCGGCCGCGGGCACGAGGTGGTGACCGACGGCCCGTGGTCACTGGGCCGGGTGTGCGCGGCCGCGCGGCTGGGGGACGGGCTGCTGGCCGCCGCGGCCACCCAGCGCGGCCTGCAAAGCTACGCCGCCGGGCGCTGACAGGGAGGCCCCGACATGACCGCCTACCTGGTCCGCCGGATCATCCAGTCGATCGTGGTGGTGTTCGGCGTCACCATCATCGTGTTCATCATCTTGCACGCGCTGCCCGGCGGCCCGGCCCGCGGCCTGCTCGGCCCCGAGGCCAGCGCGCAGCAGGTCCGCCAGTTCGCCCAGCAGAACGGCTACGACGACCCGCTGGTCGTCCAGTACGGCCGGTTCATCGGCCAGCTCGCCCGCGGCAACCTGGGGTACTCCTACCACTACAACCAGAACGTGTCCGCGCTGCTGGCCGAGGACCTGCCCAAGAGCGCGGTGCTGGTCGGGCTGTCCTACCTGGTGGCGCTCATCATCGCGATCCCGCTGGGAATCTTGCAGGCGCTGCGGCGCAACAGCCTGGCCGACTACGTCACCACCGGGGCCTCGTTCATCGCCTATTCGATGCCCAGCTTCTGGCTGGGCATCCTGCTGATCCTCGGCTTCGCGGTGAGCTGGAAACTGCTGCCGCCCGAAGGGCCGCAGGGCGCGACGATCACCGCGGTGCTCGCGCACCCGAACGCGATGATCCTCCCGGTGGCCACGCTGGCCCTGATCACGGTCGCCGCGTTCAGCAGGTTCATGCGCTCCAGCGCGATCGAGACGCTGGTGCAGGACTACATCCGCACCGCCAGGGCGATGGGGGTGCCCGAGCGCACCATCCTGGCCCGGCACCTGCTGCGCAACTCGCTGATCCCGATCATCACCCTGATCGGCCTCAGCCTGCCCGCGACGATCTCCGGCGCGGTGATCACCGAGTCGGTGTTCAACTACCCGGGGATGGGGCTGCTGTTCTGGACCTCAGCCACCTCCCATGACTTCCCCGTCCTGCTGGGCTCGACGGTCGTGTTCGCGGTCGCCACCGTCGTCGGGTCCATGCTGGCCGACATGCTGTACGCGGTGGTCGACCCGAGGGTGCGTTACTCATGACCGGGCCGCCGCGCGGAAGGAGGGCCTGGCCGCGATGAGCATGATCCTGGCCGGCGAGCCGGCTCCCGGGGTACCAGGCGCCGATCATGTGCCCGAAGGCGGCGCGGTCGCCGCCGGCGGCAGCGCGTGGCGGATGATCCTGGCCGTCTTCGTGCGGAACCGGCTGGCGATCCTCGGGGTGGCGATCGTGATCGCCATCGTGGCGTTCAGCTTCATCGGCCCGCTGCTGTACCACACCGACCAGGTGCATACCAACCTGGCCAACATCAACCGGCCGCCGGGCGGCAGCCATCCGCTCGGCACCGACGACGTGGGCTACGACGTGCTCGGCCGGCTGATGCTCAGCGGCCAGTCCTCGCTCATCGTCGGGCTGGCGGCGGCGCTGCTGGCCACCGTGGTCGGCACGCTGTGGGGCGCGATCGCCGGGTACGTCGGCGGGGCCGTCGATGCGGTGATGATGCGGGTGGTCGACTCGGTGCTCGCGATCCCGCCGCTGATCCTCATCCTGCTGCTGGCCAGCGTGTTCAGCCCGTCCACGCCGGTGCTCATCCTGGTGGTCGCCATCGCGGCCTGGCTGGCGCCGGCCCGGCTGGTCCGCGGCGAGGCGATCTCCCTGCGCACCAGGGACTACGTGCAGATGTCCAAGGCCATGGGCGGGCGGCACGCGTGGATCGTGCTGCGCCACATCACCCCCAACGCCATCGGCACGATCGTGGTGCAGGCCACCTTCGAGGTCGCCAACGCGATCCTGCTGCTGGCCGGGCTCAGCTACCTGGGACTCGGCCCGCCGCCGCCGGCCACCAACTGGGGCAGCATGCTGTCCAACGGCCTCAACTACATGTACGAGGGCAAGTGGTGGCTCATCTACCCGGCGGGCATCGCGATCGTGCTCACCGTGGTGGCGTTCAACTTCATCGGGGACGCGCTGCGGGCCGCGCTCGAAGTGCGGCTGCAGGAGAGATGAGGCGGCCGCATGAGTGAGCTGCTGGAGGTCGAGGACCTGCGGACCGACATCCGCCGGCGCACGGACTGGGTCCACCCGGTGGACGGGGTCTCCTTCACCGTCCGCGACGGCGAGACGGTCGGGCTGGTCGGCGAGTCGGGCTGCGGCAAGACCATGACCGCCATGTCGATCATGCAGATGCTGCCGCCCGGCGGGCAGATCACCGCCGGGTCGATCCG
>DATBGO010000227.1:0-83213 GCA_036558005.1 Streptosporangiaceae bacterium | reverse complement strand
CCTGTTCCTGGCCGGCAACGCGGTGGCGATGACCGGCAACGGGCTGGTCCTCGCCTTCACCCTCATCTACCTGCACCAGGCCCGCGGCATCGCGCTCCCCGTCGTGGGTCTGCTCCTGGCGGCCGGGGCGGCCGCTGGCCTCCTGGCCGTGACCGTCTCCGGTGTCCTGCTCGACCGGCTCGGCGCGCGCCGCGTCCTCACCGGCATCATCCTCGTCCAGGCGGCCGCCCAGGTACTGCTCGCCTGGGCCCACAATGCCGCAACCGCGCTCCCCGCCCTGCTCCTCTACGGCGCGACCTGGGCACCGATGTTCCCGGCCATTTCAACCGTGATCGCCAGGCTCACCCCGGACCCGGCCACCCAGCAGCGCGTGTTCGCCATCAACTTCGCCGCGCAGAACGCCGCGCTCGGGGCCGGCACCGTACTCGGAGCGGCCGTCGCGAACGTGCATCACCCCGGGTCTTTCCAGGCCCTGTTCCTGGCCAACGCCGCATCGTGCCTCATCTTCGCCGCGGTGCTGACCTTCCTGCCTGCGCTGCGCACCGCGCCGACAAGGAAAGAGCGGCGAGCCAGCTACCGGGACGTGCTAGCCCACTCCGGCCTGCGGCTGGCACTGGTGGCATCGCTCATCGTTGCCTTCACCGGGTACCCGGCGTTCGACTCTGGCCTGCCGGCCTACGCGTCAGTCGAAGCACACGTGTCGGCGCGGATCGTGGCCTTGTCGCTCACCGTCAACACCGCCCTCATCGTGCTCGCCCAGCTGTTCGTCCTGCGCCGCGTGCGGCGCGCCCGGCGAAGCAGCGCGCTGGCGGTCAGCGGGCTGATCCTCGCCGTCTCCTGGGCGGTGTTCGGCCTCGCCGCGCTACCGGTCGCAGCCACCGGGCGAATTGCCTTCGTGTTCGGCTTCACCGCGCTTTTCGCACTCGGCGAGACCGTGCTGGCACCCACCGTGAGCCCGCTTGTCAATCGCCTGACCGACGACAGCCTCCGCGGACGGGCCAACTCGCTCGCAGCCCTCTCCCAGTCTCTGGCGTTCATCGTCTGCCCTGCACTTGCTACCGGCTTCATCGCCGCCGGTGCGGCCGCAGTCTGGATCGGCCTGCTATGTGCCGGCTGCCTCGGCACCATCGCCGTCGGTGCCCGGCTTCGCCGCGCCCTGACCTCAGACCAGGACTACGTGACCGAAGCACCCGCGACCGTGCCGGAGCCGGTGGCGGCCGTGCGCGACGAATGAGGCGGTGCCGGCAGTTGATCGAGGTCGGCGCTGTGATCATGGTGGCCGGGCTGGCGCTGCTGCGGGCCGGCGCCGCGCCCGGATGCGGGCGTGGGCTGGCTGGTGCCCGGCCGGGCTCACGGTCGGCATCATCAGCGCCACCGGGGCGCGCAGCCTGTTCGACAGGTTCTCCACGTTCGCGGTACTGATCGGCCTGTCGATGCCGGTGTTCGTGATCGGCGAGCTGCTCATCCTGGTCGTGTTCCTGCCGCTGAACGAGCACGGCTTCCACTGGATCCAGACCGGGCACCGCGGGCCCTCGCAGGGGCTCGGCGCCTGGTTCGGGCACATGATCCTGCCCTGGATCACGCTGGCGGCGGTGCAGGCCGCCGTCTACTCCCGGCTGTTCCGCGGCCAGCTACTCGACACGCTCGGCGAGGACTACATCCGCACCGCCCGGGCCAAGGGCCTGTCCGAGCGGCGGGTGATCTTCAGGCAGGCGGCCGGCGAGGCGGCCGGTGGCGACAGCCAGGCGGTCTCCCTCTCCGCCCCGACCGGCAGCGGCAAGACCATCATGGCGACGGCCGCGATCGAGCGGCTCATCGTCGTTGATAGGAGCCGATCAGGGCAAACGACGGCCAAGCGGCGATAACTCGGCCCGTCATCGTTGGCTCCGCGACCGCTACGTTCGCAGCGAGGCTCGCAACGCTGCCAGCGCCCAACAGAAGCCATGACAGCGCCCCGGCCGGGCGGCCGCTGCTAAGGATCTGGCTGCATACACCCTCTTCTATATGGTCCTTAGTGACTATCTAAAGGGCAGCAGAAGAAGTAGTGCCGGAACGGCCGTCTTGCGGCCCGGCCAGCTCGGCGAGGGTGAGCCCGAAGTCGCCGTCGGGGTCGGTCCAGAACTTCAGTGTCCGGAAGCCGGCGCCAGCTAGCTCGGCTCTGATGCCGGCCGGATGGAATTTCGCCGACACCTCGGTCCGCATCTCTTCGCCCGCGTCGAAGGACACCGTCAGGGCGAGGTCGCCGACGGTCACGACCTGTGCGCCGACCGAGCGTAGCCGCATCTCTATCCACTCGCGCTCGGCGTCCCAGATCGCGACGTGCTCGAACTCCTCGACATCGAAGTCGGCCCGCAGCTCCCGGTTGATGACCTTCAGGACGTTGCGGTTGAACTCGGCCGTGACTCCGGCCGAGTCGTTGTAGGCGCGCAGCAGCCGGCCGGTGTCTTTCACCAGGTCGGTGCCGAGCAGGAACATATCCCCGCCGGCCAGCACGCCGGCGACGTTCCGGTACAGGCTGGCGCGCGCGGGCGGCTCGAGATTTCCGATGGTCGAGCCCAGGAAGGCAATCATGCGGCGACCCTTCGCCGCGGGAATCTCCCCAAGGTCGCGCTCGAAGTCTCCGACGAACGGGACGATTCGCAGCCCCGGGTACTGCGTTGTCAGCGCCTCGGTCGCATCGGCTAGGACCGCGGGATCGACATCGAACGGCACGAACTCGCGAAAGGTGCCACCCTCGCGGAGCGCCCGCAGCAGCAGGCCGGTCTTGGCCGAGGTGCCGCTGCCGAGCTCGACCAGCGACTCGCATCGCAAGAGTTCGGCGATCTCGCCCGCGCGCGCTCGCAGGATCGCGGTCTCGGCCCTGGTCGGGTAGTACTCGGGCAGCCTGGTGATCTCCTCGAACAGCTCGCTGCCGCGCTCGTCGTAGAAGTACTTCGACGGCAGTGACTTCGGCTCCGCCGTGAGGCCCGCGCGCACGTCCGAACGCAACTCGGCCAGATAGGAGTCCGGATGAGCCTGGACGCGGTCTTGTGCCGGCATTCGGTCATGCCTCCAGTTCGGTGACGGTCACCACACCGTCGGCCACCTCGATGAGTTGATGGTCGGGGACGTCGGCCCAGCCCGGGTCGTCGTAATAGGGCTCGCTCGCGACGACGACGCCGCCGGTGCGCAGGATGCCGAGGGTCGTTCCAGCGGGTGGCGATGATTCGCCGTCCGTCGGTCAGCAGCAGGTTCAGCCGGGCGTCCGGGTCGCGCTTGCCCAGGTCACGGACGAACTCGCCAGCCCGCTCCGGCCGAAGTCGAACAGATGGGCCGTCAGCTGGGCGCCCGTCAGCCCCAGCGTCCGGCTCATGGCCTGCTCAAGGTCGCGGACGACAAGATCATGCATATGCCATCTCTCCCAGTGCGGCGAGTGGCCCGATCTCGCCCACGCGCTCGGCCAGCAAGTCGCCGGGACAGCGACCCGACTCAACAAGATCAGCGAGGTCGGCCACGGCCGGCCTGAGCTCGGCCGGAACACGGCCGGCGGCGATCGCCAGACAGCGGCGCGCGCACGTGGCCAGCGCGGCGTTGGCGAGCCCGTCCCTGGCCGCCTCGGTCCACAGCTGCGCCGCCGGCTCGGTCGCCTCGGTCGCGAGGTCGGCCGCGGCCGGGTCGTCCATCAGAGTGGCGGTGACCGCCGCAATCGCCGGCCACCACCGTGGCGCGGACATGTCCAGGTAGCGCACTTCCAGGTAGCCACGGAGCCGGACCGGCGGGAACAGCGTGCTCTGGTGCGTCTCGAGATCCGCGGCCGTGGGCGGCCGGTTGCCCAGCTTGACCGCACCGCTGGCCCACTGCGAGAACGGGACCGAGCAGCCCACGGCCAGGACATCGTCGCCGGCGCGCACGAACGTGACCGGGGCGCGCATCGCGAACCGGGCCCAGGCTGAGGCGGGATCGAGCGACTCGTCGCGGCCGTCCTTCGGAGCGCAGCCCGGCACCGGGCCGCACGTGCGCGCGTCGAGCCCGCTCCAGGCCCGCTGCCGGACGGACTTCCAGCCCGTATCGCGGCCGTGCAGCCAGGGCGAGCTCGCCGCGATCGCCACCAGCGTCGGGCCGAGCCGGTAAGCCCGCGCGACCCTGGCCGGCCACTCGCCCCTGGGGCCGGCCTGGAGGTTGACCTGCAGGGCGGCGGTCGAGTTCATCATGACTTGCCCGGCCCCGGCCCGGCCGGTGGCCGCGAAGTGCTGCTCCATCGCGCGGTAACGCGGCCGCGGGTTGACCCGCCGGGACGGGCGCGCCGGATCAGCCCCGGCGTAAGCCAGCCCGAGACGGCGATCGGCCAGGGCCAGCCGGGCGGCGGTGCCCTCGTACCTGAGCCGGGCCACCGCGGGCGCGACTCCGGCTTCCGGCGGCCCGGACAGCTCGATCTGCCCGCCGGGCTCCACGGTCACCGCGGTGCCCGGCGCGACCCTCCCGACCATGGCCGCGATGGCCTCAACACGTCTCCAGGGAACGGGGTCAGCGACGTGGTCGAGGTCGACCAGATGTGACTCGATCTCCAGGCCGATCGCGCCGATCGCAGACTCGGCCAGCGCCGCGTCGCGACACTGTGCATAGGCGGCAGCGACGGTAAGAGGTTCGGCCCGATCCACGGCATCCTGCGCGAAAGCTTTGATAACGGCCATAAGGCCCCCTTCCAGGTAGGAGCAGGCGGTATACGGCGTCTGAGCCGTCGTCGCCCTCCCGGCTCGCGAGCCGGTGCGGGCCCTCGGCCAGCAGCCGCCGCAGCTCCTCCCAGGCCCGCATCCCCTCGCGCAGCCCGCGGATGCGGAAGAACTCGTTCGGCGCGTGCAGCCTCTCCATGGCCAGGTGCTGGCTATCGGCTGGGGAGTGAGCGCGGTAGCCCGAACCACGGCAGCACGCTGGCCTCGAAGCGGGTCATGCCGCAGATCTGGCCGCCGGCCAGGGTGAGCACGTAGAAGCCGGTCGCGTGGCGGATTCCGGCCGGGCCGCGCAGGTATGCCCCGAACGCGGGCTGGCCGTTGGCCCGGGCCGGCACGAGGCCGAACCTGCGGCCCGCGGCGAACTGGCGGGCGCAGTAGCGGGCCACGAGTTCTCGGCCCTCATATCCGAAGGGCTTCGGAGGCATAGCGATGAAGACGTCGTCGGTCAGCAGGGCCACCAGCGCACCGAGGTCGGCCGACGCCCACGCGCGGGCGAACATGGCCACGATCGCGTCCTCGGCGGGCGAGCCAGCGGCGGGCGGCGGCTGGTGGCCGGCGGCGGCCGGCCGGCGCTGCAGGCTAGCGCGGGCTCGTTTGAGGGCGCTGTTGACCGATTGGACGGTCACCTCCAGCATGCCGGCCACCTCGCTGGCGTGGAATCCGAGGACGTCGCGCAGGATGAGGACGGCGACCTGGCGCGGCGGCAGCAGCTGCAGGGCGGCCACGAAGGCCAGCGATATGGCTTCACTCTGCTCGTAGCGGGCCTCTGGCCCGAGCGGCTGGTCGACGGCGCCCTCGAGAAATGCGTCAGGAAACGGCTGCAGCCAGACGGGCTCGTCGCGCGGGGTCGGCACGGGCGCTTCGAACTGCGACATGTCCCACTCCCTGGCCGGGCGCCGGCTCGCCGCGCGGCGCGCGTTGAGGCACCGGTTGGTGGCGATCTTGTACAGCCAGGTGCGCAGCGACGCGCGTTCCTCGGTGAACCCGCCGATGCCTTGCCAGGCGGCCAGCATCGTCTCCTGGACGGCGTCCTCGGCGTCGGCGAAGGATCCGAGCATCCGGTAGCAGTGCACCTGCAGCTCCCGCCGGTGCGGCCCGGCCAGCTCCCGGAACGCCTCGCCATCCCCGGCCCGCGCCCGTGAGAGCAGATCGGCTGTCACCATCCTGCGCTCCTTCCTTCCACATCACGTGGCGCTTCCACGCGGTATATACACCGCCCGGGGGGCGAACTGGGCGGCTCGCGGGCGCCCAGTTTCCCAGTGCCGCGGTGTATGCACTACCGACCGCCCGGACGATCCGCCCACCGGATCGTGCCGCAGCAGCTGGGAACGACCCAGGAGGCTGACGATGGAATCAGGCAGGCACGGGAAAGCAGCCAACCGCTGGAAGCTAGTGACCAGGACGCTCACTCGCGTGTTCGCCGGCTGGCGGACGGGCCTGCCGGGGCCTGTGCTCGTTCTTCAGGCTGGGACCGCGGTCAACTACTTCGGCACTGGACTGATCCTTCCGTTCGAGATCATCTACCTGCACCAGGCCCGCGGCTTCTCAACGGCGACTGCGGGGCTGGTGCTGGCGGCGGTCATGGGCACGGCGGCGGTCGTGACGCCCTTTTCGGGTGCGCTGCTCGATCGTTTCCGCGCGAAGCCGATCCTGATCACCGGCAATCTCGCCAGTGCGCTGGGCTACGCGGGCTTCGCATTCGCCGGCCGTCCCTGGCAAGCCTTCGTCTGCTCGGCCGTCGGCGGCGCCGGGTTCGGAGTCGCGGCAACCGCGAACCAGGTTCTGAGCCTGACCCTGGTCTCAGCGGAGCAGCGCGCCTCCTCGATCGCGCTCCGCCGCGTCGCAGGCAACTTCGGTCTCGGCAGCGGCGCCACGGTTGCGGGCTTCATCGTCGCTGCCGCCCATGACCTCCGCGCGTTCCAGGCGCTCTACCTCTTCGACGGCCTCACCTTCGCTGTCTTCGCGCTGGTTGTGCTCGTCGGGATCCCCAATCCCCGCCTCGCGGATGCCGCGCCGGCCAGCGACCGCGGAACAGGCTTCCGGGCAGTTGCCCGCGACCGGCTCTTCCTCATCCTGATCGCCGCCAACATCGTGCTCGTAATGGTCGGCGGCGCCTTCTGGTCCAACATCCTCCCGCCGTTTGCGACGGCGCACACGCCTGTCGGGCCGGGCGAGATCGGCATCGTCATCTTCCTCAACACCTTCTTCATCGTCGTCGCGCAGGTTCCAGCCACACGGGTCGTCAGGCGGATGCGCCGCACACACGCTTTGGCCGCGACCAGCGCGGTATTTGCAATCGGCCTGCTCGCGGTCCTGCTCGCGACACTGACGAGCTCGACGCTCACCGCTACCATCGTCTTGGCCGGGGTCGCGATCGTGATCGCGATCGGTGAGTGCGCGCAGTTCATCGTGGCCGGCACAGTCGCCGCCGACCTCGCACCGCCGCATCTGCTCGGCCGCTACATGTCGCTTTACGGTCTGAGCTTCATGGCAGGCGTGGCCCTCGGCCCCGCGGCCGGCGGCGCGCTGCTCGCAACCTCCCCCGACGCCGTCTGGTGGGGCGGCGCCCTGGCGCTAGCACTGACCGGAGCCGGCTTCCTGCGACTCGGCGACCGGATACCCGACCCGCTCCTGCAGGCGCAATGCCCTCCGCTGCAAGCCGTCAGCGCGGCCGGTATGGGCGCCGCCTGCCACAGCCAGATGAATAGTGCGGAGATGTAATGCCACCGGCGCACGTGATCGTCGATGTACTTACGTCCTCCCCACCCGGCACATATGGCCGGGTAACCAGCAGCCAGCCATCCCGCGGCATCGTCGGGCGCTCGGCCTGGGCTAGGGCAACTACCTGGCAGCGCATATAGGAGGAACAGACGATGACCATCCACGAATACCTCATAAAAGCCATCCACGATGACATCCGGCGGGCCGCCGAACGAGACCGGCTGCTCCTCGAGGCACGGAGGGCTCGCAGGGCGCGCCGCCACCGTCTGGTTCCCGCTGCTCCAGCGAGGCGCCGAACCGAAATGGGAAGGATCGTGGTGAGCGAGAACGTCACGCTCGACGGAGTCATCCAAGAACCCGGCCGGTGACGAAGGCTTCAGGGCCGGCGGCTGGGTCGGCCTGACCGGAAATAGCCCGAGCTCGCCAAGCTCGCGCTCGACGAGGCGCTGGCCGCCGGGGCCGGCGAGAGGCCGCCCCGGGCAGGAGGCACCAGGCCAGCGGCCACCAGAGTGCTTACATCAGCCGGCCTGCACGGGCGCGCCGATAGGATAGAAGCGCGGGAGGTGCAGAGGTTGCCTGGGCCGGCTGATCGCCGACGACTGCCGCTACTGGAGGATGAGGATCTGGCCGGTGAGGCGGTCATCGAGCCGAGCCGGCTGATCCGTCCGGTCGACGCGCCGGCGGCCGCCGTGGCGTGCTTCTTCCGTGACGTCGTCGAGGAACTCTCCGGCCGCCAGGACGCGAGGTCAGTGTGCCGTCTGCACAGCGAGATGGGTCCGGCATCGTTGTGGGAGATCGAGCACCGGGGTGTACGGCTGGGCGTGTTCCATCCCGGAGTCGGGGCGCCGCTGGCCGGTGCCATGCTCGAGCAGGTCATTGCCCGCGGAGTTCGCGGAGTCATCGCCTGCGGCGGGGCGGGGGCGCTGGTACCGGAACTGGTGATGGGGCAGGCGGTGATCTTGACCGGCGCTGTGCGTGACGAGGGCACGTCCTTCCACTACCTGCCGGCCGGCCGGGTCGTTGCGGCTGACCCGGGTCCGGCTGAGAGCCTGGCCGGCGCGCTTAGTGCCGCCGGCGTGGCGACGACGAACGGCCTGAGCTGGTCGATGGACGCCATCTACCGCGAGACCCGGGCCCGGGTCTCGCGCCGGGTGGAGGAAGGGTGTCTAGTCGTCGAGATGGAAGCGTCGGCGCTGATGGCGATCGCCCGCTACCGCTCCATCCCGTTCGGCGAGGTGGTGATGGCCGGAGACTCGCTGGCTGGCCGGGAGTGGCAGCACCGTGGGTGGATGACGGCCAGCTCGGCGCGCCGGCAGTTGTTCGCCTCGGCCGCGGACGCCGCCGTCGCGTTGACGAGGTGACCGGGTTCCGGGGCACTCGCTCGTCGCGCACACGGCGAGATCCTGGGGTGAGGGCGCCAGCCCGCACGACCTGGTGCAGTAGCGGGCCTACCTACGTGGTTCGCCTGGTGATGCGTTCGGCCCTGCGGGAGGATGGTGGCCACATCATCGTGAGAGGTTCGTGATGATCTTCATTACCGCCAAGTTCCGGGTGCTGCCGCAGTACGCCGACCAGTGGCCGCAGATCACTTCCGAGTTCACCGAGGCGACCAGGGCCGAGCCCGGGTGCCTGTGGTTCGACTGGTCCAGGAGCGTTCAGGACCCGGCCGAGTACGTGGTCGTCGAGGCGTTCAGGGACGACGAGGCCGCCGCCGCGCATGTGCAGTCCGGGCACTTCCGTAACGCCCAGCAGGTGCTTCCCCCGCATCTCGCTCAGACGCCGCGGATCGTGAACTTCAAGCTCCCGCAGGATGACTGGTCTCTGCTCGGCGAGATGGCCGTCTCAGGTTAAGGCAGTCGCGGCGGCTATCCGTGGCGCCGCGGCGGCGGCCGCCGATGACCAGGCCGCAAACGCCCGATGTGTCAAGTTGGGGTGTTATTAACCTTCTAATTACCAACATGGCCCGAAGCTGTAGCATTGCCTCCGCCGGCCGGCCGCAGGCCGGGGAAGGGGCGGGCCAGGATGGTGAAGCTCAGCGTCGTAGTGCCGTTCTACAACGTAGAGACCTACCTGCGGGAGGCACTCGAGTCGGTTTCCAGGCAGACGCTGCGCGACTTTGAAGTGATCATGGTGGACGACGGGTCCACCGACGGCAGCGCGCTGATCGCCGAGTCGTTCGCCGCCCGTGACCCGAGATACCGGTTGCTGACGCAGCACAACCAGGGCCAGGGACCCGCCCGCAACCTGGGTGTGCGGCATGCGACCGGCGAGTACCTCGCCTTCTTCGACGCCGACGACGTGCTGCCGGGGCATGCGTATGAGCTGCTCGTGGGCTCGCTGGAGGAGACCGGCTCGGACATCGCGGCGGGCAACGTGCTGCGCTTCAGCACCGGCTGGGTCTCCAGGACCGTCGTCCACGCGGACGTCTACCGGAACTCGATCCCGCACACGACCGTGTCCCAGCACCCGGCCCTGCTGCGGGATTGCACGATCTGGAACAAGGTATACCGCCGGTCGTTCTGGATGTCGGCTCAACTCGAGTACTCTGCCCGCCGGTACGAGGACATCCCCGTCGCCATCCGCTCATACGTGCTGGCGCGATCGGTGGACATCCGGCATGAGACCGTCTATTACTGGCGGGCCAGGGAAACCGGAGAACTGTCCAGAAACCAGCGGTCCCGGCAGCTGGAAAATGTCGAGGGCCGGATGGCGGCGGTACTGGAGTCAGGTACCTTCCTGGCCGAGCGCGCGCCGGCTATCAAGCCGGTATTCGACCGCCGGGTGCTGGACAATGACCTCGCGGTGCTGGTCCGCGCGGTCGAATTCGCCAGTGAGACCGAACGGGTGCGGATGCTCGAGCTGGCTGCTGACTATCTTCGCTCGGTGGACGACGCAGTCTTCCGCGATGCGCCCGTCATGCACCGGCTGCGGTATTACCTCATCCGTGAGGGCATGCACGCCGATTTCCTCGACGTGCTCCGCTACTCGCGAAGCGGGGACAGCTCGTCGGCGCCGCTGGTGCGGCTCGGGCGGAAGTGGTACATCGGCTACCCCTACCTTGATGACGTCAACCGCGGGATCCCGCGTGAGATCTACGAAGCCAGCCGCGAGATGGAGCTCAATGTGCAGCTCGACGCCGTCAGCTGGCATGACGGCAGGCTGCGGATCGAGGGCTATGCCTATATCCGCCGGCTGCACGCTCCCCGCCGGCAAGACACCCGCATCGAGGTGACGCTGCGGAACACCGTGATCCACCGGAACATCCGGCTCAAGGTGACGCGGATCGAACGGCCTGATGTCACGGCCCGGTCTGGCCAGTCCGCTGCCTGCTATGACTGGTCCGGCTTCATGGTCGAGATCAAGCCGGAGCGGCTGTCCAACCTCGGGACGTGGCGGGCGGCTAGCTGGGAGCTGCGGGTCAGGGTGCGCGGGCACGGCGTCCGCCGGGATGGACCGGTCAGTAGCATCACGCCGGGGTCTGCGTCGCTGCCGGAGGGCCGCTGGGCTGGCGGCGGGGTGTGGCTGCAGCCCGCACCCGAACACGACAGGCGGTTCCTGATCCGGGCCGCGCGCCCTGGCGCGGTGGCGACCGCGTGCCATGCCGATGGCGACGAGCTCAGGATCGAAGGCTGGTCGGCGGTCCCGATCGGCAAGAAGGCAGCGATCGTCATATCGCTCCAGCGAACGGGCGGAAGGCTGGCGCGCGTACCGGCCGTCGCCACCGGCGAATCCTCGGGCCGCTACGGATTCCGCGCCAGCGTGCCGGTGCCGCAGCTGATCACCGCGGGCGGCGATGCTGACGGCGACGCCGACGGCGACGCCATTGACGAACTCCTCGCCGTCGCCGAAGAGCCGGGCCAGCCGGCCGCCGGTGAGCTGGCCCAGTCGGTTGCCGGTGAACCGGTCCAGTCGGTTGCCGGTGAGCCGGTCCAGCCGGCCGCCGGTGAGCCAGGCCAGTCGGTCGCGGAGGACGTCCGCTCGGATCTTGCCCTCGACCCGGGAACCGGGCATGCCGTCCGGCTGGCCGGCGAACCCGGCGCTGCCGGGATCCGGCTTGGCGCGGGCGCCCAGGAGATCACGACCTACCTGACGCCGTTCGGCAACCTCTCGGCCGTCCAGCGAGCACGCCGCCTGGTTGTCCGGCAGGCGACCTGGACCGAGGCTGACGAGCTGATCCTGCGCGGTGACTGGACGGACGCGCAGACAGCGCCTTCGGTGATCATGCTGCGCAGCAACGGCTACGGCTATCAGCACGCCGTGCCGCTGCGATGGCAGGACGGTGAGTTCAGCGCCTGCCTGTCGCCAGGCTCGATGCCGGGGCAGGCCGGTGAGCTGCCGCTGGCCAGCGGCAGGTGGGAGCTGCTGACCCGGACTCCGGCGGGCGAGGCCCGGGTGGTAGCTGACCGCGGCCTGACCGGCCAGATGCCAGCACCGCGCCAGTGCGGCATCCACGCGGTGACGGTGGAAATACATCGCGGCGACGCGGTGCGGCTTGGCGTCCGGCTCGCCTCCAGGGACGTGGGTCGTTACGCCCAGCGCCAGCTGCAGCAGTGGTACAGCTCCCCGGCCGCGCGCACCAAGATCGATGATCTTGTCGTGTTCGACAGCCACGGCGGCAAGCAGTACTCATGCAACCCGCGCGCCATCTATGAGGAGCTGCTGCGGCGTGACACCGGGCTCGCGACCGCGTGGGTCAGCCGGGACGGTCAGGTCTGCGTCCCCGACGGCGGCCGGGCAGTTGTCTACGCCAGCCGCGAGCACTACGAGCTCCTCGGCCGGGCGCGCTTCATCGTGAGCAACATGCTGCTGCCGGAGTGGTACCGCAGGACAGCAGGTCAGCTATTCCTGCAGACCTGGCATGGCACGCCGCTCAAGCGGATCTGCCTCGACGTGGAGAACCCGCAATTCGCCAAGGGGCTGGCTTATCACGATCGAGTTCGCCAGGACGTCGCCAACTGGAATGCGCTGCTGTCGCCGAATGCGTTCAGCACGCCAATTTTCCGGAAGGCCTTCGGTTTCGACGGCGATATCCTGGAATTCGGTTACCCGCGGAACGACCTGCTATGCGGCCCGGGCACGGCTGAGCAGGCAGCGCGCATACGCCGCCAGCTCGGCCTGCCAGCAGCGGCGCGAATCGTGCTCTACGCGCCGACATGGCGAGACGACGCGACCACGAGGGCTGGCGGCTACGGCTTCCCGCAGCACCTGGACCTCGGCGCTCTCGCCCGGGCACTCGGCGACGATCACGTCGTGCTGGTACGCGCTCACCCGAAGATGAAGGAAGCACTGGTCACCGGGGGCGGCGCCGACGACAGGGTCGTCGACGTCACGCGCTACCCCGATATGGCCGACCTGCTAGTGATCGCTGATGTCCTCATCTCTGACTACTCATCGGCGATGTTCGATTTCGCCGTGACCGGCCGGCCGATGCTTTTCTTCACCTACGACCTCGAACGCTACCGGGACAAGCTGCGCGGGTTCTATTTCGACTTCGAGGCTGAGGCCCCTGGCCCGCTGCTTCGCACCAGCGATGAGGTGACCGACGCGCTGCGGAATCTGGACGACGTCAATCGCAGCTACCGCGCCGCCTACGACGGATTCGCCGCCAGGTTCTGCGCCCTCGAAGACGGCGGTGCGGCGGCACGCTCGGTGGACTGGCTGCTCAGCCGGGCCGCTACCTGAGCCGGCTCAGGCCGGAATCTGCGGCAGGATCAGCGCCGACGGGTACGCGCTGGTGTGCCAGACCGTGTTCTGCGCGGGCTGATGGCTGGTGCCGGTGCCGAGCGGGCCGCCGGTGCCGAGGTTCCGGTCGTACTTGGGGAACGCGCTGGATGCGATCTCCAGCCGGATCCGGTGCCCGGCCAGGAACACCTGCGAGGTGCTCCACAGGTCGATCTCGAACCGGTAGACCGTGCCGGGCTCCATCAGCACCTCGCGGTCCATCCCCTCCCGGAACCTGGCCCGCACCATGCCGTCGCACAGCCGCTGGCAATAACCGTCCGGGTGGACGTCGACCAGCTTGGCCATGAAATCGGTGTCCGGCGCGCTGGACGAGGCGAACAGCTCCACCCGGACCGGGCCGGTGACCTCGACCTCGGCGGCCAGCGGGGGAGTGGAGTACACCAGCACGTCGGCCCGCTCCTGCACCTGCGCGTAGTCGTCCGGCCCGCCGATCTGCGCCGACGAGGGCTCGGTGAGGAACGGCACCGGGTCAGCCGGGTCGTGCTTGAACACGTCGGGCGGCTCGTCGCCGGGCGGCTGCTCCCGGCGCAGGCCGCCGTCACCGTGCCTGCTGTTGGCCTGGCCCGCGCTGGTCAGGTGGTACCTGGCCCACTCGGTGCGGGCCAGCGGCCAGGCGTCCTCGGCGCGCCACTGGTTACGGCCCATGACGAAGATCTGGGCCCGCGGCTCGGCGTCCGCGCCGTTGTCCTGCCCGGCCAGGTAGTGCTGCAGCCAGCGCAGCTCATAACGGTCCAGGTCGAAGTCGGCGCCGGGGCCGAAGTCGATGTCGCCGAGCTGCCGCGGCCGGTTCCGCGAGCACTCGTGCCCCCACGGCCCGACCACCAGCCGCTGGGCCCGGCGGGCCCGCTCGGTGGCCGCGCCGTCAGCCAGCGCCGCGAAGTTGATCAGTGTTCCCGGCTGCACGTCGTCGTACCACCCGGTGATGTGCAGCGCGGGCAGGTCCAGGCCCGCCAGCTGATCCTGGTAGGTCACCGGCTGCCAGTACGCGCGGTCCGCGGGCGGGTGGCTCAGGTCCTCGCGCCAGTGCGGCGCGTAGAAGCCCGCCTTCTCGTCCATGGTCAGCAGCGGCAGGTGCCGGTAGACCTCCATCCAGTCGGTGCCGTCCACGTACTGAAGCAGCCGGCCGCTGACCATCCGGTGCCAGCAGATCTCCTGCGGCACGTGCAGCCCGGTGGGCCATTCGATCCACGGATCGGACGGGGTGACGTACACCACCATCGCGGCCAGGTGCGGCGGCCTGGTCAGCGCGGTGAGCAGCTGGATGCAGCCGAGGTAGGAGGCCCCCCAGGTGGCGACCTGGCCGGTGCACCACGGCTGGGCGGCCAGCCACTCGACCGCGTCGTGGCCGTCGGGCCCCTCGTACCGGTACGGGGTGAACACCCCGTCCGAGTCGCCCCGGCCGCGCACGTCCATCCAGGCGAAGCCGAACCCCCGGGCCGCGTACCAGGCCGCCTTGTCGCGGGCGAGCTGGGTGTTCTTGTTGTAGGGGGTGCGGGCGACCAGGACCGGCACCGGCCGCGGCGAGCCGGGCAGGTACAGGTCCGCCGACAGCTCCACCCCGTCGCGCATCGGGACCCTGACGTTGTACTGGCAGCGGAACCCGGTCACAGGGACGGCTCCCTGGTCAGCTCGATCGCCCCCGCGGCCAGCGGGAGGACAGTGGTGTCGCCGGCGGCGGCGAAGCTCAGCGTCGCCCGCACCGCGGGACCTGGCCCGTCGGTGAAGGCGAGCTCCGTCGCCCCGGCCGCGAGGCCGCCGCCGGGGCTGGCGGGCAGCCGCAGCCACCGGGCCAGCCGGTCGTGCCACCAGCCCGCGTCCGGCCCGGCCAGGGTGATCCTGGCCAGCCGCGGGCCGCCGGCCAGCGCGGGGAACTCCAGTCTGCCGTCCCTGCGGTCCATGACGAAGACGTAGAAGTCGCTCTTGTGCTTGTGCGGCCCGGCGGCGTGGATGTTCAGCACCTTCCCGTCCGGCAGCGGCACGTTCTCGTCCATGACCCAGGCGCCGGGGTCGCCGTCCCAGCGGGTGTCCTGGTCGAAGTCATCGGAGGCGAACCCGACGCCGATGACCCGGGGCACCTGCGCGAACCACACGGCCGGCGAGTGCCGCGGGTCGGTCTCGGTCACGAACTCCAGGCCGCCGCCGCCGCGGTAGCCCAGCATCTGGCTGGCCACCCCGTCCTCGGGGAAGTCCAGCGACAGGCCGACGTCGGCCAGCCCGGCCTGTCGCAGCGCGGGCATCAGCTCGTCGCGCTGGCCCGGGGTGGCCGCGAACACGATGTGGTCGATGGAGAAGATCACCGGGCGTCCCGCACGAGCTCGATCGTCCCGCCGGAGATCGGGATGCTGCCCTCGCCGCGGCGGACCGCGAAGGCGAGCGACAGCCGGACCGCGCTGTGGTCGCCCGGCTCGAACCGGAAGGTGACATCGCCGCCGCGCAGCCCGCCGTCCGCGGCAGGCAGCCGGAACCAGCTGGCGAACCGGTCCCGCCACAGCTGATGGCCGGCCCCGCGGAAGGTCACCCCGGTCAGCCGCGGGGTGGCGGCCAGGTCAGCGAACGACGGGGCTGGCCGGTCCATGTAGAAGACGTAGAACTCGTGCATCGGCAGCGGGCCAGCGGCCCGGCACTGGCTCGGCTCACCGGTGTCCAGCACCTTGGGGAAGATCCGGTTCCAGGATCCCTCCGGCGTGCCCCAGGCCGCGATGTCCGCGTCGTAGTCGCTGGTGGAGAAGCCGATGCCCTGGACCCGCGGGGTGTCGGCGAACCACACTGGCGGCCCGCTGCCCGGCTCCTGCTCGTAGAGCAGTTCCAGGAAGCCGCCGCCGGCGAACGCGACGTTCTCGTTAGCGGTGCCGCCGGGATGCCGGCCCGCGTCCCCGTGCAGGAACCCCGCCTGCGCCAGCCGCGCGGACAGGGCCCGGTGCTCCGCGCCGCTCACCGCGACGATGATGTGGTCGATCTGGGTCAGCACTGCTCCTCCTGTCGGTGTGGCGGCACGGGCCTGTTCGCGGCGCGGGCGGCGGCTAGGCCGGCCCGGCGCGGCGCGGGCGGTCCCGCGACGGCGCCAGCAGGTGCGCCTCGGCCGGGGTGACGAGCCCAGGAATGGAGAACCGGAACCGGCACATGGCGTCACCGCGGGTCTTGAGCGCGTCCCAGCGCACCACCGCGCCGGGATGGTAGGTCTCGACCAGGCCGCGGTGCAGTTCCATGTCGAACAGGTAGCCCAGCTTCAGCCCCTCGGTGCCCTGCTGCGCCCAGACGTCGGCCAGCGGGCAGTAGGTGCAGTCGAACTGGCTCAGGCCGGGTGAGGAGTAAGCCGGCCCGCGGATCGAGAAGATCGCGCCCAGCGGATCCCGCTCGGCCAGGGTCTGGCTCATCGTCTGCAGGTCGACCGGGATGCCCGCGGCCAGGTGCCGGGCGCGCAGCGCGGCGCCGCGCTCGGCCCCGAACGCGTACGCGGCCTCCCGCACGGCCTCCTCCGCGGACGCGTCGAAGGCGTCGGCCAGCTCCATCGCCGGGTACATCTGCAGCGCCGCGATCAGGCCGGTCGCGCGGCGGGACACCTCGATGTAACGGGCCGGCGCGGCGAACACGTCGTCGAGCCCGGCGTCGCCCCCGGCCGCCTGGGCCGGGTGCGTCCAGGTCATCCGCCACGGGGTGGCCCCGGCCGGGTCGCAGGTCACCCCGGCCTGCTCGTCGAAGCCCTCGGCCATCCCGGCCAGCACCTGCCGCCAGTGCAGGCCGAGCGCCTCGGTGCCGCCGTGCCCGGCGAAGTAGTCCGCGCCGGGCGCCGCCGGCAGCCGCACGCTGACCTTACCGTCCGCCACGCTGACCTCGACGCCGCCGTGCGCGGCGGCCAGCGCCAGCTCGCCGCCGTCCCAGTGCCGCACCAGCGCCAGCGCGTCCCGGCCCGCGGCGAGGACCGGCGGGCTGTCCCTGATGCACTCGCCCCGGTAGAAGCCGTACCGGCGCAGCCCGCGGGCCAGGACATCGAGCCCGGGCTGGCCGAACCGGGACGCCACCGCGGCGTGCAGGTGCCGCAGGAACATCCAGTGGTACTCGGACATGATCGCCAGCGACCTGACCAGCGCGGCCCGCTCACCGGAACTGCTCGTGCCCATGTGCCCCTCCGCCGCGGCCAGCACCGTTGCCTTGACAGTAAAATATATCACGTAATATATTACATGTCACACTACGATTGGCCTGGAGGGGATCGTGCTGAATCGTGGGGGATGGCGGCGGCCGGCCGGACGGCGCGTACTGGGACTGGGCGCCGGGGTGCTGGCGCTCGCCCTCAGCGCCTGCTCATCATCGGGATCCTCCGGCGGAGCGGCACCGGCGCCTTCGGGCGGCCCGGCGGCCGGCGGCGGGTCCGGCACCCTGGTCGTCGACCTGGCCGGCGGCAGCGGGACCGTCGACCCGGCCCAGGCCTGCGGCACCTTCGACGTGGACTTCCTCAGCCAGTTCTACGCGCGGCTGACCCAGTACGGGTCGGCACCGGGACCGCAGGGGACCACGCAGTTCGACCCGGACAACATCAAGCCCTGGTTCGCGAAGTCGTGGACGGTCAGCAAGGACGGCCGGACCTACACGTTCACGCTGCCCGCGGGCGCGAAGTTCGCCAACGGCGACCCGATGAACGCGGCGGCGGTGAAGTACTCGCTGAACCGGTCGATCACCACCGGCGGCTGCGGCTCCTACTTCATCCTCGACGGCCTGTACACCCCCGCGCTGGTCAAGTCGGTCTCGGCGCCGGACCCGGCCACCGTGGTGATCAGGCTGAACGAGGCCGACGCGAACTTCCCGCAGGACCTGGCCCAGCCCGCCGCGGGGATCGTGGACCCGAAGGTGGTCGAGGCCAACGGCGGCGTGGTGAAGGGCAAGGTCAACCAGTGGATGCAGGGCCACATCGCCGGCGGCTCCGGGCCGTACGTGCTGGCCAGCTACAACCCGGGAACCTCGGCGTCGCTGCAGCCGAACCCGAACTACTTCGGCCCGGCGGCTGGCTCGCCGAAGATCAAGGTCAACTTCATCGGGGACGACTCGACGCTGCTGCTGCGGGCCAGGTCCGGTGAGGCCGACGTGACCATCGGGCTGTCGCCGCAGGCCGCGCACAGCCTGGTCGGCAACTCCTGCTGCAAGGTGGTGGTGAACCCGACCACGATGTCGCTGCAGATCATGATGCCCGGCAGTCACCCGCCGCTGAACAACGCCGACTTCCGCGCGGCTCTCAGCTACGCGCTGCCCGCCCAGCAGATCCTCACCAAGATCGGCTACGGCTACGGCCAGCTCTACTACGGCCCGTACCCGCCGCTGATGAAGCCGGAGTACGACGCGAGCCTGGAGGCGCCGCGGCCCTACAGCCTGTCGAAGGCCAAGTCGCTGCTGGCCCGGTCCGGGGTCAGGGCGCCGGTGAAGCTCGACATGATCATCGACGGCTCGGTGCCGGTGTCCCAGCAGCTCGCGACCATAGCCCAGGCATCGTGGAAGGCGCTGGGCGTCAACGTGACCATCAGCACGCTGTCGGACGCCAACTTCGAAACCAAGATCAATACCAACCCGAAGCCGTACCAGCTGGCGGTGACCACGGACGGCCCCGGCGTCATCGACGCGGGCTACTACCTCGGCTACGACATGCTGTGCAAGAGCCCCTACAACGCCGCGGGGATCTGCGTCCCCGGCGCCGACAAGCTGCTGAACCAGGCCAGGGCCACGGTGGACCCGGCCAGGCGGCTGAGCCTGTACCGGCAGATCATCCCGCTGTGGACGGCCAACTCGCCGAAGATCCCGGTCTACGCCAAGGACGACATCACCGTCCTGAGCCCGCGGGTGACCCGGTACTTCTACGCCGACGAGACCACGATGTGGAACTGGGCGGCGAGGTAGCCAGGCGGTGGCGCTCGCACGTGCCGGTGCCCCCGCCCGGCTGCTGCTGCGGCAGCGGGCGCTGCTGTGGGCGGCCGGGGTGCTGGTGGCGCTGGCCCTGATGGCGGTCGCCGGGCCGCTGCTCTGGCACGACCCGCCCAGCCAGATCAGCCTGCTGTCGGCGCTGCAGCCGCCGTCGTGGTCGCACCCGATGGGCACCGACGGGTTCGGCCGGGACATCTTCGCCAGGTTCATGCGCGGGGCCCAGATATCACTGCTGGTCGGGTTCATCGTGGTGATCGCGGGCGCGCTGTGCGGCGGCATTCTCGGCCTGGTCGCCGGGACCTGGGGCGGGCTGCGGGAAGGCCTGCTGATGCGGGCGATGGACGCGATCCTGGCGTTCCCGGCCCTGATCCTGGCCATGGCCGTGACCGTGAGCCTCGGCGTCGGCGTCACCACCGCGGTGATCGGGATCACCATCGCCTCGGTGCCGTGGTACGCCCGGGTGGTCCGCAGCGAGGTGGTGCGGATCAGGGCGCTGCCGTTCGTCGAGGCCGCGATCGCGCTGGGCGCCAGGCGGCGGCGGGTCATGTTCGCGCACATCGTGCCGAGCCTGCTGCCGACCCTGCTGATCCAGGCCGCGGCGGCGTTCGGCTACTCGATCCTGGCGCTGGCCGCGCTCGGGTTCGTCGGGCTGGGCGCGCAGATTCCCACCCCGGAGTGGGGGGCGATGATCACCGACGGGCTGTCCTACACCATCACCGGGCAGTGGTGGGTCGGCGTGTTCCCCGGCCTGGGCCTGCTCATCGCCACCACCGCCGCGAACGTGATCGCCGACAGGTGCCGCGACATCCTGGACCCGAAAGGTGACTACGCCCGTGTCTAGCCAGCGCGCCGCAGCCCGGACAAGCCGGTGATCCGGTTCATCGCCGGGCGGGCGGCCAGCTCCGTGGTCACGATCTTCGGGGCCTCGGTGATCGGGTTCGTGCTGCTGCGGGTGCTGCCCGGCGACCCGGCCCGGCTGGTGGCCGGGCACCTGGCCAGCGCGCAGGCGGTGGCCACCATGCGCCGGGTGCTCGGCCTGAACCTGCCGCTGTATGACCAGTACGGCCGCTACATCGGGGATTTCTTCCAGGGCAACTGGGGGTTCTCCTACTCGGTCGGCCAGCCGGTCCGGGCGCTGATCGCGGCCCGGCTGCCCGCCTCGCTGGAACTGGGCTGCTACGCCTTCCTGCTCGCCTTCGCGGCCGCGCTGCTGCTCGCGCTGCTGTCGGTCCGCCGCCGCCCCGCCGACCGGGCGGTGCGCGGGCTGTCCTTCCTCGGCCTGGGCACGCCCCCGTTCTGGCTGGCGCTGCTGCTCCTGCTGCTGCTGTCGCAGTGGCTGCACGTCTTCCCGGGGCCGGAGGGCCGGCTGAGCCCGAACACCGCCGCGCCGCCGGCCCTGACCCACTTCTACACCGTGGACGCGCTGCTGGCGGGGCGGTTCGGTGTCTTCGCGGACGCGGTCAGGCATCTGGTGCTGCCCACGGTGACGCTGGCGTTCGCCGATTTCGCCTTCCTGGTCCGGCTGCTGCGGGCCAGCCTGTTCGAGGTGTCCCGCGAGCCGTTCATGGCCGTCGTGCGGAGCAAGGGCATCGGCCGGCCGGCCGCGCTGCGGCGGCACGCGCTGCCCAACGCGTTCCTGCCGACGCTCACCGTCGGCGGCCTGGTGCTGGCCGAGCTGATCGCCGGCAGCGTGCTGGTGGAGACGGTGTTCGACTGGCCGGGGGTGGGCGCCCTGGTCGTCGCGTCGATCCAGCGCGAGGACTACGCGGTGGTCGAGACGTTCATCCTGCTCAGCGCCGTGGTGTACGTGGTGGTCAACCTGATCGTCGACGTCCTTTACGGGGTCATCGACCCGCGGGTCCGGCTGCGCTCGGCGGTGCCCAAGTGAGCCCGGCCGGGCCGGGCGCGGCGGCCGGCCGGGGCGGCCGCCAGCCCGGCGAGGTGGTGCTGAGCGTGCGCGGCCTGTCGACCCAGTACGTCACGCCGGAGGGGATCTTCCGCGCGGTCCGGGACGTGAGCTTCGAGGTGCGGCGGCTGGAGCGGGTCGGCATCGTCGGCGAGTCCGGCTCGGGCAAGTCGGCGCTGAGCCTGTCGATCCTGGGCCTGATCGACCCGCCGGGACAGGTCACGGCCGGCCAGGTCTGCCTGAACGGGCGGGACATCCGCGCGCTGCGCGAGCGGGACCTCCAGGCGGTGCGGGGCAAGGAGATCTCCGTCGTGTTCCAGGACCCGATGACCGGCCTGGACCCGATCAAGCCGATCGGCGACCAGATCACCGAGGCCATCCGGGCGCACCAGGACGTCAGCCGGAGCCGGGCCAGGCAGCTGGCCATCGGCCTGCTGCGGGACGTCGAGGTGCCCGCGGCGGCCCGGCGCATCGACGACTACCCGCACCAGTACTCCGGCGGGATGCGGCAGCGGGTCATGATCGCGATCGCGCTGGCCAACCAGCCGGACGTGCTGATCGCCGACGAGCCGACGACGGCGCTGGACGTCACCACCCAGGCGCAGGTGCTGGACCTGCTGGAACGGCTGGCCGCCGAGCGCGGTACCGCGGTCATCCTGATCACCCACAACCTGGGCATCGTGGCGGAGTTCTGCGACACCGTGCAGGTCATGTACGCCGGCCGGGTGGTCGAGCGGGGGACCGCGCGGCAGCTGTTCAGCCACTCGGTGCACCCCTATACCGAGGCGCTGCTGAAGGCGGTGCCGAGGACCGGCTCGGCGGGCGAGCCGCTGTTCGCGATCGGCGGGCTGCCGCCGAGCCTGGCCAGGCTCGGCGCCGGGTGCTCGTTCGAGCCGCGCTGCCCGGTCGGCCACGGCCAGCAGGTCTGCGTCAGCCAGCCGCCCGAGCCGGCCCGGTTCGGCGGGCCCGGCGGTGAGGTCATCGCCGAATGCCACTTCGCCCGGCAGCGGCACGCGGCCGCGGCCGGCCCGGGCGGGGCGGGTCAGTGACCGCGCCGCAGCCTGCTGGCCTGCCCGGGCTGCGGGCCGGGCTGAGCGATCCGTTCCTGCTGGTGCGGGGGGTCAGCAAGACCTTCACCGCGGGCCGGGGGCGGCGGGGCAGGCAGCTGGGGGTCCGGGCGGTGGACGGGGTCTCCTTCGACCTCGCCAGCGGGGAGACGCTGGCCCTGGTGGGCGAGACCGGGTGCGGCAAGTCGACCGTGGCCCGGTGCGTGCTGCGGCTGACCGAGCCGACGTCGGGCCAGGTGCTGCTGGACGGGCAGGACCTGGCCGCGCTCAGCCCGGCGCAGCTGCGCGCCCTGCGGCGGCAGATGCAGGTCGTGTTCCAGGATCCGTACTCCTCGCTCAACCCGCGGATGACGGTGCGCGCGATCGTGGCCGAGCCGCTCCGGATCCACGGCATCTCGGCCGGCCCGGAGCGGGCCCGGCTGGTCGACGACATCCTCGAGCTGGTGGGCATCCCGCCCGAGCTCGGCCACCGCAAGCCGTACGCCTTCTCCGGCGGCCAGCGGCAGCGGATCGCGATCGCCAGGGCGCTGGTCCTGCACCCCCGCCTGGTCGTGCTGGACGAGCCGGTCACCGCGCTGGACGTGTCGATCCAGGCGCAGGTGCTGAACCTGCTCACCAGCCTGCAGCGCCAGCTCGGGCTGACGTACCTGTTCATCGTGCACGACCTGGCCGTCGCCGAGCACATCGCCAGCCGGGTGGCGGTCATGTACCTGGGCGCGCTGATGGAGATCGGGGACGCCGCCGCGGTGTTCGCCGGGCCGCTGCACCCCTACACCGTCGCGCTGCTGTCGGCGATCCCGGTGCCCGACCCGGCCAGCCTGGGCCGGCCCAGCCGGATCCTGCTGCCCGGCGAGGCGGTGCCGGCCGGCGACGCGGGGCTGCCCGGCGAGAACGGGACGCCGGGCCAGGCCGGGGCGGACGGCCAGCGCCGCGGCTGCCGGTTCGCGCCGCGCTGCCCGGTAGGCCGCGACCGCGAGCTGTGCCGCCGCAGCGAGCCCGCGCTGGCTCAGGCCAGCCCTGGGCACTGGGTCTCCTGTCACTACCCCGGCGAGCTCGCGCTCAGCCAGCGCCCGGGCCGGCCAGACCGCCGGTGACCAGACCCGGCCCCGATCCGGAGACCGCGGCCGGGCTCAAGTCACTGCGGCCGGTCAGCCTCCGTGAGCAGGCCGGCCAGGCGATCCGGGCCAGCATCGTCAGCGGCGAGATGCGGCCAGGCCAGGTGTACTCCGCGGGGTAGAGCACGTGCGCGGTGCCGAAGCCGAGTTCCGCGGTGTGCTGCCTGGCCGGGTTCTTGTGCAGCAGGTAACCCAGGTCGGTGGCGGGCTGGCGGGTGGTGGACAGGGTCAGGAGCACGAGCCAGGATAAGCCGGCCAGGCCCGGTCCGGGCAGCTGGTTTTCGGCCGGCCGCGGGCTGGCGCTGGCCGCGGGCCTGATGCTGGCCGGGTGGGTCAGGCCGGGCCGGGCGGCAGCGGCTGCACCCGGTCGAACGCGAGCCCGGACCAGCCCGGGCCGCGGCCGGGCCGGGACCGGTGCGCCAGCCAGGTGATGGTGGACCCGTCGGTCCAGCGGGCGCGGCGGAAGTAACGGGTCACTTCGGCGCCCTCGCGCGGGATCGACTCGTCGGCGACGAAGAGCGGATGCCCGGGCTCCAGCAGCCGCGCCGCCGCGTGCACGTCGCCGTAGCCGGGCCGGACCAGGATGCCGCGGCGGAAGTAGCGTGCTCCCGACGGGGCGGTGACAGGGACCATCGGGATCCAGTTGGCCGGCGGAATCTGCTCCAGTACGTAGGCCTGGTCCGGGCCGCCGGGGGCGGGCGGATCCGGCGGCGGCTGCGGGATCGCCGCGTCGAACTCGAACGCGAGCTGGAGCGCGTCGACCGGAGCGTCCAGCGGGCCCTGCAGCGTGTGCTCGACGGCCCAGGACATCGCGGCCATGTCGTCGCGCAGGAAGTAGACGGCTTCCACCGGGGCGCCGTCCAGGACCGCGCCGCAGCTGGGCGGCATGAGGATGAACGGCGACCGGCCGCCCGGGCCGGAGATCTTGAACATCGACCACGTGCTGGCGCCGGCTGGCCGCGGCAGCTGCTCGGCCGGCTCGATCACGGTGCGGACGCCGAAGGTGTCCGACACCACCAGCGTGGTCACCTGCGACAAGGTGCCGGCCCCGGTGGGCACCGGCACCCAGAACCAGTCGTTGCCGAACACCAGCGCGAACTCCATCACCAGCAGGGTGGCCAGGTCGGTCAGGTCGGGGGCGAGCGCGCCGAAGTCAGTGACCGCGTCCTCGAACTCCCACCAGCGCGGCGCGGGCATGCCGCGGAAGGTGACGTGGGCCGGCAGGAAGCTGAACGTCTCTACCGCGGGACCGGGAAGCTGGGCCGGGCCGGGCGGACCGGGGGCCGGCGGCGGGCTCTCGCCGCCCGCGCCGTTGGCGGCCGGGTCCTGGCCGGCCTGGTTCAGCGAGAACGCGTACCAGTCCAGTTCGCCGCCGCGGAAATCCGCCGCGGTCAGCGTCGCGGACTGCTGGCTGCTGGCCGAGGTGACCGTCGCGGCGTAGTCCAGGCGGCGGGACCGCCAGGCCGCGTCGCCGGCCGGCTCGCTGTACAGCGACGCCCGGTAAGCGGCCAGCTCGGCGAGCACCGCGGGGATGCCCGGCTCGGCCGCCTCCGGCGGCAGCGGGGGCACCGGCTGCTGGCCGGCCTGGACCTGTGCGGCCGCGGCGGCCAGCGCGACCCCGTCGACGACCCGCCCGGCCACGCTGGCGCGGACCGCCCGCCCGGCGGTGTCCTCGGGCGCGTCCGGGGGGACCGTGGCCGCGATCGGGTAGGCGGCCCGCAGCGCGGCGATCACCGCGGTCGCCGTGGCGGGCGGCACCGCGGCCCTGATGGCGGCCTCGGCGTGCCGGCCGAGCTGCGCCGCGCCGCGGACGTTCAGCGTGACCGGGACCCGCTCGATGTGCGGCTCCAGCGCCACCGCCGGGTCATACCCCGTCAGCCCGGTGCCGTCGGCGTTCGGCGCGTACCCGGTCAGCGGCTGGGACTGGACGCTCAGCACCGCCTGGACCGGCGAGCCGGCGTCCTGGCCGGCCAGCTCGCCGAGCTGCCACTGCCGGGCGAGCATCCACAGCGGGTCACGGACCTGCGCCTGCAGCCCGCGGGCCATGGACCCGTCGCGTGGGTGCGGCTCCAGCCGGGTCCACATCGTCACCGAGGCCATGGTCAGTCCTCCCGCTGCCTGGTCACGATGGTGAACGGCGCGAAGACAGCCGACACGGTGTCCTCCTCCAGGTTGAACGGGAAGTAGAGCGCGGGGAGCAGCTGGCCGGCCTCGCCGAGCGAGCTGAGGTCCACCGCGCGCACCCCGGCCAGGTCCAGGGTTTCCCGCAGCACCTGGGCGAGCGTCGCGTCGTCCCAGCCGCGGCGCAGGTCGGGGCAGGCAGCCAGGAGCATGGCCTGCGGAGCGCGGGCCGCGGGCTCGTCGTAGTGGAAGGCCACCGCGGCGGTCTGGGTGCCGCTGGGCACCCGCTCGGGCCAGCTGTCCACCAGCAGGCCGGCCCAGGACGAGCCCGGGTCGGTGACATCCCCGGTCACCAGCGCCATGACCGCGACCCGGCCGGGCGGCTGCGCGGCGCCCGGCCCGGGCGGCAGGGCCAGCCACCGGTCGCCGGGCACCGCGGGCAGCTGGGCGATCCGGGCCGCCGGCGGCGCGGCGCCGGCCACCAGCTCGGCGAGCAGCAGCGCCAGGTCGAGCCGCGACACCCCGGCGCGCACGTGCGTGAGCTGCTGCCGCCAGCGCTCGACGGCGACCGGGTCCGCGCCGATCAGCGCCGGGTCGGCGGCCAGCGCCGGGCCCAGCGAGGGGTCGGGCGGGGTGAACCTCGGCAGCACCAGCAGGCTCTTGCCGAACGCGGTGTCCAGCAGTTCCAGCGCGGGCGCCGGGTCGGCGGGCTGCAGCGTGATCGCGGCCAGGCTCGCGGCGGTGGCGGCCAGCGCGTCGTGCAGCAGGCCAGCCTGGGCGGCGAGCCGGGGATCGGGCCCGGAGCCGCGCCGCGACGGCGGGACCGCCCCGGCCAGGCCGTAGCCGCTGGCGGCGGCGATCGCGTCGCGGGCCTCGTCCGGGGTGCTGGTGCCCGCCGCCGCGATGGCCAGCTGGGTAACGAGCGCGGCGATCGCGGTCCTGGCCGCGCCGGCCCGGGTGTTCAGCTCGGTCACGTCGACGCCGGCCGGCCCCGGCCCGGACGGCGCGGTCGCGTCCGGTGGCGCCAGGTCGTCCGGCGCCAGCGCCCGGGACCCGGCCACCAGGTCGGCGATGGCCCGGGCCAGGCTGAGCAGATCGGCGAACCCGGCCGCGGGCGGGCTCGCGTCCGGGTAGCTGACGCTGATGCCGGTCGCGCCGGCCGGCACCGCGGCGTAGATGACCCTGTCGTCCAGTTCTGAGCGCTGCGCCCGGGCGTCGACCCGGCTCATCGCCAGCACGTCCAGCGGCCCGGCGCCCAGGTCACTCAGCCGCACGGTGGCGGTCACCGGGGCCGCCGCCCCGGCGGTGTAGGTCACGGTCGCCTCGATGCCGGCCGGGCCGGGCAGCAGCGCCGAGACCCATGCGTCCAGCCACGGCTCGGCCAGCGCCCGCGGGGTGAGCGGGACCGGGGCCCAGTCCGGGTGGCGGGCCGGCGTCCCGGCCAGCAGCGCGCAGACCCGCTGGGTGTGATCGGCGCCGCCGCGTGGGGTGGCCACGACCTGCGGGTCAGGCATCTGCTGGGCCTGGGACAGGCCGTCCAGGGTGCCGCCGGCCCGGCCCGGGTTGCCGCGCATGGTCTGGTACACCGCCTCAGCGACCCCGACATCGCTGATCGCGTCGGTCATGTCGTCGGCCGCGGCGAACAGCGTGAGCAGCGTGTCCTGGTCCGGTCCTGGCCCGGGCAGCCCGGCGCCCCAGTCCGCGCCGGGAGCCAGCGTCCCGGCCTGGCGGGCCCGGTCCAGCGCCAGCACGTCGACCACGTTCGACGCGCCCGCTGCCTCGTCGGCCGGGCTGGCCGGGGTCAGCTTGCCGGTGGCGACCGGGAACCGGTCGCGCAGCGGCTGGATGTAGGTGTCGAGGCCGGCCGCGTGCATGCCCGTCTCGAGCTGATAGCCGAGCAGCGCGCCGAGCGGCTGTCCCTGGCGCACCCCGTCCAGCAGGTAGAGGGCGGCCCGCACCCGGTCCGATGACAGGTCCAGGGCGAGCAGGTCCTGCTGCGCGCCGTCCGCGTGGGAGAGGTAGCCGCTGCGCAGCACCGCGGCGGCGCCGGCCTGGGCCATCGACGGGGCATGCACGAAGCCGCCATTGTCCGGCGCGGCCTGCAGCGGCGGGGCCGGCCGGGGCGCGCCGGGGAACTGCCTGGCCCGCCTGGTGTCCAGGCCGGCGACCAGCCGCGCGGCGGCGGGCCCGGCCGGCGCCGGGGCCGCGGCCGGGCGCAGGTTCGCCACGAACCCGTACCCGCCGGCCAGCAGCCCGCCCGCCGGGCCGCGGCCCTGGCCGTCCCCGGTCCCGCGGCCGCCGGCGGCGTCGCCGTCCGCCCGCTGGCGGGCCAGCCGGGCCGTCGCCAGCGCCGTCACCCACACGTCGAGCCGGTGGCTGCAGGCGTCGAGGGTCTCGGTGAGCAGCCGGTCCAGCTCGGCGGTAGGCAGCGCCGCCAGCCGGTCCAGGCTGGCCCGCAGCTCGGCCAGCCGCTCGAACGGCGACCCTGGCTCAGGCTCCAGCGCGACCAGGTACTCGGCCCAGCTGACCGGCTCGGCCGCCGACACCGGCCTGGCCAGCACCTGCCACGGGGTAACCTGCGCCGCCGCCGCCGCAGCCGGCGCCGCCGCGGCGGCCCCGGCGGCGGCCTGCTCGATGCCGACCAGTTCCTGCTCCCTGGTCTGCGCCAGCGTCAGCTCGCCGCTGACCACCTGCGCGGACTGGGCGAGCGTCAGGTACTCCAGCAGGACCGACTGGCGCAGGATCTGGTATAGCAGGGCGCCCGGCACGGCCGGGCCCGGGTAGTTGCCGGCCCTGATGTCGTCGACCGCGGCGTGCCGCAGCCAGCTGATGTAGTTGACCGCCGCGCCGCCGAGGCTGGCGTCCGCCGGAAGCTGGGCGGTCTCCGACAGCGGCCCGTCGGTCACGGTCGGCGTGCTGACCGGGAAGTCGGCCGGGGACAGCCCGGCGTGGATCACCCGCGGATCCCAGGAAGCGTAGCCGAGCGCGTCCAGCTGCGCCCGCCCGGGCACCAGGTGCTGCTGCCACCACAGCGCCCGCCCGGCGGCCGGCTCGGCCAGGAACCCCATCAGGTTCCACAGCAGCTGGTCGCCCAGCACATGGCGGCCGCGGAAGCTCATGGAGCTGGCGTCCATGCCCAGGACGTGGGCCAGGTCGGCGTCCGGGTCGCCCGGGGTGGCGCCCAGCCGCGGCGCGGCCGCGGCACTGGCGGTCCAGGCCGGCCGCAGCCGCCGGGCCAGCTGGAGCACCGCGGCCTCGGTCTGGTCAGCGGTGTCAGGCTGCCACAGCTCGGTTGAGGTGACCGGCAGGATGCCGTAGGGGACCTGGCCGGCGCTCAGCGCGGGCAGCGGACCGCGCGGGCGCACGTGCGCGATGGTCCAGCCGCGCGCCTGCTCGATCCGCTCCTCGGTCAGCCCGCCGTCGCTGAGCTGGCGCAGGAAGTAGCCCAGGGTGGCCGGCCACAGCGCGGTGAGCATGTCCTGGCCGTCGCGCATGTCGTGCCGGTCGGCGAACCGGACGTGGTCGAAGGTGGACACCGGCACGCCGAGCAGGCTCGCCGCCACCGGCCCGTCGGCGTCCGGCTGCGCGGTCAGCGGCGGCCCCAGCTCGGTCCCGAAGCTGATCAGCTCGCCCGGGTCAGCGCGGGACCAGGCCGACGGCGCGTCCGCGGTGTTGCTGGTGGGCGCGCCCTGCGGCACGAACGCCAGCCCGTCGCTGTAGTGGTGCGCGTCCAGCAGCGCCGCCACCGCGGCGGGCCCGGCGGCCTCCGCGCTCAGTCCGTAGACGAGCACCCGGTCGAACCCGGCCTGCCGCTGGGCAGGCGTGATCGGGATCCGCATCGCCATCCCGGCTGCGACCGCCGCGTCGAAATCGACCAGCCAGCGCATCTCGTCGTCCACCGGCAGGCCGTCGGGGAACCCGCCGGCCAGCGACGAGCTGGCCGGCGACGGCGACAGCGCCAGGCCGGCCGTGACCGGCGAGCCGGTGTGGCTGACGCTGGTGGCCCCGTCGTCAAGCACCACCGTCCAGGCGGCGGGGAGCAGGGCGGCCCGGGCCGGCTGGTCCCAGCTGCTGCCGGCCGCCGGCGGGCTGGGCGGTTGCGGCGCGGGCACCGGGTCCTGGCCGTCCGGCGTGGGCGCGGCGGGCCGCTGCCCGATGTTGACCGGGGTGGACTGGCGCACGATCCAGGCCGCGCGCGGCGCCCCGTACCTGCTGGCCAGGCCGCGCCACGGGGCCCGGGCGGCGTCCGGGTCCTGCGGCGGGTTCCCGGCCCGCCACACCGCGTCCCAGTAGGCGCTGCCCGCGGCCAGCTCGGCGGTGGTGAGTTCCTGATGGTGGGCGTTCACCATGATCTGGTCGGGGTAGATCCGGACCAGCAGCTCGCTGCCGTCGCCGGTCCCGGCGAACCGGGTCTCGATCCGGACCGGGAGCAGCAGCATAGGCCCGGCCGCAGCGGTGCCTGGTGTGGTCATGACGGCCTCGGCGGGAGCAGTGAATCGGCGTGGATCATGATCCGGAACGGCATCCGGAGGGTGATCGCCGCGGTCTGCGCGGCGTCCTGCCCCCAGGCCAGCGCGGAGTCCTCGGGATTCGAGCCGTCCAGCGCGACGCCGGAAGGAGCGTTCGCCGCGCTGAGGAACGCGGGCAGCTCGCGGCTGGCCAGGATCCCCGCGAACACCGTCGATGCGACCCGGTAGCGGCTGATCTCGGTGGGCTTCAGCGCGGGGAACACGCTGCTGACCGCCGAGGCCGGCAGCGTCGGCCCGCCGGCCAGGCCCGCCGCCGCGCCCGCCGGGCCGCCGCGCACCGCGCCGCCGCCGAAGCTGGTCCAGGCCAGGTCCTCCCATTGCCGGACCGGCCCGGCGGTGTCCGGTTCCAGGCCGAATCTCGGCTCGGTCGGCTGTTCCTGGAACACGAAGAAGAACCCGAGCGGCGCGGCCGCCGTGCCGCCGCGCGCGTCGTCGGCTGACAGGCTGAAGCCGAAGAACGTGATGTCCGGGCTGAGCGTGCCGCGGAAGACGGGGTAGCGCTCGTCGGTCTCGTCGAGCACCCGGCCGTTGTCCCCGTCCGCCCCGGCCTTCGCCTTCCCCGCGAAGATCACCGTGTTCGGGTAGCGGCGCAGCAGTTCGCCCCGGACCAGCAGCACGACGTTGTCGGGGACCACGTTCGGCCGGTTCTCGTTGCTGCCCAGCGGGCGGGCCAGCGGCCAGGTGTTGATCGGCGGGATGTCTTTCAGCGCCTCCGCCAGCGCGGCCGGGCTGGCCGGGTCGCCGGCCTGCGGCAGGTAGCCGGCCACGTCCCAGAACTGCCGGAAGTAGCTGCCGCGCTGGTCGGTCGGGTAGCCGTCCCACAGCAGCTGGCGCGCCATCTCGTGATTGAGCCCGACCAGGAAGGACTCGATGAACGCGTGGTTCTCCAGCACCGCGCCGAGCGTGTCCGGGGGGATGAGCTCGACCCCGGGCAGCAGGTAGTCCTGGTTCAGGTCGCGCAGCGGGGCGTACATCGGCTGCGGGAAGTCGGGCGCCGCCATGATCGGCTCGATCGGGTCCGGGGTGAACCAGGGCAGCCCGCCGGGCAGCCGGATGACCGTGCTCATCCGGGCCAGCACGGTCCTGGCCGGGTCGAGCTTGGCCAGCACCGTCGCGGACAGCGCGGCCAGATCCAGGGCCGGGGCCGGTGCCGGGTCGGCCGGGAAGCCGTGCACGGCCCCGAGCGCCAGCCCGGCCGCCGCCCGGAACCTCGCGCCGGCCGGGCTGTCCCCGGCCACCGCGGTCAGGGCCGGCCCGGCCGCGCTGCCGCCAGGCACGGCCTCGGGCGGCGGCGCGGGGCCAGCGGGGCCGCCCGGCCCGGCGGCCGCCTGAACCGAGCCGTGCCCGCCCAGGCCCGACGGGGGACTGGACACCGCGAACGACGTGGCCGGCGGTGCCGCCTGCACGGCGGCCAGGGTCAGGCCGGACAATCGCAGCCCGTCGGCCGCCGCGTCGATGCGCTCGACCCGGCGCAGCCACCAGGCAGCACCCAGCGCCGCGGCCACGATGACCACCGCCACGGCGGCGGCAGCGCCGCCCGCCGCGCCGGCCGCCACCATGATCACCGCCACGGCCGCCGCCAGGACCAGCCCGAGAGCGACCGTCAGCACCGGCAGCCAGTCGCCCAGCCGCCGGGCCAGCCAGGTAATCAGCGCGCGCAGCCAGCCCGGCAGCCAGCCCGGCAGCGCGGCCGCCTCGGCTGCGTCGCTCACCCCGTCGATGGAGGTCATGCCGCCAGGCGGCGGGGGCGGCGGGGCGACCAGGACCTGCCCGGCGTTGATCCGCTCCAGCAGCGGCGGCCTGGCCGCCGGCGGCCCGCTGACGCCGGCCAGCGCCGCCGCCCGCCGGGCGACCGGCCCGAGCGGGCGGGCGGCCCTTCGGTAGGCGCCGGATACGATCCGGTGCGGCACCCGGCTGGCCGCGATCGTCGCGTACACGGTGCGCGGGCTGGCCAGCATCCGGGCCTGGACCGGCGCGGTCAGCGCCAGCAGGGTGCCGGGCCCGGCCGCCGACAGCTGCCGGTTCCACACCGCCGACATCGCGGCCCGGGACAGCTGCGCGGCCCGAAGCTGGGCGTTGGCCGCCTCGACCCCGGCTACCTGGTCCCAGGCCGAGGCCAGCAGGGCGGTCCGCTGGGCCTGCACGATCTGGGTGCCCATCCCGGCCGCGGCCCGGTTGCGCGGGTCGGTGTTCAGCTCGCCCGGCCAGCCGGGCTGGGTGTGATCGACCGCCGCGGCGGCCGCGGCCCACTTGCCGTAGAACGGCGGCACGATCCGCGGGTCCTCCGGCGCCGGGTTGTCCGGGTCGTCGGTGCCCGCGGCCGCGGTCAGGTTGACCAGGTCCTGCACCGCCGCCTGGAAGGCGTCCCGGTCCGGCCCGGTCCACGAGGTCGGGGTGGTCAGGGCGCTGCGCAGCGCGCCTTCCAGCCCGAGCGGCCCGCCCGCGCCCGGCACGCCCGGCGCCGGATGGTCGACCGCCATCAGGCTGATGCCGACCTCGGCGGGCAGGATGGTGGGGGTGAGCTTGCGGACCAGCGACTCGAAGTCGCCGGCGTCGCTGGTGCGGAACGAGAACTGGTAGTACACCGGCAGCCGCAGCGGCGCGCTGGTCTGCGCGGTCCACGCCGGGCCGGCGGTGTGCAGCCCGCTGACGTCCATGCCGAGGCCAGCCTGGCGGCCGATCTCGAACGCCGGGACCAGGAAGGCGGTGTAGGAGGACTCCGGGTCGAGCCGCCGCGGGCACAGCACCCGGGAGATCGCCGCCGCGGGGCTGGCGGTGATCGTGCTGGTGAGATCCGCGTCGCCGGCGATCTGGGCGTGCGCCCAGTTCCACGCGTCCGCCAGCGGCTGCAGCGCGGACATGACCTGGACGTCGATGGCCGGCAGCGGGCCCGGCGGCCCGCCGGCGGCGGTGAATTCCCCGGTCTTGAGCGCGATCAGCGCCACGAACGGCCGCAGCCGGTCGCCGTCGGGCTGCGCGGGCGTGAACAGCCAGGGGAGATCCGGGTAGCCGAACTCGATCCCGGCCAGGTAGTTCGGCTCGAAGTTCACCGTCTGGTCGCGCGGCTCGGTCCTGATGACGTGGCGCGGGTCGATGCCGACGACGTCGCCGGGCCCGTAGAGGTGCACGGTCAGCTGCGGCGGCGGGGTGTCGGCGACCGTGGCGGCGTCCTGCTGGGCGGTGACGTTCAGGGTGACGGTGAGCGCCGCCCGGTCGGGCAGTCCCGGCCCGTCGGGCTGCCCGGCGTCCGCGCCGATGCCGCGCCGCAGCCAGGACCGGAAGTGATACCGGGCGCCGGGCGCGTCCGCGCCGTCGGTGACGGTCATGCCGCGCTCCCTTCCGGCACCTCGTGCAGCGGCATGACCTGGAGCTGGCCGGCCTGCTGCGGGTTGGCTGCCAGGTAGCTGGCCAGCGCGCTGCTGGCCGCGTAGCAGGTGGTGCCGCCGGCCGGGCTGATGTCGGCCCTGACGGCGAGGTCGCCGGTGCCGGTGACCACGTAGCTGACCGGGGCGGCGGCCACGATACTGGCGGTGCCTGGCCCGGTGTAGCGGGCCAGCCCGGTGTTGCTGACCGGTGCCCGGGCTCCGGCGCCGAGCTGCGCGCCGGCCGCGAGCTGGGCGGCCGACAGCGCCGCGGCCCTGCTGAGCACCGATGCCCGCACCGGGTCCGGGATGTAGCGCCATTGCATGGTCACCGTGCGGGGCGCGTCATGGCCGCCGCGGACCGACGGGTCGCCGATGCCGACCCCGCAGTCGAACTGCTCGAAGGCGGGCGCGGAGATCTCGTCGCTGTCGGACAGCTGCTGGAACTGGCCGCGCGCGAACGCGTCCTGCACGCTGGTGATGGCCGCCGGGTTGCCGTCCAGCGTGACGCTGGCGATGGCGAACTGGCCGCCGTCGGAGGGGGTGGTGTTGCCGAACTTGGTCACCGGCACGTCCAGCGGCACGATCTTCTCCCGCACCGTGAGCGAGCCCATCGGGTGCACCACGATGTCGGTGCCACCGGGCGGCAGCCCGCGCAGCGTCACCGCCTGCTCGGTGCCCGGCGGCAGCTGCGCCGACCAGCTGGACGGCGCGGTCAGCGCGGCGTTCAGCTGCGGCAGCACGGCGGTCGCGGGCAGGCTGACCGCGTTGTCGTCACCCCAGGTCACGTCGACGCTGATGCCGACGGAGAAGAACAGGATGTCGATCGAGGCGGTGCCGTGCACGTGCCAGGGGGTCGGCCCGGACAGCTCCGCGTCCAGGTGGATGCCCAGCAGGGTGGTGCCGTCATACTTGACGTCCACCCCGGCGGAGAAGTCGACGTCGAAGCTGAACGGGTCGAACGTGAACAGCGCGTCGAAGCCCATGTAGCCGTGCAGGCTGAAATCGCCCGCCGACGCGGACAGCTCGACCGCGGAGCCGAACTGGTAGCTGTTGGAGGTCACCGCGAGGTAGGAGGTGCAGCTCAGCTGGACCAGGTCGCTGTCGCCGATGGACACGGTCATCCGCTTCAGCGCGGGGAAGCCGGGCGGCGGCTGGTAGCGGGGGTGGAACCCGCCCATCGACACTGCGAAGTCCGGGCTGTCGCCCCAGTTCAGCCGCAGCGCCATGTCCCCGGACAGTTCGTAGGCCAGGATCCGGGAGTCATACAGCGAGCCGTCGATCTCCAGCGTGTCGGTGCCGAAGTCCAGGGTGCCCAGGATGTCGATCTGGATCAGGATCAGCGCGGCATCGTCGTCGGGCAGCGCCATGTGCAGGCGGCCGAGCAGCGCGATCCGCACCGGGTCGGGCAGCTCCAGCAGGACCCCGATCTCCAGCGTGATCAGGGTGGGGGTGCCCCAGCCCACCTCCAGCATCGGGCCGAACACGTACCGGCCCTGCGCGGGCGGGAAGATCGTCCGGATGTCGCTGATGATCTGCGGCGCGTCCGCGACCGGGTCGGGCGGGAACAGGATGGAGTCCAGGTGATGGGCGCGCATCGCGGCCTGCAGCGCGTCGGTCACCATGGTCCGGTTGATCCCGGCCAGGCCGCCGACGCCGTTGAGGGTGAACCCGAAGCCGAGCTGCACCGGCGGCAGGTCGAAGGTCAGGATGATCAGGAACGAGAACCCCGGCGAGCCGTCGGGCAGCCGGGTGTCCAGCACCCCGATCGCCTTGATGGAGATGCTCAGCAGCGACAGTTCAAGCACGCCCGCGTACTCGCCCTTGACCGGGTCGTAAGAGATGTAGCCGCCGCCGGTGATCACCCCGGCGTCGATCAGGATGCCCAGCCCGGCCGGCGGCTTGAACGCGACGTCGAGCTGGGCCGGCCCGAGGTTGCCCGGGCTGAAGCCGAGCGTGGTGACCGCGCCGATCCGGTCGACCGAGGCGGTCACCGGGCCGAGGGTGCCGCTGCCGGTGACGCTGGTCTCCAGCGCCAGCCCGCCGCCCGAGCCGGTCACCTCCAGGTGCACGCTGTCGAGCGTGAACGGGCCGATCACGCGGTGCACGCCGATGGTGGTGCCCAGTCCCGCGTTGCCGCCGATGTAGAAGCCGCGGTCGCCGGCCCAGCCGAGCTGCAGGTCGAAGTCGAGCTCGATGTCCAGGCCGGACAGCAGGCTGGCCACGAACCCGTCCGCGTTGGCCGAGCCGACGGTGAACTTCCCGCCGGTGATAGCCGCCCCGGCCACGAACGCGCCGCGGGCCACCCCGGAGCCGGAGTCCCAGTGGAACTGGGCGCCGACCGAGGTCGTGACGGACGCCGCGTCCAGGTTCGCGATGCCGGGGATCCCGATGATGGTCAGCCGGCCGCCCGCCGCCGCGGACCTGGTGGCGACGACCTGGAGCGAGCCGTCGACGCTGGCGGCGGCGTGCAGCTCCAGCTGGCCCGGCGGCAGGATCCGCAGCTCCGCCCCGGCGCTCAGGGCGCCCTTCGCGGTCAGCTGCAGGGTCCACCCCGACGGCAGCAGGGACGGCAGGTCCAGCGTGCTGCCGTCGCTGATCCCGGCGGCCAGCAGCGCCGACAGGCCGGGCGGGCTCACCCCGGTGGTCGCCGCGAAGGTGAACGGGGCCAGCGTCAGCGTGCCGGCCGCCGGGTCGAAACTGGCCGAGGCGCCGAACTCGGTCAGCAGGCCGGCCAGCCGGGCCAGCAGGCCGGCCGCGTCCAGCGCCGGGGTGTTCCAGCCGTAAAGCCCCAGCAGGTAGCTGGCCGGGTCGCTGAGCATGCTGCCGATGGCCGGCAGGTTCAGGTCGTGCCGCTGGAATGCGATCTTGGCCGGGTCGGCGGGATCTGGCGGCACCAGGTCGATGCCGGCGATGCCGAGCAGCGCGAGGACCCGCAGCAGCACCGGCCGGAACCCGGCGAGGTAGTCGACGATGACGTGCTCGGCCAGCTTCGCTGCGAAGGTCCCGGCGAACGCCGTGACGTCGCCCGGGTCGACCCCTGGCAGGCTGCCCGCCACCGAGCCCAGCGCGCTGGCCAGGTCATCCAGCGCGCTGATGGTCGCCGCGACCGCCTGCAGCAGGCTGGCCGTCGCCGAGATGATCGGGCCGGCGTCACCGGCCTGCGCCGCGCTGGCCAGCGCGGCCAGCGGCGCGGCCAGGCCCTCCACCGCGGTGATCGCCGCGCTGGCCGCGGTGCTGAACGCGGGCAGCCCGTCCAGTTCGGGCGGCAGCGCCAGGCCCATCTCCGCGAGCAGCCCGCGGGCATCGCCGGCCGCCAGCCGGGTCTGCAGCGGCTGCAGCGAGGCGGCCAGCGCGCCCGCGAACTGCTGGAGGGTGCCGTCCTCTGCCATCAAGCCCTCCGCCTGGCCAGGTAGCCAGCCAGCGCGCCGCCGCCGAGCAGGGCGCCGAGCCCGGTCGCGCCGAGTATCGCGGCGGCCGCCGCGCCGATCAGGAGCAGGCAGCTGACCAGCATCATCAGGCAGCCGGAGCCTCCGCTGGCGCCGGCCGGCGGCGGCTGGGCGGCCGGCGGATCCGGGGTGCTGGGCGACGGGGCCTTCATCGAGGCGACGGCGGACAGGAATGCCCAGGCGGCGACGTGGATCTCCCGCTCCAGCTTGGGGAAATGCTGCACGTAGTCGGGGGTGAAGCCGCCCTCGTCGTGGTCGGCTCCGAGCTTGGGGTCCCCGCCTGCCTCGATGGTGAAGGCCATCACGGTGGGGATCGGGTGGCCCGCCGTCGCGGCGGTGAACCAGCGGCTGAAGCAGAAGTCCTGGGTGGTGCCGGTCGCGACGTAGAAGTCAGCCGACTGCTTGACCGTGTACCGGGACCTGGCCTGCGCCCGCGGGTCCGCGCCGCCCGCCTTGGCCAGGACGATGTCGCTGATGCGCCTGGCCATGCCCTCGCCGGTGATCGCGTCGACGGTCGGGATGTACTCCTTGTAGCCGGGGTTGGCGATGCCGTCGCGCTTGCCGTCCCAGTCGGGGTTGGCGAAGTTCTTCGTGGCGTCTTTGTCCTGGTTGGATTCGATGCCCCAGGAGAACAGCACGTCCCGGCCGAAGGCGTGGAAGTCGATGAACCAGCTGACGCCCTTGTTGCGCATCAGGCCGGCGACGTTCCTGGTCTCCGGCTCGGACTCGGCGAGGTCGCCGATGAACGAGTCACTGACCGGGTCGGTGGAGGAATGCACCGCGACGTTGGGCAGGGACATGTCGTAGAACTTGGTGAAGTTCCAGACGATGTCGAAATTGCGGTTGATATCGACGCCAGCGCCGTGCGGGTCGGTGACCCCGGCCGGCGCGGTCCGCCGGTTCTTCCGCCAGCCCTTGTGCAGCGCCTGGTCCGCGTGCGATGCGCCGGCCCCCAGCGGGGCGAGCACGAAGTCCCGCCCGTCGTCGTTGACCAGCGGGGCGATGTACAGGTCCAGCCGCTCGACCACGTTCTTGACCCACGGCCAGGGGATCAGGAACGAGTCATAGACGATGCCGCTGACCGGGTCGGTCCACGCGGGGTAGCTGACCGGGGTGCCGGCCGCGTAGCCGGTCAGCAGTTTCTCCACGAAGCTGACCAGCGCGTCCGGCGGGGCCAGCTCCCTGGCGTGCACCCCGCCGATCAGCAGCACCGCGCTGCGCTGCGGCGGGCTGCCGGTGACGGCGGCGCCGACCTTGACGTAGCCGCTCTTGCCGCCGGCCCGGCCCGCCGCCCAGTCGCTCGCCCCGGACCTGACGCACACCGCCGGGTGCGCGGCCGCGGCCGCGTCTAGGTGCGCGGACACCACCGCCGAGGTCATGTAGCCAGCCATGCCGCGCTCCTAGGCGAGGGGTGGCTCGTTGTCGACCTGTGAGTCGATGGCCTGCCAGCGAGCCAGTTCGGCGGCGTCGTCCTCGATCACGGTCACGGTGGCGCCCAGCGCGGTCAGCGCGGGGATGTTCGCCTCGTCGGTCATCGCGGTGACCGTCCAGGTGCCGTCGCCGTTGTCGGCGGCGGTGCTGGCCGCCAGGGCCAGCGGGAAGCTGCTGCCAGCGGCCGGCAGCTGGCTGAGGACTCCGGCAGGCGCGGTAACCGCGATGGTCGCCATGCCTAGCCCGTCATATCTGCCAAAGCTCGCATTTCCCCCACCCCCAAATCCCGGCATGACCCCCACGCCTTTCACGAGATATGGTAAATCCGCGGCCCGGGAAATGGACCACCATTCGGCACCCGGATTTCTTGTCCTTCGCGCCGCCCGGGCCGGCCGGGTTGCGCCGCCGTGTGGCGCATGGAATCGCGCCGGGCCGGCCGTGCCGCAGTCCCGTTATCCGCGCTGTGCCGCGGGCCCACTGTCCGTGCTGCGCCGCGGGCCCCCTGTCCGCGCTGCGCCGTGCTGGCCGGATGCTGACCTGGGCGGACGCGGCGGGTTTCTACTGAACGATGGAATCAGGTCGGCCCGCCGGGGTGTTCTTGTAGTGAAGCGGTAACCGACAGTCCCCGATCAGTGCTGTCCGCGAGCCAAGCCCCCGAGCGAGGCGCGTCACGCACTGCGCCCCGCTGCCTGGCCCTTGGTTGCGGCCCGGCCGGTGAGCTGATCGCGGTAACGATCGGCGCTGGGCGCGGCCGCCGCACGGCGGCGCACCGTGATGCGCTTGCTCCCGTCCCCTGGAGCTGACCAATGCGCTTCTGGCGTTCAGGCCCTGAGCATGTTCCCGCATTCGCTCGCGCCGCTGTCCGTGCTGCCCGCCAGCCGGGACGGCTGATCAGGCCCGGCCGCCGGGCCGTGGCCGCGGCTGCCGCCGCGGCGGTCGTGCTGGCCCTGGCCGGGCTCGCGATCGCCGGGGTGTTCGCCGGGCCCGGCCGCACCGCCGCCGCGGCCGGCCGTCCAGGCCCGCAGCATCGCGGCAGCGCGGGCGCGGCGGCCGGGGCCGGCCAGGCGGCTGCCGCCCGGCGGCTGCGGTCACGGCACGCCAGCCCCGCACCGGCCAGCCCCGCACCGGCCAGCCCCGCACATGCCAGCACCGCCCCGGCGAGTCCCGCCGGGCACCCGGCGGCCGGCCAGCCGCGCCGCGCCGCGGCCAGGCCCGCCAGCGCCGCGCACTCACCCTCCAGGCGCGGGACCTCCGGGCACGGGGCCGCCGCCGCGGCCCGCCGCGGGCTGCGTACCTCGTGCCGCTCGGTGGCGCACGTCGGCGACTCGACCTCGGTGGGCATGATCTCGGCTGCCGTGCTGCCCGACCCGGCGCAGCGGCTCGCCGCCCGCTACGCCCGGGTCGGAGTCGCGCACCTGCTGGTGGACGCCTCGGGCGGGCGGTCCATCGAGGAGGTGCTGCCCGGGCAGGTCAACGGCTTCAACGTGGCCCGCGGCTGGGTCAGCCACGGGTACCGGGGCTGCTGGGTGTTCGCCCTGGGAACCAATGACACGGCGAACGTGTCGGTCGGCTCTGACCTGAGCCGGATGGCCAGGATCGAGCGGATGATGTCGGCCGCGCACGGCGAGCCGGTGCTGTGGGTGAACACCAGGACCCTGCTGACGGCCGGCCCGTGGTCCGAGGCCAATATGCTGACCTGGAACGCCACCCTGCGCGCGGCCTGCGCCCGGTACCCGAACATGCGCGTCTTCGACTGGGCGTCGGTCGCCGAGCCCGGCTGGTACCTGTCGGACGGGATCCATTACACCCCGGCCGGCTACGCGGTCCGCGCGCACGCGATCGCCACCGCGCTCGCGCGCGCGTTCGGCCCGGGCGGCGCCAGCCGCGGCTGCCTGGTGCGCTAGCGCCGGAATGGTTCCATCTCTTTACCAACCACATTGTGTAATCACTAAATAACCCTGGGTAGTCCATTCCCTATCCGCGGCAGCGGGATCCGGCCAGAGGAGGAGCTGGCGGGCACGCCGCGGCAAGGGGGAAGGGCCATGCCGGAACCGGCGAACACCGGGCAGCGCTACATGCCGGGCCTGGACGGGCTGCGCGCGCTGGCGGTACTCGCGGTCATCGCCTATCACGAGCAATTCGGCTGGGCTCCGGGGGGATTGCTCGGGGTGGCCGTGTTCTTCACGCTGAGCGGGTACCTGATCACCGACCTGCTGCTCGGGCAGTGGTCGGCGGACGGCCGGCTGCACCTGGCCGACTTCTGGCGCAGGCGGGCCAGGCGGCTGCTGCCGGCCCTGTTCGTGATGCTGGCGGCGGTCACCGCGTGGGTGACGCTGGCGGACCGGGCCAGGCTGGGCAGCCTGCGCGGCAGCGTCGCCGCGGCCGCCGCCTACGGGAGCAACTGGTACCTCATCGCCGGCAGCGGGTCCTACTTCGCCCGGTTCGCGCCGCCCGGGCCGCTCGACCACCTGTGGTCGCTGGCGGTGGAGGAGCAGTTCTACCTGATCTGGCCGTGGCTGCTGCTGCTGGCGCTGTACCTGGTGCGCGGCCGGGCGGCCGCCGCGGCGGGCTGGCTGGCGCTGCCCGTGCTGGCGCTCTCGGCCGCCTCCGCGGTCGCGATGCTGCTGCTCTACCAGCCGGGACTGGACCCGACCCGGGTGTATGAGGGCACCGACACCCGGGCCTTCGGGCTGCTGATCGGGGCGGCGCTGGCGATGGCCTGGCCGAGCCGCCGCGCCGCCACCGCGGGCCGCCGGGCCAGGGTGCTGCTCGGCGTGGCCGGCCCCGCCGGGCTGGCCGTGATCATGGTGATGATCTGGCGGACCGGCCAGTACTCGCCGTTCGCCTACCGGGGCGGGCTGGTGCTGCTGTCGGCCGCGACCGCCGCGGTGGTGGCCGCGGCCGCCTGCCCAGGCGGCCTGGCCGGCCGGGTGCTCGGCTGGGTGCCGCTGCGCTGGACCGGCGTCCGGTCCTACGGCATCTACCTGTGGCACTATCCGGTCATCGTGCTGACAACCCCGGCCAACTCGGGCGCAGACCTGGGCCGGGCGGCCTGGCAGCTGGCCGCGAGCGTGCTCCTGGCCGCGCTGTCCTGGCGGTTCATCGAGGAGCCGGTGCGCCACGGCGCCATCGGCAGGCTGGCCCGCCTGGTCCGCGCGGGCGGCTGGCGGCCGCGCGCCGCGGGGCCGGCCCCGGTCACCGCGGTGGCCTGCGCGGCGCTCGTGCTGGCGGTCGCCGGGGCCGGGCTCGGCGGGGCGTTTCCCGTCCCGGCCGGCAGCGGCGGCCAGGTCGCGCTGGCTGCCGGGGCCGGACTGTCGGCGGCGAGCAAGTCGGTCTCCCGGGCCGGGCCGCAGCCCGCAATGGCCGGCCGGGACGGCGCCCGGGCCAGCGGCGGGCACCAGCCGCTGCGGACCTCGTGCCGGTCGGTGGCGCACATCGGCGACTCCACCTCCGAGGGCCTGGTGTCGCGCGACTACCTGCCCAGCCCGGCCAAGCGGATCACCGCGCGGTACGAGGACGTCGGGGTGCGGACCGTCCGCACCGACATATCCGGCGCCCGGTCGGTGGCCGAGGTGCTGCCCGGCGAGGTCAACGGCTACGACGCGGCGCGGGCGATGGCGGCCGCCGGGTTCCGCGGCTGCTGGGTGATCGCGCTGGGCACGAACGACACCGCCGACGTGGCGGCCGGCTCGCAGGTCAGCCTCACGACCCGGATCCAGCGGATGATGTCGGCCGCCCGCGGCGAGCCCGTGATGTGGGTGAACGTCAAGTCGCTGCTGGTCAGCGGGCCGTACGCGGAGCCGCACATGCTGGCGTGGGACGCCGCGCTGCGCGCGGCCTGCGCCAGGTACCCGAACATGCGGATCTTCGACTGGGCGTCGGTGGTGAAGCGGGGCTGGTTCATCGCCGACGGGATCCACTACACCTCGGCCGGCTACGCCGCCCGGGCCAGGATGATCGCGGACGCGGTCGCCCGGGCGTTCCCCGCCTCCGGCCCGGACACCAGCTGCGTCATCAGCTAGCAACCCCCGGCCGGGCCGCCGTAGCCGTCAGGAGGCGAGCCCGGCCGTGCTGGTCGCGGCAGGCGCCGTGTCACGATGAGCCATGCTTGTTCAGCGGTTTGATGTCCGGATCGGAGCCGGTCCACGAGGTCACGCGCTGATCGTGGTGCCCTTCGACCCGGATGCCGAGTGGGGCGTGAAGGCCGTGCATCACGTGAACGGCACGGTCAACGGCTGCCGGGTGCGGGTGACGCTCGAACCGGGCGACAGCGGGTGGGGGTTCACGATGAACCCGGCCAGAATGCAGCATGCGGGTATCGTGGCCGGCTCGCAGGTGCCGGTGGAACTGTCGCCCGAGGGGCCGCAGCGCGGTGATCTCGCCGAGGACATTGCCGCCGCGCTGCAGGCCGACCCTGCGGCCGGGGCGTTCTTCGACACGCTCGCGCAGTTCTACCGAAACGGCTACCTGCGTTACATCGACGCCACCAAGCGGCGGCCGGACCTGCGCGCGGCGCGGATCGCGGAGGTGACGGGCTTGCTCGCAAGCGGGATCAAGCAGCGGCCGCGTTCCTGACCTGACTGACCGCGCCGCTGGCCGCTTACCCGCTCGCGTTCTCCCTGAGCTCAGCGAACGCGGCTGTCAGCCGGGCCGGGGTCCAGTGCGCGTTCAAGCCGGAAGGATTCGGCAGGACCCACAGCCGGGTAGCGCCGATGGTCTCGCGCTGCGGGCCGGCCGCGGCGCCCGGGCGGCCGAACGCGGTCCGGTAGGCGGTGATGCCGACCACCGCCAGCCAGCGCGGGCGCAGCGCGCCCACCTTGGCCCGCAACGATCCGCCGCCGTCGCGCAGCTCGGCGCCGGTGAGCTGATCGGCGCGGGCGGTGGCCCGGGCGACGACGTTGGTGATGCCCAGGCCCAGCGGCAGCAGCAGTTCCTGCTCATCCGGCCGGAACTGGCGGCTGGTGAACCCGCTGAGGTGCAGGGCCGGCCAGAACCGGTTGCCCGGCCGGGCGAAGTGATATCCGGTGGCGGCCGAATAGAGGCCCGGATTGATCCCGGCGAACAGCACGCGCAACCCGGGGACGATCACATCAGGGATGGTCGTGTCCATGGCCGCCGCCAGCTCCGCGGGTCCCGGCCTCACCCGCCGCGCGGTCACCCCCGGCCCGTCTGGCACGTGTTCACCCTAAACGGCCGGCCGGGCTTGCCGGACCGGCCAGGCGGGCCGGCTGGCAACGTGCTGGCCTCGACCGAGGACTCAGCGTACGCATAGCCAGGGCAGTTTCATCGCCGTCTCACACCTCACTAGCGATCTCGTCCGCAGGCAGTGTCAGCGGGCGTGTCCGCCTGCAACACCCAGGTGTATGGGACGCGGTCGCGCTGGATGCCTTGACAGGGCTAGCAAATATGATCAAAGCTCTACGGTAGGCATTGCAAGGTGCTGCAACCTAACTCTGAAGGAGAGGATCATGAAGCTTCGGTTCCTCGGTAAAGAGTCAAAGCCCAACGACTCGCCGACCTTATACGCTACTGACAGTAACTCCTACATCGTGCAAGGCTATATTGTCACTGACCCTGCCATCCTCGCCCAGTTCGACCTCACCAGCGACGAGACACTAGTAGAGGTGCCTGCGCGCCTGATGATCCACTTAGACAAGGACGGGCTCAGCGGGATTATAGAGCGCCCGGTGCCTCCCATCGTCCATATCAAGGCAGATGGTAACTTCATCATGCGCGGTCCACGGGTGATTGACCCAGAAACTCTGAGCCAAATGAGCATCCCAAGCCACGAGACCGCTATCGCGATCTCGAAATCAAGCGTCCTGACACTGCTTGCCGGAGTGTGATGCCTTGCGACTGATCTCCCGAGAGGAACGGGACGAGTTCTTCAGCAGCTTCATGCACACCGCGCTACATCTGGAGATGCGTGACTCGTATGGCACCCAGGTCGAGAAACCGCATCTGCGTAGGTGGCGACGTGGAGAGCCTGATGACATCGAATGGCTGAAACCGTGGTTCGGCACGGTGCGAGCTGGTATCGAGTCGGGTAAGGTATTCCGTAGGCTGCGAATTATCTCCGAGCCGATCACGGACTACATACGCTGGGCGCACATGGATACCCACCTGTTTGTCGAAGCAGGAGAAGATATCCGATGGCTGCCGCGGCGACTCGCTTCAACAACTGCCTTCCCTGGGAATGACTTCTGGCTATTCGACACTGAGACGGTGGTCTTCAGCCTTTTTTCAGGCAGCGGCGATGTCGTGGAGTGGCAACTATACACTGATGCAGATGTGGTGCAGTTGTGCCAGTCGGCCTTCAACTCCGCCTGGGAACTGGCGATCCCGCACAGTGAGTACAGTCCCCGCTAGGGCGAGATCCCTTGGCCAGTCAAGTACAGCAGGCTCGTGAAGCCCTAGCAAACCGTCTGAAGGAAATACGAAAAGACGAGGGCCTGACAGGGCGGCAACTCGCTGCCCTGTCAGGCTGGCACTTCACTAAGATTTCCAAGCTAGAACACGCAGTCACCAGCCCGTCCGAAGACGACATCCGAACCTGGTGCCGACACTGCCGTGCCGAGGATCAGGTCCCGGACCTGATAGCCAACCTCCGCAGCATCGAATCGATGTACTTGGAGTGGCGTCGGCAACTCAGGGCTGGCCTGAAATATGTTCAGGAATCTTCAGTACCTCTGTATGAACGAACGCATAGCTTTCGTGTCTACGAATCTGCAGTAATACCAGGCTTGTTCCAGACTGCCGAATACGTTGCGGCGATACTACGAATCGCAGCTGACCTGTATGAGTCCGGCAGTGACATCGACCAGGCAGTAGCTGCGCGAATGGAACGGCAGCGGTTTCTGTATGATAGAGAACGGCGGTTCTCATTTGTTCTGGAAGAAGAGGCATTGCGGACGATGATAGGCGGCCGCGATGTGATGCTCGGCCAGCTCGACCGCATCCTGGCGGTGATGTCGCTTCCCAGTGTTTCGGTGGGGGTCATCCCATCGATGATGGCCCGGAAGATCTGGCCTGGCGAGCCGTTTTGGATTTTCGACAACCACACGGTACGCATAGAGATCACCTCTGCCCACCTCACCATAACGCGGCCACAGGAGATCGCACTGTATGGCAGTGCGTTCGAATGGCTGCAGCGGTCGGCACTGTACGGTGCAGCCGCCCGTGACCTAGTCGCACGTGCAATCGCAGAGATTGCTGCTACTTGATGCAACACCCTTGCTCGGGCTGGTTCGCCGTCCTTAGCGTTGCAGTATGGAGAATCTGACCGCGCCGACCCGGTTTGATCCTGATGTGGCGCACCCGGCCCGGGTCTATGGCTACTGGCTGGGCTGCAAAGACAACTACCCGGCCGACCGTCAGGCCGCCGAGGAGGTCGCGGCGCGCCGTCCGCAGGTGGTGGCGAGCGCGCGGGCGAACCGGGCGTTCGGGGCGCGGGTGACGCGGTTCCTGGCCGGCCAGCGGGGGGTCACTCAGTTCGTTGATGTGGGGGCGGGTTTGCCGGCCGCCGAGGCCACCCACCAGGTCGCCCAGGCCATCACCCCCGGGGCGCGGGTCGTCTACGTGGACAGCGACGCGCTGGTGCTTGCCCATGCCCGCGCGCTGCTGACCAGCAGCCCCGAGGGCAGCTGTGACTATGTGGATGCTGACCTGCGTGACCCGCAGGCGATCCTGCAGCAGGCGGAGCGGACGCTGGACTTCACCCGCCCGGTCGCGGTTCTGCTCCTTGCGGTTGCGCATTTCCTGGCTGATGCCGATGACCCAGCCGGGGTGGTGGCGGCCCTGGCGGCCGGATTAGCCCCAGGGAGCTTCATCGCCCTGTCCCACCTGACGGCGGACTTCGCCCCGGAGGCGGTGTCGGCCGGGGTCGCGGCGTATAACGCGCTGGTCCCGGCCGGGATCACCGCGCGCAGCCACGCCCAGGTCAGCGCCTTGCTCGGCGGGCTGCCGCTGGTCCCGCCGGGGGTGGTGCCGGTGACCGAGTGGCGGCCAGGCCACGCGGGCTGGCCCGGCCACGGCGGCGACCTGTACGCCGGGGTGGCCGTGGTCAGGCGGCACCGGTGACCAGCGGACAGCAAGACGAGGACGCGGCCCGGTGGCGGGAGGCCGCCGAACTGCGCGGCGAGCATGCCGGCTGGGTGGTGATATGGCTGGCCCCGGTCGGGCGGTTCCGGGCTTACCGGCGGCTGCCCGGCGCGCGCCGCGACACCGCCCTGAGCGACCAGACCGCCGCCGGGCTATCCAGCCAGATCACCCGCGCTGAGCAGGCGGCCCGGTCACCAGCAAGCACCCGCGCCAAGGACCATGAATGACCCGTGATCACGCGGCCATCGTGATCATTTCCTGTTAGCCGAGTTTGCGCGGCCCCCCGCGCAGTGTGAAGGCCCGGCGCTAGTCGCCAAACCAACCGCCGGGCCTTCGCCTCCGTTAGAGAGGTGGTTCTGATTATGCCCCCCATTGCTGGAGCCCTGCCCGGCACCAGGCAACAACGCCCCTCCCGCCGCGCGGTCCTGGCCGGCGCGGCCAGCACCCTGGCGGCCGGCCTGCTGGCCGGGTGCGGCGCCAGCACCCGCGCCGCGCCCGCCGCCGTCGTCCGGCGGCGGGGCGGGGTGCTGCGGGTCGGGCTGACCGGCGGCAGCGCCAGCGACACCCTCGACCCCCACCAGGGCCTGACCTACCTGGACACCGCCCGCGCCCAGGCCCTGTATGAGCCCCTCGTCCAGCTCGACGCCGGCGCCCGGATCGAGTACGTGCTCGCCACCGAGATGACCCCGCGTGACCCGCTGGCCACCCAGTGGGTCATCCGGCTGCGCCCCGGCGTCACCTTCCACGACGGGCAGCCCCTCACCGCCACTGATGTCATCTACACGATGCGGCGGATCATCACGCACAACTACTCGGCTATCAACGTGCTCGGCCCGGTCGACCCGGCCGGGATCAGGGCACTGGACAAGCAGACGGTGCTGGTGCCGATGACCCGCCCCTACGCCACCCTGCCCGAGCAGCTCGCGGGAATCTTGACCGCGCAGATCGTGCCCGACGGGTTCAACCCGGCCACCGGTAAGCCCAACGGCACCGGCCCGTTCGCCTACCACAGCTTCACCGCGGGGCAGCGCAGCACCTTCACCCGCAACCAGCACTATTGGCGGCCTGGGCTGCCGTGGGCAGGCTCGCTGCAGATCCTGGACTTCCCGGATACGGTGTCGCTGGCTGACGCGCTGCGGACCGGGGTGGTGGACGCGGTGGGGACGCTGGACGGCCCGCAGTTCACCAGCCTGGCCACCAGCCCCCAGATCAAGACCGTCGCATCGAAGGCGGGAACGATCGTGCCGTTCACGATGCGCACCGACCTGGCCCCCTTTGATGACGTAAGGGTCCGGCAGGCGCTGCGGCTGGCCGCCAGCCGCCCCCAGCTGATCGACTCCGCGCTGGACGGGTACGGCACCCCGGCCTCCGACGTCTTCTCCCCCTGGGATGCGGAGTTCGATGACGCGCTGCGCCGCGAGCAGGACATCCCGCTCGCGAAGCACCTGCTGAAGCAGGCCGGGCGGGAGGACCTGCATGTCGAGCTGGTGACCTCCCCGATCGCCACCGGGGCGGTCGCGATGGCCACGGTGCTAGCCGAGCAGGCCGCCGCCGCCGGGATCAGCATCAGGCTGCGGCAGGTGGACCCCGGGACGTTCTTCGGCGCCCAGTACCTGCAATGGCCGTTTGCGCAGGACTTTTATTCCTACAGCCCGTATCTGGTGCAGGCCACCCTCTCGATGCTGCCCACCAGTCCATGGAACGAGACACACGAGGATAGCCCGGCCTACGTCCGGCTGTACCAGGAGGCGAACGCCACCCTGAACACCAGCACCCGGAAAGAGATCGCCTACCGGATGCAGGAGGCTGATTTCACCCGGGGCGGGTACATCATCCCGGCGTTCGTAGACACGCTTGACGCCTACAGCGCGAGGGTGACGGGTTACCGGGAAAGCCGGGTCGGGCAGCCGGTGAACGACCTCAACTTCGCCGCCCTCGCCCTCACCTGAACCCGGGCACAGCTCCCCGCGCCATTTATCTCGAAAGGAAATGGGTGCGCGAGCACCCACATTCCTTCGAGATAAGGCCGGCGGGGAAACCACACCCCTGACAGGACGTTCTCGTGAATCCCAGCACACCAGAAGACACGCAAGCGGCGCGGCCGGGCGGGCTGCTTAGCGTCATCGCCATGGAGCTGTCGGCGCGGAGGCTGCCGGTAGGGTATTCGTTCGAGGATGACGGGTGCCTGCTGCGGGTGACCGGGTTGCCGGGCCGGTGGTGCACGGTGATCGCTGATGACAGCGGGTACGTGCTGGTGGACTGCTGGCCGGCCGGGCCACCGGCACCTGATCCGGCCACGCTGGCGGCCACCGCGATGCGGGTGCTGGGTGACCGGGAGGACTGGCAGCCCGGCCCGCGGGTCAGCGACCCGGACCTGACGCTGCTGGGCCGGGTGGGCCTGGCGCTGCGCGCCGCCGGGCTGGCCGCCGCGCTGAGCATCCACGCCGACCAGGCGAACCTAGAGGTCTGCGCGCAGATCATGGTCACCCGTCCGGGCAGGCCCGGCCGGGGCGAGGTCCGCGTCGGGGAGGACGGCACGTTCACCTGGGAATGCCAGCGCCTCCGCAGCGCCGAAGAGGCCGCTGCCCGCATCGCGGAACTGCTGGCGGGCATCCTGGCCTGCGCCCGTCCCTGACCCCGGCCCGCGCTGACCATGGGGCCACCAGCGCGGGCCGGCTCTCCCCGGCCCGATGACGAGGTCGTGACTGTCAGTGCCGCCGCCCTGGCGACACCGGGCGCACTGGTGAGGCGCCGCGTCGCTGCGCTCGTTGGTGATGCCCAGGCCCAGCGGCAGCAGCAGTTCCTTCTCGTCCGGCCGGAACTGGCGGCCAGCCGTTGCACGCTGCCGCGCCGGATGCCCCGGCACTGGCCCGCCGCTGAGGCCGTTTCCTGAGACCGTGGTGGCTTCTCAGCGCTATTTACTGGCCAACGACCACGACGCTTCTATGGAATCCAGCCTCAGCGGTCGCGCCGCGCCTCCTCGTCGCGGTGGATCCGGTCCAGCGCGACGGCCACCGCCAGCATCAGGACGTCGTCCTCGCCGGGCGCCACGTCCACCCCGTAGGTGTCGCGCAGCCGGAACCAGGCCCTGGAGATCCTGGCCAGCGCCCTGCTGCCGTCGCTGATCTCGAACTCCTTGGCCAGGATGTCGCCGCTGGCCTCCAGCTGGCCGCCGTCAGCCAGGTCGATGACCGACCGGTGCCGCAGCGGCGAGAACAGCTCCTTGCGCACGGTCGCGGCGTGATCGCCGTCCCGGTCGATCTGCATGGTCTCGCGCATCGCCATCAGCTTCTTGCGCACGGTCGCGACGATGTTGCCGTCGGCGTCCTTCAGCTCCAGCCGCTCCCGCATCGACAGCGCCTTGCCGTCCACCAGCAGCACCTTGTTGTGGTCCTGGTCGGTGATCCAGAAGTCGCCGCCGATCGAAAAGAGCTTCTCTCGCACCGCATACCGCATACCGGGGACTCCTTTATGTCTGTGTCCGCAGCTGATCGTCGTGAAAACGCTCAGGAATGTCCTTTACCCGCATTCCGGGCAGCCATTCCGGTCTATAGCGGCGTCAGCACGCAGAACTCGCCGCCCTCGGGGTCGGCGAGCACCACCCAGGTCACGTCCCGCTGGCCGACGTCGGCAGGCACCGCGCCGGCCTCGGTCAGCCTGGCCACCTCGGCCAGCTGGTCGTCGGCGGCCTGCGGCCGCAGGTCGAGGTGGACCCGGTTCTTCACCGTCTTGGCCTCAGGGACGCGCAAGAATTCCAGGTAAGGCCCGACCTCGCCGGGAGAGCGCAGCGCGGCGAACTGCGGGCTGGCGGAGTGCACGGCCCAGCCGGCGGCCTGGGTCCAGAACCCGGCGGCCGCCACCGGGTCGGTGCTGTCGGCCACCACCGCGGCGACCGGCCCGGTGTCGCGGTAGACCGGGCGCGGCTCCAGCACGCAGAACTCATTGCCCTGCGGGTCGGCCAGCACCACCCACGGCACCTCGCCCTGGCCCACGTCGGCCGGGACCGCGCCCAGATCGCGCAGCCGGCCCACCTTCGCCAGCTGGTCGTCGGCCGATGCGGACGGCAGGTCGAGGTGGATCCGGTTCTTGGCCGTCTTGGGCTCGGGTACCCGCAGGAACACCAGCGGCAGCGCGACCGGGTCCGGGTACTGGTAGCCGGCCGGCCAGATGACCACCTCGTCGGGGTCTGCCTCGGCGACCGGCCAGTCCAGCGCGGCGGACCAGAACCGCGCCAGTCCGGCCGGGTCGGGCGTGTCGATCGCGAGATGCACCAGCCGCGTTGCCATGCGGGCCAGCCTAGTCAATGCAATCAGCGTTGCGCCTTTCGGCTATTTGCATCTATCTATTGACACGTGATTCCGGGCCTGCTCATACTGTGACGATCGCGGACAAGAAGGTGGCTTCGGTACCCGCCTTCCGTGGCGGACCGGCCCTGCCTCAGGCGAGGGAGGAGTCTTGCGTGGAGGCAATCAATAACGCCCCGGTGACCGGCGAGACGCTGGAAGAAGCCATCACCCACGACTACACGACCGAGGTGGTCCCGCTCACCAAGCGCCGCCCGACCTGGCACCTGCAGGCGCTGATGATGACGTTCTGGGCCGGCTTCTCCTATGTGTTCATGGGGTTCTCGCTGAATGAGGCGGGCTTCACCCTCGGCAAGACGGTTTTCATCATCTTGCTCGGCACCGCGGTGTACTGGGCGTACGGGATGTGCGCGGCCTACCTCGGCTCCCGGACCGGGCAGACCCACTCGCTGCTGACCAGGTCGGTCTTCGGGGTGTCCGGGTCGATCATCGTGTCCGCGATCATCGTGCTGACACAGATCGGCTGGGCGGGCTTCCAGGGCAACCTGACCGTGCAGATCCTCAGCGGCATGTACGGCTGGGGCCACGTGCTGCTGATCGGCGTGATCCTCACCGTGCTGATGATCACGAACAACTTCCTCGGCTTCACCGGCATCACCAACTTCGCCAGGTACGTGGTGACGCCGATCATGACCCTGTGGCTGTGCTTCCTGGTGATCAAGGCGTTCAGCACCGAGGGCTCGGCGGTGCTCGCGGCGCACCCCAAGGCGGTCGTGCCGATGGGCTTCTTCCCGGCCATGACCCTGGTCATCGGGTTCGTGATGTGGGGCGAGGAGCCTGACTTCTTCCGGTTCGCCCGGCCCAGGTTCTGGACAGCCGGCGCCATTTACGCGTTCTCGCTGATCTTCGGTTTCGTCCTCAGCGGCGTCGGCGGCTGGGTCATGGGCCAGATCGCCGGGACCGCCGACTTCGGCCCCGCGGTGCGGACGATCACGAGCTACTCGCTGTTCGGGGCGCTGTGGCTGGCGGTCATCGTGCTGGTGCTCGGGCAGGTCTCGGTCAACGACGGCAACTACTACGTGGTGACCAACGCGATGCAGAACCTGCTCGGCGGGTTCAGCCGGTGGAAGCGGCAGTACACCTGCCTGATCGCGGCGGCACTCGGCGGGCTGTCGGCCTGGATCGTGCCCTACGTCATCACCAGCGGGTTCGAGCGGGTGGCCGGGTTCACCGCGATCGGCGTCCCGACCGCGACGATCATCATGGCCATCGACCACTTCGTCGTCCCGCGGCTGTACCGCATCTCCAGGCCGCTGGACGCGGTGCCGGAGTGGCATGAGACCGGGAACGCCAACTGGCCGGCGATCATCGCCCTGCTGGTGGCGGTCGGGCTCGGCGCCTGGGCCTCCGGCCTGCTGCCCGGCGGGGCACCGCAGGCCAACCTGGGCCTGGTCCCGCCGGAGGCATGGGCCCTGGGCGGGATCGGCTACCTGGCCCTGGTCGGCGTCGCCCGGGCCCTCCGCGGCCGCGACCTGCAGAGCCTGCTCGGCTTCAGCAAGCCCGCGCGCCAGGCGGCCGGCCGGTACGCGCCCGGCGCGGTCGTCGACGTCGCCACCGTGTCCGGCAGCCAGAGCGAGGGCGTGGTGACCGTCTCGTAGCTCCGTCCGCGCTGGCGATCGCCACCGAGCCGGGGCGCGGCCGGCTCGGTGGCGGCCGCCCGCGGGCGGCCTGCGGCCCGGCGGCCACCCGGCCCGGTGGCGCGCACCGACCCAGAACGGAGGCAACGACATGCTGGACCTGCTGATCACCGGCGGCGAGGTGGTCTCGGCGGACACGACGCAGCGGTGGGACATCGGCGTGCGGGACGGCAAGATCGTCCTGCTGGCCAGCCCGGGGTCGGTGACCCAGGAGGCCGCCCGCACGATCGACGCCAGCGGCAAGTACGTGATCCCCGGCGGGGTGGACGCGCACGTGCACTTCAACCTGCCGCTGTCGCCGGTGATGACCGCGCAGTCGGCGAACCCGGGCACCAGGGCGGCGGCCTTCGGCGGCACCACCACGTTCATCGACTTCGCCAAGCAGAACGGCGAGGGCAGCCTGCTGGCGGCCATCGAGGACAAGCGGCAGGAGATCGCCGGGGACCGGCCGCACGTGGACTACGCGCTGCACGCGATGATCACCGGGCGCAGCACCGTGACGGTGATGGACGAGATGAACGACGCCTTCGCCGAGGGCATCACCTCGTTCAAGATGTTCACCGCGTTCTCGGCCGCCGACGACCCGGTCACCGGCGGGTCGCTGTACTCCGATGACGGCCGCATCTGGGGGGTGATGACGCGGGCCGCCAGGCTCGGCGCGGTCGTCATGGTGCACTGCGAGGACGACTCGATCATCAACTACAACATTCACTGCCTCTACCACGAAGGCAGGCAGCAGGCCGGCAACATCGCGCTGGCCAGGACCGGCCTGACCGAGGAGGCGGCGATCAGCCGGGTGCTGCTGCTGTCGCGCCGGTCCGGCTCGCCGCTGTATGTCTGCCACATCACCTCGCATGAGGGCGTGGAGGCGGTCGCCCAGGCCCAGGGCAGGCGCGAGCCGGTGTTCGGCGAGGCGCTGCACAACTACCTGACCTTCACCTCCGACTACTACGCGCGCGAGGACGGGCAGCTCTATCACACCTATCCGGGCCTGAAGGGCCAGCGCGACCAGCAGGCGCTGTGGGCCGCGCTGCAGGAGGGCATCGTGCACTCGCTGTCCTCCGACGACTTCACCCTGCCCCGGGCCGACAAGATGGCCGGCGAGCAGGTCGACAACGTGACCGGCGGGCACAACGGCATCGAGACCCGGATGGGCGTCTTCTACTCCGAGGGCGTGCGGCGGGGCAAGGTGTCGGTCAACAAGTTCGTCGACGTCACCGCCGAAGGGCCGGCCAAGATCTTCGGCCTGTTCCCGCGCAAGGGCGCGATCCTGCCCGGCAGCGACGCCGACATCGTGCTGATGGACCCTGGGCTGACCTACGACATCCGCCAGGACGAGCTGCACGCCGACTGCGACTACAGCGTGTGGGACGGCTGGCGGTGCGACGGCTACCCGGTGACGACGATCCTGCGCGGCCAGGTGCTGGTCGAGGACAGGAAATGGGTTGGCCCGGAAGGGACGGGGCAGTTCATCGCGGCCGGGTCCCCGACTGAGCCGTGACCGGCGCCGGCCCCGATGCGGTGCGGGAGCACACCATCGGCGTCCCGCTGACCGGCACCGCGGTAGCGCTGGTGGTCATCGACCTGCAGTACGCCAGCGCGTGCCGGAGCACCGGGTTCGGCCGGTGGCTCAGCGAGCACGGCCGGGCCGCAGAGGGCGACTACCGGTTCACCAGGATCGAGCAGCTGGTCGTGCCCAACACCGCCCGGCTGCTGACCGCGTTCCGGCAGCACGGGCTGCCGCGGGTGTTCGTCCGGCTCGGCTCGCAGGCGGCTGGCTGCGGCGACCTGGTCCCGCACATCAGGTCGCTGGAGCAGGAGTTCGGCAACATCCAGGGTGCGCGCGAGTATGAGTTCCTGGACGAGGTGGTGCCGCTGCCCGGCGAGCCGGTCGTCACCAAGCTGTCCGCCAGCGCCTTCACCTCCTCGGGCATCGACGCGCTGCTGCGCAACCTCGGGGTCGCCGTGCTGGTCTTCGCCGGCGTCTCGACCAGCCAGTGCGTCGACCTGACCGCCAGGGACGCGGCCGACCGCGGCTACCGGTGCGTGATCGTCGAGGACGCGGTGGCCGAGGACGCGCCGGACTACCACGACGCCACACTGGAACAGTTCAGCCGGCTCTTCGGCGCCGTGCTGCCGGCCGATGAGGTGCTAGCCGCCCTGACCGGGCGGGCGGAGGTCTGATGAGCGAGCGAATGGTCCTGGACGGCCTGAAGGTTATCGACGCCGGCACGATGGTGGCCGGCCCGTTCGGCGGCACGCTGCTGGCCGACCTCGGGGCTGACGTCATCAAGGTGGAGAAGCCAGGGGCCGGCGACCCGATGCGGGAATGGTCACCGATGAAGGACGGCCGGTCGCTGTGGTGGAAGGTCACCGCCAGGAACAAGCGGCTGGTCACCCTGGACCTGGCCGCCGCGACCGGCCGGAAGCTGTTCCTGCGGCTGGTGCGCACCGCTGACGTGGTGATCGAGAACTTCCGGCCCGGCACCTTCGCCCGCTGGGGGCTGTCCTACGCCGAGCTGGCCAAGGTGAACCCGCGGCTGATCCTGGTGCACGTCAGCGGCTACGGGCAGACCGGCCCGTACTCGCGCAGGCCCGGCTACGGGACGGTCGCCGAGGGCATCTCCGGCATCCCGTCGTTCACCGGCTTCCCGGACCGGCCGCCGACGCTGTCGGCGTTCCCGCTGGCCGACGCGCTGGCCGCGATCTTCGGCGTGATCGGCCTGCTGTCGGCGATCTACGAGCGCGACGTCACCGGCAGCGGCGCCGGCCAGGAGATCGATGTCAGCCTGTACGAGCCGCTGTTCCGGCTGGCCGAGAGCCAGGTCGTCGGCTACGACCAGCTCGGCCTGGTGAAGGGACGGCGCGGTAACCGGCTGGAGGAGGACTCACCGCGCAACGCCTACCAGACCGCCGACGAGGACGAGTGGATCACCATCTCGGCCAGCTCAGACCGCACCTTCGCCCGGCTGGCCCGGGCGGTCGGCCGGCCTGAGCTGCCCGCCGACCCGCGGTTCAGGGACAACGCGAGCCGGATCGCCAACGACGCGGAGCTCGATGAGATCATCGCCGACTGGATCAGGCAGCGGCCGGTCGATGAGGTGCTCAAGGTGTTCGAGGAGCACGACGTCATCGCCGGCCGGATCTACACCGTCAAGGACATCTTCGCCGACCCGCACTACCAGGCCAGGGACGACATCGTGGAGGTCGCGGACGCCGATGTCGGCCCGCTGAAGATGCCCGCGGTCTTCCCGCTGTTCTCCCGCGGCCCGGGCCGGGTCCGGTGGTCAGGCGGCGACCTGGGCCAGCACAACACTGAGGTGCTCCAGGGCCTGCTCGGGCTGACCGACGACGAGCTGGCCGCCGCCCGGGCCGAGGGGGCGGTCTGATGGCCGAGCCGGCGGTCGTCTCCTACGGGTCCAGCACCTACTCCAAGCGGCCCGAGCGCGAGCTCGGCTGGCACCTGTGGCAGGCCGCGCGGGCCTGCCTGGACCGGGCCGGCCTGGACAGCAGGGACGTGGACGGGCTGGCGCTGGCCTCGTTCGGCTACCCGCCCGGCAACGTGGTCACCCTGGCCGAGCATTTCGGCATCCGGCTGAGCTGGGCCGAGCAGGGCGCCTTCGGCGGGGCGTCGAGCGTGATCGCGCTCGGCCACGCCGCGCACGCGATCCGGGCCGGGCAGGTGCGCAACGTGCTGATCCTGGCCGGGGACGTGTTCTCGGTCGCCAGCCACGACGCGCTGCTGGACAGCTTCACCCCGGCGATCCGCGACCATCTCGCCCCGCACGGGTTCGGCGGCGCGAACGGGATCTTCGCGCTGGTCCAGAGCAAGCACGCGAGCCGGTACGGCACGACCAGGGAGCAGCTAGGCAGGATCGCGGTTACCCAGCGCGAGCACGCGCTGCTCAACCACAACGCGCTCTTCCGGCAGCCGCTGTCGATGCAGGAGTACCTCACCGCCCGGCCGATCGCGGAGCCGATCAGGCTGTTCGACTGCGTGATGCCCTGCTCAGGCGCCGAGGCGGTGCTGATCTGCGCGCGGGACACCGCCGCGGCGCTGGGCCGGCCGGTGGTCGAGGTGCTGTCCATGCGAGAGGTGCACAACGGGCATCCGGGCAACGCCTCCTCGCTCCCCGCGGGCTGGGAGCTGGCCGCGGACAGCCTGTTCGCCGGCGCCGGGGTCAGCCGGTCCGAGGTCGACTTCGCGCAGCTGTACGACGACTACCCGATCATGGTCGCGATCCAGCTCGAAGGCTACGGCTTCTGCAAGCCAGGCGGGGCCGGGCCGTTCCTGGAGGACACCGACATCTCCATCCGCGGTGACCTGCCGGTCAACACCGGCGGCGGCCAGCTGTCCTGCGGGCAGTGCGGGGCCGGCGGCGGCTGCATCGGCCTGGTCGAGGGCATCACCCAGCTGCAGCACGAGGCGGGCGCCCGCCAGGTGCCGGACGCCGTCACCGGGCTGGTGTCCGGGTTCGGCATGGTGAGTTACGGCAAGGGCCTGTGCACGGCGGGCACGATCCTGCGGCGGGCGGCATGAATCCCGGCCACTACGAGCAATTCCTCGCGCTGGCCGCGCGGGGCGAGGGGTACCCGCTGCAGCGGTGCGCCGCCTGCGGCTGGACCGCCGGCTTCCCCCGGGTCTGCTGCGCCCGCTGCCTGGCCGAGATGACCTGGTTCACCGGCTCGGGCACCGGGACGATCACCTCGCGCGCCATCGTCTGGCGCACCCACGACGCGCGGTACGAGCCGTACGTGCCGATCGTCATGGCGCACATCGAGCTGGCCGAGGGCCCCGAAGTGATCTCCACGATCGTCGGCCCCGGCCGGCTGGACGCGCGGATCGGGATGGCGGTGACCAGGGCCACCGACGGCGCCTGGTCGGTGCTGCCGCAGTTCAGGCTCGCGGGCTAGGCGGCACGGCCGATGCGCGACGACAGGCTCGACCGGGCCGCGGTGGGCCTGCTCACCGCGAGCCACCTGGTCGGCGACGTCAACCAGGGCGTCGTCGGCCCGCTGGTGGCGCTGTTCGTCACGCAGTACCGCTACTCCTACGCCGCGGCCGGCTCGCTGATCCTCGGCACGACGATCGTGTCCACCGTGGCCCAGCCGCTCCTGGGTCACCTGGCCGACCGGGTCAGGTCGGCCTGGCTGCTGCCCGCCGGGGTGCTGCTGGCCAGCCTCGGCGTCGCGGGGACGGGCCTGACCAGCCGGTACTGGCTGGTGTTCGGGCTGCTGTCAGCCAGCGGGCTGGGCGTGGCCACCTATCACCCGATCGGCGCGCGGCTGATCAACCGGGTCACGCCGGTCCGCCGGGGCGCCGCGATGAGCGTGTTCTCGGTCGGCGGCGCGCTCGGGCTCGCGGCCGGCTCGGTGCTGCTGGTGCTCGTGGTCTCCGGGCACAGCCTGCGCGGCACCGCCTGGCTGGCGGTACCCGGGGTGGCGACGGCGGCGGTGCTGGCTACCCAGGTCGGCCGGCTGAACGGGCTGGAGACAGCCGCGGCCGGGCGGGCCGAAGCGGCCAGCGGGCCAGGGCGGCGCGACGCCTGGGGCCGGTTCGCCCGGCTCGCGGTGGTGATGACCGGCCGATCGGTCGCGTTCTACGGGCTGACCGTCTTCGTGCCGCTGGAGTGGATCGTCGGGCTGCACGCGAGCAGGTTCGCGGCCGGCGCGGCGCTGACCGGGCTGCTGCTGTGCGGGGTCGCCGGGTCGCTGATCGGCGGGCGGCTGGCCGACAGCCACGGGCCCCGGCCGGTGATCGTGGCCGGGCTCGGGCTGCTGGCGGCCAGCCTGTGCGTGCTCGGCCTGGCGCCGGGCCCGGTGGCGGCCTGGCTGCTGCTGATCCCGCTGGGACTGGGGCTGTACGCGCCGCACAGCGTCATGGTGGCGATGGGCCAGGAACTCATCCCGCGCCACCTCGGGATGGCCTCCGGGCTGCTGCTGGGCCTGGCGGTGAGCACCGGCGGGCTGGCCGCGCCGGTGCTCGGCCGGGTCGGTGACGATTACGGCATCCCGGCCGCGTTCGGCCTGCTGGCCGGCGCCGCGGCGGCCGCCACGGCCCTGGCGGTGACGCTGCCGCGGCTGCGGCTGGGCGCGGCGCGATGAGCGCGGGCGGCCCGGCCGCGGCCAGGTCCGCGCCCGGCGGTGGCCTAATGGCGCCCGGGTACCATCATTTCGTGACAGACCAGGCGGAAAACCCGGCTGCTTCTCTGAATGGCAGCCCGGAACTCGAGAGCCGGATACTGGAAATCCTGGAAGGGCTCACCCCCAAGCAGCGGCGGCTGGCCAGGTTCATCCTCGAGCACCAGATTTATATCGCGTTTGCCTCGGCCCAGGATATCGGCCAGGAAGCGGGCGTGGACGCGGCGACCGTGGTGCGATTCAGCCGGCGCCTCGGATATGGCGGATTCGCCGACCTGCGGGACGCGGTCCGGCAGAGCATGCCCGCATTCCTGACCGCGACCGAGAAAGTCAGCCGGACGCTCGCGGCCAAGGGCCGCAAGCGCGAGATCATCGACCTGATCTTCTCCCAGGACGTGGAGAACATCGGCGCGACCGCCAACGCCAACGAGCCGCAGGTGCTGACCGAGACCATCCGGGTGCTGAACCGGGCGAATGAGGTCTACGTCCTCGGCTCGGGCCTGTCCGCGCCGATCGCCAGCGCGTTCGCGCACCAGCTGGGCCTGGTCGGGGTCAAGTCACGGGCCGTGCTCGGCCCGTTCGTGCAGTCCGCGGTCGAGATCGCCGGGGCGTCGGCCAGGGACGTGGTGGTCGGGATCGGGCTGTGGCGGTACGTGCGGGACACGGTGGCGCTGCTGGCCGCGGCGCGCACCGCGGGCGCGACCACGATCGCGGTGACCGACACCAGGATGTCGCCGCTCGCCCGCGGCGCCAGCATCGTGCTGCTGGCCTCGACCCAGACCCCGGAGATACCGCATTCGGTCACCTCGCTGCTCACGTTGTGCAATGCCCTTTCCAGCGGCCTGGCGCTGACCAATCCGAATAGGACGCTGCGCAGGCTGCAGCGGATCGATGAACTGTACGCGGCCTCCGGGCTGCTCGTTGACTAGCCGGTGAAAGGACCGCCATGGCGGCTTCGTCGCAATCGCTTGATTTCCTGCTGGCGCGCGGTATCGGCGAGACGGACCCGGAACTGGCCGGGCTGCTCACCGCTGAGCTGGACCGGCAGCGCGGCCAGATAGAGCTGGTGGCGTCGGAGAATTTCACCTGGACCGGCGCGCTGCAGGCAATGGCGAGCCCGGGGGCGAACAAGCTCGCCGATGGCTATCCGGGCCACCGGGAGACCGGCGGCTGCGAGCGCATCGACGCGATCGAGCAGATGGCCATCGGCCGGCTGCTCGACCTGTTCGGCGCCGAGCACGCCAACGTGCAGACCCATTCCGGCGCGCAGGCCAACATGGCGGTCTACTTCGCCTGCCTGGAACCGGGCGACACGATGCTGGCGATGAGCGTCCAGCACGGCGGGCACCACACGCACGGCCAGCAGGGGAACTTCTCCGGGCGGTTCTACCGGGTGGTGTCCTACGGCGTCGAGCGCGACACCGGCCTGATCGACTTCGCCCAGGTCCGCGCGCTGGCCAGGGAGCACAGGCCGAAGCTGATCGTCTGCGGCGGCTCGGCGTACCCGCGGCAGATCGACTGGGCCGCCTTCCGGCAGATCGCCGACGAGGCCGGCGCCTATCTGCTCTGCGACATGGCGCACGTGGCCGGGCTGGTGGCCGCCGGGCTGCATCCCAGCCCGGTCGCGGTCGCCGACTTCATCACCTCGACCGTGCACAAGACGCTGGCCGGGCCGCGCTGCGGCGGCTTCGTGCTGTGCCGCCGCGAGCACGCCGCCGCGATCGACCAGGCGGTCTCGCCGGGCACCCAGAGCGCGCCGTTCCCGCACCTGATCGCGGCCAAGGCGGTCTGCTTCAAGGCGGCCGCGAGCGAGGCGTTCCGCGGCTACCAGCGCCAGGTCTGCGCGAACGCATCCGCGCTGGCCGGGGCGCTGGCCGGGCGCGGGCTCGGGCTGCTGGCCGGGGGGACCGACACCCACCTGCTGATGCTGGAGCTGTCGGCGGCCCAGCCGGGCGCGCAGGCCGCCGAGCAGTTGCTGGCCAGCGCCGGGATCACGGTCAGCAAGTACCCGGTCCCGTTCGACCCGCGGCTGCCCGCCGGCGTCTCCGGGCTGCGGATGGGCACCCCGGCCATCACGATGCGCGGCTTCACCGAGGCAGCCACCCGGGCAGTCGGGGAGATCATCGCCGACGCGCTGGCCGGGAACGGCCACCCTGGCCTGCTGCGCGAGCGAGCCCGCGCCCTGTGCGACCAGCATCCGCTGTACCCGGGCTGGCGCGGCTACTTCGGCCTGGGCGGCTAGCCGATGCCAGCGGGCCTGGCCGCCGGGCTGTCCCGGCCCAACAGGGCCGAGGTGGACCTGGACATCCTGACCGCCAACACCCGGATCGTCGCCGGGCTCGGCGGTAGCGGCACGCTGCTGTTCGGCGCGGTGAAGGGCAACGGGTACGGCCTGGGCCTGCCCGAGGTGGCCCGGGCGATGCTGGCGGGCGGCGCGGGCGGGTTCACCCTGGCCGACCCGGCGGACGCGGCCAGGATCCGGGCCGCCGGGATCAGCGAGCCGATCCTGCTCTACGGCGGGATCCTGCCCTCGGCCGCCGCGGCGGACGGGATGCGCCAGCTCGACCTGATGTGCACCGTCACCGACCCCGATGCGGCGCGAGCCTGGTCGGCGGCGGCCCGCGGGCACCCGCCGGTGCGGGTATTCGCCAAGGTCGACGTCGGGCTGGAGCGGCTCGGCGTCTACCCGGGCCAGGCCGCGGGCTTCGCCCGGCTGGTAGGCGGGCTGCCGGGACTGGAGCTGGCGGGGATTTACACCCACCTGCACGGCAGCCCGGACCGGTCCTACACCGACTGGCAGCTGAGCCGGTTCGATGAGGTGCTCGCCGAGCTGGACCGCGCGGGCATCAGCGTGCCGCTGCGGATGTCGCAGAGCAGCGCGACGCTGGGCCTGCCCGGCGCCAGGCCGGGGACCGCGGCGCGGGCCAACGCGATGGACCCCGGCCACCTGCTCTACGGCATCCTGCCCGCGGGCCGGATCAGCCCGCCGGCCGGGCTGCGGCCGGCCCTGCGCGCGCTGGTCACCCGGGTCATCCAGGTCCGGCAGGTCAGCCGGGACGATTTCACCGCCCAGTCCCCGGTCCCCGGCGGCATCACGATCGCGGTCATCCCGATCGGCCGCGGCGACGGGCTGCGCAGCCTGACCAACGGGCAGGTGCGGGTGCGCGGGCAGCTGGCCCCGATCGTCGGCCCGCTGTCACTTGAGCACGCCCGGGTCGACGTCACCGGCGTGCCGGGCTGCCAGCCCGGCGACGTGGTGGAGATCATCGCCGGGCCGCCCGGATCCGGCCTCAGCGCCGCCGAGGTGGCCGCGGCCAACCAGCTCGACCAGGTCGGGCTGCTGATGGAGATCCGCCCTTCGGTGCCCAGGGTCTACCTGCGGCGCGGCCAGGAACAGGGACAAGCTACCTAGTTTGCCCTGCTCATCGGCTGTGTGAGTGATTTTAGGTAAATTCGCCTTCGCTGAGTGAAGTGTCCGCCATCATGCCTGGTAGGAGGCTTGTCAGGCCTGGCGAGCGGCGTGCGGGATGCCGAATAGCCGGGTGCGGAACCGGCGTGAGGCAGGTTTGTGAGGAGAGCGAACACAGCCAGCAGGAAACCGGGGATCAGGAGCACGGGGCGGCATGCGGCGCCCGCGCGGTTCCCCCGGGCGGCCGCGCGGACCACCCGGATCGCCGTCCCCGCGCTCGCCCTCGCCGGGGCGCTCGCCGCCGCCCCTCAGCTCGCGCACGCGCTGGCAGCCGGCCCGGCCGCCCCGGCGGCCCACCCGCAGGCGGCCAGGCTCAGCCCGGTGCCCGCGCCGCCGGGCCCGGCCGCCACCGCCGCGGCCGGCCTGCGGGGCGGTGACCCGCGGGCCAGGGTCGCGGCGCTGGCCGCCTTCCGGTCGGCCAGGCAGCAGGCCAGGCGCGCGGCCGCCCGCCAGGCCAGGCAGCAGGCGGCGCGCCGCGCCAGGCAGGAGAAGGCCAGGCAGGAGAAGGCCAGGCAGGACGGCCAGCAGGGCCAGGGGCAGCCCGGCCACGCCGCCTTGTCCTGCGGGCCGGGCAGCGGGCTGCTGCCGGCCAACTACCCGGCGATCATGGAATTCCTGACCGGGCACGGGTATACCGCGATCGCGTCCGCGGGCATCGCGGGCAACATCTACCAGGAATCCGGCGGCAACCCCGAGTCGGTGGGCTCGGGCGGCGGCGGGCTGATCGGCTGGACGCCGCTGCCGGCCGGGTTCGTCACCGGCAGCCCCGCGGCCGACCTGCGGACCCAGCTCGCCGCGATCCTCACCTATAACCAGCAGTGGGCGCAGTTCATCCCCGCGCTGAACTCCGCGGCCAGCGCCGCGGCCGCGGCGCAGGTCTACATGTCCGACTTCGAACGGCCCGGCATCCCGGCGGCCGCCAACCGGGAAGCGGCCGCCAGCGCGGTCGCGGCGGCCTGCGGCCTGTGACCCGCCGGGGGCCCGCGGTCAGCGCCCGCCGCGGCCCGCGGCGGGCGGCCTGACCCGGCCTGACGCAGGAGGCCAGGACGGATATATGCCCGTTACGGCGTGTCGCGAGCGGGCCGCGGCCAGTGTGCTGCATAGCCTCCGGATATGGAGGTCCTCATGGCGGCCATGGCCCGGTACGGTGGCGAGATGACCGCAGAACCTGCCGGGACGATCCCGGAGCCGGACCAGCACGAGGTCATTCACCTGGGCGGTGAAGCCGCGGTGGTGGTGCCGGTGCGGGAGTACCGGGTGCTGCGGGCGCTGGCACGGCTCGCCGCCCCGGCGGACCTGGACAAGGCCAGGGCAGAGGCAGCGATGCAGGAGTACCGGGAGTGGTCAGCTGCCGGGCGGCCGGGGGCGGTCTCGCACGCGGAGGCGCGGCGCCTGCTGCTCGGCGATGACGGCGGATGAATGATCGAGTGGTCTGCTCGCGCGGTCACCACCGCATCACGGTTCCTGGATGACAAGTACGGGATGCGCACCCTGGTAGCGGCCATTGACGCCCTGGCCGGCGATCCCTGCCCGCCCGGCGCCTTCCGGTGGGGGGAGATGTACCGGCTGCGGGCGGGCGCCTACCGGGTCATGTACGTGATCGAGGGCGACCTGATCACCATCGAGCGGGTGGACCGGGCCTGACCCGCGCCGCGGCTTGACCCTCACACGGTGTCAGGCCGTAGACCGGGAGGCGTCATGTTCAGCATCGGAGACTTCGCCAGTTACGGCCGGGTGTCAGTGCGCATGCTGCGGCACTACGACGCGATCGGGCTGCTGCGGCCCGCCGCCGTCGATCCGGTCACCGGCTACCGGTCCTACCAGGCCGGGCAGCTGTCCCGGCTGAACCGGATCGTCGCGCTGAAGGACCTGGGGTTCACCCTGCAGCAGGTGCAGTCCATCCTGGACGACAGGGTGAGCGCCCAGGAACTTCGCGGGATGCTCCGGCTGCGCCGGGCCGAGCTGCAGGCGCGGCTCGCCGCGGACACCGGGCGGCTGGCACAGGTCGAGGCGAGGCTCCAGCTCATCGAGAAGGAGGGCGCCATGCCTGCCGACGACATCCAGGTCAAGCCGGTCCCCGCGGTCCGGGTGGCCGAGCTCAGTGCCATCGCGGCCGGGTTCGAGCCGGAGTCCATCACACCGGTCATCGGGCCGCTGTACGACGACCTGCTCGGCCGGCTCTGCCGGGCCGGGATCACCCCGGTGGGGCCGGGGATCGCTTACTACGAGGACGCCCCTGGCGGGGACGGGGTGGTGGTGCACGCGGCCATGCCGGTGAACGCCAGCCCGCAGGCCGGCCACGACTTCGACGTGGTGGACCTGCCCGCCATCGAGCGGGCGGCCACCATCGTGCACCGCGGGTCGATGGACAACGTCATGGCGACCATCCAGGCGCTGGCGCGGTGGATCGACGCGAATGGTTACCGTTCTGCCGGGTACAACCGGGAGCTGTACCTCGAGTGCTGCGGCGACCGGGATACCTGGGTGACAGAGCTGCAGGAACCATTGCGCTAGCGGCAGATCCCGGTCAGCGGCCTGCCGAAAGGAGAAAGCAAGTGGCTGACAGCCCCGGGCAGATAGCGCAGGCATACTTCGCCGCGTGGCAGGCGAAGGATTTCGCGGCCTATCAGTCGGTGCTTGCCGACGATGTCGTTTTCGACGGCCCGCTCGGTCATGTCGAAGGCGCCGCCGCATGCCGTCAGGGCATTGAGCGGATGTCTGCAATGGTGACCGGCATTGACGTCAAGAAGCGCTTTGTCGACGGGCCTGACGTGCTTACCTGGTTCGACCTGCGCACCAGCGTCGCGCCGCCGTGCCCGACGGCCAACTGGTGCCACGTCGAGGACGGGAAGATCATCCGGATCAGGGTAGCGTTCGACCCGCGGCCGCTGGTTTCCTGACCGCTGCCAGCCGCTCAGGCGGGCAGCGCCGCACCGGAGCCGGGGGCCAGCGCCCCTGGCTCCGGGTCGACCAGCGACGCACGCGCCGCGGCGATCGTCCGGGCGCGCTGCTCGGCGGCGCGGTCGGATTCCGGCGAGGTGGCCTCGGGCAGCAGCCCGCGCAGCGCGAACTGAGCGATCTTGTCGAAGACCGTGTCCGGCGCGGCGTCGCCGTCCTGCCTGAACCAGGTGGCAGTGGCCTCGACCAGCCCGAACACGATGTTCGTGGCCAGCGTCAGGTCGGTCACCGCGAACACGCCGACGGCCTGGCCGCGGGCGATGATGTCCTGGTAGATGTCGCGCAGCTGGTCGCGCTTGGCCCAGAAATCGGCGAACCGCTCCCGCCGGGCCTCGGGCTGGATCTGCAGCGAGCCCAGGTTGCCCGCGCCGCTGCAGTAGTGGCCGAGGTCGCTGCGCACCAGCAGGTAGATCGCGACATCGGCGGGCAGGCCGGCCGCGGCCAGCCGCTCGGCGTAGCGCAGCGAAGGCTCGACGGTCTGATCCAGCAGCGCGGCCAGGATGTCTTCTTTCCTGGCGAAGTGATGAAACAGCGAGGCCTGGCGCAGCCCGACGGCCGCCGCGATCTGGTGCGTGGTGGCGGCGGCGAATCCGACCGAGGTGAACAGGCGGGCCGCGGCACTGAGAATTTCGCCGCGCGGATCAACGCCGGTGCCGACGACCGGATTTGCCCGCGGCCGGCCCACCGCTGACCGGCGAGCAGCCGTTTTGGTCATCGCATGCCTCCGAATCGATCCGGGTGGCTGTCATGATATCTGCGTATTAGCACGGCGATTCCCCGGCGCGGCGTTATCGGGCCCCCGGCGGCAGATCGTCGCTGATGATTCCCGCGGTGACGATCGGGCGGTCATCGAGGATGACCGTGGGCAGCAGCGCCATGACGTCCCAGTGGACCGGGGAGGAGACCCCGGCCGGTGCCGTCTTGGTCAGCTGGGTGAGCATGGCGTCGTCGCCGAACCCGAACGTGATGGTCCCGCGCAGCCGCTCGAACTCCAGGTGCTGGCTGAGCTTGGCCTGGGGGTTGGTGCCGATGTTCGCGTGCACCGGCCCGTGATAGGCCGACCGGTCACCGGCGGTGTCGACCGACGCCAGCCAGTCGCGCAGCCGCGGCGCGTGCCAGGCGTCCCCGTCGATCTCGTCGATATAGCCGTCGGTCACGTGCAGCCGGACCGGCGTGTGCGGGAACTCGATGTCGTCAGGCTGCCAGAGCACGAACCCGTCGGCGACGATCCAGCCGTTGCTGCGCCCGGTCGGCACCAGCACCCCCGGCTGGGCCGGCGGCACCAGCGCCCAGGTGCCCTTCCAGCCGCCGCGGTCGGGGTCCCACAGGAAGCCGTCGCCCGGGTCGCCGCGCAGGCCGCTGATGTCGATGGTCAGGTCCATGCCCGCCTGCGAGGTCACCCGGCAGCGCGCTGCCTGGCTGAAGGCGGCCGCGATCTGGTCGGCCTCGCGGCGCAGCCGGTGGATGTCCACCCGTCCCACGGTCCGCAGCAGCACCTCGCCGAAGTTCTCGTGGCCGGTGCCGTCACCGGGCGAGATGATCCGGGCGCCGCGCCGGACCGCCTCGACCATGAACTGCGCGTAGCCGACCGACAGGTCCACGATCAGGTCCGGGGTGGTGGTCGCGGCCACGACGGTCCTGGACCACTCGATCGATGGCTGGACCGAGGCCGACGGCGGCGTCGGGACGATCAGCGCCTGGGCGGTCGCGCCGTGCGCGCGCGCCTGCCCGGTGAACAGCTCGACGATGTCATAGGCGGTCCTGGAGTCCGCGATCACCAGGACATCAGAGCCGGGCTGCAAGTTGGCCATCTCGGTGTAGATGGTGTCGACGATCGGGACGAGTTCACTGCGCATGTGGCGGCCCTCCAGGTCTGCGGCTGATCAGGGAGAATGGGCGGCGCGCAGCGTCCCGCGCCAGCTTGCGGATGAGCGCGCCGGCGCTGGCCAGCGCCCAGACGAACTCGAGCAGCAGGAAACCCCACTGATGCCCGGCGGCGGCGAGCTCGGCGAGGATTCCGGCGCCCGCGACGTTCAGCGCGAGATAGACGTAGGAGTCGGTGCCCAGGCGGCGGAACTGCGCCAGCAGGAAGGCCGAGAGGATCAGCGCCGCGCCGATCAGCTGCAGGACATCGGCCAGGGACATCACCGGCACCCGCGATTCGCGGGATGCACTGCCACGGCAGACCCCCTCCTGTGTCGTGGCATCGCGCCCGGGTCAGCCCGGGCCCAACTCCGCGGCGATAATATCAATCGACCGATAGAAAGTCAACGAACCGGACATCCTCGCGGGCGTCACAGCCGCAGCCGGCGGCCGGCGCCGCGGGCGCAGGCGGCCGTGTAGGCCAGGTGGCCCGCGGCCATGTCCTCGGCGGCGTGCCCGACGGATTTGAAAAAGGTCAGCTGGCCAGGCCAGGTGCGGCCGGGGCTGGTCCCGTCGAGCACCGCGCCGATCTCGGTCAGCGCCTGCGGTGCCAGCCCCTGGACCTCCAGCGCGCCGGACGGGTAGGGGGCGGTGGCGGCGGCCCGGCCCTCGACGAAGATGCTGGCCATCCCGGCGGTCGCCGGGTCGATCTCGCGGCCCATCCCGACCGAGCTGACGTGCGCTCCCGGCGCTAGCCACCCGGCATCGAGCACCGGGTCCGCGGCGCTGGTGCAGCAGCAGATCACGTCCGCGCCGGTGACCGCCTCCTGCGGCCCGTCCGCCACCGCGGCCCGCGGGTGCCGCCTGGCCAGGTCCCGCGCGGCGGCCTTGTTCCGCGCGGCGATCCGCACCTCGGCGAAGTCCCGGACCGCCGGGAGGAGTTCCAGGTGCGCGGCGGCCTGCGCGCCCGAGCCGATGATGGCCAGGCTGCGGGCATCGGGCCGGGCCAGCGCGCCGGCCGCGACCGCGCTGACCGCGGCGGTGCGCAGGGCGGTGAGCTGGCTGGCCTCCAGCACCGCCAGCGGCACGCCGGTGTCCGGGTCGAACAGCGCGAGCAGCGCGTGGTGCAGCGGCAGGCCGCGCGCGGCGTTGCCGGCCTGATGCGAGATCAGCTTCGCGCCGTAGCCCATCCCCGGCAGGTAGCCGGGCATCGACTCGATCAGGCCGGCCGGCGCGCGCGCGGCGGTGCGCGCGGGCACCGCGGCGGTGCCCTGGCTGATCTGCACCAGCGCGCTGCGCTGCGCGCCGAGCAGGCCGGCCGGCGTCACCAGCGCCGCGACCTCGGCAGCGGACAGGAAAAGCAGATCGGTCACCAGTAGCCACCTCCTGGCGGGCCGCCGCGGGCGGCCTCGTGGCAGCCAGGATAGTTGACCTTCTATCGGTCGATAGATATTATCATTGTCCGACCTAGTCCCAGGCTAGGTCGTGACCTGGTCCGGGGCTAGACGCCACGCGCGGCACCAGGCGATGGGAGAGGGGGGCCGATGTTGGATTCGCGCATTCGCGGGGACCGCGCGGGGCGGGCCGGCCGCCGCAGGCGCATCCCGGCCGTGACGAAGGCCGCCGTGGTGGCGGCCGCCGCGGCCGTTGCCGCCGCGGCCTGCTCGTCCGGCGGCAATGGCGGCAGCAGCGGCTCGGCCGGCACCGCGAGTTCCGGGTCCGGCCAGGCCACGGTCAACACCACGCCGTCCGCCAAGGGCCCGATCTCGTCGTTCTCCTGGGATCTGCCCTACGGCGAACCGCCGTCCCTGGACCCGACCCAGGCGGTCGCCTACTCGCAGAACACCGTGCTATCCAACCTGTGCGAGGGACTGCTGCGGGTCAACCCGGACAACACCTACCAGCCGGTGCTGGCCAGCTCTTTCTCCAACCCCACCCCGACGACCTGGGTGTACAACATCCGCAAGGGGGTCACGTTCTGGGACGGCAAGCCGCTCACCGCGGCCGACGTCGCCTACAGCCTGAACCGCAACCTCAGCCCGAAGGTCGCCTCGCTGTGGGCCGACCCGTGGTACACCGACGTCAAGAGCATCGCCGCGACCGGGCCGATGCAGGTGACGATCACCACCGGGCACCCGGACCACGTGCTCAACCAGATGCTGGCCACCGCCGCCGGGGTGGTCGGCGAGGCGGCCTACACCAAGCAGCAGGGCAAGGCCTACGGCACCGCCCAGGGCGGCCTGATGTGCACCGGCCCGTTCAAGATGGGCAAGTGGACGCCGGGCGTCGGCATCACCATCCAGCGCTACCCCGGTTACTGGGACACCTCCAACCGGGCCAAGGCGGGCCAGGTCAACTTCAAGTTCGTGACGGACCCGGCCGCGCTGACCAACGCGCTGCTGTCGGGCGCCATCGACGGCACCTACGAGGTGCCGATCAGCGCCGTCGACAAGCTGCGCAGCACCGGCGTCGGGAAGTTCTACCTCGGCAAGAGCACCGAGTTCGGGACGCTGAGCATCACCTCCAAGCCCGGGCCGATCCAGGACACCAGGATCAGGCGCGCGCTGGAACTGGCGATCGACCGGCCCGCCATCGCCAGGTCGATCTTCCACGGCACCGCCAAGCCGATCTACTCGCTGGTCTTCCCCGCCGTCTGGAGCTACGGCAAGTCCACCCTGCAGGACGCCTACAACAAGCTGCCGAACCGGAACGTGGACCTGGCCCAGGCCAGGAAGCTGGTGCAGCAGGCAGGCAGCCCCAGCCAGCCGCTGCTGGTGCTGGTCAGCGCCGGTGACCCGTCCGCCGTCTCGATCGCCGAGTACGTCCAGGCCGCGGCCGGGCAGGCCGGGCTGAAGGTCAAGATCGTCCAGCAGCCGCCGGCCCAGGCGCTGGCGATCCCGTTCGAGCCGAGCGCCCGCAAGCACTACGACCTGATGCTCCAGATCAGCGGGTACTACGACATTCCCGAGCCGCTGGAGCAGCCGCTGATGAACTGGCTGCCCGGCGCGCTGTTCAACTACAACAACTACAACGACCCGAAGGTCGCCGGCATCCTGAACAAGGCGTCCGCGACCGTCGACCCCGGCCAGCGTGCCGCCCTGGTCAACCAGGCACAGGCGATCGCGCAGGGCCAGCAGATCGCGACGCTGCCGCTGGTGAACTTCGACGAGCGGCTGTTCATGAACAAGCGGATCACCGGCGCGGTCGCTTCCCTGCCCTCCAGCCTGTACTACCCGTGGGCGGTCGGCGTTGGCGCCGCGGGGTAGCGCAGGCCCGCGGCCGTGACCGCGGCCGCGGGCAGGACTGGCTAGCGAGATGCTGAACCGGGCCAGGTCGCTCACCCTGTTCATCGTCCGGCGGTTCGCCGGCCTGTGCCTGACCCTGCTGGTGGCGAGCTTCGCCATCTTCGGCGCGCTGTACCTGCAGCCCAGTGACCCGATCGCGTTCCTGGCGCACGGCCGGCAGCTCAGCCCGCAGTCGGTCGCGATCCTGCGCGCCGAGTACCACCTCGACCAGCCGTTCCTGGTCAGGTACTGGGAATGGCTGACCAGCGCCCTGCACGGCGACCTGGGGCAGTCCCTGGTGACCAAGACCGCGGTCTCGACGCTGATCTCCGGCCGGATCGGCACCACCGTCTTCCTGCTGGCCTACGGCTCGCTGCTGATCATCGTGTTCGGGGTGCTGCTGGGGATCGTGTCGGCGCTGCGCCGCGGCCTGGTCGGCGGCGCGATCACCGCCGGGCTGACGGTGGGCATCGCGATGCCGTCGTTCGTCGCCGCGATCATCCTGATCACCGTGTTCGCGGTGCAGCTGAGCTGGTTCCCCGCCTTCGGGCAGGGCGCCGGGTTCGCCGACCGGCTCTGGCACCTCACCCTGCCCGCGATCGCGCTGGCGCTGTCGGCGACGGCCTACCTGAGCCGGCTGACCAGGTCGGCGGTGCGCGACGAGCTGGGCCGCGAGCACGTGGAGACCGCGCGCGGCCGCGGCATCCCGTGGCGGCTGATCCTGCGCAGGCACGTGGTCCGCAACGCGATGATCCCGATCACCACCGTGTCGGCGATCACGATCGCGGCGCTGATGGTCGGCACCGCGGTGGTGGAGACCGCGTTCGGCATCGCCGGCCTCGGGTCGCTGCTGGTGCAGTCGGTCTCCGACGGCGACTTCGCGGTGGTGCAGGGCATCGCGCTGCTGCTGGTCACCGGGTTCGTGGTGATCAACACGATCGTCGACGTGCTGTACGCGGTGCTGGACCCGCGGATCGACGTGCCGGGCCTGGCGGTGGCATGAGCAGCGCGGAGTCGGCGCAGCCGCGCGCGCTGGGCAGCCTGGTCGGCTGGCCGGCCCGGCGGCTGGCCGCGGCCGGGGCCGGGCCGGCCGTGGCGATGGTCTTCCTGGTGCTGCTGGCGATCGTGGCGGTCATCGCGCCCTGGATCGCGCCGCAGCAGCCGGACGCGGTGAACCTGGGCTCGGCGCTGCAGCCGCCGTCGGCGGCGCACTGGCTGGGCACCGACGTGGTGGGCAGGGACCTGTTCTCCCGGCTGCTGGTCGGCGCCAGGTCGAGCCTGCTCGGCCCGCTCCTGGTGGTGCTGATCGCGACCACCGCGGGCACCGCGCTGGCGATCGTGTCGGCCTGGCTGGGCGGCTGGATGGACAGCGTGATCTCGCGGACGATCGACATCGGGTTCGCGTTCCCCGGGCTGCTGCTCGCCTTCGTCGCGGTGGCCGTCTTCGGCCAGGGCCTGACCGCGCCGGTGCTCGCGCTGTCGCTGTCCTACGTGCCGTTCGTCGCCAGGGTGGTACGCGGCGCGGCGATCAGGGAACGGCACCTGCCCTACATCGCGGCCTGCACGGTCCAGGGCTTCTCCGCCTACTCGATCTGCCGCCGCCACCTGCTGCCCAACGTCCGCGGCATCGTGGCGGCGCAGGCGACGCTGTCGTTCGGCTACGCGATGGTCGACCTGGCCGCGATCTCCTACCTGGGCCTCGGCGTGCAGCCGCCGACGCCGGACTGGGGGCTGATGGTCTCCACCGGGCAGGCCTCGATCCTGCAGGGCGCGCCGCAGGAATCGATCTTCGCGGGCCTGGCGATCGTGCTGACCGTGGCGGCGTTCATGGTGGTGGGCCAGTGGCTGGCCGACCGGGTCCCCGGCGGGTCGCTGGCATGACCGGGCCGATGCTGGAGCTGGACGGGGTGCGGGTGGGCCTGCGGCACGACGGCCGGGTGCAGACCGTCATCCACGACGCCTCGCTGACGGTGTCCGCGGGGGAGGCGCTGGGCCTGGTCGGCGAGTCCGGGTCGGGCAAGTCGCTGACCGCGCGGGCCATCGCCCGGCTGCTGCCCGGGCAGGCTGAGGTCAGCGGCGGGTTGCGGTTCGGCGGCGCGGCGGTCTACCAGATGGGAGACCAGGCGCTGCGCGACTACCGTACCCGCGGGATCAGCCAGATCTTCCAGGACCCCAGGGCGCACATCAACCCGGTACGCAAGATCGGCGATTTCCTGACCGAAGCGCTGGTCACCAACCTGCGGGTGCCGCGGGCGGAAGCGGCCAGGCGGGGGATCGGGATGCTGACCGCGGTGGGCATCGACGACGCGCCGCGGCGGCTGGGCCAGTACCCGCACCAGCTCTCGGGCGGGCTGCTGCAGCGGGTGATGATCGCGGCGGCGCTGCTGACCGAGCCGCGGCTGCTGCTGGCCGATGAGCCCACCACCGCGCTGGACGTGACCACCCAGGCCGAGGTGATGGCGATCCTGGACGAGCTGCGGCGCGAGCGCGGCCTGGCGATGCTGTTCATCACCCACGACCTTGAGCTGGCCGCGGCGGTGTGCGACCGGATCGCGGTGATGTACGCGGGCTCGATCGTGGAGACCCGCGCGGCCGGCGCGCTGATCAGCGACCCGCTGCACCCCTACACCGCCGCGCTGCTGCGGTCGCGGCCCAGCATGAGCGCGACCGCGCGGCGGCTGCCGATGATCGGCGGCCGCCCGCTGACCGGCTTTGAGGTGCCGCCCGGCTGCGCGTTCGTGCCGCGCTGCCCGCACGCGCTGCCCAGCTGCGAGCTGGCGGTGCCGCCGCTGCGCCGGGTGGAGGGTGACCTGGTGGCCTGCCACCGGGCCGAGGAGCTGCGGCACCGGCTGACCAGCACCGCGCCGGAGGCGACCAGTGAGCGCTAGCGGCCCGGCCGGCCAGCAGGGCCCGGCCGCGGGAGGCGCCGACAGCGTGGTGGCGGAGCACCTGTCGAAGGTCTTCCACGGCCGCGGCCACGGCCCCCTGGTCGCGGTCGACGACGTGTCCTTCCGGGTCGCGCGCGGCGGGTCGCTGGGCATCGTCGGCGCGTCCGGGTCGGGTAAGACCACGATCGCCCGGATGATCGTCGGGCTGGAGCGGCCCACCAGCGGCCAGATCGTGGTGGAGGGGCGGGTCCGCCAGCCGGGCCGGGCCGGCTCCGCCGAGCGCCGCCGCCGGGGCCGGGAAACCCAGATCGTGTTCCAGGACCCGTACTCCTCGCTGGATCCGCGCCAGCGGGTGGCCGACTGCCTGGCGGAGGTCATCAAGCTGCACTTCGGGGCGGCCCGCAGCCAGCGGCCCGAGCTGGTCAGCGCGCTGCTGGCGCAGGTGGGCCTGGACGCGCGGCAGGGCCGGGCGCTGCCGCATGACCTGTCCGGCGGCCAGCGCCAGCGGGTCGCCATCGCCCGGGCGCTGGCGGCGCGGCCCCGGGTGCTGATCCTGGATGAGTCGGTCGCCGCGCTGGATGTCTCGATCCAGGCGCAGGTGCTGAACCTGCTGGCCGACATCCGCGAGCAGACCAGCGTGACGATGCTGTTCGTCTCGCACGACCTCGGCGTGGTCCGCCAGGTCACCGACGACGTCATCGTGATGCGGCAGGGCCGGGTCGTCGAGCGGGGCGCGACCGCGCGGGTGCTCGACGGGCCGGCCAGTTCCTACACCAAGGCGCTGCTGGCGTCGGTGCCGCGGCCCGGCTGGAAGCCGCGGCGCGCGGTGGCCGCGCTGGGCGAGTTGCGCCAGGCGGCAGGCCCCGGGCCGGGGCCGCCCGCCGCGAAACCCCGGGAGGGTGATTGAGTTGACCGGACAGCCTGCCATCCACACGGTCACCGGCCCGGTGCGGCCGGAGGAGATCGGGTTCACGCTCCCCGCGGAGCACCTGTACATCAGCTCGTCCAGCCCGGACAGCTGGCAGCTCAACGACGAGGACGTGTTCGCCGCCGAGCTGAAGGCGTTCACCGACCTGGGCGGCAGCTGCCTGGTGGACCTCACCCCGCTGTCCATGGGCCGGAACCCGGCCGGGCTGGCCGCGCTGTCACGGCGCAGCGGGGTGGCGATCGTGATGTCCACCGGCTGGTACACCGACGCGTCGCTGCCGCCGCAGGACCGGCTGGACCGGCGCAGCACCGGCGACATCGCCGAGCAGCTGATCGCCGACATCACCGGCGGCGACCAGGAGACCGGCATCAGGCCGGGGATCATCGGCGAGTTCGGGCCGGTCGGCAGCTGGCTGACGCCGATGGACGAGCGGCTGCACCGGGCCTACGCCCGCGCTCAGCTGGCCACCGGGGTCCCGCTGTCGGCGCACGCCTGGCGGTCGGAGGTCGGCCTGCTCCAGCTCGACCTGCTGGAAGAGGAAGGCGTCGACCCGCGCCGGGTCGCTATCGGGCACTGCGACAGCTGGCCGGTCTTGTCGTACTGGCAGCGGATCGCGCAGCGCGGCGCCTACGTGCAGCTCGACAACCTCAGCCTGCAGCCGCCCAAGGTGACCGAGCTGCTGGTAAGGCTGGTGCGGGAGATGGTCGAGCTGGGGTACGCCGGGCAGCTGCTGTTCTCGCATGACCTCGCGCAGGCCGAGGAGCTGCGCTACCTGGGCGGGCACGGGCTCACCTATGTCAGCGAGCGGTTCCTGCCCGCGCTGGCCGCGGCGGGGGTGCCGGCGCCGGTGCTGCGCGCCATCACCACCGACAACCCGCGCGCCCTGCTGACCGTGCCGGCATGACCGGCCAGCCAGCCAGGCTCACCCCCGAGCTCGCGCTCAGCCTGCGCGGCCCGGCCGACGTGGCGATCAGCCCGGACGGCCTGCGGGTCGCCTATACCGTCGGCGACCTGGCCGCGGCCGGCACCCGGCACCCGCTGGCCCGGGTCATGGTCAGCGAGCTGGCTGACGGCCAGCCGGGGCCCTGGCCGGCCGCCGCGGAGGCCGGCCCGCCGCCGGAGGCCGGCCAGGCGGTGCCGGTGACCGGGCCGGCCGCCAGCGCGGCCAGCCCGCGCTGGTCGCCGGACTCGGCCGCGCTGTGCTACCTGCTGGCCCCGCCCGACGGCGAGCACGCCCTGTTCACGGCCAGCCCGTGGGACGCGCCGCCGCGGCGGCTCGGCGCCAGCCTCGGCCCGGTCAGCGCGCCCGCCTGGTCGCCGGACGGCACCAGGATCGCGGTGCTGGCCAGCGAACCGGAGGAGCGGGGCTCGCCGCAGGCCGGCCCGGACTGGCTGCCCGCGCCGCGCCGGGCCAGGATCTGGATCCTGGACCCCGCCGCGGACACGGCCGTGCCCGGCTCACCGGACACCGTCCACGTCTGGGAGTACAGCTGGTCGCCCGATGGCACCCGGTTCGCCGCCGTGGTGTCCGACGAGCCGGGGGAGGGCGACTGGTTCACCAGCAGGCTGGCCCTGACCGACGCGGCCGGCGCCGCCACCGTGATCGACGGGCACGCCAGGGAGCCAGGCGAGCCCGACCTTGCCGGGATCTGCCGGCAGATCGCCGACCCGGTGTGGTCGCCGGACGGCCGGCGCATCGCGGTCGTGATGGGCGCGCGCAGCGACCGCGACATCATCGGCGGCGACCTGTGCGTGGTCGACCTGCGCACCGGAGCGCTGGCCAATCTCACCCGCGGCCAGCCGGTCACCGTCACCTCGCTGGCCTGGCCCCGGCCGGGGGCGCTGACGTTCGCCGCGTACGTGTCCGGCCAGCAGGCGGTCGGCCAGGCCAGTCCCGGCGGCGGGCCGCCGCGGATCCGGTGGCGGGACAGGGCCTCGTTCGAGCGGTTCTGGCCGCGGATCTCGGTGTCACGGGACGGCCTGCTGGCCACCACCAGGGAGGACCCGCTCACCCCCCGGGAGGTATGGACCGCGCGGGGGGCCGGCGACGGGCTGGACTGGCGCCAGCTCACCGACCTGAACCCGGCCGCCAGGTCGTGGCCGCACCCGGACTTCCACGACGTCAGCTGGCAGGCCGCGGACGGCACCCGGCTGTCGGGGATCCTGATCGTGCCGGCCGCGGCGGGACCGCCGCCGCCGCTGGTCACCTGGATCCACGGCGGCCCGAACTTCCTGCACAAGCACCTGTTCTTCGCGGCCGCGAGCCCGTGGATCCTGGGCGCGCTGCCGGAGCTGATCGCGGCTGACCAGATCGCGGTGTTTTTGCCGAACCCGCGCGGCAGCATGGGCTGGGGCAGCGCGTTCGCCGAGGCGGTGATCGGGGACATGGCCGGGGCCGACGCCGCCGACATCCTGGCCGGCATCGACCACTGCGTGGCCAGCTACCCGGTAGACGCGGGCAGGCTCGGGGTGGGCGGCTGGAGCTACGGCGGCTTCATGTCCGCATGGCTGATCACCCAGACCAGCAGGTTCGACGCGGCCGTGGTCGGCGCGGGCAACTCGAACTGGCGCAGCCAGCACGGCACCAGCTCCGTCGGCGCCTGGGATCAGCTCTACCTGCGCGACGACCCGTACCGGATCGGCGGCGCCTACGACACCCGCTCGCCGCTGACCTACGCCCAGGCGGTCACCACCCCCACCTTGCTCGCGCACGGCACCGCCGACTCGATCGTGCCGCCCGGCCAGGCGGCGGAGTTCGCGACCGGGCTGCGGCAGGCCGGCTGCCCGGTGCGGCTGCGGTTCTATCCGGGCGAGGGACACGACTTCGCCCGGCGCGACACCCAAGTCGCCCTCGCCGGGGACATCACCGGTTGGTACCGCCGCTGGCTGCTCGGCTAGCCGGCCCGGGACCTGCGACAATCAGGCTCGACGACGACGTGGCCGCGGCCGCCGAACGACTGCAACGCGAGCGCTTCTCGACGGCACCGAGCACCTCTAATGATCGTCGACGCGAGCATCCTGCGTTACGCGGTGGACGCCGGCAGCTCGGTGAGCCGCAGGCGCAGGCCGGAGCTGGTGAGGCGGACCGCGACCGGCTGGCGGGTGGTCGCGGTCCACGGGTCGTCGGCGGTGCCCGGATGCAGCTCGAACAGCGGGTAGCAGCTGCTGGCGATCTCCACCCGGATCCGGTGACCGGGCCGCATCCGGTAGCCGGTGTGGCCGAGCCGGATCCAGATGGTGCTCTGGTACTGGCTGGCCGGGACCGCCCTGGCGCCCAGCAGCACCCGGCGCGCGGTCCCGTCCGGCCATACGTCGACCAGCTTGGCGAACACGTGCATGGACGGCGCGTCCGCGTCGATGGCCAGCGCGACGGTCACCGGGCCGGCCAGGTCCAGCGCGCTGGACAGCTCCGCGCTGGTGCAGGTGAGCACGTCGGCGCGGCTCTCGGCGACCCGCTCGTCGGGCGGGTCGGACAGGATCGACCACGGGTTCGCGGCCAGGCTGGGCACCGGGTCGGCGGGGTCGTGCAGCCAGGCGGCGGCGTCGTCGGCCGCGAGCGCCAGCTCGCGCGGCCTGGCGCCGGGCGGCGGCCACTCCGCGGCCTCCCGCCAGCCGTCGTAGGCCAGGTGCCAGCGCACCCGGGCCGTCCCGGCCCCGGCCCCGGCTCCGGCCGCGGCGGCGTCCCGGCGGACGTGCCGGTCGAAGAACTCCAGCACCGCTGCGGTGTAGGCCGGGATGAGCTCCTCGATCGCTGCCGCGCTGGGCGCCTCGCCGAGGCCGGCCGCCGGGCCGTCGTACCCGGCCGGGTAGAACTCGTGGTCGATGGCGTCCAGGATGAGGTACTGCGCTGCTGCCAGCTCCGGCCTGCCGCGCATGTCCAGGTAGTCGGCCAGGCACGAGCCCGCCCGCAGGTCCCAGTAGCCGGTCCAGTGCAGGACCGGGATCCTGATCGCGCCCCGCGGGTCGGCGGTGCCGAAGAACGCCAGGCTGGCGGCTTCGCGCCCGGCCACCGTCAGGGCGCGAAGCCGCTCGTAGGGGGGGCAGCGCCGGCCCGTGCTGCGCTCGATCACATCGCTCAGCGGCGTCACCGACCAGTCGACCTTGCGGGCATAGCAGCGGTTATCCATCCAGTAGTTGGCCGCCCACTCGACCAGTTCCATGCTGTAGGCGCCGTCGTGGTCGACCGCCCGGCCGGTGCCGATCATCCTGGGCACGATCGCGCGCAGCGCCGGATGGCCGCTGACCGCGGCGGCCAGGCTGGTGAAGCCGAGGTAGGAGTCGCCGAACATGCCGGCGGCGCCGTCGGACCACGGCTGCGCGGCCAGCCAGGCCAGCGTGTCGTAGCCGTCGGCGACCTCGAACTCCAGCGGCCTGCGCTCGCCCTCCGACCGGCCACGGCCGCGGACGTCCTGGGCCACGAACGCGTACCCGCGCGCGGTGAACTCCGCGGCGATCCGCGGCAGGAAGGTGAACGCCGATCCCTTGTCGTAGGGGGTGCGCACGAGGACAGCCGGCCAGGTGCCCGCCGACGACCCCGGGAGATAGACGTCGGTGGCCAGGCGCACCCCGTCCCGCATCACGACCATCACCTGCCGTGCCCCTGGCGCGTTCTCGCTGAGCGGCACCGGCTGATCTGGCTCCATACTCACAATATCTTTCTATCAACCGATAGACAAGTCAATGGGAGCCGGTAAGCTTGTGCAGGTGGGGCCACGGTCACCGGGTGAGGTCGTCGACGCGGCCTACGAGCTGCTGTCGTTCGAGCCCGGCGGGGAACCCGACTGGGCGGGCTTCCGCCAGTGCTTCCACGAGCGGGCGATCCTGGCGCTGCGGGTCTTCCCCGGCGATCCCGCGATCAGCGTGCTGAGCCTGGCCGAGTACGCCAGGGCGCAGCTGCGCGAGGGCCTGCGCGAGGAGGGCTATACCGAGCTGCCGCAGGCCCGCGACATCGACATCACCGGGTCGGTCGCCACCATCAGGCAGCACTTCACCATGAACTTCGCGCGCCGCGACCCGGTCCCGGCCATCGACATCTTCGCCCTGATCAGGCTGGATGACCGCTGGCAGATCGTCAGCGTGGTCAGCGACCTGGCCGGGGACGGCTGACGGTCAGGCGGCCGCCGCCCGCTGCCCGTCCTGGAAGAAGCAGCAGGTGCCGGTGGCGCCGGAGGGCATGCTGACCAGCCCGACGTCGGGGTCGGTGCTGCCGCGCGCGATCACCCCGCTGTAGCCCTCGCTGCCCAGGATGATGCCCCACTGCAGGACCCACGCCTCCAGCCCGCCGTCCGCCGGGAACGGCTCTGGCCGCGGCCGGATCCGCCGCTGCAGCACGTGCGGCCCGTGCATGGCCGCGTCCAGCCGCGCGGCCCAGTCCTGCGGGGTGGCCAGCCAGCCGGGCACCACGCCGATGCCGCCGTGCAGCAGGGTCGGCTTGAGTATCAGATCCTCGCGCTGGGCCAGCGCGTACTCGCGCAGGTCAGCCTGGTGCCCGTCGACGGTGACCGGGCCGGGCCTGACCATCCGGGTCCACGGCAGGATCGCATCCAGGCTCTCCAGCTCGGCCGGGGTGAACAGGCCCCGGTTCGCCTCGTCGGACAGCAGCGCCAGGGCGGCCTTGCTGCCATACAGCTCGGCGTCCAGCGGGGCGAAGATCCGCACCGCGCCGTCCTGCGCCGCCCGCAGCACCGGGTCGACCAGCGCGGCGGCCTCCGGCTGGAGCAGGTCCTCGACCATGAACAGCCGGTAGATCACGTCCACCGGCCGGTCCTGCCCGGTCACCCAGACCCGGCCGTCACGCACCGACACCTGGCCCAGGTGGCAGGGCACCACGTCCAGGCCGTACCCGGCCAGCAGCTGCGCGCTGTAGCGCAGCCGCGGCTCCAGGTTGGGGAAGGAGGCCGGCCAGTCGGCGGCCGCGACCAGCAGCCGGTCATCGCCTGGCAGGCCGCACTCTGACCGCAGCGTCGCCACCATCGCCGCCATCGTGTCCACGTGCGCGAGGCCCTGCGACGACGCGAACTCGGCGAACCGCGGGTCGGTGAGGAAGGCGCTGTTCAGCAGCGCGGTGTCCAGGCCCGCGATCGCGCTGCCCTTGTTGATCTCGATCAGCCGGAAGCCGGTCTCGTCCGGATAGAAGTCGGCCCTGGCCAGCGCGGTCGGCGCCGCGCTCGGCGTCCGCATGATGGCGGTGACCTGGGCGCCGGTCATCCCGGCGGCGCGGGCGAAGGCGGCCAGGTCGCCGCCGAACAGCCGGCCCGGCAGGCTGGACAGCGCCGCGTCCAGGCACGCTAAATCGCGGCTCAGCCGGGAGAACTGCGCGTGGTCGAGGAAAACCGGCCTGGTCAGGCACCGGCCGGCGTAGGTTGTCTTGGACAGGTCGAAGTACCGGTGGGCGACGCCGATGAGCGCGTCAGCGGGCCTGCCGAGCCGGGTGATGTCGGCGAGATAATCAGCGGTAACCGCGTTGGGGGTGGGGATCACTGCCGGCCTTTCTCGAAAGCGGCTGCGTGTCAGCCCGCGCTACCTGGACGGGGGCCTTCGGGCTGACGGTAATCCCGCTGCGGCCGCCCGGCCAGACCAGGCGGCCAGATTCATATCGCGACCGCCGGATCAAATTCGGGCGGCCCTGTACATTGTGCTCTTATGGGCTGGAAAGAGCGGACTAACGCGCTCCTGGTAGGGGCGACCGGATATCAGCTGTCCAGGCCGCCGCAGGACCGCGCCTGGCGGATGCCGCCGCCCGAGCGGACCAACGCGCTGCTGGTGCGGCTGACCGGGCGTCAGCTGACCCGGCCGCCGTCGGCCCGGGTGTCGCACATCCCGCCGCCGCGCGGCGGGCGGCTGCTGACCGGGCCGGTGTTCATCTTCTCCGCCGCCCGGGCCGGCTCCACCCTGCTGCGGGCCATCATGGGCAGCCACCCGGGCCTGTACGCGCCGCCTGAGCTGCCGCTCAAGCAGCTGCGGGTGCGGGCCGAGACCAAGTGGATCAAGGCATCCCTGGATAACCTCAGGCTCACCGTCGACGAGCTGGACTACCTGCTGTGGGACCGGGTGCTCGCGGACGCGCTGGAACGCAGCGGCAAGCCCACCATCGTGGTCAAGACCCCCAGCAACGTGCTGGTCTGGAAGCAGATCGCCACCTGCTGGCCGGACGCGAGGTTCATCTTCCTGCTGCGGCACCCGGCGGCGTCGGTGGCTTCGCTGCACAGCCAGTGGAACGGCAACTGGCATCCGGACGAGGACGGCAGCTTCGGCGAGGCCCTGGCCAAGGGACTGCGCTACATGAGCACGCTGGAAGAGGCCCGTAGCGCGCTGGATGGCCTCACCGTCCGGTACGAGGAACTGACCGCCGACCCGGAAGCGACCGTGCGCGAGATCTGCGCTTTCCTCGGCGTGCCGTTCGAGCCGCGGATGCTGGACTACGGCCGGTTCGAGCACGAGGGCTTCGCCGTGGGCCTGGGCGACAGTTCGGAGAAGATCCGGTCGGGCCGGATCCAGGAGGCCGCGCCGCCGCCGGAGCAGGTCCCCGCCGAGCTCGCGGGCATCTGCGCCTCGTGGGGCTACCTGGAGGCCGGCGCCGGGCCCGCCCGCCCCGGCCGGCCGGGCAGCGGCAGCTAGCGGGCAGCGGCAAGCTGACCGGCAGCGACAGGCCGGGCCTGCCCCCGCTGGGTGCGGGTGGCAGGCCCGGCCTGCTTCGGCTAGCGCCGCGTCGCGTTACCGCTTACTGGGCTGATTGAAGGACGGGCAGCTCCCGGTCACCGCCGGGTTCGCCATGACGGGGCTGGTGTTGGTGCCGCCGAACCGGGCGACATCAGGCACCCCGTACTCGGCGTCCCCGCCGAACGACTGCGTGGTCAGGCCCGGTATCACGCTGCCGAAGTTCCACGTGCAGGCGCCGCGCGGGACATGCGTGCCGGCCAGCCGCGCGGAGTTGTTCAGCGACCAGAACGGGTAGAACGCCGAGCCCAGCGGCTTCACGTCACAGTTGGTGCCGGTGGACACGTCGCACAGGGACTCGGACGCGGGCGCGTTCGACTCGAACTGGATCTGCGGGTATGGCTTACCCGTAGCGTCGAACGGCCCGACGTACTGGAACGGTGTCGGATGGTTCTTCGTCCCGTCCGGCCAGGTGAAGGACTGGTAGCTGGTGCCGTCGAAGTCCAGGTCGCCATTCTGGAACTCGTTGTCCAGGCACGCGGCTAGCGGGGCGGTTTCCTTTGTCGGCGTGCCGTTGATCGTGACGGTCCTGCTGCCCTTGGGGAAGCAGTTGGCGTCGGAGAACTCGCACAGCGCGCCGCTGCCCGCGTCGTTGGTCGGGCACGCGACCGGCCCCGAGACACCCTCGGTGGTGGAGTTCTCGCAGAGGAACGTCGTCGGGTCGCAGGGGCCTTCCCCGGTGGCGTCCGGTCCCTCGGTGCCGCCGTTGCAGGTCTGGAAGACCTGCGGGTCCGACAGCGTCTGCCCGTCGCCCTCGGTGATGCTGACCGGCAGTTGGTTGCTGAGCGAGTTGCAGGTCTCGAAGTGGCCGATCTCCTGCTGCATGAGCACGCCGCCCTCCAGGGCGGCCCAGGGCACCTGGTTCTGCGGGCTGGCGGTGCTGTACTCGGCGTGGAACGTGAACGGCGTCCCGGCGCAGGTGTTGAGGTCGGTGTTCATGAACCCGTTCGCGGCGCTCGCGGTCATGGTGCCGGTCTTGTGCGTGGTCAGGTCCTTGATCGTGGTAGTGAAGCCCGCGGCCGGGTCACTGATCATGATCTCGATCACGTCGCCGCCGTTCATCTTCAGCGTCTGGTTGTCGGGCGTCTCGGTGGAGATGTCGGACAGCTGCGGGCTCGGCGGCCCGGCCGGGACGCCGTTGCGCTGCAGGAACGCGAAGTTGACCGGCTCCTCGCAGGCCGGGTTGAGGAACGCGAAGCCGAAGGTGCCCTCCAGGCTGTCGATGGTCATCGCCGAGCACCACTGCGTCTTGCTGCAGCTCTCGTTGTCGGCGAACGGCGCGTACCCGGGGGCGTAGAACTGCAGCTCCATGAACGCCGAGCCGGCGTCGGTCGGCGCGCCCAGCCCGGTGTTGCTGTCGCTGTCGGGGGTGCAGGGGTTCTGCGGGAACGAGTTCGGGTCGCACATCGGCAGCCCGAACCAGGGGGCGATGCTCAGCTCGGCGTAGCTGGTGATGCTGCCGGTGGGGGTCAGCGCCTTCTTCGGGTCGACCGGCAGCTTCACGAAGTAGCTCATCGTGTTGCCCGAGCCGGCCGCGTTGGAGATGAACTTGACGCTGGGCTCGTCGTGGCCGATGTAATGGCCGTTGTCCTCGAACCGCTCGGTCTTGGTGACTTTCTTGCCGTTGACCGTCTCCTGCTCGCGCATGATCGGGTCGGTGCAGTTCATCTTCGAGCCGGGCCGCAGCGCCTTGTACTTGGTGCTGTACCCGTTGCAGTCCAGCTGGTTGACCGCCTTGGGCTGGACCGGATTCGCCGCGCCCGCCGCCGGGACGGCCTGATGCGCCGTCATCGCCGCCGGGCTCGC
>DATBGO010000226.1:0-1839 GCA_036558005.1 Streptosporangiaceae bacterium | reverse complement strand
CCGCGGTCATCGGGCTGAGCTGCTCCAGGTGCCGGTGCCAGCCCGGGCTGGTGATCGTGCTCGACAAGATCGGGAACAGGAAGAGCAGCGCGAGCACTACCCCGATCGCCACCGCGGAATCCCGGACCGCCGCGGCGACGCCGACGCTGAACAGTGCGATCAGCACCAGGTAGAGCACCGAACCCGCGGCAGCGCGCAGCACGGGCCCGTTCCCCAGCGACAGGGCCTCGTAGCCGTGCGCGGCGGTGATCCCGTGCCGGCCCAGCAGCAGTCCCCCGGCCAGCACCGAGGCCAGCACCGCGACCGCCCCCGTGGCCAGGGTCACGGCGCTGACGACGGCGGCCTTGGCGGCCAGTACCCGCCACCGCCGGGGCGTGGCGGCCAGCGTGAGGCGGATCATCCCGGTGCTGTACTCACCGCTGACCACGGTCACGGCCACGATCGCGACGATGACCTGGCCGAGGTCGACGCCGGTGAGGCTGACCTTGGCCGGATCGAGCTGGCAGGCACCGGCCGGGCAGGTCACCGAGTTCGCCGCGGCCGCGCCGACCGCCACGGTCAGCGCGGCCGCGGCCAGCAGCAGCCAGCCGGTGCCGGGCAGGGTCCGCACCTTGGTCCACTCGGCGTGTACCACGTCCGTCATGCGTCCCTCCGGCGGAGCAGGAACAGCGCGAGGACGAGGGCAGCCGCCGCCCAGGCGCACAGCACCGCGAACCCGGCCCACGGCGCCAGCGGGAAGTACCCGTTCCCCGGCGTATAGTCCTGGGTGACCTGGGGGTAGTGCTGGATGCTCTGCTGGACAGCGAACGCGGCCGCCGGGGTGACGCGGACCAGCCACTGCTCGACGCCGGCCGGCAGGATCCCCGGGGTGACCGCGAGCAGATACGGCAGCACGATGCCGGCGATCACCGCGGTGATCGCCCCAGCACTGCGCCGCAGCAGCGTGCCCACGGCTAGCCCGAGCACGGCGGCCACGGCCAGCAGCGCGGCCGTGCCGGCCGCGACCCGCAGCCAGGTGAGCGCCGTGACCGGCGGGATCGGATTGCCGCTCTCGTGCAGCAAGTGCTCGCCGAGCGGGATCGTGACCGCGACCGCGACGAGCCCGGCCGCGAACGTGACCGCCGCGAGCACGATCGCCTTGGCGGTCAGCACCCGACCGCGTCGCGGGCTGGCCGTGAACGTGGTCCTGATCATCCCGCGCCGATACTCCGCGGTGACGAACATGACGCCGATCACCACCACGGCGATCAGCCCGGCGAAAGTCCCCGCCAGGGTGTGCCTGATCACGTCGATGTCATCGGTGGCCGGGGCGATGTCGCCGGACCCGGACACGGTGAACCGGCCTGCGGCCTGCGTAAACCCTTGCGCCGACACCGGGAGCGCCTTGTCAAAGGCCCCCTGGATGTCCTCGCCGGTCCACCGGCTCGCCGGCCAGGTGCCCTGCCGACCCACCCGGTCGAAGACCGCACTGGCCAGGGTCGGGCCCCCCGTGGAGGATGAACCGCCGAATGACCTCGAGGTCACCGAGTAGCCGGGCGAGGCGGCAAACAGCCCGGCCTGCGCGGTGGTCGGCAGCCCGGCCAGCGTGGCGATGCCGACCCGGGTCCAGTGCGCGCCGTCGGCGGAGTCGTAGCCGGTAATCGTGTCGCCGGACCGGGTCAACCGGAGCCAGCGCGGCGAGGCGGCGGACACCGTCCCGGTCAGCCCGGCCACGTCATGGGTGAAGTCCCACTGCATCCGCACCCCGTGGCTTCCGGTGACCATCATCGCCGCGTACGCCGACCCCTGGCGGGTGCTCGCCTTGACGATGATTCCGGCCTTGGACCACGGCTGCACCCC
>DATBGO010000225.1:0-54924 GCA_036558005.1 Streptosporangiaceae bacterium | reverse complement strand
GTTCGTTTCGCGCGCCCCCCAGGCCGAGATCCAGGGCCTGAAGGAGCGCATGGGCTGGGAGCTGATCCCGTGGTACACGATCACCGACGACTTTGACAAAGACTTCGGCGTGGACGAGTGGCACGGGACCAACGCCTTCGTCCGTGACGGCGAGCGGATCTACCGGACCTACTTCCTCAACAGCCGGGGCGCCGAGGCGATGGGAAGCACCTGGAGCTACCTGGATATCACGGCGTTCGGCCGTCAGGAGGAGTGGGAGGACTCGCCGGAGGGCTATCCGCAGACCCCGCCGTACGCGTGGTGGAACTACCACGACGCGTACGGCAAGACCCCGTAGTCGTGGTCCGCCGGCTACTGCCGCCCCGCCGGGCGGGCGGGCAGGCCGGCCGGGCAGGCGTGCCGGGCGTGCCGGGCGGGCCGCGCGGGCGCGTCCGCTCACCGCGAACGGGACGGGGAAACAAACCGGGCCACCCCTTGTTGTAGGGATGTAATCAAGTAAGGCGACTAGGGAAGTGACCCGATATGAGCGAAACCCTCTCGCTCCCGGTGCTGGCGCTGGGTGACACCGTGGTGCTGCCCACCATGGTCGTGCCGGTGGACATTTCCGGCGCGGAGGTGCGCGCGTCCATCGAGGCGGCGCAGCTGTCGGCTGGCCAGTCCGGCCAGCCCGACGCCAAGCCGCGGGTGCTGCTCGTGCCCCGGCTCGACGGCAAGTACGCCCCGGTGGGCACGCTCGGCGAGATCGAGCAGATCGGCAGGCTGCCCAGCGGTGAGCCGGCCGCGGTGATCCGCGGACTGTCCCGGGTCAGGATCGGCACCGGGACCGTCGGCCCCGGCGCCGCCCTGTGGGTCGAGGGCACCGTGCAGGATGAGCCCGCCGTCACCGAGCGCGCCCAGGAACTGGCCCGCGAGTACCGCGGCCTGGCCACCGCCATCCTGGAGAAGCGCGGTGCCTGGCAGGTCGTTGACGCGCTACGGCGGCTGACCGACCCATCGGCGCTGGCCGACAGCGCCGGGTACGCGGGGTACCTGAGCCTGCGCCAGCGCGCCGGGCTGCTGGAGACCATCGACCCGGAGCGGCGGCTTGAGCTGCTGGCGGGCTGGGCCCGTGAGCACCTGGCCGAGCTGGACGTGGCCGAGACCATCCAGAACGACGTCCGCGAGGGCATGGAGCGCCAGCAGCGCGAGTTCCTGCTGCGCCAGCAGCTGGCCGCGATCCGCAAGGAGCTGGCCGAGCTGGACGGCGAGCCGGGCTCGGAAGAAGAGGACTACCGGGCCAGGATCGAGAGGGCCGGGCTGCCGGAGAAGGTCACCGAGGCGGCGTTGCGCGAGGCGGCCAAGCTGGAGCGGTCCTCGGACGCCTCGCCCGAGGCGAGCTGGATCAGGACCTGGCTGGACACCGTCCTTGAGATCCCGTGGAACGAGCGGACCAGCGACTCCTACGACATCGCCGGCAGCCGGGCGATCCTGGACGCCGACCACGCCGGGCTGACCGACGTCAAGGACCGGATCATCGAGTACCTGGCGGTGCGCAAGCGGCGCGAGGACAAGGGCCTGACCCTGGTCGGCGGCCGCCGCAGCGGCGCGGTGCTGGCCCTGACGGGGCCGCCCGGCGTCGGTAAGACCTCGCTGGGCGAGTCGGTGGCCCGCGCGATGGGCCGCAAGTTCGCCCGGGTCGCGCTCGGCGGCGTCCGGGACGAGGCCGAGATCCGCGGTCACCGGCGGACCTACGTCGGCGCGCTGCCTGGCCGGATCGTCCGGGCGGTCCGCGAGGCCGGCTCGATGAACCCGGTGATCCTGCTGGACGAGGTCGACAAGCTGGGCGCCGACTACCGGGGAGACCCGACCGCGGCGCTGCTCGAGGTGCTCGACCCGGCGCAGAACCACACGTTCCGCGACCACTACCTCGAGGTCGAGCTGGACCTGTCCGACGTGCTGTTCATCGCGACGGCCAACATCGCCGAGGCGATCCCCGACCCGCTGCTGGACCGGATGGAGGTCGTCAGCCTCGACGGCTACACCGAGGACGAGAAGGTGACGATCGCCGCGGATCACCTGCTGCCCAGGCAGCTGGAGCGGGCCGGGCTGGAGGCCGCGGACGTGACCGTCACCGAGGGCGCGCTGCGCCGGCTGAGCGCCGAGTACACCCGGGAGGCCGGGGTCAGGGCGCTGGAGCGGTCCATCGCCCGGGTCCTGCGGAAGATCGCCGCCCGGCTGGCTGACGGCCAGGCTGAGCTGCCGGTCACCGTCGGCCCCGAGGACCTGCACGGTTACCTGGGGCATCCCCGGCACACGCCGGAGTCGGCCGACCGGACCGCGGTGCCCGGGGTGGCCACCGGCCTGGCGGTCACCGGGACCGGCGGCGACGTGCTGTTCATCGAGGCGTCGCTCGCTGACGCGGAGACCGGCAGCACCGGGGTGACCCTGACCGGCCAGCTGGGCGAGGTGATGAAGGAGTCGGCCCAGATCGCGCTGTCCTACCTGCGCTCGCACGGCGCCGAGCTGGAGCTGCCGGTCGGCGACCTGAAGGACCGGGGCGTGCACGTGCACGTGCCGGCCGGCGCGGTGCCGAAGGACGGCCCGAGCGCGGGCATCACGATGACCACGGCGCTGGCCTCGCTGCTGTCGGGGCGGCTGGTCCGGTCGGAGGTGGCGATGACCGGCGAGGTCTCGCTGACCGGCCGGGTGCTGCCGATCGGCGGGCTCAAGCAGAAGCTGCTCGCCGCGCACCGGGCCGGGATCGCCGCCGTGCTGATCCCCGCGCGCAACCAGCCCGACCTGGAGGACGTGCCCGCCAGCGTGCTGGCCGAGCTGGACGTCCACCCTGTCACCGACGTGCGCGAGGTGCTGCGGCTGGCCCTGGAGCCGGCCACCGCGCCCGCCGCGGTCGCCGCGTGACCTGCCGCGGTCCGGCCCGCCTCCCGGGCCGGACCGCGCGGCCCTGGCCCCGAATCAATTCGGAAACGCGCCAGCCTAACTCGCTGCCGACCCAGCTTAAACACCCGCATCAATCGTCTTTTAGATATGTCTTGACTGTTTCATTACTGACAATTCTCGCGTAATCTGCCAGAGTGGTACTTCGTCGGCAGAGGGGTGCCGAACGGGTGGCAATAATTACGAGGGGAACGCCAGTGGAACGATCAATTCATGCGTTAGCACGCCGTTTAGTAATCACCAGCGTAAGCCTGGTCGCCGTCGGCGGCCTGGTCGCGATGTCGGTTCCGGCCGCGGCGGGCGCCGCGACCGCCGCGCCCGCGAAACGGGCCTGTGTCAACCAGTCCGGCAAGACATCTAACCTCGCAACAGGGCCCAACGGGCCGCACCCGACGGGCGGGACGGTCTTCACCAAGCCCCCGGCCTCGCAGACGACCTGCCTCGACCTCAATCTCACCTCGGTCAGCGCGACTGACCATTATGAGGGCTGGCTGCAAAATAGCAGCACGGGGGTATGGTCACATTGCATGGCGGGATTTGTTCCGTTCACCAAGGGCGGCCCGGCCAAAGTCCTGTGCAGCAGCGTCAAGCCAGGTACCAAGATGGCGGTGGTGCAGGAAAGCGCCACGCAGCGAACCATTACCGTAGAAATCTGATAGCAAACGCCACCCCCCGCGATCCGTGCCTCCCGGCCCCAGCGCACATGCGGCCCGGGAGGCCTATTCACGGTCAGCCCGCGGTGCCGCTGCCGGCTGCGGCCAGGTGCGTGCTGAACCAGGCCCGGGCCTGGTGCGCCACCGCGGGCAGCGCGCCTGGCTCCTCGAACAGGTGAGTGGCCCCGGGGATGACGACCATGCTGTTAGGGCAGCGCAGGGCCCGCTGCGCGCGGGCGTTCAGGTCCAGCACCGGCTGGTCGGCGCCGCCGACGATCAGCAGGGTCGGCGCGCTGACCCGCGGCAGCCGGGCCGCGGCCAGGTCGGGCCTGCCGCCCCTGGACACGATCGCGGCCACCTCGCTGCCCGGCTCGGTGGCCGCCCACAGCGCCGCCGCCGCCCCGGTGCTGGCCCCGAAGTAGCCGACCCGCAGGCCCGGGTAGTCCAGCTGCCTGGTGACCTCGGCCAGCCGCTGGGCCAGCAGCTCGATGTCGAACACGTTGCCCCGGTCGATCTCCTCAGCCGGGGTCAGCAGGTCGAACAGCAGGGTGCCCAGGCCCGCGCTGTTCAGCGCGCCCGCCACCATCCGGTTGCGCGGGCTGAGCCTGCTGCTGCCGCTGCCGTGCACGAACAGCACCAGCCCGGCCGCGCCGGCTGGCATCGTGAGGTGCCCGGCCAGGGTCACCGCGCCGGCGTACAGCACCACGTCCCGGTCGGCCGGACCCGGCCCGACCGGGTCAGCCGCCGCCCCGCGCGCGCCCGTCCCGGGCGGGCCAGTCCCGGGCGGGCCAGTCCCGGGCGCGTCAGTTCCGGGCGCGTCAGTTCCGGGCGGATCGGCACTGGGCGGACGGGCACTGGGCGGACGGGCACTGGGCGGGTCGGTTCCGCTGGCCGCGTCGGCCAGCAGGTTGACGACCTCCTCGTCGGTGGTCTGGGAGAAGTCCTCATACCATTCGCCGATCGCCGTCAGCGACCGTGGCTGGCTCAGGCAGATGACCTCGTCCGCGTCGCCGCGCAGGCTCTCGATCGCGTCGGTGTGCCCGACCGGCACCGCCAGCACCACGCCGGCCGGGTGATGCGCCCGGGCGACCCGGCAGGCGGCCCGGGCGGTCGACCCGGTCGCGACGCCGTCGTCGACCACGACCACGATCCGCCCGGCCATCGGCAGCGGCGCCCGGGCGCCCCGGAACCGCTGCGCCCGCCGGGCCAGTTCGGCCCGCTCGCGCTCCTCGATGGCCGCCAGTTCCCGCGGGCTCACCCGCGCCATCGCGACGATCTCGTCGCTGATGATGCGGACCCCGCCCTCGCCGATGGCGCCCATCGCGAACTCCGGCTGCCTGGGCACGCCCAGCTTGCGGACGATGATGACATCCAGCGGGGCGTTCAGCGCGTGCGCGACCCCGGCCGCGACCGGCACCCCGCCCCTGGGCAGGCCCAGCACGACCACGTCCGCGCCGCGCAGTTCCTGCAGCCGCTCGCCAAGACGCCATCCCGCGTCGATGCGGTCGAGAAACCGGGTCACCAGCTCTCACCCCCATCCGGCCAGACTGGGCATGAGCGATGGTAACGCTCAGCACTCAGGATCGCATGGCCGGCGCTGCCATGGGCGGGCCCGGGCGGCAGCGCCGGCTCACGATGGCGCGGCGCCGGTTCGCGCCGGGCGGCCAGGCCGGCTGGCGGCCCAGCCCGGCGGGCGGATCAGGCCGGCCGCCGGGCGGGCGGGTCAGGCTCGGGCAGGCTCCACCGGTAGGGAGCCGCGATCCGGCTGGCTGACTCCGGGCCCCATGAGCCCTTCTGGTAGGGCTCGGCCGGCGGCGGGTTGTCCAGCAGCGGCCCGGAGATCTCCCACAGCCGCTCGATCCCGTCGGCCCTGGTGAACAGCGTCTGGTCACCGAGCATCGCGTCGTGGATCAGCCGCTGATACCCCTCCAGGTCATGCTGGGCGCTGAAGGACTCGCCATAGCGGAACGTCATGTCCGCCGCGCCCAGCACCATCTGCGGGCCCGGTTCCTTGGCCAGGAAGTGCGCGGTGATGGAGCCGGGGTCCTGGAAGTCGATGGCGAGCCTGTTGGCGGGGCCGTCCGGGCACCTCTCCCGGTCGACCGGGAACATCGCGATCGCCGGCTGGTGGAAGCCGAGCGTGACCAGCTGGCGGCTGGCGCCAAGGGCCTTGCCGGTACGCAGGCAGAACGGCACGCCCGACCAGCGCCAGTTGTCCACCGCGGCCCGCACCGCCACGAAGGTCTCGGTCTGCGTGCCGGGTGCCACGCCCGGCTCGTCCTGGTAGCCGGCGTACTGGCCCCGCACCACCTGCCTGACGTCGATGGGCGGCATCGACTCGAACACCTTCTCCTTCTCATCACGCAACGCCCTGGCCGACAGCGAGGCCGGCGGCTCCATCGCGACGATGCCGAGCACTTGCAGCAGGTGGGTGACGACCATGTCCCGGTAGGCGCCGGTCCGCTCGTAGAAGCCGGCCCGGCCCTCGATCGAGAGCGTTTCCGGCACGTCGATCTGCACGTAGCTGATGTGCTGCCGGTTCCAGACCGGCTCGAAGATCCCGTTGGCGAAGCGCAGCGCCAGGATGTTGTCGACCGACTCCTTGCCGAGGAAGTGGTCGATCCTGAAGACCTGCGACTCGTCGAACACCTGGTGAATCCGGGCGTTCAGGGCCCGGGCCGAGGCCAGGTCGGTGCCGAACGGCTTCTCGATGATGACCCGGCTGGGGCCTTCGGCCAGCCCGCTCGCCCCCAGCATCCCGATCACCGGCTCGAACGCAGGCGGCGGCACCGCCAGGTGGAACAGCCGCCGTGGCTGGCCGCCGAGCGCCTGCTCGGCCCGCCGCACCGCGGCGACCAGCGGCGCCGGGTCGCCGGTGTCCGCCCCGGCGTAGTGCAGCGAGTCCTCGAACCGCTGCCATTGCCCGCCGCCGGGCTTGCGGGCGCCGAACTGGGCGACGGCGTCCCTGGCCCGGGCCCGGAACTCAGCCTCGCTGGGTGCCCTGGCCGCCGGGGAGGTACCGATGATCTGGTACCGCTCGGGCAGCAGCCCGGCCTCGGCCAGCCCGTACAGGCCAGGCAGCAGCTTTCGCCTGGCCAGGTCGCCGGTCGCGCCGAACACCACGATGACGTGACTGTCGGGCCGGGGCATCGCGGCCTGGCCTCTGGTCGCGGCGGTCATGCTCAGGTCCCCTCTCTGCGGTGAGCTCGATGACGGCCGGCCAGCCCGGGCGGGGCGGCGCGCTGCCTCCGCGCGGCGGCCGGGCCGCCCGCCACTACCCTGGTGAGGGCTGCCAGCCGCCCGGGGCGGGCGGACCCGCTGGCCGGGCCGGACCCGGGGAGGGCGCTATGACGGTCGACGCCGAGGCGGAGAAGGACGTCGCGGCGCGGGCCGCGGCCGGGCTGGTCGAGGACGGCATGACCGTGGGCCTGGGCACCGGCACGACCGTCGCCTACCTGCTTCCGGCGCTGGCCAGGCGGAGGCTGTCGGTCCGCTGCGTGTCCACCTCGCCGCGGACCGAGGCCGCCGCCATCCGGGCCGGCCTGCGCACCGAGCGGTTCGAGGGCGTCGGCCGGTTCGATATCGCGATCGACGGTGCCGATCAGGTCACGCCGGACGGCTGGCTGGTCAAGGGCGGCGGCGGCGCGCACACCAGGGAGAAGATCGTGGCCGCCGCGGCGGACCGGTTCGTGGTCATCGTCGACTCGACCAAGGCGGTCCCGGCCCTGCACAGCCCGGTCCCGCTGGAACTGCTGGAGTTCGGGCTCAGCTCCACGCTGCGCCGGATCGGCCCGGTCACCATCCGGGACGCGCCGCGCAGCCCGGATGGCGGCGTGATCGCCGACTACACCGGCGAGTTCACCGATCCTGCCGCCCTGGCCAGCATGCTGTCGGCGGCACCGGGGGTGGTCGAGCACGGGCTGTTCCCGCCCCGGCTGACCTGGGCGGTGGTGCTGGGCCGCGGCCAGTCGGCCGAGCAGGTCATGATCGGCGCGGCGGCCCGCTGACCGGTCCGGCAGCAGACCGGAGCACCTGGTCAGCTCGTGCCGCACGGTCAGCTCTTCTTCTCCGCGTGGCCGCCGAACTCCGACCGCATCGCGGACAGGACCTTGGCGGCGAACTCGCCGTTGCCGCGCGAGTCCAGCCGCTCGAACAGCGCGGTGGCGATCACCCCGGCGGGCACCCCGGTGTCGATCGCGGCCTCAAGCGTCCACCGGCCCTCGCCGGAGTCCGACACCCGGCCAGAGAAGTCGGCCAGCTCGGGCGAGCGGGCCAGCGCGTCGGCGGTGAGATCGACCAGCCAGGAGCTGACCACCGAGCCGCGCCGCCACACCTCGGCGACCTCCGCCACGTCGATGTCGTACTGGTAGGCCCACGGGTCGCGCAGCGGGGTGGTCTCCGCGTCCACCTCCCCCTGCGCCTGGCCGGCGTTCGCGTGCTTGATGATGCTCAGCCCTTCGGCGATCGCGGCCATCATCCCGTACTCAATGCCGTTATGAACCATTTTTACGAAATGCCCGGCTCCGCTGGGCCCGCAGTGCAGATAGCCGTGCGGGGCGGTGCCGCCGGGCTTCGTCCGGCCCGGGGTCGGCTCCGCGCTGCCCGCGCCTGGCGCGATGGTCAGCCAGATGGGGTCCAGCCTCCGGACCGCCTCGGTTTCCCCGCCGATCATCAGGCAGAATCCGCGTTCAAGCCCGAAAACACCGCCGCTGGTCCCGCAGTCGACGTAATGCAGCCCCCTGGCCCGGCACTGCCGGGCCCGCTCGATGTCGTCGCGGTAGTAGGAGTTACCGCCGTCGATGATCACGTCGTCCGGGTCGAGCAGGCCGGTCAGCTGGTCCAGGGTGGGCTGGACGATGCCGGCCGGCACCATGATCCAGATATTGCGCGGCTTGTCCAGCCTGGCCACGAAGTCAGCCAGCGAGCCGGCGCCGGTCGCGCCCTCGGCTTCCAGCGTCTTGACCGCGTCGGCGCTGACGTCGTAGGCGACGCAGCGGTGGCCGTCCCGCATGAGCCGGCGCACCAGGTTGGCGCCCATCCGGCCCAGGCCGATCATGCCGAGCTGCATTGGCCGGTCGGTTGGCATAGCGAAACCTCCTAGCTCTTGAGTGCCCGGTAGCGCCGGATCAGCGCGTTCGTCGATGAGTCGTGCTCCAGCCGCGGCTCGGCCGCGCTGCTGAGCTCCGGCGCGATCTGCCGGGCCAGCTGCTTGCCCAGCTCGACGCCCCACTGGTCGAACGAGTCGATGTCCCAGACGGCGCCCTGCACGAACACGCTGTGCTCGTAGAGCGCGATCAGCGTGCCGAGCAGCCGCGGCGTCAGCAGCTCGGCCAGGATCACGTTTGTTGGCCGGTTGCCCTGCATCACCCGGTGCGGCACCACGGCTTCCGGCGTGCCCTCGGCCCGCACCTCCGCCTCGGTCTTGCCGAACGCCAGCGCCTGGGCCTGGGCGAAGACGTTGGAGACCAGCAGGTCGTGGTGGTCGCGCAGCGGGTTCAGGCTCTTTCCGAAGCCGATCAGGTCCACCGGGACGAGCTTGGTGCCCTGGTGCAGCAGCTGGTAGAAGCTGTGCTGGCCGTTGGTGCCGGGCTCACCCCAGTAGACCGCGCCGGTCTGGTAGTCGACCGGCCCGCCGCCCAGCGTGACGTGTTTGCCGTTGGACTCCATGGTCAGCTGCTGCAGGTAGGCGGGGAACCGCTTCAGGTACTGCTCGTAGGGCATCACGCCGGCGGTCTGCGCGCCGAAGAAATTCCCGTACCAGACGGCGAGCAGGCCCAGCAGCACCGGCAGGTTCTCCGCCAGCGGGGCCGCGGCGAAGTGCTCGTCCATGTCACGGAACCCGGCCAGCAGCGCGCGGAAATTGGCCGGCCCGATCGCGAGCACCGTGGACAGGCCGATCGCCGAGTCCATCGAGTACCGGCCGCCGACCCAGTCCCAGAACCCGAACATGTTCGCAGTGTCGATGCCGAACTCCGCCACCCGCTCGGCGTTCGTGGACACGGCGACGAAGTGCCTGGCCACCGCCTTCTCATCGCCGAGCTGCCCGACCAGCCAGTCCCGCGCCGAGGTGGCGTTGGTCAGCGTCTCCAGGGTGCCGAAGGTCTTGGACGAGACGATGAACAGCGTCTGGTCGGCGGCCAGGTCCCTGGTGGCCTCGGTGAAGTCGGTCGAGTCCACGTTGGACACGAACCGGAAGGTCATGTCCGGCCGGGAGTAGTGCCGCAGCGCCTCGTAGGCCATCACCGGGCCCAGGTCCGAGCCGCCGATGCCGATGTTGACGACGTTGGTGACCGGCTTGCCGGTGTAGCCGGTCCAGTGCCCCGACCGCACCGACTCGGCGAACTCGCACACCCGGTCCAGGACGTCGTTGACCTCTTCGACCACGTTCGTCCCGTCTACCAGGAACGTCCCGCCTCGCGGGATCCGCAGCGCGACGTGCCCGGCGGCCCGGTCCTCGGAGACGTTGACGTGCTCGCCGCGCAGCATCGCGTCCCGCCGCTGCGGCACCCCCGACTCCTCGGCCAGGTCCGCCAGCAGCCGCATGGTCTCGCTAGTCACCCGGTTCTTGGAGTAGTCAAGGTAGAGCCCGCAGGCCTGCGCGGTCATCCGCTCGCCCCGCCCCGGGTCCTGCTCGAACAGTTCCCGCAGGTGGCGGCCTGCGATCTCACTGTGGTGCCGCTCAAGTGCCTTGAAGGCGAGCCGGTCCCGGAGCGGATCCAGCGACATGACTAATGCCTCCGATCGGTAAATCGAATCCCGCCGCCCGCGAAGCGGGCCAGCCCCAGCCTCGCACTGCCCGGATCGGGCCGGTTTAGCGACCCCGCGGACCAGCCCGGCCCGGCGGCACGTATTTTTACAGTCTCGCCGCAACCCGTCGCCGGGTGCGAGCCATGGAAGGAGCCGGGCGTGTCAGCCAGGATCAGGCTTTTGCTCGCGGACGTGGACGGCACCCTGGTCACCCCGGACAAGGTCCTGACCCAGCGCGCCATCGACGCGGTCGCCCGGCTTCGCGAGGCCGGCGTGCTGTTCGCGGTGACCAGCGGCCGCCCGCCGCGCGGGATGGCGATGCTGACCGGGCCGCTGGACCTGCGCACGCCGATCGCGGCGTTCAACGGCGGCCTCATCGTGGACCGCGACATGGCGGTGCTGGAGCAGCGGGTCGTCGCCGCTGACCTGGTGATGCCGGTTGTGGCGCTTTTCGGCTCTTTCGGGCTGACCGCGTGGATATACCGGCAGGCCGACTGGTTCGCGCTGGACCCGGATGGGCCGCACGTGGCGCGGGAGTCGAAGACGGTCGGGTTCGGGCCGGTGATCACCGCCAGTTTCGAGGACCTGACCAGCGATGTCGCCAAGATCGTCGGCGTCAGCGATGACCCTGACGCGGTGGCGAAGGCGTCCGCCGCGGCCCATGACCAGTTCGGCGAGCACGTCTCGGCGTCCCGGTCCCAGCCGTACTACGTCGACGTCACCCACCCGGACGCGAACAAGGGCTTCGTCGCCACCTGGCTGTCGCGCCGGTACCAGGTCCCCGCCGGGGAGATCGCGACGATCGGTGACATGGGCAACGACGTGCTGATGTTCGCCCATTCCGGGCTGAGTATCGCGATGGGGAACGCGAGCCTGGAGGTGCGCCACGCGGCCCGCCGGGTGACCGCTGCCAACGATGACGAGGGGTTCGCCAGGGCGGTCGAGCGGTTCGTCCTGCCCCGGGCTACCTGATCCCGGGCACCGGCCGGCCGTCCTCCAGGTAACGGCACCGGCGGGACCTGGCGCCGGCCTTCACCCGGCGCCGGATCGGCCCGGACAGCAGCGGCAGCGCCTCAGCCAGCGGGACCAGCCGGTATTCGGAGATCTCCGCTGGCTCCAGCACCATGGCGGCCAGGCTGGCGTCGTCGATCGCCCCGCAGTCGAACAGGAACCGCAGCCCGGCAGGCCGGCCCTTGCGCGGCGGCCTGAAGTCGACGCAGGCGAGCCGCGCGGCCCGGATGTGCAGCCCGCACTCCTCGGCCACCTCGCGGCGGCAGGCCTCCCACGGGGTCTCCCCGCTGGCTTCCATCACCCCGCCGGGGATGGTCCATCCCCGCTTGTAGGTCGGCTTCAGGATCAGCAGCCGGTGCCTGCGATCGAAGATCATCGCCCCCGCCGACGCCGGGATCGCGGGGAGCGCGGCAAACGGGACCTGATCAAGTTCTGTCGTCAGCTGATCGCCGTCAGTCACAGGAACAGGTTAATAAATACCCCGGTGCCCGGCGGCTGCCCCGGGTGACGCGCGGCCCACGTCAGCGGGGCCGGGCAGCGGCGATCGGCAAGATCATCACATGCTAGACTAACGCGCTCACCTGGGAAATGCTTTCGTCGCGGTCATGACCCTTGAGAGAATCTCTGCAAATGGCCTCCGGCAAGTCGATCGTTGTCAGCGGTGATCTTGGCAGCGGGAAAAGCACCGTGACCAAGGCGCTATCCCGCCGCCTGGGCTTGCGCCGGGTCAGCGTCGGTGACCTGTACCGGCAGATGGCACTGGACCGCGGCATGTCAGCGCTGCAGCTCAACCTGCACGCCGAGCTGGATGACGCGGTCGACGGCTATGTCGATCAGCTGCAGCAGGAAATCGCGAAGACCGATGAGCAGCTGGTCGTGGACGGCCGCCTCGCCTGGTTCTTTTTCACCGACGCATTCAAAGTGCACCTGATGACCGATCCGGAGGTGGCTGCCACCCGGGTATTCTCCCGGCCCTCCGACGAGGTCGAGGCGTACGCGTCGCTGGCTGAGGCGGCCGAGCGGCTAAGGAACCGCAGTGATAGCGAGCGCATGCGTTTCCTGACCAGATATGGCGCGGACAAAAACCGGCTGCGTAATTATGACCTGGTTTGCGATACGACCAGTGCCACCGCCGATGAGGTCATCGCCGCCGTCGTCGCCGCCTACACCAGCGATGGCGATGGCCAGCGGCTGCCCGGCACCCCGCCGCTGCTGCTGCTCGACCCGCGCCACGTCTACCCCGCCGCCGAGCCCGTCCCGGCCCCGGCCGGGGCGCCCGCTGCCGGCCCGGCCTCGGGCGGGACCGGGCCGCTGGCAGCCGGCTACTCGGGCAGCAGCTTCTTCGTCGTGGACGGCCAGGATCAGCTGAGCGCGGCGCTGCGGGCCGGCCGTCACCTCATCCCCGCGACCCTGGCGGCCGAGGGCGACGAGCCGGCCGCCGGCGGGCTGACCGCGCACCAGTACCTCGCGTCCCGGGTCACCCCGGACGTGCTCCGCGCCTGGGAGCAGGCCCACCAGGTCACCCTGCCGCCCCCGCCGCCGGCACCGCCCCGCTCGTTATCCCCCGCCGCAACCCGGCCCCCGCCCCCTGACCGCCCCCGCCGCGCGGCACGCGGACAACTGCGGCGCCAGCCTCGGACCCGCCCAAACCGTTAGCGGGGGCCGGGACTGGGGCCGCCGGCTGAGTACCAGGCGGCGACCTGGGCGCGGGAGTTGAAGCCCAGCTTCTCCAGGATGTTGGCCACGTGCCTGGCGGCGGTCGCCGGGCTGATGTAGAGGGCGTCCGCGATGGCCTTGTTGCTGCGGCCGTCGGCGATGAGCACGACGATCTCGCGCTCGCGGGCGGTGAGCCGCGCGGGCGGGGTCACCGAGCCCGGCGCGGGCGTCCCGGCCGCGGCGGCCCGGCGGTCCGGCCCGGCGGTCCGGGCTGGACCGGACTCTGGCCGGCGGGCCTCGCCGGGCTGGGCCTGCCCGGCGGCGGCCGGCCCTGGCGCCTCGCCGTCCGGGCTGGCCGCGCCCGCCGGTGGCTTCAGCGCCAGGGCGACCGCCGCGTCGGTGCCGAGCCCGAACCCGCTGGCCCACAGCTGCCTGATGGCCGGCTCACCGAGCCTGGCCGCGGCGGCGAAGTACCGGTCGGTGCGCGCTCCGGCCAGCGGGGGCAGGTTCGCCGCCTGGCGCAGCGCGGCCGCGGCGGCGATCAGCTGCAGCGCCCGCTCGCTGCTGCCCTCGGTCAGGGTCAGCGCCGCGATCACCTCGAGGCCGCGCGCGACGCCGATCCGTGAGCCAGTGACGTGGCTGAGCCGCATGCTCTCGGCGAGGTACCCGCGCGCCTCGCCGAACTGGCCCTGGTCCATCGCGATCCGGCCGAGGCCGGCCAGGCAGCGGGCCGTCTCCGGGCGGGAATCGATCTCCCGCAGGATGGGCAGCGCCTCCAGGAAGTGCCAGCGCGCGCCGTCCAGGTCGCCGCGCAGCCGGGACAGCTCGCCAAGGCCCAGCCGGGTCCTGGCCACCCCCCACTGCTGGTCGATCTCCCGCATCATCACGATCGCGGCCTCGGCCAGCTGCTGGGCCTCGCGCAGGCTGCCCCGGTAGGCGACGGTGGCCGCCCTCGTCCCGAGCGCGTATGCCTCGTCCCACCGGTCGCCCACCGCCCGCGCCACCGCCAGCGCCTCCGCGGACAGCGATTCCGCCTCGGCGGCCCGGCCGGTGTGCAGGGTGATCTCGGCGAGCACGTTGAGCGCCACCGCGGTCCACACCTCGCCGCCGGCGGCGCGGCACAGCTCCAGCCCGGCCCTGGCCCAGGCTTCGGCGGCGGCCGGGTCGCTGGACAGGGCGAGCTGCGCGCGGCCGACCAGCGCCGGGCCGCGGACCGCGTCGGACAGCTGGGCGGAGTCGGCGGCGAGGAAGGAATCGAACCACTCACCGCCCTCGGCGAACGAGCCACGGACCAGCCAGCACGGCCGGACCGCCATGCAGATCCGCAGCCCGGTCTCGGCGTCGCCGCCGGCCAGGCACTGGTCCAGCACCCGCAGCACGTTGCCGGCGTCCACGTCCCAGCGCCGGAACACGTCGACCCGCGCCGACCACGGCGCCTCGATCAGGGCCATCCCGATCGCCGCGTTGTGCTCGGTGATCCGCAGCGTGTAGTCGCGCAGCCGGGCCTGGGCCGCCGCGGTCTCGCCGGCCTCGTCCAGCCGCCGGGCAGCATAGTCCCTGATCGTGTCGAGCAGCCGGTACCGGGACTGGCCGAGTGCTTCCGGCTCGACCAGGACCAGCGACTTGTCGACCAGCCCGGCGATCAGGTCGAGCACCGACGACGCCGGCAGCTCGTCGTCGGCGCACACCGTCTCGGCCATCTCCAGCGACCAGCCGGAGAACACCGCCAGCCGGCGCAGCAGCACCTGCTCAGGCCGGCTGAGCAGGTCGTGGCTCCAGTCGATGGCCGCGCGCAGGGTCCGCTGCCTGGCCGGGGCGGTCCGGTCGCCGCTGGTCAGCAGCTGGAACCGGTCGGCCAGCCGCTCGGCGATCTGGTCGGCGGACAGCGCCCTGACCCACGCGGCGGCCAGCTCGATCGCCAGCGGCACCCCGTCCAGCGCCCGGCAGATCGCCGCCACGCTGGCCGCGTTCGCGTCGCTGAGGCTGAAGCCAGGATGCGCCGCGGCGGCCCGGTCGGTGAACAGGCGAACCGCCTCATAGCCGCTGATCTGCGCCACATCGGTCACCAGGCCCGGCGGCGGCAGGGTGAGCGGCGGCACCTGCCAGACCGCCTCGGCCGCGACCCGCAGCGGCTCGCGGCTGGTCGTGACGACGCGCAGCCCGGGCGAGGTGGCCAGCAGGTGCTGGCACAGGCGGGCGCACGTGTCGATGAGGTGCTCGCAGTTGTCCAGCGCCAGCAGCATCGTCCGGGACCGCAGCGCCTCGGCGAGCGTCTCCAGCAGCGGACGGCCGCGCTCTTCCTCCACGCCGATGACCGCGGCCACCCTGGACACCACCAGGTCGGGGTGGCGTATATCGCCGAGTTCGACGAACCAGGCGCCGTCGGGAAACTCGCCGGCCAGCGCGGCAAGGATGCGCTGCGCCAGCCGGGTCTTCCCGATGCCCCCGGTCCCGCACAAGGTGGAGGCGCGCATAGTGTGCACAAAGCGGCATAGCTCATCGAGTTCGCGTTCGCGGCCGATGAAGCTATTCGGCTCTTCGTGCAGATTATTTCGTATCGGCGCTATCGTCATAATATCCGCGTCTGACTTGGTTTTCCCCTATCAGGAGTTGTGGCCCCAAAACCGCCCGGCGTCCGCTGGTGCGGCATACAAACAATCATCCTGCAGTATCGGCCGCCTGATGACCAGCCCGGGGCTGCCGGGGTCAGCCGGCCGGGTACCAGCGCTCCGGGTCGAGCCCGGCCGCCCGGACCTGCCCGGCTCGGTCCAGGCTGCGCAGGTGCGCGAGCGTCTCGGCGAGCGCGGCCCGGCGCAGGAACCCGGTGGTCTGCGCCCAGTCGCGGGACCAGGCCAGTTCGGCGGCGACGTCCCAGACGGTCGCGCCTGGCTGGCCGGCGACCTGCTTGAGCACCTCGCCCATCCGGTCCTGATGATGGCGCTGGATCTGGGCGGCCCGGTCGGCGATGCCGCGGAACCGGTACTCGTGCCCGGGCAGCGCTTCCCGGTCGTCGTAGTCCCTGAGCAGGCCGAGCGCCTGCGCGTAGTCGTCGAGCGGGGCGTCGTCATCGCCGTAGCTGCTGATGTTCGGGGTGATCCTGGGCAGCAGGTGGTCGCCGGTGAGCAGCACGTCCGCCGCGCCGACCACATAGCACAGGTGGCCCGGGGTGTGCCCGGGTGTCCACAGCGCGGTCACCTGCCAGCCGGGGACCCCGGCGTCATCGCGGTCTTCGAGCAGCCGGTCGGGGACGATGTCGACCAGGTCCCGAACCCGCTCCGGTGCCATGATCAGCCCCGCCTGCTCGGCCGCGGGGACGCCGCACCGGCTCAGCCATCCGGCGTTCAGGTCCGCCACCGCGCGCACGTTCCTGATCATGGCGATATGCCGTTCCTCGGCCGGGTGCATCGCCACCCAGCAGCCGGATCGCTCGCGGATCTTGCTGGCCAGCCCGTGGTGATCGATGTGCGCGTGGGTGACCAGCACCCCGCGGGTGGCCGCCACGTCGGCGCCGATGCCGGCCAGGCCCGCGACCAGCGCGTCCCAGCTGTCGTCGGTCGGCCAGCCCGGGTCCACCAGCACCGGCCCCGACCGGGTCTCGAACAGGTAGCAGAGCACGTAGCGAAGCGGGTTGCGCGGGATCGGGACCGGCACCGACCACAGCCCAGGCCGCACCTGCTCGACCGGCGGCAGCACGCGATCGCGCCATGCCTGCCGTTGCCGTACGCCGGTTACTTCCACCTCTGACACGGTAACGCCTGCTAGCGGCGGGCAGCAGTCTCAGCGGCAGCCAGCAGTCAGGGCAGCCTCCAGTCCAGCGGCTCCGCGCCCTGCTTTTCCAGCAGCGCGTTCGCCCGGCTGAACGGCCGGGAGCCGAAGAACCCCCGGTCGGCGGAGTTCGGGCTGGGGTGCGCCGACTCGATCCTCGCCGCGTCCGGCAGCAGCGGCGCGAGGCTGCGCGCGTCCCGGCCCCACAAGATCGCCACCAGCGGGCCGCCGCGGCTGGCCAGGGCCCGGATCGCCTGCTCGGTGACCTCCTCCCAGCCGCGGCCGCGGTGCGAGGCCGGATTTCGCGGCTGCACGGTGAGGACCCGGTTCAGCAGCATGACGCCGCGCTGCGCCCACGGGGTCAGGTCGCCACCGGATGGCCGGGGATAGCCCAGGTCGTCGGCATACTCGCGGAATATGTTGAGCAGGCTGGGCGGCAGCCGGGTGACCTGCGGCGCGACCGAGAAGCTGAGCCCGACGGGGTGCCCGGGGGTGGGGTAAGGGTCCTGGCCGACGATCAGCACCCGGACGCTCTCCAGCGGCTGCTGGAAGGCGCGCAGCACCTTGTCGCCGGCCGGCAGGTAGCCGCGCCCGGCGGCGACCTCGGCGCGCAGGAAGTCGCCCATCGCCCGGATCCGGGGCTCGGCGGGCGCGAGCGCGGCCGCCCAGCCGGGGTCGACGATCTGGTCCAGCGGCGGCGCGGTCATGGCAGGCAACTGTAGGCGGTCATCCGACCGCGCAGCCCGGCTTGGCGGTGGCCTTGCCGGAATCGCGGCTGACCATCAGGCAGGACTCGTCGACCGCCTGGAATGCGCTGCCGGGAATGCCCTTCAGCAGTTCGACCAGCCCGTCCGGCCACTGCGGGAATGCGCTTCCCTGGAAGAACCAGTTACTGCCATTATCGGCCAGGATCAGCCCGTAGTGACGCATTTCAGTGAGCACGGCTTTGGCGTCCTTGCAGTACGGCACGGAATTGTGGCAGTAGCCGGAAATGCTGTAGCCGGCTTTCAGCCGGAACCGTGCGCCCATCGGCGGCAGGCTGGTGCTGCTGTTCGAGCTCGCCTCGTGCCGGGCCGGCCACACATACGCCGCCTGGCTGTCCTGCGCGGTGAACCGGATCGCGTGCGTGATCGGCTTGCCGGTCCTGACCGCGGCCTGCACCTGGCGGTAGTCCAGCAGCCCGGGCAGGATCGGCAGGCCGGCCGCGTCCGCCGAGGTCCAGCCGGCCGGCCGCAGCGAGTTCGACCGCAGGTTCCAGATCGCGCCCGACCCGGCGGTGGCCCCGCCGGCCGAGTAACGCGCGTCGTACAGCTCATACAGCCGGCAGGTGTCCTTGTTCACCATGATGGCGTGCCGGTCCCCGCTGGCGTTCTGGCCGCCCTCGATCAGCGTGCCGGCGCCGAACGGGTAGGGCCCCGCGTCGCTCTCGCTGCCGTACTGGAACCGCACCCTGGTCAGCGGGTGCCCGCTGCTGACCACGTCGAACGTCATGCCGTACGGGTAACCGCCCTGGTCCGGCCCGAAGTCGGGGTGCAGGAAGGTGCGCGCGGAGTCCATGCTGGCCAGCCAGGCCGCACTGTGCGAGCTGACCGGGAGCCGGGAGATGTCGGTGTTCCAGACGTTGTCGGCGGGGAACATCGGGCAGCGGGCCGCGCCGGGCACCCTGGTCCCGGCCGGCGGCCTGGCCGGGGGGGCCGGCGATGGCCGCGGCGACGGGCTGGGCGACGGGCTGTCCGGGGCCGCGGCCTGCACGCTGATCGTGGCGCCGAGATGACTGCGGGCGGGCCTGGCCTGCGCGGCGGGAGCGGCAGAGGTGCCGCAGGCTGCCAGCAGGGCCACCGGCAGGGCGAGGGAGGCGGCCAGGGCAGCGCGCCGGGTAATGCGGTGACTTCGGCTGGTTTTCATCGGCGCCCATCCTGGCACGCCAGGGCCGGCCCGGCGGCGCGTTCGGCGTCACTCAGCGATGAACTCGGCCCGGACGCCGAGCAGCCGGACCGGCCCGCGCTCGTCGAAGCGGTCCAGCGCGGCCAGCGCCCCGGCCTCGATCGCGGCCGGGTCCATGGTGGGGGCGGGCAGCGGGACCCCACGGGTGAAGGTGCGGAACGGCGCGTACCTGACCTTCACCACGATCCGGGCGGCGGGCCGCTGCTCGGCGGCGACGTCCTGGCTGACCTGCCCGGCCAGCCGCCGCACCTGGCCGCGGACCTGCGCCCAGTCGGTGATGTTGCGCTGGAAGGTGGTCTCCCGGCCGTGCCCGCGGGCCTGGTACGGCTCGTCGGTGACCACCGAGGGGTCCAGCCCGCGGGCGGTCTGCACCAGCCACGGGCCGATGGCCGGCCCGAAGATCGCCGCCAGGTCCTGCGGGCTGGCGGCGGCCAGGGCGCTGACGGTCTCGATGCCGGCCGCCTCGGCCAGCCGCCGCGCGGTCTTGCGCCCGATCCCCCACAGCGCGGCGGCCGGCCGGCCGCCGAGCACCTCGTACCAGTTCCGCGGGGTGATCCGGAAGATCCCGGCCGGCTTGCCGAACCCGGTGGCCAGCTTGGCCTGCAGCTTGTTGCAGCCGATCCCGACCGAGCAGTCCAGCTGGCAGGCCGCCTTGACCCTGGCCTGCACCTGCCGGGCGACCGCCTCGGGGTCGGCGGCGTCCACGGCCATGAACGCCTCGTCCCAGCCCATCACCTCGACCACGTAGCCAAAGCCGCGCAGCTCCCTCATGACCTGCTCAGACGCCCGCTCATAGGCGGCCCGGTCCACCGGCAGGAACACCGCGCCGGGGATCCGGCGGGCGGCGGTGCGCAGCGGCGTGCCGGATTCGACCCCGTACGCCCTGGCCTCGTAGGAGGCGGTCGCCACCACCCCGCGCTTGGACGGGTCGCCGTCACCGCCGACGATGACCGGCAGGCCGCGCAGCTGCGGCCGGCGCAGCACCTCGACCGCAGCGATGAACTGGTCGAGGTCGACGTGCAGCACCCACAGGCCCACACTCCAGTGTGCGCCAGGACGCGGCGCCCCCTGGTCAGCGGCCAGCAAGCCGCCCGGCCGCCGGGCGCTTGCGGGCCGTCGCCCGCAGCACCGGCAGGGCGGCGAAATACGACCCGGCCGCGGCGCTGGCCAGGACGCCGAGGTCCACCGAGATCCGGCCCTGCCTGCTCCAGTAGACATCCTTGAGGTCCAGCAGCAGCGCGAACTCGTCCACGATCAGGGCGAGGCCCGACCCGTAGCTCAGCGCGATCGCGGGATGCCGGCGGCGGCTGTCCTCGCCGTGCACGGCGACCGCGCCGACCCCGGCGAGCATCCCGATCCCCCACAGGTAGTGGTGCAGGTGCTCACCGCCGGCGCTGAAGTTGCGGAACGGGCCCTTGCCGGCCCGGATGCTGACGGTGATCCCGCGTGCGGCGGCGAACGTGGCGGTGAACGACAGCCAGCTGAACAGGGCGGACCGCTGGCTCGCGTCCAGTTCCTCGTAATAGGACTCGCGCAGCGCGCGGGCCAGCGCCGTCAGTTGCCTCACAGCCGCACCATACGCGCCCCGGGGTGGCCGCGGGCAAGCGCGCCGCGCCGGGCCGGAAGCCCGTCCGTGCCAATCGCGACCTGTTGCTTTTCTGACGTTTTTTCCAGGTACCTGGATAAAGGTGACGGTTTGTTGACCTGCGGGATAGCCGCATCGCATCCTCTTGGCCAGCCGGGCGGCACCGGGCCCGGCCGTGAACCCGGGAGGGCACGTGACCGGTACCGGACAGGAACAGCCAGCCGAGGCGCGGGCCATCCTGGCGGGCTTGTTCCCGGCCGCGGCGGCGGCGCCCGCCCCGGCCAGGCCGCGGTCACGGGGGCGCGCGGCCTGGCTGGCGGCGGGCTATGCGGCCGCGGTGGCGGCCGGGGCGGGCCTGCTGCTGCTGCGCCAGGCCGGGACGCCGGCCTGGCAGGCCATGTGGGCCGAGGACAGCTGGGTGTTCCTGCCGCGGGCGCTCGCGCATCCGTGGTCCAGCCTGATCAGCCCGTACGCCCAGTACCTGCAGCTGGTCCCGCAGCTGATCGCCGACGTGGTCGCCAGGCTGCCGCTGCGCGATGCCGCGGCCGGGTTCGCGGTGGCGGGCGCGCTGGTGGCGTCGGGCTGCGCGGCGTTCGCGTACCGGGCCAGCAGCGGGCACATCAGCCGGCCGGCCCTGCGCGCGCTGCTGGCCGTCTCGGTGCTGCTGCTGCCCACCGCGATCATCGAGATCGCCAACAGCGGCGTGGACGCGCCCTGGTACCTCATGTTCGCGCTGTTCTGGGCGCTGCTGTGGCGGCCCGCATCCCGCCGGGGGATGGCGCTGGCGGCGCTGATCGCGTTCGCCGCCATGGCCTCCAACATCCTGAACCTGCTCTACCTCCCGCTGGTGGCCGCCCGGCTGGTCGCGCTGCCCCGGGCCAGGGAGCACGCGGTCACGGCCGGCTGGGCCGCCGGGGCCGCGTTCCAGGTGATCGGGCTGGTGCAGTCGACCCGGCCGGACCGGATCGGGCCCGTCCCCGCGGCACTGGAGTTCTACGGCCAGCACGTCCTGGTGGCCGCGGTGGCCGGGTGGCGGCTGGCGCTGGCGCTGCAGGCCGCGGCGGGCATCGCCGCCTGCATCGCGGTGGCGGCGCTGCTGGTCGCCGCGGTAGTGACCTGGGCGGTGCGGCAGGACCGGGCCCGGATCGCCCCGCTCGCCGCCGCGTCCCTGGGCATGGGCCTGCTGCTGGCGATCATCCCGGCCCTGCTGCGGTACTGGGTGCCCGGCACCCCGAGCACGAGCCTGTGGGTGCCCGGCTCCCGGTACACCGCCTCGGCGATCTTGATGATCGACCAGCTCGCGATCGCGGGCGCGGACGCATTACTGCGCCGCCGGCCCGCCAGCCTGCCCCGGGCCCGCGCCGCCGTGGTGGTCACCGTGCTGGTGGCGGGGCTCGGCACCGGCTGGGTGACCAGCTTCCGCTACCACAACGTCAGGTCGGCCAGCGTGCCCTGGTCGCGCGAGTACGCCAGCTACGGCCGGGTGCTGGCCCGGCAGCCGGACCGCCCGGGCGGCCGCTACCCGGCGCTGCGGCTGCCGCTGGCGCCGGCCCGGAGCCCGCGGTGACGCCGCCGGCGGCGGGCCGGTTCCGGCTCGACGCGGCGGTCATCGGCGGCTGCGGGCGGGTCGGGCTGCCGCTGGCGGCGGCGCTGGCCGACCGGGGCGCGCGGGTGGGCATCTACGACACCAGCACCGCGGCGGTCGCGGCGGTGCGGGCCGGGCGGATCCCGTTCGCCGAGCCGGAGACCGCGGCGGTGCTGGCCCGGGTGGTGGCCGCCGGGCGGCTGGAGGCCGGCACCGACCCGGCGGTCGTCGCCGCGGCCAGGAACGTGATCGTGGTGATCGGCACCCCGGTGGATGAGCACCTCAACCCGGACCAGGCCGCGATCGGGAAGGCGCTGGCCGGGTGCGCGGCGTGGCTGCGCGGCGGGCAGCTGCTGGTGCTGCGCTCCACCGTGTTCCCCGGGGTGACCGCGCGGGTGGAGAAGCAGCTGGCGGGGCTCGGGCTGGACATCGACGTGGCGTTCTGTCCCGAGCGCATCGCCGAGGGCAAGGCGATGACCGAGCTGTTCGAGCTCCCCCAGATCATCGCGGCCCGCACGGCGCGCGGCATCAGCCTGGCCAGCGCCCTGTTCGGCCTGCTGACCTCCCGGCTGGTGGTGATGTCGCCGGAGGAAGCCGAGCTGGCCAAGCTGTTCACCAACGTCTGGCGCTACATCAAGTTCGCCACCGCGAACCAGCTGTACATGATGGCCAACGACCAGGGGCTCGACTTCGAGGCGATCCGGCGCGGCCTGACCCAGGACTACCCGCGGGCGGCGGACATGCCCGCGGCCGGCTTCGCCGCCGGGCCGTGCCTGTTCAAGGACACCATGCAGCTGGCCGCCTACAACCACAACAACTTCGCGCTCGGCCACACCGCGATGGCCATCAACGAGGGCATGCCGCTGTACCTGGCGCACCGGCTGCAGCAGCGGTTCGACCTGGCCGCGATGACGGTCGGCATCCTCGGGATGGCGTTCAAGGGCGGCAGCGATGACACCAGGTCCAGCCTGTCCTACAAGCTGCGGCGGATACTGGCGTTCCGCGCGAAGGCAGTGCTGTGCACCGACCCGCACGTCACCTCGGACCCGCGGCTGCTTCCGCTCGAAGCGGTGCTCGCCGCCGCCGACGTGCTGGTCATCGCCACCCCCCACCGTCAATACCAGGACCTCAGAACGGATAAGCCGGTGGTGGACATCTGGAACATGCTGGGCCGCGGGGTCCGGATATGAACCCCGCGCCGCCGCGGGTCTCGGTGATCATCCCGGCCAGGGACGAGGCCGGGCAGATCGGCCCGGTGCTGGACCGGCTGCTCGAGTCGGTCGCGCTGCCGTGCGAGGTGCTGGTGGTGGTTGATGACCCGGCCGACCCGACGGCTGCGGCGGTGACCGGTTACGCGGCCGCCGAGCCGCGGGTGCGGCTGCTGGTCAACACCGAGGGGCCAGGGCCGGCCCGGGCGATCAGGTCCGGCATCGCGGCGGCGGCCGGCCCGGTCACGGTGGTGACCATGGCCGACGGGTGCGACGACCCGGCCCAGATCGACGACCTGGCCCGGCTGGTCGAGCGCGGGGTCGCGGTGGCCGCCGCGAGCCGGTACATGCCCGGCGGCCAGCAGGTCGGCGGGCCGTTCCTGAAGGGACTGCTCTCGGCCGCGGCCGGGCGCTCGCTGCACCTGCTGGCGCACGTCGGCACCCGGGACCCGACCAACTCGTTCAAGGCGTACTCGGCCGCGTTCATCGAGGCGGTCGGCATCGACTCCTGCCGCGGCTTCGAGCTGGGCATCGAGCTGACCGCGAAGGCCAGGCGGCTCGGCCTGCCGGTCGCCGAGCTGCCGACCATCTGGCTGGACCGCCAGGCCGGCGTCTCCAATTTCAAGATCATCCGGTGGATTCCTGGTTACCTGCGCTGGTACCTGTTCGCGTTCGGGCGGCGGCTGTCGGCCACCCAGATCCGGGCCAGGACCGCCGCCCGCCCCGCCGCCTGCCTGCAGAGAGGAACCTGAATGCGCAAGGTCGTCGTCACCGGGTCGGCCGGCTTCATCGGCGGGTACCTCGTCGCCGAGCTGCTGCGCCGCGGCTACGCGGTCACCGGGCTGGACAACCTCTCCAAGTACGGGAAGGTGACCAGGTCCTATGACAGCCATCCCCGGTACCAGCTGGTCGAGGGGGATGCCAGGGACACCGGGCTGCTGACCGCGCTGCTGGCCGACAGCGATCATTTCGTGGCGGGCGCGGCCATGATCGGCGGGATCTCCTACTTCCACGCCTACCCCTACGACCTGCTCGCCGCGAACGAGCGGATCATCGCGGCGTGCTGCGACGCGGCGATCAGCGCGCACCGGCGGGGCCGGCTGCGCAAGGTCACCTACCTGTCGTCCTCGATGGTCTTCGAGAACGCGGCGGACTGGCCATCCGAGGAGGGCCAGCAGCTGCGGATCCCGCCGCCGTCCTCGTCCTACGGGTTCCAGAAGCTCGCGGTGGAGTACTTCGCCAGGGCCGCGTGGGACCAGTACCGGCTGCCTTACACCATCGTGCGGCCGTTCAACTGCGTCGGCACCGGCGAGGGCCGGGCGCTCGGCGCCGGCCAGGTCCAGTCTGGCAACGTCGCGCTGGCGATGAGCCACGTCGTGCCCGACCTGGTCCAGAAGGTGCTCAAGGGCCAGGACCCCGTGCACATCCTCGGGTCGGGCGAGCAGGTCAGGCACTACACCTACGGCGGCGACCTGGCCGCGGGCATCGCGGCCGCGATGGAGCACCCGGCCGCCCGCAACGAGGACTTCAACCTGTCCACCGCGCGGGCGACCACCGTCCGCGAGCTCGCCGGGCTGATCTGGGCCAAGATCAACGGACCGGGGCGGCCGGTGCGGCTGGTGCACGACGAGCCGTTCGAGCACGACGTGCAGCGCCGGGTGCCCGCCGTCGCCAAGGCCAGGACGGTGCTCGGCTTCGAGGCCACCACCAGCCTGGAGCAGTCGCTTGACGAGGTCATCCCGTGGATCCGCGAGGCCATCGCGGCAGGCGTGATCTGACCGGCGGGTCTCCCGGCCGGCCCGCTGAGGTAGTTCAGCGGATCGCCAAGCCGCCTGCTTGCAACTACAGAGAGTGATAGCGTCCAGCACGCTCTGTAAGCGGAGGCGTACTAGGCAAGGGGCTGGGAATGGCTTTACCTCGGTCGGCTCAGCGGCCCGTGTCGCGGGTCGCGACGGCGCTGCTGCTCATCGGCTCGGTCGCGGCCGCGGTGACGTTCCCCGCGCCGGACGCGCTGGCGGCCGGGACGGCGCTGTTCAACCAGCCGTTCCATGACCGGACCGTGGACGGCCCGGCCGGGTCGGTGTCGCTGCCGGCCGCGCCGACCGGGACCAACCAGGCCTGCCTGACCGCGTCCGGCAACTCGTCCAAGAACCCGCTGGCGAGCTGCAGCTCATCGACCGACTCGCAGGGCTCGGGCAAGCTCCGGTTCACCTCCGCGACCACCGGCCAGGAGGGCGGGGTGTTCGCGAGCACCAGCGTGCCCACCTCGAACGGCCTGGACGTGACGTTCAACTCCTACCAGTACGGCGGCGGCGGCGCGGACGGCATCGCGTTCGTGCTGGCCGGCGTCGACCCGGCGAACCCGGCTACGCCCTCCGCCCTCGGCCAGTCCGGCGGCGCGCTTGGCTACTCGGCCGTCAGCTCCACCACCACCGGGCTGAGCCACGGCTACCTGGGCATCGGGCTGGACACCTTCGGCAACTACAGCAACAAGTTCGAGGGCACCGGCTGCACCGACCCGGCCAACATCTCCAGCCGGATGCCCGGCCAGGTGGTGGTGCGCGGGCCGGGCAACGGCACGGTCGGCTACTGCGCGCTGAAGAGCAGCGCGGCGACTTCGAGTTCGGCGTCGCTGACCCTGCGGGCCTCGACCAGGTCGGCGTCGCTGGTGCCGGTCGAGGTGGTGTTCAACCCCAGTTCCTCCACGGTGACCACGCCGTCCGGGCTGACCGTGCCGGGCGACGACTACGACGTGACCTTCACCCCGGTGGGCGGGACCAGCCGGAGCCTGGTCGGGCCGCTTCCGGTGGTTCCCTCCGGCCTCTACCCGTCGAGCTGGGTTGACTCCAGCGGGTTCCCCAAGCAGCTGGCGTTCGGCTGGGTGGCGTCGACCGGCGCGGTGACCGACTTCCACGAGATCGACAACGTGGTCGTGACCACGCTGAACCCGGTACCGCAGCTGGCCGTCTCGCAGACCAGCTACGCCGCGTCGACCCTGGTGCCGGGCAGCCCGGTCACCTACACGATCACGGCCAGCTCGTCCGGGGCGACCGAGACCCTCCCGGTCACCGTGACGCAGACGCTGCCGGCCGGGGTGGTGCCGGTGGGCGCGTCCGGGCCCGGCTGGGTGTGCGCCGCGCCGGTCGGCCAGCAGATCTCCTGCACCAATAGCACCAGCCCGTTCTCCAGCGGCACGATCACGGTGAACGCGGTGGTGACCTCCAGCAGCGTGACCCCGGCGATCGTCCAGTCAAGCACGTCCGCGGTCGCCTCCTCCGGCGACGCCAACCCGGCGACCTCGTCCAGCGCCCCGGCGGGCACGCTGCCGTCGCCGCCGGTGGTGACCGCCGTCTCCCCCGCCAACGGCCCGGCCGGCGGCAACAACGACGTGAAGGTCACCGGGTCCAACCTGGGCGGGGCGACCGCCATCGAGATCGGCACCGCGGCCCAGTTCACCTCGGGCACGCCCGCCACGGTGGTGCTGTGCACCGCCTCGGGCCCGGGCTGCTTCACCGTGCTGAGCAGCACCACGCTGGACATCTCGTCCATGCCCGCGCACGTGGCCGGGGCGGTGATCGTCAAGGTGGTCAGCCTCGGGGTGTCCGGCAGCGGCTCGTATACCTACAACCCCGGGCCCGCGCTGCTGTTCGACCCGCCGCCGGGCGGCGAGGTCGGGGTCGCCTACTCCGACCAGCTCACCGTGACCGGCGGGACCAGCCCGTTCACCTGGTCGGTGAGCGCGGGCACGCTGCCGCCCGGGCTCAGCCTGAACCCGGTGACCGGGCTGCTGTCGGGCACCCCGACCGCGTCGGGCAGCTTCTCGTTCACCGTGAAGGTGACCGACAACAGCGGGCTGACCGACACCAGGCCGGTCACCCTGACCATCATCCCCGGCCCGTCGCTGAACTTCCCGGCCCCGCCCGACGGCTTCACCCGCACCGCCTACAGCTTCACCCTCACCGAGTCCGGCGGCACCAGCCCGTTCACCTGGACGGTGGCCAGCGGCAGCCTGCCGCCGGGGATCAGCCTCAGCCCGGACGGCACGCTGAGCGGCACCCCGACCTCGACCGGCGCGTTCAGCTTCACCGTCAAGGTCACTGACGCGAACGGCCAGAGCGCCACCAAGGCGACCAGCCTGACCATCAAGGACGGGGTGCTGACGAACTTCTCCGCGCCGCCGACCGCGTTCGTCGCCGTGGCCTACAGCTTCACGCTCACCGCCACCGGCGGCACCATTCCCTACACCTGGTCGGTCAACTCCGGGACCCTGCCCGCAGGCATCACCCTCAGCACCGGCGGCGTCCTGTCCGGCACCCCGACCACGACCGGCAGCACCACCTTCACCGTCGCCGTCGTCGACGCGAACGGCGGCGTGTCCACCGCGTCGATCACCCTGGTGGTCTCGGCCGCGCTGACCATCACATCGGGAGCGCCTCCGGCCGGCAGCGTCGGAACCGCCTACACCTTCACCTTCACCGCGGCCGGCGGCACTGCCCCCTACACCTGGTCGGTCGGCAGCGGGACGGTGCCGACCGGGCTGACGCTCACCGCATCGACCGGGGTGCTGTCCGGCACGCCGACGACGCCGGGCACCTTCAGCTTCATCATCAAGGTCACCGACAAGGTCAATACCTCGGTGACCAAGTCCGTCAGCATCACGATCAGCTCCGGGGCGCTGACGATGACGGCGCCGGCCAGCGCCGCCTTGCCCAGCACGGTGCCTGGCGGCCTGTCCAGCGCGAAGCTGGGCACGGTCAGCGTGTCCGACACCAGGGGGGCGACCGCGGGCACCGCGTCCTGGACGGCCACGGTCAGCGCGACCGCGTTCGCGACCGGCGGCCGCAGCCTCCCCGAGACGATCCCGCTCAGCGGAACCACGTACTTCTCCGGCCCGGCCACCGCGACCACCGGCACCGGCACGTTCAGCCCGGCCGAGCCGACGGCCGGCAGCGCGATCAACCTGACCATGCCCAGGCCGGCGTTCAGCCTCTCGGGCGGCAGCACGATCAACTCCGCGTCCTGGAATCCCACCGTGTCGGTGACCGTCCCGGGCAGCGCGGTGGCCGGCTCCTATTCCGCCACCATCACCCACTCGGTGTCCTAGCCGCCGGCCGGGCCGCCCGGGTCGCTGCCCAGCCAGTCACCGCCCAGCCGACTCCCCGGCCCCGGCCCGGGTCGCTGCCCAGCCAGTCACCGCCCAGCCGACTCCCCGCGCCAGCCCGGGCCGCTGCCCAGCCAGTCACCGCCCAGCCGACTCCCCGCGCCGGCCGGGGTCGCTGCCCAGCCGCCGCCGGGGCCAAGCCGGGTTGCTGCCCAGCCGGCTGCCGGGCCAGCCAGACGCTTGCCGGCCAGCCGGCCGCTGGCCAGCCAGCCGACGAACCGGCCAGCTGAAGCCCGGGTGGTTAGGCAGCGGTGATCGGCGCCGGCGCGTCCGCGTCCCCGGCCAGCTGCCGGGCGATCGCGCGCAGCTGCTCCAGGCTCGCCTGCCCGGCTGCCTGGCCCGCGCTCAGCTCGGCGGCGTGCGACCTGACGGTGTCCTGCCAGGAGGCTGCCTGCCGGGCGTGGTCGGCCCGGCCCTCGGCGACCGCCTGCCAGGACTGCTCCTGCAGCCGCTCGGCCGACTGGCGCAGCCGCCGCTCGCGCACCGCGGCTCGTTCCTGGCCGGCCTCGATCTCGCTGATCGCCCGGGTCACCCTGGCCAGCAGGTCCTGCCTCTCGGCGGCGCTGCACCGGGCCAGCGCGGCCGGGTCACCCGCGTGCCGGAGCACGTCGGCGAACTCGGCGTCAGGAGGCTCATCCGGGCGGCGTTCGGCGGTCACGGTGTCTCCCTGGCTGGCCGGGCCGCGATCGCGATCCGCGCAGTTGCTGCCCGGTATACCAATAAGCACGCTAGCAATGATCGCCGGCCACCGCACGCCTGGGACCAGGGACTACGGTCCTGACCAGAGCTTTCGCCGGGGTTTCACGCAGTCGTCATCCAGGCGATGGCCAGTGTTGGCGCCCGCACCCGGCGCGGGCCGCGCTCGCCGGCCCGGCCGGGTCACCCAGTGCCAGCCTCATCGCCGGGAGCCCGGTGCACCGGTCCGTGCGGGTCGTCGCAGTGCTTGCGCGGCGGCTCGCCGCGGCGGCCGGTGATGGTCAGCACCTGCTCCGGCGCGTGGTCGACCTGCAGCGTGGTGTGGATGATCTGATAGGTGCCAGCCAGCAACTGCTCCAGGTCGGCGCGCACGGCGTGACAGTCCTTGCCCGGCGCGACGAGGACGTGCGCGGACGCGGCCGGGGTGCCTGAGGTGATCTGCCAGATGTGCAGGTCATGGACCTCGGCCACGCCCGGGCGGCCGGCCATGGCCCGCCCGACCTGGTCTGGCTGCAGCCCGGCCGGGGCCGCCTCGAGGAAGATCCGCCCCGACTCGCGGACCAGTCCGACGCCTGCCTTGACCATGAGCCCGACGACCAGCAGCGAGGCGATGGCGTCGGCCCGGCCGAATCCGGTGGTCAAGACGACCAGCCCGGCGATCGCGGTGGCGATGAACGCGTACAGGTCGGTGAGGATGTGCCGGAACGCGCCCTCGACGTTGAGGCTGGCCCGGCTGGCCCGGGCGATCATCCAGCTGGCCGCGAGGTTGACCGCCACCCCGGCCAGCGCGGTGACCAGCACCAGGCCGCCCGCGACATCCGGCGGAGCGATCAGCCGCCGGATCGCCTCGTAGCAGAGCCAGGCCGACAGCACCAGCAGGGTGATGCCGTTGGCCTGGGCGGACAGGATCTCGGCGCGCTTGAGGCCGTAGGTGTAGCCGCCGCCGGGCGGCCGCGCGGCCAGCCGCATCGCGATCAGGGCGAGCAGGATCGCGGCCGCGTCGGTGAGCATGTGCGCCGCGTCGGACAGCAGGGCGAGCGAGTGGGCCACCAGGCCGACGCTGACCTCGGCGGCCATGAACGCCAGGATCAGGATCAGCGCCCGGCACAGCCAGCCGGCATCGGCAGCCGGGGCCGGGTGGGCGTGGCCGCTGTTCATCCTGCGGCCGTGGTGCGCTCGGGGTGTGCCGCGGCCGGCGCGTGCCCGATGTGCGTCAGCGCGATCTCCAGCAGCATCCGGACGTGCGCGTCCGCGAGCTGGTAGTAGGCCATCCGGCCGGTCCTGCGGACGGTGACCACCCGGTGCGCCCGCAGCAGCCGCAAGTGATGCGATACCGCTGACTCGCTCGCGTGGGCCGCCGCGGCCAGGTCCATGACGCACATCTCGCCGTCCAGCAGCGCCAGCAGGACCCGCAGCCTGCCCGCGTCGGCCAGCAGCCCGAACACGTCCGCCAGGTCAGCGACCTGGGCAGGCGGCGGCATCGCCGCCCGGGCCCTGGCGACCTGACCCGGGTCGGCCACCCGGACCGCGTCGTCGGCCAGTGCCAATGCCTGCTCATCTGAACGACTGCTCATACATTGCAGCTTAGCTCGCGTTCCATCCCGACGGAAGCAGGCACAACCCGGGCCCGAGCCCAGTCGCCCTCGCTCAGCCACCCCCGCTCAGCCCCGCTCAGCCACCACCGCTCAGCCCTCCCATCCGCCCGGCCTACCCAGCGGGCCCAGCTACCCGAGCCCAGCCGCCCGGCCTGCCCACCGGGCCCAGCTACCCGAGCCCGGCCGCCCGGTCGCGGTCCGCCCAGCCTAGGCAGCTACCAGCTATGTGCTATTGCAAGTTGATTGCAGATCTTTTTAAACTGGCCACACCTAGCTGGGAGAGAAGGACGCATGGCCGACCCGCGAGCCCGCCTCATCAAGATCCGCAATGGGCTGACGCCGCGCGAGTGGGCCCGGACCGGGGCCATGGTCGCGACCGTGGCCGGGCTGAACATCGTCGGCTGGGGGATGCTGGCGATCGCGGCGGGCGGGCACTACCACATCAGCAAGACCGAGGTGTTCGGGTTCGGCACCGGGATCCTGGCCTACACCCTGGGCTTGCGGCACGCCTTCGACGCCGACCACATCGCGGCGATCGACAACACCACCCGCAAGCTGGTCGGCGAGGGCAAGCGGCCGCTGTCGACCGGGTTCTTCTTCTCCCTCGGCCACTCCTCGGTGGTGTTCATCCTGTCCCTGCTGCTGAACTTCGGCATCCGCGCGCTCGATGACCAGGTGCAGGACGCCAGCTCCCAGCTGCAGAACACCACCAACGTGATCGGCACCCTGGTATCTGGCTTCTTCCTGTTCCTGATCGCCGCGATGAACATGGTCATCCTGACGGGGATCATCAAGGTGTTCCGCGAGATGCGCTCGGGTGCCTACGACGAGGATCAGCTCGACGAGCAGCTGAACAAGCGCGGCCTGATGAACCGGATTCTCGGGCCGCTGGCCAGGCGGATCGACGCGCCGTGGAAGATGTACCCGATCGGCTTCCTGTTCGGCCTCGGCTTCGACACCGCGACCGAGGTCGCGCTGCTGATCCTGGCGGGCACCGCGGTCGTCGGCGGACTGCCGTTCTACGCGGTGCTGTCGCTGCCGATCCTGTTCGCGGCCGGCATGAGCCTGTTCGACACCGCGGACGGCTGCTTCATGAACTTCGCCTACGACTGGGCCTTCGCCCGCCCGGTCCGAAAGGTGTTCTACAACCTGACCATCACCGGCCTGTCGGTGTTCGTGGCGGTCTTCATCGGCGCCGTCGAAGTGCTCGGGCTGCTCGGCCAGGAGGGCAAGCTCACCGGGTCGGGCTGGGCCTGGCTGCAGGACTTCGACCTCAACAAGGCCGGCTTCGTGATCGTCGGCGTCTTCGCCCTGACCTGGGTCGTGGCCCTGTCGATCTGGCGGTTCGGCAAGATCGAGCAGAAATGGGACCTGGCCGCCGCCCGCGCCACCCCTCGCGACTTACCCCCCGTGCCCGTCCCCGGCGCATCGCTATTTCAATGATCGTGGTTGCTAGTCGGTAAATAGCGCTGACAACTCACCACGATCACGCTCGGCAGTCCCGCCAGAGGCCGGATGACAGTATTACGGCAGCCCGCCTGCGGAGCGTCCGCGAACGGCAGCCGGTGATAGAGGAGGTATCGGCGTGAATATCGGGATTATCGGCGCGGGGCGCATCGGCGGCGGCCTCGCGAGGCAGGTCGCGGCTGCCGGGCACCAGGTGATGGTGTCGTTCAGCCGCGACCGTTCCAGCCTGGATGAGCTGGCCGCTCAGATCGGCCCGGCGGCCAGTGCTGGCGCCCCGGCAGAAGCGGCGGCGTTCGGTGACATGGTGGTGATATCCGTGCCGTGGAGCATGCTGCCGCAGGCGCTGGAGCAGGCCGGGCCGCTGGCCGGGAGGATCGTGATCGACACCACCAACCAGTTCGGCGCGCCGCCGCTGCCGCCTGAGGGCCAGACCGCGGCGGCGTTCAACGCGGCACGGATGCCCGGCGCCCGCTACACCAAGTCGTTCAACACGCTGACTTCGGCATTCCAGGCCGCGGCTGCCGGGCGGACGGGCAGCGACCGGGTGGTGCAGTGGCTATGCGGCGACGACCCCGATGCCAAGACGGTGGTCGCCGGGCTGATCGAGGATGCCGGGTTCGTCCCGGTGGATCTCGGCGGGACGGCGGGGTGCGCGGTGATGGAAGCGCCACGCCGCCCAGGCGCCGTCTACGGCGAGGAGTACCGTGCCGCCGACGCCGCCGCGGTCGTTGCGGCCGTCCAGGCCGCGCGCCCGATCCCGCCGGCCCCGCGCTACGGCTGATGCGCCCGGCCTGAACCAGGTGGCCGCCTGCGCACCGGCACCATCGAGGGCATCATGGCTTAACGCAGCGTGATCTCGTTCGCGGTGATCAGCCGGGCTTCGTCCGAGGCAAGGTAGGCGATGACTTCGGCAACGTCTTCCGGGCTGGCGACATGTACGTGCCGGTCGCTGCTGGCGACGAACTCCCGCACCGCGGTGGTCACCCAGCCGGTGTCGGTGACTGGTGGCTGGACGACATTCGCCGTCACCCCGTAGGCGGCCAGTTCCAGCGCAGCGGACATCGTGTAGTTCACCTGTGCCGCCTTGGCCGCCCCGTAGGACACCTCTTCCGGGAAGCCAAGGCCGTCGCCTGAGGTAAGCCCGATGATCCGGCCCCACGTGGCGCCGCGCGCGACGTGCCGCCGGGCGAACTCCGCGATCAGGAGGGCGGCGGCCATCGCGTCGACGCTGAACTGCCGCTGCCAGGTCTGCGCGGTCACCGGTTGCAGGAGCCGGCCGAGCCGGTCGGTCACGCCCGGCTTGAACGTGTCAGCCAGCCAGCTGGTCGCGTTGTTGACCAGGATGCTGACCGGGCCGAGCCGCTCCTCAGCCGCGTCGAACAGCACTGCGGGCGTCGCCGGGTCGCAGAGGTCGGCCTCGATCGCGACCGCACGGCTGCCGGCTGCCTCGATCTGCGCGACGACGGCGTCTGCGGTACCGGCCCGGTGGTCCCGGTAGGCCTGCGGCGTGCCAGGGTCCGCCTCGTCTTGCAGCCGCAGGTAGGTGAGTAGTACGGCGCAGCCGCGCCGGGCCAGGGCGACCGCTGTCGCCGCGCCGATGCCGTGATTGGCACCCGTCACCAGGGCCGTCCTGCCGTGCGTCATAGTCCTCGATACCCCGCTTTCATGATCGTGGTTGTTAGCCAGTAAATATCACTGACAACTCACCACGATCACCCCGCGGGCAGGCTCTAGGCTGCATGGATGGTCTCCATCGCGTCCGCTCGGCCGGACGACGTGGCTATGCTGGCAGCGCTCATGCAGGAAATGGATAACTTCTACGAAGTCGCAAATCCAGAACCGATAGAAGCCAAGATCCGCAATATAAGCTCGATGCTGTCCGGAGCCGGACCCTCAGCTGTTGTCTTGCTGGCCTGGGAGCGCGGCGAGCTGGCCGGGTTCGCGAGCTATTCTTACCTGTGGCCGGCGGCAGGTACTACCAGGTCGCTGTATCTCAAGGAACTCTACGTACGGTCCGGATACCGCAGGTCAGGAGTTGGCCAGGCGCTCATGGAAAGACTATTCGGCATAGCACGCGAAAAGGGCTGCAGCAGAATCGAGTGGACCACCGACCGGGGCAATTGCGCTGCCCAGGAATTCTACCGTGGCATCGGAGCAGAACCTCGCCCGGCGAAGCTGTTCTACCGGGTAGAACTCGGCTCCTAACCTGCGATCCGACTTCACCGCCCTAGCCCGTTGTCAGACCGGCCGCAGACGCGGGCCCGCATCAGGAGGTGAGGACTGACACTGTGTTGTCGATGAAGTTGGTGACATAGGCAGTGTTGGTCTTCGGGTTGACCGCGACTCCTGACGGCTCGATGCCCACCGCGATGGTGGCCAGCACCTCGTTGCTCCGGCCGCCGATCACCGAGACCGTGTTCTCGCCTTCGTTGGTGACGTAGATGATGTCGGTCTTCGGGTTGGCCGCGACACTCGCCGGAACGGCGCCCGACGGGATAGTGGCCACTACCGTTTTCGTCCGGCCATTGACCACCGACACCGTGCTGTCAAAATTGTTGACGACATAGACCCGGTTGGTCCTGGCGTTGACCGCAACCGCCACCGGCGCCCTGCCTACGGTGACCGTGGTCACCACGGTGTTGGTCCGCCCGCTGATCACCGACACGGTGTTGTCCGGCTCCTCGCGGGTGCCCTGGTTGGTGACGTAGACGGTGTTGGTCTTCGGGTTGACCGCGACCCCGAGCGGCCGGATACCGACCGTCACGGTGGCCACCAGCTTCCTGGTCCGCCCGCTGATCACCGACACCGTGCCGCCGGTTACGTTCGCGGTATACACGGTATTGGTCTTGGGGTCGACCGCGATCCCGGACGGCCCGGCGCCGGCGGCGACAGTGGCCACGACGGTGTTGGTCCGCCCGCTGATCACCGACACGGTATTGGCGCTGGTGCTGGCGACGTAGACGGTGTTGGTCTTCGGGTTGACCGCCACCCCGGACGGCTCCGCGCCGACGGGGATGGTAGCCACGACGGCGTTGGTCCGGCCGCTGATCACCGACACGGTGTTGGCGCGACTGTCAGCGACGTAGCTGGTGTTGGTCTTCGGGTTAACGGCGACCGCCTCCGGCCCGGCGCCTACCGGAATGGTGGCCGTGACCTGGGTGACCGCGGGCTGCGTGCGGGCCGTGCCCGGTGCGGGCACGCCTGTCGCCCCAGCCGCAGTGGCTGCCGTGAGCGCGAGAATTACGCTCGCCGCGGTGCCGCAGACCGCGTGCCGGGCAAGCTTCATGACATCCCTGCCTTCCTCGCTGGCAATGCCAGCGGATCCGGGCACCGGACTGTTCTTATCGGTGACTCCACTGAGTAGACGACCGACAACATCGGGTGGTTGACAAGGGCATCTGTCAGAGCATCAGGATCAGCACGTAGCCCATCGTGATGCCCATCGCGATCTCGCAGCAGGCCGCCAGCCGCGGCGAGATCGGGCGCCGGTCCGGCGCTGCCGCGGCGGCGACGTCCGCCCGGCCGTCTTGGGCCCTTCGGGGCCCGAACCAGCGGGCGGCTCCGCGAGCCGTGGCCGCCAGTCCCGGGCTGGCCGCCTCGGCGGGGCTGGCCGCCTGGGCGGGGCTGGCCGCCTGGGCCGGGCTAGCCGCCTGGGCCGGGCTAGCCGGCTCGGCAGCGCTGGCCGGCTCGGCTGCCGGGCGGAGCGCGGCGAGCCGGTCGGTTGTCAGGACCACGTATACCAGCAGCGCCAGCACGAACAGCAGGGTCAGCGTGGCGAGGTGTCCCGGATCGCCGGCCCCGCCGCCCATGGTCATCGGGGCGCCGGCGGGCGGCCCGGCCTTGGTGGCGGCCAGCAGCATGTACAGCATCGCTCCGCTGGCCAGCAGGTGCGGCAGGGGATGGGCCGGGCGGTGGCCGCCGGGGTCGCGGCCGCGCAGGCCGCGCAGGACCTGCCCGCCGAACCAGGCCGCGGTCAGGCTGAAGATGACCACCCAGGCGGTGCTGGCCAGCGGGTTCAGCTCCGGGACCAGCATGCCGGCCATGGCCACGCCCATGAACACGTGGGCGGTGTCGACATCCCGCTCGGCTGGCCGCCGCCACCGGTGCGCGGCCACCAGCCGGCTGGCGCAGTACCCCGCCATGGCGAGCATGACGGCGGCGAGCGCGCCGGCCAGCCAGGCCGGGCCGGTCACGGCGCACCCGCTGCGGGCCGGGCCAGGCCAGACGGTTCAGCTAGGTCCGCTGACGGGACCGGGCTGACTGACGAGGCCGGGCTGACTGACGAGGCCGGGCTGACTGACGGGGCCGGGCTGGCGGGCGGGGCCGGGCTGGCGGGCGGGGCCGGGCTGGGTGACCGGGCCGGGCTGGGTGACCGGGCCGGGCTGGGTGAGGGGGCCGGCGCCGCGCGCCGGTGCGGGGCGGCGGGCTGGGCGGCCGGCGGGCGGAACGGCCAGTAGGCGAACGCCAGCAGCGCCAGCAGCGGGCCGCTCTCCGGGTCGGTCGCCGCGCCGGAGAAGATCCCGCCGAGCCCGCTGGCCAGCCAGAGAGCGGCGGCCAGCCCGATGGCCAGAACCAGGACCGCCCTGGTCAGCGGGGCGGGCAGCAGGATGCCGACCGCCACGATGGCCAGCAGCGCCGCCAGCACCACCGAGGCGGCCAGGCCGTGCGACCCGATCGCGGCGGCGGCATGGGAGTCGGTCCAGGCGAGCCAGCGCGGCTGCCCGGACGCGGCCTCCGACAGCAGCCCGCTCAGCGCCCGCGGCGCCCGGACCGCGGGCTGCACCGCCAGGTAGGCCAGGCCACCCCACAGCAGCATCCACGCCAGCCTGGCCGTCCGCGCGCCGATGGCCCGGGCCGCGGCGAACGGCACCGCTCGGTCAGTTCCGGCCGGCCACAGCAGCACGGCCAGCAGCGCGTAGATGATCACCGGTCCTGGCGCCCCGTCGGCCGGGCTGGCGCTGCCGGTCAGCACCATGCCCAGGCCCTCGCCGAGCCACCACACCGCGAGCGACCAGGCAACCGAGGCGCCGAGCGCCAGCCGCACCGTGGGCCGCCAGGCGATGCCGAGCGCCAGCAGCAGCTGGATCACCGCGAAGGCGGCGTTGGCCGGCCCGACGTGAGCCTCGATCAGCCGGGCGGACCAGGTCACCGGGCCGGCCACGAACGCCGGGTTGCCGCCGGCCGACTCGGCCAGCATCCGCGGGAACGACCGGGTGAACATGACCGACTGGAACTGCAGCACGGCGTCGAACAGCCAGATCGCGGCCAGCGCCAGCTGCAGCTTCCTGGCCGCGTCCGGCGCCGCCCACCCGCGCGCGGCGCAGAGATACCCAGCCGGGGACTGCCCAGCCGGGGACTGCCCAGCCGGGGGCCGTGCCGTCAAGGACCGTGCCGTCAAGGACCGTGCCGTCAAGGACCGTGCTGCCCAGGGCTCTGCTGCCCGGGCTTGCGCGGCCCGGAGCTGGCCGGCCGCCTGCGACCGCGGCGCCGCCGGAGAGGGCCGGCCGGGCTGCGCTGCGGCCCCTCCGCCGACGGCGACGCTATCGCTCATCGCCGGTTCCTCCCCGCTATACGGAATGAGGGCCTGGAATGAGAATATTGTGCGGACGCTTCAGTGACAAGGCAAAAGCGCTCTGTATAGCGAGAAACTATCCCATCCAGTCGCCGCCCGATAAACCCCGCCCAGGTATTAGCCAGGGCCGCCCGGGCAGCCAGCTAAACCCCGCCGGGGTATCCCAAAACCCGGGTATGCCACGCATCTCTCGCTGCTCCCGCCAGATACCGTCCGGCCGCGATAGGTTTTCGAGTCATGAAAGCGCTCGTGCTGGCAGGCGGCTCGGGAAGCCGGCTTCGGCCCATTACCCATACCTCCGCCAAGCAGCTGCTTCCGGTCGCCAACAAGCCAGTCTTATTCTACGGCCTTGAGGCTATTTCTGATGCTGGCATCACCGATGTCGGAATTGTCGTCGGTGACACCGCGCCGGCGATCCAGGGAGCGGTCGGTGACGGATCCGCGTTCGGGCTGAAGGTGACCTACATACGGCAGGATGCTCCGCTCGGGCTGGCGCACGCGGTCCTGGTCGCGCGCGATTACCTCGGCGACGATGACTTCGTCATGTACCTCGGCGACAATTTTATCGTCGGCGGCATTACCGGCCTGGTGGACGAATTCATCTCCGGCCGGCCGGACGCGCAGATCCTGCTGACCCAGGTGACCGACCCGCGCCAGTTCGGCGTCGCCGAGCTCGACGACGCCGGGCAGGTGGCGAAGCTGGAGGAGAAGCCCGCTCACCCTCGCAGCGACCTGGCGCTGGTCGGCGTCTACATCTTCACCCCGGCCGTTCATGAGGCGGTCGCCCGGCTGACCCCGTCTGGCCGCGGCGAGCTGGAGATCACCGAGGCGCTGCAATGGCTCATCGACGACGGTCGTAAGGTTCGCTCGACAATCATCTCCGGCTACTGGAAAGACACCGGGAACGTGGCCGACATGCTGGAAGTCAACCGGATGGTGCTGGAAACCGCGCAGCCTCGGCAATGGGGCATCGTCGACGCCGCGACCGAGATCATCGGCCGGGTGATGATCGACAGCGAGGCCAGGATCAGCCGGTCCCGGATCGTCGGCCCGGCCGTCATCGGCAGCCGCACGGTGGTGGACGACTCCTATATCGGCCCGTTCACCTCGGTGGCCGGTGACTGCGTCATCAGCGACAGCGAGATCGAGTACTCGATCGTGCTCGGCGGCGCGTCGCTGCGCGGTGTCCGGCGCGTCGAGGCGTCCTTGATCGGGCACGACGTGCAGGTCACCCCGGCGCCGCGGATACCCAGGGCGCACCGGCTGGTGCTCGGCGACCACAGCAAAGTGCAGATCAGCTCATGAGGATCCTGGTGACCGGCGGCGCGGGCTTCATCGGCTCGCACTACGTGCGCACCCTGCTGTCCCGCGGCTACCCCGGATACCAGGACGCGCAGGTCACGGTGCTGGACAAGCTCACCTACGCCGGCAACCTGGCCAACCTGGCGCCGGTGGCCGGCCATCGCGGGCTGACCTTCATCCACGGCGACATCTGCGACGCGGGGCTGCTGGCCGGTGTCGTGTCCGGGCACGACGTGGTGCTCAACTTCGCCGCCGAGACGCACGTGGACCGGTCGATCGACGGGGCGGGCGCGTTCGTCACCGCGAACGTCAACGGCACGACGACGCTGCTGCAGGCGTGCCTGGACGCTGGCGTCCGGCGGGTGATCCAGGTGTCCACCGACGAGGTGTACGGCAGCGTGGACAGCGGCGCGTGGGCGGAGGACGCCCCGCTGGAGCCGAACTCGCCCTACGCCGCGGCCAAGGCGGGCGCGGACCTGATGGCCCGCGCCTTCGCCCGCACCCACGGGCTGAACGTCAGCATCACCCGGTGCTGCAACAACTACGGGCCCTACCAGTTCCCGGAGAAAGTGATCCCGCTGTTCGTCACCAACCTGCTGGACGGGCTGCCGGTGCCGCTGTACGGCGACGGGCTGAACGTGCGCGGCTGGGTCCACGTGGACGATCACTGCCGGGGCATCCAGCTGGTGCTGGAGCGGGGCGAGCCGGGCCAGGTGTACCACATCGACGGGGACACGCAGCTGACCAACGTCGAGCTGACCCAGGCACTGCTCGACTGCTGCGGGGCCAGCTGGGAGATGGTCAGCCTGGTCGCCGACCGCAAGGGACACGACCGGCGGTACTGCCTCGACGACACGGCGCTGCGGGCGCTGGGCTACCAGCCCCGGGTCGGGCTGCAGGCCGGGCTGGCGCACACCGTGCGGTGGTACCGGGAGAACCGGGCCTGGTGGGAACCGCTCAAGCGAGGCGCGGCCGCGTCCGCGCCCGGCCCGCCGGTGCCCGCGCCGTGAGCCGCTGGCTGATCACCGGCGCGGCCGGGATGCTCGGCCGCGACCTGGCTACGGTGCTGCTGCGCCGGGGCGAGCTGGTCACCGGGCTGTCCCGGGCCGATCTCGACATCACCGACGCGGCGGCGGTCGGCGCCGCGCTGGGCCACATCCGGCCGGAGGTGGTGGTCAACTGCGCGGCGTGGACCGCGGTGGACGACGCCGAGACCAGCCAGGACGAGGCCATGGCGGTCAACGGCGAAGGCCCGGCGCACCTGGCCGCCTGCTGCGCCGAGGCCGGGAGCACGCTGGTGCACCTGTCGACCGACTACGTGTTCAGCGGGGACGCCGCCGCGCCCTACGCCGAGGATGACCCGCCCGCGCCGCGGACCGCTTACGGCCGGACCAAGTTAGCCGGCGAGCAGGCGGTGCTCGGCCTGCATCCGGCCGCGGGCTACGTGCTGCGGACCGCCTGGCTGTACGGGGCGCACGGACCCAATTTCGTCTCCGCCATGATCAGGCTGGCCGGCCAGCAGGCGGCCGTCGACGTGGTCGCTGACCAGCGCGGCCAGCCGACCTGGACGGTCGACGTGGCCGGCCAGATAACGGGCCTGGTGACCGCGGGCGCTGACCCTGGCGTCTACCACGTGACCAGTTCCGGCGAGACGACCTGGCACGGGCTGGCCCGCGAGGTGTTCCGGCTGCTCGGCACCGACCCGGACCGGGTCCGCGCGGTCAGCACCGCCGCCTGCCCGCGGCCGGCCCCGCGGCCCGGTTACAGCGTGCTCGGGCACGCCCGGCACGCCGCCGCCGGGGTGGCGCCGATCAGCGACTGGCGCGCGGCGCTGCACCGGGCCTGGCCGTCGCTGGCCGCCGGTCACCCGCCCGCGGCGGCCCGCAGCCCGGCGGTGTAGTCCTGGCAGTCCCGGTAGCCGGGCAGCAGGCCGGCCCGCAGCGCCTGCTCCAGGGTGGGGGCGGCCGCGTCCCTGGCGGACAGGATGGCGTCCGCGGTCATTCCCCAGTCGATACCGAGCCCCGGGTCCAGCGGATGCACTCCGTGTTCGCGGCCCGGCGCATACGGCGAAGAGCAAAGGTACAGAACGGTAGCTTCATCGCTGAGCGTCACGAAACCGTGGCCTAGTCCTTCCGCGATATAAACCGCCCTGCGTGCTTTGCCATCCAGCGGAACCGCGGTCCAGCGGCCGAAGCCGGGCGAGCCCGCCCGCAGGTCGACGATCACGTCGAGGATCTCCCCGCTCAGGCAGCTGACGTATTTCGCCTGGCCAGGTGGCACGTCGGTGAAGTGGATCCCGCGGATCACGCCGCGCGCGGAGACCGAGCAGTTGACCTGGGCGACCTGCATCGGGTGCCCGGCGCCGGTGCGCAGGCTGGCCTGCGTGAACCATTCCAGGAAGCTGCCCCGCTGATCGTCATGAATACGCGGAGTGAAGACCCAGGCACCGTCGATCTCAAGTGCGTCCATCCGAAAACCGTAGACGGAGCGTAGTCACCCCGCTACGCTATTACGCAATGTAGTGAAGGTACTACGTATCGTTTCTGGACTCAGAGCGCGGCGGGCGCCGGTGCGCGCCCCCGTTCCCGGTCATCAGCCGCACCCGGGGCAAGCGCCCTCTGCCAGGCAGGGTCATCCAGCTCGACGAGGGGGGAGTGGCACGCGTGCGGAGCGAGTGCCCCGGCACCAGCCAGCCGCGCCTGACCCCGCGTGCCGAGCTGGCCTTGTTCGCCGGGCGGGCCGCCCAGCCCTGGCCCTCCTCCCGGCTGGACCTGCTGGAGCAGCGCGACCCGGCCAGCGCCGCGCTGGTCCGCCAGTTGTTAAGGCTGCCGCTGCGCGCGCTGCCGCAGGCCCGCTCAGCCGGGGAATTCGCGTTCACCCTGTACGGCACGCCCGCGCCCGACGACCAGTGGATCGTCCGGCCGTCCGGGGTCAGCCACCGGTACGGCGCGATCATCGCGCTGGGACTGCTCCGGCTGCCCGGTCAGGCCCAGCGCGCGGTGCTCGGCGGCGAGGACTGCTACGAGCTGATCGGCCGGATGGCCAAGCGGCTCGACACCCTGACCAGCCGAGGCGACGTGGCGCTGCTGTGCTGGGCCGCGGCGGCGGCCGGGCACAGCGAGCTGCCGCACGCACTGCACCGGCTGCGCGAACTGGACCGGCGCGGCGGCCCGCTGGACGTGGTGTCGGCCGCCTGGGTGGTCACCGCGCTGGTGGCCGCGCGCGAGCAGGCCGATGTCGAGCAGCACCTGGCCGCGGCGCGGAGCCGGCTGCTGGCCGCCCGCGGCGCCGCGCTCTACCCGCACGCGGCCGGCGGGCCGGTCTCCTGGTACCGGGCGCACGTGGGCAGCTTCGCCGACCAGGTCTACCCGGTCCAGGCGCTGGCCCGGCTGCACGCCAGCGCCCGCGACCCGGTCGCGCTGGCGACCGCCGAGTCGGTGGCCGCGACGATCTGCCGGGCCCAGGGCGAGGCGGGCCAGTGGTGGTGGCACTACGACGCGCGGACCGGCCGGGTCGTCGAGGGTTACCCGGTGTATAGCGTTCACCAGCACTCCATGGCCCCGATGGCACTGCTTGACCTGGCTGAGGCTGGCGGCTACCCGCACCTGCGCGCGCTCTGCCGCGGCCTGGACTGGCTGGCCAGCCCGGCCGAGACCAGCCAGCGGCTGGTGCTCGACGAGCCGCCGGTCATCTGGCGCAAGGTCGCGCGCGGCGACCCGGGCAAGGTGGTCCGCGGGCTGCGCGCCGTGGCGACCCGGGTCCGGCCCGGCGCCCGGCTCCCCTCGCTTGACCGGGCGTTCCCGCCCGGGACCGTCGATCACGAATGCCGCCCCTACGAACTGGGCTGGCTACTGCTGGCATGGCTGACCTGAGAAGTGAGGTTCGGTATGGACAACGGTGTAGCGGGCTTAGCCCGGCGCGAACTGTTCGGCATCGACCTGGACCCGCTCACGATGGCGCAGGCCGTCGGCCGGTGCACCGACGCGGTCGAGCACGGCGACTACTTATCGGTCGGGGTGGTGAACGCGGCCAAGGTGGTCGCGATGCACAAGAGCGACCGGCTGCGGCAGGCGGTGCGCGGCTGCGGCCTGGTGCTGGCCGACGGCCAGTCGGTGGTGTGGGCCAGCAGGATGCTCGGCTCGCCGCTGCCTGAGCGCGTCGCGGGCATCGACCTGTTCCTGCGGTTATTAGACCGGGCCCAGGTCAGCGGGTACCGCGTGTTCTTCCTCGGGGCCAGGCCCGAGGTGCTGAACGCGATGCTGGCGCGGGTCGCCGGCCGCTACCCGGGACTGGCCGTCGCCGGGGCGCGGGACGGCTACTTCCAGCCGGGCGAGGAATCACGGGTCGCCGCGCAGATCCGCGGCTGCGGCACGGACCTGCTGTTCATCGGGATGTCCTCGCCGAAGAAGGAGCTGTTCGTCAGCCAGTGGGGCGCGCGCAGCGGGGCGGGCGTGGTGCACGGCGTCGGCGGGTCGTTCGACATCCTGGCCGGGCGCACCCGGCGCGCCCCGTCCTGGTGCCAGGACCGCGGCCTGGAGTGGCTGTACCGGACCTGGCAGGAGCCTGGACGGCTCGGCCGCCGCTACCTGACCACCAACTCATCGTTCATGGCGCTGGTCGCCAGGGAGATGATGCGCCGCCGGGTGGCTGATCAGCAGGCCGCCGGGGCGCGGGGCGGGAGCCGGGCATGACCGCGGTCGTGGTCGCCGGGCTCGGCTACGTCGGCCTGCCGCTGGCGATGCGCGCCGCGCGGGCCGGGCACCGGGTGACCGGGTACGACCCGGACCAGGGCCGGGTGAAGCTGCTGGAGGCCGGCGAGTCCTACATCGAGGACGTGCCGTCCGCCGAACTGACCGCCGCGCTGGACAACGACTCGTTCCGGCCGACCACCGAGGCCAGGGCGTGCGCCGGCTTCGACACCGCGGTGATCACGGTGCCGACCCCGCTGCGCGACGGGCTGCCCGACCTCACCTACATCGAGTCGGCCACCTGCATGCTGGCCAGGTACCTGCGGCCGGGCGCCACCGTGATCGTGGAGTCGACCTCCTACCCCGGCACCACCCAGGAGCAGGTGCTGCCCTGGCTGGAGGACGGGTCGGGGCTGATCGCGGGCACCGACTTCCATCTCGGCTACAGCCCGGAGCGGATCGACCCGGGGAACGCCACCTGGACGCTGGCCACCACCCCGAAGATCGTCTCCGGCATCGACGCCGACTCGCTGGCCGCGGTGCAGGAGTTCTACCGCGCCATCGTGGACACGACGGTGGCGGTCTCATCGCCGCGCGAGGCCGAGCTCGCCAAGATCATCGAGAACACGTTCAGGCACGTCAACATCGCGCTGGTCAACGAGCTCGCGATGGTCGCCAACGACCTGGGCATCAACGTCTGGGAGGCGATCGACGCGGCCTCATCCAAGCCGTTCGGGTTCATGCCGTTCACCCCGGGGCCCGGGGTCGGGGGGCACTGCCTGCCGATCGACCCGTCCTACCTGTCCTGGCGGGTGGAGCGGGCGCTCGGCCAGAACTTCCGGTTCGTCGAGCTGGCCAACGACATCAACAGCCACATGCCCGACTATGTCGTCCGGCGGCTGACGATGGCCTTCAACAAGCGCGGCCGCCCGGTCAACGGGGCGCGTGTCCTGCTGCTCGGCCTGGCCTACAAGAAGAACACCGGCGACGCGCGCGAGTCGCCCGCGGTCCGGATCGCGCAGCTGCTCAAGGGCATGGGCGCGAGCGTGCGCGCCGCTGACCCGCACGTGGTGGAGGCGGGCTCGGTGGACGCGATGGTCACCAGGGTCGAGCTGACCAGCGAGGAGATCAAGCAGGCCGACGCGGTGCTGCTGGTCACCGACCATGACGCCTTCGACCTGGCCGAGGTCGCCGGGCACGCCAGCTACCTGCTGGACTGCCGGCGGGTGGCGCCGGCCGGCCAGAACGTCGAGACGCTGTGACCGCCGCGCCGCTGCGGGCCGTCTGCGTCGCCGGGGCGCGGCCCAACTACATGAAGATCAAGCCGGTGCTGGACGCGCTGGCCGACCGCGGCGCGACGGTCATCCTGGTGCACACCGGCCAGCACTATGACCACGCGATGAACGACGTGTTCTTCGCCGACCTGCGGATCCGGCCGCCTGACTACTTCCTCGGCGCCGGATCGGGCAGCCACGCGGCGCAGACCGGCCGGGTGATGGCCGCGTTCGAGCCGCTGCTGCGGCAGCTCGCTCCCGACGTCGTGGTGGTGACCGGAGACGTCAACTCCACCATGGCGTGCGCCCTGGTCACCGCCAAGAGCGGCGCGCTGCTCGCGCACGTGGAGGCGGGCCTGCGCAGCCGGGACTGGTCGATGCCCGAGGAAGTCAACCGGGTGGTCACCGACCGGGTCAGCGATTACCTGTTCGCCCCTTCCCCGGACGCGGTGGCCAACCTGCGCGCCGAGGGGTACCGGGACGACCAGGTCGTGCTGGCCGGGAACGTGATGGCCGACACCCTGCTGGCCAACCTGGAGCGCGCGTTAGACGGCGACACCCTGCCCCGGTTAGGCCTGCGCGGCGGCCAGTACGGGCTGGCCACCTTGCACCGGCCGGCCAACGTGGACGACCCGGCGGTGCTGGCCGCGCTGGTCCCGGCGCTCAGCGAGGTGGCCGCGCTGTGCCCGCTGGTGCTGCCGGCCCACCCCCGGGCGGCCGGGGCGCTTCGTGAGGCGGGCCTGCCGGACCGGGTGCGGCTGCTGCCGCCGGCCGGCTACCTCGACTTCATCGCCATGCAGGCGGCGGCCCGGCTGGTGCTCACCGACTCGGGCGGGGTGCAGGAGGAGACCACGATCCTCGGGGTGCCCTGCCTGACCCTCAGGGACAACACCGAGCGCCCTATCACCATCAGCGAGGGAACCAACCAGCTGGTCGGACGCGACCCGGACCGGATCGTGGCGGCGGCCAGGCAGGTGCTCGCGTCCCCGCCGCCGCCGCGCAAGCCCGCGCTGTGGGACGGCCGGGCGGGGCAGCGGGTCGCGGCCGCGCTGCTGTCGGGCGGCCGGCCAGCCGGGCGGCCGCGCCCCACGGCGGTGCTGGCCGTCCCCCGGCCTGCTGGCGCTGCCGCTGACCCGGCCGGGCTGCACAGCCTGGCCTGACCGGCCCGCCCGGGACAGCCCGCCCCGGCCGCCCCGTTTCCTGCCCCCGAGGAGGCGCCGATGCGCACCGACCCGCATGTGGTCTGGATAGCCAGCAAGCGCTGGGAAGACCACGGCATTGACCAGCGGATGACCGCGGAGATGCAGCGCCACGCCCGGCTGCTGTGGGTGGACCCGCCGGTCAGCCTGGCCATCCCGGCCCGGCGCCGGTACCGGGCCGCCAGGGCACCGCGGCCGGCGCTGACCGAGCTCAGCGACCGGCTCGCCCGGCTGACTCCGGCGGCGCTTCCCGGCCTGACCCGGCCGGGGGTCCGGGCCACTACCGCGCCGCTGCTGCGGGCCCAGATCAGGTGGGCGATGCGGCAGGCCGGGATCGAGCCGTTCGCGGTCGTCACGACCAGCCTGCAGGACGTGCTGGGCGGCTGGGGCGACGGCGTGGTGAGCGTGCTGCACGGCACCGGCGACTACCTGCCGGGGGCGAAGCTGATGGGCCTGCCGGCCCGCCGGCTGCTGGCCCGGGAACGCGCGTCGCTGGCCAGGGCCGACGTGGTGACGGCGCTCTCGCCGCTGCTGGCGCAGCGCTGGTCGGCGATCCGCGGCAGCCTGGTGCCGCTGGTCCCCGACGGCTGCACCCCGGCGCCGGACCCGCTCGGCGAGATCCCCGGCGCGGTGGCCGGCCTGCCCAGGCCGGTCGTCGGCCTGGTCGGCCGGCTCAACGCCCGGATCGACCTGGGCCTGGTGGAGGCCATCGCGGACGCCGGGTTCTCGCTGCTGGTGGTCGGGCCGCACGACCCGCGCTGGGAGCCCCGCCGGTTCGCGGCGCTGACCAGCCGCCCGGGCGTGCGGTACGCCGGACGGGTCCCCGAGCAGGCGGCGCCCTCCTACGCGGCAGCCGCTGACGTCGGCATAACGCCGTACCTGGACACCCCGTTCAACCGCGCCTCGTTCCCGCTCAAGACGCTCGACTACCTGAGCGCGGGCCGCCCCGCCGTCAGCACCGACCTGCCCGCCTCCCGGTGGCTGCGCGAGGACCTGGCCAGCAGCATGCCAGGCTGCGACCCGGACCAGCTGCTGGCGGTGGCCACCAGCCGGGCCGGCTTCATCCAGGCCATCCGGCAGCTCGCCGGCGATCCCGCCAGCCCGGCCCGGTGCCGGGCGTTCGCGGCCCGCCACACCTGGGCCAGCCGGGCCGACACGCTGGCCGCCGCCATCGGCCTCCCCCGCCCCCTGGCCGGCCCCGCCGCAGCTAAGGACGCGCTGGCCCCGCGCTGTCACTAGTTCAGCAGCTCAAGGCCATCGCATCCGTTGCCATGGTGCCGCGAGTCCGGGCCGGGCCGGGTCAGCCGGGGACCGCGCGGACGCGGGCCTGGTCAGCCGGGGGTGACGGCGCTGCCGGGGGCCGGGTCCCAGCCCTGGCGGATGAGGTAGCGCAGGAACTGCCATTTGGTCCGGCCCAGCGTGCGGTACAGGGCGTGCTCGTCCTCGCCGCATTCGAACAGGGCGGCGCTGCCGAACAGCTCGTACCCGCACAATTGCCGGGCGACGTAGCACAGCCACAGGTCATCGACGAACCAGAACCGGCGCGGGCAGTCGAACAGCACGCCGTCGAGGAACACGCTGGTGTCGGCGATCATCCCGCCGGTGCCCACGTACGAGGCCGGCTCGCCTGCCGCCACCCTGGCCCGGTCGCCGTACCCGGACCCGCGGAACCGGAACGCCCACCAGCCGCTGAGCGAGCCCGGGCGGTGCATGCTGGCCAGGTCCGATACGGCGGACGGGCCGAAGTCCTGGTCGTCGTCGATCAGCACGACGCTGCGGTGGCCCGCCGCCGCGAGCTCGCGGGCCAGGTAGAACCGGCCGAAGCCGCCGATGTTGCGCGGGCTGTGGTAGGTGAAGACCGGGATCCGCGCCGTCGCGGCGGCGATGTCCACCGGCTCGCGCTCGCCGCTGTTGTTCCAGATCAGGGCCTGGACCGGCAGGTCCTGGGCGGATAACTGGTCGAGCGTGCGGCCGAGCCGGCCAAGGCGCCGCCAGGTGCAGAACACCACCGGAACCCGGCCGGGGTCCAGGCTGGGTAGCGCGATCCGCTGGGCCCGGTCCCAGCCGGCCAGGCTGCGCTCGGCCCGCAGCCGGGCCCGGGCGGTCGCGACCCGGCTGGCCACCACCCGCCGGGCCCGCTGGCCGGCCGTCACGCGCCCCGCCTTTCCAGCATTCCCCACAGCGCGGCCACCGCGACGATCGCCATGATCGCGAGGCCCGCCAGCACCCGCAGCGCCGACCCGGCCTGGATCAGCGGCCCGGTGTCGCCGATGACCCGCACCTGGATCCGGTCCCGCCGGGGCACCCTGGCCCGCGCCTGCCGGGCCGCCAGCAGCCGCCGGACCAGCCGGGCCGCCGCGGTGAACGACCGGTGCGCGGTCGCGGCGCCCGGCGAGGCGGCGCTCAGCGTGGCCAGCGGCTCGCCGTAGTCCGGGTACTGCTCGCTGTAAAGATTGACCAGCTCCATATCGACGTCAGCCCTGCGCCCGACCGCGTGTATTTGCTGCTGAACCTGCGGGCTCAGCAAAATCTGGGTCATTGCCTCACCGCTGGTGATAAGGGACGGTGCATACATGAGGTAGGCGTTCGGCGCGGTCTGTGCTTTCGGTAACGGGAATACCAGGGTGGCGCTCTCCAGATAGGTCGGCGACGTCCGCAGCATGCGGTATCCAGTGCCCGCCGCCACGCAGAGCACCACCAGCGCGGCGGCTAATCGCAGGACATTCCGCCGCGTGCTCGCGGTCATCCGCGCTGGCCGTTCCACCAGGCATCTCCCCAGCACATCGGCCTTGCCGCAGAGGTGAGAAGCATGGCACGAACGATATCGGCCGACCACGGCGCAGTGGCCAGAATCACGCAAGACAAGGTACCGGAAATCTCATCACCGTAGACTCGTCCCATGGGGGTACGGCCTCGGCGCTAATGACGCCGTGGCCGCTCTCCGGAAACACCTGCCGGCACAGCATTCGGGCAGGGCAGGGCCGGAGATCCGAGCAGCGAGGATGGGATTAATGAATCAGGGTGGATTACTGCATATCTGGCGAAGGCGGGCCATCCTCACCGTAATGCTACTTATCGTGGCAGTAGCGGGCATCGCCGTCGCCTTACGGCAGCTGCCGCAGACCTACCAGGCGAATTCCTCGGTGCTGCTGCTGGCGTCCCGGTCGGCCGCCAAGACCAACGGCGGCAACCCTTACCTCAGCTTCAGCCCGTCGCTGACCCTGACCGCCGATGTGCTCAGCCGCGAGCTGATGGCCCCGGCTGTCGTCAACGACCTGGCCAGCAAGGGATACACCGCCACGTACACCGCCGAGCTCGCGCCCTACACCACCACGACGACCGGATCGGTCCTGCTGATCTCGGTGACCGGCAGTGAGCCGGCCCAGGTGCAGAGCACCCTGACCGGCGTGACCCACGAGGTCGCCAGGGAACTGGCGCAGCTGCAGAAGCGGGTCAAGCCGGCCAGCCGGATCAGGTCCGCCACCCTGTCCTACTCCCCGCAGGCCACGCTGAGCGTGACGCAGTCCGCCCGGTCGATGGTCATCGTGATAGCGCTCGGGCTGCTGCTGGTGATCGGGGTGCCGGTCGTCGTCGACGGCTGGCTGCTGCGGCGCAAGATCAGGGCTGCCCTGCTGGTGCCCGGCGGCGGTCCCGGCCCCGGCGGCCCGCTCCCGGACACCCGCGATCTGGCCGGCCCGGCCGACTGGGGACCAGCGCCGGGACGGCGGCTCACCCGCCGGGCCCGGGCGGGCAGCCGCCCCGACTGACAAGCCGGGGCACCGGCCCTCAGTCCCCGGGGTTGCGGCCAGGGTGGACTTGACCTGCCCGGCTTCGTCCTCGGTCTGTTTGCCCTTCTTTACCCGACTGTCCCGTTACGGCTGGGTATTATTTGGCCAGCCGGGTACCAGCTGATGCCTTGGCATGTTGATCTTGGGATGTGCGTGATGCATGACGTGCCTGCCGCTGGTGCCCCGCCGGTCGCCGTTGGCGGCGCCAGCCGCCTGCAAGTCGCAGAGCGAGCCGCGCAACTGCCAGCCGGGTGGGATGAGCTGGCCGGCTCGGGCGATCTTCATCAGAGCACCCGGTACCTGCGGATGGTGGAGGCCACGTCCGGAGTGCCGATGCGCTACCTGATGCACTACCGGGGCAACGAGCTAGACGGCGCGCTCGCGACGGCGCTCGTCCTGCCGGGTTCTCCCTGGCTCTATTGCCGCACTGACACGGTCCTGGAGTTCAGCGCGCGGGCTGACTTACCAAGCGCGGCCGAATGCCTGGCCTTACTGACCGACGGACGTGCCGTCCCGAGGACGATCGCGGAAGCGACAAGGGCGCTGACGCAGCAGGACGCATCCGCACCGGCAACGGAGCTGCTGATGCCTGGCCTGGTCTGCGGCGGACGGCAATTCAACCGCACCCGGGTACTGACCAGGGAAGAGGGCGGCGACAAGCCTGCCGTGAGCGCTGCCCTGGTCGCGCGAGCCGAGAGCGTCGCGGCCGATCTCGGCGCGCGCAGCATCGCTTTTCTTTACGTCGGTGAGCATGATACGGAGCTTCAGCGTCTGCTCGCCGAGCGCGGATACGTGAGCTGTGTCTCCGCCTATTACGGGGTGCTGCGTCTCCCCGGCGGCGGATTCGATGCTTATAAGGCGATGCTAGCCAAGAGACAGCGGCAATCCATTGCCGCTGAGCGGCGGAAACTCAAGGCAGCTGGTGTCGAGGTTTGCGCGGAGCCGCTCACTGACGATCTCATCGGGTCATACGCGGGACTCGAAGAGCAGCTCTTCGCCAAGCACGGGGGCAGATGGACCGCTCAGCAGTCGGCGACGACCTTGCGAGCGATCATGGAGGAATTCGGCTCCGACGCCGTCGTTTTCGCTGCCCGGCTGGACGGTGCGCTATGCGGGTTCACCCTCGCACTACAGCACCAGGACCATTGGTACGTACACCGTAGCGGCTTCGAATACGCCCTGATCGGAGATCTTCCGGTCTACTTCGAGCTGGGATACAACTCAGTTATCGAGGCAGCGGCGGCCTCGGGCGTGCGCCTGGTGCACTACGGGGCTGGCGCGCTGCGGGCAAAAAGGCTGCGCGGCTGCACCATCGAGAAGTTCTGCACATTTGCCCGGCGTATTCCCGGGCAACGCGACTAGCGCGACGCGCCTCAAGGCGCTAGCTGGCTGATCTGGCGGGCGGGACGAGGCTGGACCGCCGGGCGGCGGTGGCCAGCCGCCACAGCGCCCCGGTGCAGCCAACCAGCAGGAAGCACAGGCCGGACGCGATGGTGAAGCTCAGCGCGTCGAAGGTGGCGAAGCAGGCGGCGGCGGCCGCCACCGACGCGGCCAGGCACTGCGCCAGCTCCCTGGTGTTCGGGTCGGCTGACGCGTGCCGGGCGCTGCGGGCGGTGAACCAGCCGGTGGCCAGCAGCGCGACCAGCGCGGCCAGCCCGATCACGCCGTCTTCTATCAGCGACGTCAGGTACTGGTTGTCGACGAAGAAATAGGTCTGCGGGAAGAACGTCTGGAAGCCCGAGCCGAGCCAGGGATGATGGGCGATGAACGGCACCGCGGCGGAATACGCGTCGGTTCTGGACAGGCTGCTGGAGTCCGAGCCGAGCTGGCGGAACAGCCCGGCGAAGCTGGTCAGCAGGCCCGGCTTGGCCAGCCACACCGCGACCGGCGCGATCACCAGCACCAGGTAGGCGCGGCGCCGGTCGCGCCTGGACCAGGCCGGGATCAGCACCGCGCAGATGACGGCGAGCCCGACGATGGCCGAGCGCGACACCGTCATCGGCAGCGCGCCGGCGATGAGGACCACCTGAGTCCAGCGCCACCGCCGCCGTCCCGGCGCGGCGAACCTGGCCTGGTACAGCGCCAGCGGCAGGCACATCGCCAGCACCGCGGTGAACTCCAGCGGCTGGGCGGCGGTGGCGATCACCCGGGACAGCCCGTCCCGGCTGATCAGGTCGGTCAGCTGCGCGTGCACGGTGAGACCGGGAATGCTGACGTACTTGGTGAACACCACGCCGGTGAGGAACTCCGCGATGCCCAGTGCCGCCATGGCGGTGGCGCCGGTGACGATCCGGCGGATCAGCGCCTGCAGCCGCTCGGCGCCGTCGATGCCGTCCGCGGCGAGCAGGGCCACCCCGAGCCAGCCCGTGAGCACCAGCAGCCCCCGGTCGGCGCCGTTGCGCTGCGGGCCGGGCAGCACCATCCGGTTGGCGGCGACGTAGGACGCGACGACCGAGCAGCCGAAGGCGGCAGCCGCCACCCGGACCGGCTGCTGCCCGTGATCCAGCAGCGCGGCGGGATGCTGCCTGCCGACCAGGTACCAGCCCGCCAGCACGACCGCGAACAGCGCGGCCGGGCCGCCTGCCGCGCCGAACGAACCCACGACCAGTGATGACGGGATCGCCATCAGCAGGACCAGGTAGCAGGTCAGCAGGCTGACCGCGTCGGCGCGCGGCCAGGCCAGCGGCGCCGCGCGGGGCCGGGCCAGCAGCGCGGGCCGGGCCGGCATCATCGCGGCATCAGCCGGTCCCGGCAGCCAAGCTGCCCGGGCCGCCGGGACGGGCGCAGCAGCGCCGCGGCCGCGGCGGCGGACCGCGGCCGGCCGCGCGCCGCCCTGGACAGCTCGCCCGCGAGGATCAGCAGGAAGTACAGCCAGGACGGGGCGGCTCGATGGCGGCGCCGGTACAGCCGGACCCGGTTGATGACCTGCATGGCGTGGGTGGCGTGGCTGCGGCCGGACTGGCCGCCGGCGTGGACCGCGACCGCGTCGGGGGTGTACCAGGTGAGCAGCCCGGCGTCCCTGGCGCGCAGCGCGAAGTCGGTCTCCTCGGAATAGAGGAAGTAGGACTCGTCCCAGCCGCCGAGCAGGTCCCAGCACTTGCGGGATATCGCCAGTACCGCGCCGGTCGCCCAGTCCGCGGTGCGCGGGCTGGCGTAGTCCGCGGCCCTGGTCACCTGCTCGGCGAAGACAGCCAGCCCGGTCCTGGTCAGGCCCAGTGCCCGGGGCAGCGTCGGCTCGCGGCGCAGCGACGGCTCGAGCCCGCCCGCGGGCGAGCGCAACTGCGGCGCCGCGATGCCCGCGTGCGGTTCCCGTAACGCTGCCAGCAGGGCCGGCACCGCCTCGTCCCCGAGCCTCACGTCGGGGTTCAGCACCAGGATCGCCTCGGCGGACATCGCCGCGCGCACCCCGCGGTTGATGCCGCCGGCGTACCCGGTGTTGGCCGAGCGCACCAGCCGACAGTCGCCGCGGGCTGCCACTAGTTCAGCGGTGCCGTCGGCGGAGGCGTTGTCCACGACGACCACGTCGGCGCTCAGGCCGTCGAGCGCGGCAGGAATCGAGTCCAGCAGGTCAGCTATGACGTGAGCGCTGTTATAGGTGACAATAACGATCGCGACGTCCGGTGCCATATCAGCCAGCGTACCGGCGAGCCGGAAGAATGCGCGGGCATTGTCAGGGCCGGGCGATAACGTTGACTGTATCGCCCCAGCTGTTACCGGAAAATGTATTATCGGACCAGACGTTCCCATGGCCATCCGGGTTGAAAAGGTCCGCGTCCCCGTAATAGCCGCCATCGGGATAATAGACCCGGCTGATCCTGTTATTAATGATCTTGATGTTATAGGTCCTGGGGCGGCCCGTCATCTGCCCGGCGTAAATCGTGTAGCCGCCGCCGGCCAGCAGGTTGTCCTTCACCAGCCGGTTGGCCTGGATGCCGAAGCCCTCGAACAGGCCGATGGCGTCGGTCTGGTTGTGGCCTACCAGGATCGTGTTGTGCTGGATCGTCAGCTGGGCGGGGTTGCCGCCGTTGGAGGTGACGCCGTTGATGTGGTCGCCGGCCGCGAACCCTGGGTTGTGCAGGTAGTTGCCGGCCACCAGGCCCGACTCCAGCTGGATGCCGGTCTTGAAGTGCCACAGGTCGTCGCGCAGGATCCGGATCCCGGTGCTGTTGCCGAACACGTCCTTGATCCCGGTGGCCAGCCGGTCCGGCCCGGCGGATGGCCCGTAGACGTCGCTGTTCTCGATCGTGACGTTCCTGGTGTGCCGCAGGCTGATCCCGATCATGTTCCCGTGGCCGGCCACCCGCACGTCCTTGATCGTCACGTTGGACGCCGTGACGTTGACGTTGCAGGGAATATACAGCCCGCTCAGGACCGCCCCGTTGCCGTCGACCTGCACCCAGCCCCGGTGGTTGAAGTGCCAGCCAGGCCCGCTGGAGACCTGGCCGGGTACGGCCCGCAGCGCCGTCCCGGCCCGGACGCCGGTATTGGTGACGTCGGGGTAGCCGCAGTGGTGCGGCACCGCCCCGCACCCGGCGGTGAGCTGGGTGGCATCAGGCACCGAGACCCGCTGACCGGGGCTGCCAGGCGCTGACGGGCCGGATAACGGGGGGCCCGACCGCTCGTTCATCACCACGATGGTCGCGACGACCGCGATCACGATCACTGCAAGGCCAAGGGCAAGCCCGCGCATCTTCACCGGAAGCCTCGATTCTGCTGGGGGCATCTGCGGCTCGACGAACAACAGTCACACACCGTAATCAGAGGGCAACTGCTTGTCGAGTGAAACGACGGTCTTGGTGCCCACTTCGCGTGCGGGGCTCCGCCGGGCGGGCCGGCGGAGCCACGTGCTAGTCCTCGGCTCCCGGTGGTCAGCGGTGCGTGCTCATCCAGGACAGACCCGGGCAGGCCGGCGGGCCGGGTGGTGCGGGCCGCCGGCCTGAGCCCGGGTGCGAGACGGCCGCGCCGCCCGGTCCCCGGGTGGGGGTCGGGCGGCGCGGGCGGTGCGGGCTGGGCGGGGCTGGCGGGGTGGCGGGGTCAGGGTGCGGGGATGGTGGCGCCGGTGGTGTCCCAGATGTTGCCGGTCCAGGTGTTGCC
>DATBGO010000224.1:0-17041 GCA_036558005.1 Streptosporangiaceae bacterium | reverse complement strand
CTCGGGCTCGGCCGCGGGCCGCCGGGCCGCGGGCCGCCGGGCCGGGCACCGTCGCCGGGCCCGCCAGGGCCTGCCCGGCCCGGGAACCGCGGCGCCGTAGGCCGCGGGCCGCCGGGCCGCGCCTGGCTGGTGCCCGCCTGGCCGGACGGGCCGCCCGCGCCCGGCGCGCCGGGGCCCGGCCGCGGCGCGGTGCCGCGCGGGGAGGAGCCCATGCCGGTCGCGGTCGAGCTGAACGGGTTGTTGCCGGGCCGGGGGCCGGGGCGCGGGGCGCCCGGGCGCGGCCCTTGCTGGCCGCCGCCGGACGGGCCGCCAGCCCGCCCTGGCGCCTGGGCAGGCCCGGGCCGCGGGCCCGAAGGCGCTGGCCGGGCGGCGGGCTTCGCCGCCGGGGCGGACGGGCCCTGCTGCGGCCGGCCGTGCGGGAACGGCACCGGCGGCCTGGCCGGCGCGACCGGGCTGGCCTGCGCCGCGGCGGGCGCGGGAGCGTCTGCCGGGGGCGCCGCCGGACGGGCCGCGGGCGGCTCGGCCGCCTGCTCACGCTGCGGGGCCGGGTCGGCTGGCCTGGCCGGCCCCGGGACGGTGGCGGTAGCCGTCGCGGCAGCGCCGGCCTGGCCGTTCTGGCCGGCCTGGCCATCTGCTGCTGCCGCGCGCTGCGCCGCCGGACGCTTCTCCTGGGCCTTCCCGGCCGGAGTCGCGAATGCTTCCTTGAGCCTGCGGACTACCGGCGCCTCGATCGTCGAGGACGCGGACCGCACAAACTCGCCCATTTCCTGGAGCTTGGCCATCACGGCCTTGCTCTCTACGCCGAACTCTTTCGCGAGTTCGTAAACCCGGACCTTCGCCACTGCGCTCCCTCTACTCGGTCCGGCGGGTGCCGGACCAGACAGCCGGCCGGCGCAGCGCGTGCCCCGTCCGGCGTCAGCTTCTGCTGTTCATCGCCGCATGCTCATCGGTCGCTCATCGCAATCTCAGCCTGCTTTCCCCGGCGTTGACGCCGTTCGCGCGTTTTGCCCGGGCTGCTGGTCCTGGCGGGCCCGGTCCGGTCCCGGTGTCTCGAGATACCCGGCGAGCCTGCCGGTCCCCAGCGGTCCCGGCACTCGCAGCGCCCGCGGGAAGGCCCGCCGGCGCTGCGCCTTGTCAAAGCATTCCTGGCTGGCGTGCAGGTACGCACCCCGGCCAGGCATTCGCGCTGGCGCATCGGGCACGATCTCGCCCCCGGCTGCCACCAGGCGAAGCAATTCGGACTTAGCTACCCGGCAACCGCATCCTACGCACGTCCGGATTGCTTGCGCACGCCGGACAGGCGGCAGCTGCCGTGTGGCCATTCTGCCCCAAGCTTACAGTGCCGGGGCATCTGCGGCACCGGGCACGCTGCCGTTGCCGTCGGTCGCCGCGCTCGCCAGTTCCCCCGGCCCGGCGCTCTCCTCCGGCCCCGCGGACGCGACCGAGCCGCCGCCTCCGGGGGTGTCGGGCTGGATGTCGATCCGCCAGCCGGTCAGCCGGGCGGCGAGCCTGACGTTCTGCCCTTCCTTGCCGATCGCCAGCGAGAGCTGGTAGTCGGGCACGATCACCTGCGCCGCCCTGGCCTGCTGGTCGACCACGATGACCCGGGACACCCGGGCCGGCGACAGCGCGTGCGCGACGAACTCGGCCGGGTCGGGCGAGTAGTCGACGATGTCGATCTTCTCGCCGTGCAGCTCGGTCATCACGTTGCGGACCCGGCTGCCCATCGGGCCGATGCAGGCGCCCTTGGCGTTGACCCCGGGCTGGTGCGAGATGACCGCGATCTTGCTGCGGTGCCCCGCCTCGCGGGCGATCGCGGCGATCTCCACCGCGCCCGAGGCGATCTCGGGCACCTCCAGCGCGAACAGCTTCTTCACCAGGTTCGCGTGCGTCCGCGACAAGGTGACCGAAGGACCGCGGTAGCCCTTGCGGACGTGCAGCACATAGCAGCGCAGCCGCTCTCCGTGCACGTACCGCTCGCCGGGCACCTGCTCGGTCGGCGGCAGGATCGCCTCCAGCTTGCCCAGGTCGACCAGCACCGCCCTGGGATCCTTGCCCTGCTGGATGACCCCGGCCACGATGTCGCCCTCCCGGCCCGCGTACTCGCCGAAGGTGAGCTCGTCCTCGGCGTCGCGCAGCCGCTGCAGGATCACCTGCCGCGCGGTGGTGGCCGCGATCCGGCCGAAACCCTCCGGGGTGTCGTCGTATTCCCTGGCAGGCTCGCCCTCCTCGCCCGGCTGGCTAGCCCATACGGTCACGTGCCCGGTGCCCTTGTTCACCTCGACCCGGGCCGTCGCGGCGGCGCCATCGGTCCGGTGGTAGGCGACCAGCAGCGCGTCCTCGATGGCCTTGATCGCCAGGTCCATGGAGATGTCCTTCTCGGCTTCCAGGCTGCGCAGGACGCTCAGGTCAATATCCATCGGGCTCCTCCTCGTCAGTGCCCTCGTCCGCGCCGTCGCCCGGCCCCTCGTCAAGCCGGCCGAACTCGATCTCGATCCGCCCGGGGCCGAGATCGCCGTAGCTGAACCGACGGGCCCCGCCGTCGGCGTCGATCGTCACCCCGGCCGCGTCCGCCGCCGCGATCCGCCCGTGCACCCTGGCCGGCGGCGCCCCGTCCGGCTGGCTGACCGCCACCGTGACCAGGCGCCCGGCCGCGCGCCGCCAGTGCCGGGGCTCGGTGAGCGGGCGGTCGGTGCCCGGGGAGGAAACCTCCAGGGTGTAGGGCGCCTCGCCCATCGCCCCTGCCTGATCCAGCGCGGCCGACAGCGCGCGGCTGGCCTTCTCGATGTCATCGAGGCTGATCCCGCCGTCGGCGTCGATGGTGACCCGGAGCAGCCGGCGGCGGCCAGCCGCGGTGATCTTGACCGCCTCCAGGTCCAAGCCGAGCGCGGTCAGGGCCGGCTCCAGCAGCCCGGCCAGCCGCTGCGCGTCCGCGGGCCTGGCACCGGCGGGACGGGCGGCCGCGGGCCGCGCGGCCTGGCGGGCGCGGGGTGGATCAGTGCGCATCGTGACCTCCTCGCCGCCCGTGTCCTGGCCTGCTGACCGGCCTCTAGCCTAGCCGGGACGCGGCCCTGCGCAGCCCTAGCCCGCCGTGCGCACCCCGATCACGGCCGCCGCACGGCGTTCTCATGACATGCTGGGATGCCGCGCGGGAACACACTCGGCGACTGGGCGCACACCGGCTGGAGGAGCGTTGCGGGCAGATCCATCCCGGCGGGCTCTGCTCGCGGCGGCCGCGGCGGTGCCGCTGGCCGCGGCCGGCTGCAGGGGGGTCGGCGCGCTCGCGCCGCCGCCGCGTCCGGCGCCGGACGTGGCCGTGCTGAAGGCGGCGATCGCCGGCGAGCGGCAGCTGATCGCCCGCTACCTGGACGTGGCGGCCGGCCAGCACGCGGCCGGGCTGGCGGACGTGCTGGACCCGCTGCTCGCCGAGCACCGCCAGCACCTGGCCCAGCTGCGGGGCCGGCTGATCGTGCCGCGGGGCGCCGCCTCCGCGTCGTCGCCCGCCCATCCGCCCGCGCCGTCAGCCACGGCCAGCCCGGCCAGCCCGGCGGCCGCGCTGGCCGCGCTGCGCCGGGCCGAGCAGCAGGCCAGCGCCGCGCTGCTGACCGGGCTCAGCACCGTCCCGCCGTCGCTGGCCCAGCTGCTGGCCAGCATCTCGGCGTCGGAGGCGACCCACTCGGCGATCTTGCGCACGGCCGGCGGGTCACGGTGACCGGCGGGCAGCGGGCCGCCCGGGCCGTCTCCGCGGGGGACGTGGCCGCGCTGCAGGCCGCGCTGGCCGCCGAGCACGCCGCGGTGTACGGCTACGGAGTGGCGGGCGCGCACCTGCACGGCCGCAGGAGGGCGGCAGCTACCGCCGACTGGGTGGCCCACCAGCAGGCCAGGGACGAGCTGTCGGCGCTGCTGCGCTCACGCGCTGTGCAGCCAGTTCCGGCCGCGGTCGCCTATCAGCTGCCAGAGCCGGTGCGCAGCACCAGGACCGCTGTCGCGCTCGCGGTGCACCTGGAAGATCACGTCGCGGCCGCCTACGCCGGCCTGGTCGCCGTCCGGGACGCCGCGGTCAGGGCGCTGGGCGCCGGGCAGCTGCGCGCCAGCGCGCTGCGCGCGGCCTACTGGCGCGGCGGGTCGGTGGCCTTCCCCGGGCTGCAGGAAGCCCAGCTCAGGTAGCTGCCAGCGGATCGCGTTACTCATCGGCGGCCAGGACCCGCTGGATGAGCGCGGCGGCGCCCTCCAGGTCCTCCTCCGCGGCGATCCGCTCGGCCCATGACCACCAGAACCACCAGCGGCCGTCCTGGTTGCGCCCGGCGTAGATGTCCTCGGACAGCGTGCCCGCCGCCGGGTTCACCACGTGCAGGCTGGGCACCCGGCCTGGCGGCGTCAGTAGCCTGGCCCGCAGGCCGCGGCGGGCCAGCACTTCGGCCAGGCTCTCCAGCCGGCCGGTGTAGCTATGCCAGAACTGGGCCGGCGCCGGCTGCGAGCGCCGGGTTTCTATCGTCATCTTGTGACACCTCGTAGCTGACGTACAGCGTAGAGTGATAATTACTCAGCATGCCCGTGCTAGATGCCGATTGCAACATGCATCGCGAAATTCGCATCAGGCCGGGCGGGGCCGCCGGCGTAACGGACCGGAGCAAAACTGGACGGCACCGGGCGTGACCGGCCACACTTGACCCCCACACGCCGCGATCCCGGCGGGAGGTGCAGATGGCCAGCGAGCAGAGCCCGACGGTACGCCGCCGCAGGCTCGCCCTCGAGCTGCGCAGGCTCCGCGAGGCGGCGAAGCTCACCTGCGAGGAGGTGGCTGAGCACCTGGAATGCTCGGCCTCCAAGATCAGCCGGGTGGAGACCGGCCGGGTCTCGGTGTCCCCGCGCGACGTGCGCGACATGCTCGAGCTGTACGGCGTGCCGCCCGCCCAGCGCGAGAGCCTGGTCCAGCTGGCCCGCGACTCGCGCCAGAAGGGCTGGTGGCATGCCTACAGCGACACCATCCAGCCGCAGTTCGCCACCTACCTCGGGCTGGAGAGCGCCGCGTCGGAAATCCGGATCTACGAGGTCAGCCTCATCCCCGGGCTGCTGCAGACCGAGGACTACGCCCGCACCGTGATCAGGGCCGGCCAGATGAACAGCCCGCACGAGGACATCGAGCGCCGGGTGGCCCTGCGGATGGCCCGCCAGCCGGCCCTGACCAGGGACGACCCGCCGCGGCTGTGGGCGGTCCTGGACGAGGCGGCGCTGCGCCGCCGGGTCGGCGGCGCCGGGCTGATGCGGATGCAGCTGGAGCACCTGCTGGAGCTGGCCAGCCTGAAGAACGTCGCGGTCCAGGTGATCCCGTTCGGCGGCGGCGCGCACCCGGCGATGGGACGGCCGTTCATCATCCTGGTCTTCCCCGAGCGGATCGACCCGGACGTGGTCTATCTCGAAGACCTCACCAGCGCCCTGTACGTCGAGGATGTCGACGAGGTGGACAGGTACAACGTGTTCTTCAACCACCTGCGCGCCACCGCGCTGTCGTTCGACGACTCGGCGGCGCTGATCAGCTCGGTGCTGAAGGAGATGTGAGGGCGCGGTCAGGCCGCGCGCAGCTGCTCGGGCAGCGGCCGGGCGTGCAGCACGGTGAGCCGGGACACCGCCCGGGTCAGCGCCACGTACAGCCGGTGCAAACCGCGGGCCTCCGCCGCGGCGATCAGGGCCGGCTCGACCACGATCACGTGGTCGAACTCCAGTCCCTTGGCCAGCGTCACCGGCACCACCACGAGCGTCTCGCGGTCCGGGCTGTCGTCCAGCACCGCGTGCGCCAGCCCGGCCTGGCGCAGCACCCCGGCCAGCGCCTGCACCTGGTCGTCCGCGGCGATCACCGCCACTGACCCCGGCCTGGTCAGCGCGTCCTGGCAGGCCAGGGTGAGCAGCCCGGCCAGCTCCGCCTCGGTGGCCCCGATGACCTCCAGCGCGCCCGGGTCGGCCCGCAGCGACCGGGCGGCGGCCAGGCCGGGAGCGATGTGCGCCAGCAGGCGGCTGGCGAAGTCGAGTATCTGCCGGGGCACCCGGTAGCCCACCTCGAGCTCGCGCACATCGGTGTCCTGCTTGCCCAGGTGCGCCAGCAGCTGGGGCCAGCTGGCCGCGGCCCACGGCGTGGTGCCCTGGGCCAGGTCGCCGAGGACGGTGGCCGAGCCGGTCGCGCACCGGCGGCCGATCGCCCGGCATTCCATCGGCGACAGGTCCTGTGCCTCGTCCACCACCACGTGCGCCAGGCTCGGGGTCCGCTCCATCAGGTCGGCCGCCTCGTCCACCAGCACCGCGTCAGCGGGCGACCAGGGCGCCGAGGCCGGCCCGCGCGGGGCCGTCCGCCAGCTGATCGCCTCCTGCTCCGCCGGGTCGAGCAGGCCCGCGGCCGCGGCGGCGAGCAGCTCCGGGTCCGAAAGCAGCCGGATGACCAGCCGGACGGGGTCGGTCTTGGGCCAGATAGCGTTCACCGCTGCCCGTACCTGGCGGGTGCGGCGGACCGCCTCGTGCGTCCGGTCATCGCACGTCTCGCCCGCTGCCTCCATCTTGGTCAGGATCACGTGCGCGATCCGGTGCCCGAGCATCTCCCGGCCGGTGCCGTACCGCACCCCGCGCTCGCGCAGCCCGGCGACCAGGTAGTCGATCTCGCGGCCCGATACCCGCCAGCGCCGGGCGCCGCGCGGCAGCGTGATCGCCTCGGCGGGCAGCACCAGCTGCGCCCACAGCGCCCTGCGCAGCACCTCGGCCATCCGGTCGTCGCTCTTGACCCGGGCGGCCGCCAGGGTGTCGGCGGCCCGCACCGGCACCGCGGTGAGCAGGTCGGTGACGGTGACCTGGCTGACGCTGACCTCGCCGAGGGCGGGCAGCACGTCCCTGATGTAGGCGAGGAAGCCCCGGTTCGGCCCGACCACCAGGACCCCGCCGCGGCTCATCCGCTCCCGGTTGGCGTACAGCAGGTAGGCGATCCGGTGCAGCCCGACGGCGGTCTTGCCGGTACCGGGCGCGCCCTGCACGCAGACCGTCTGGTCGGCCTCGGCCCGGACGATGTCGTCCTGGTCGGGCTGGATGGTCGCCACGATGTCGCGCATCGGGCCAGACCGGGGCCGCTCGATCTCGTCGATCAGGATCTGGCTGACCGGCGCCGCGGCGGCGGCCTTGCCCTGGCCGTCCTGCGCCGCGGCCAGGAACGTCTCGTCCTCGAACGCGCTCAGTTCCCCCGCCGCGAAGCCGAACCTGCGCCGCCTGGCCAGCCCCATCGGCTCGGCCTGGCTGGCCCGGTAGAAGGCCCGGGATACCGGCGCCCGCCAGTCGATCACGGCCGGCCGCCCGTCCGGATCGTGCACGTGCCGCCTGCCGATGTGGAAGTTCTCGCCAGCCAGCCCGTCCGGTCCCGCCCCGGCCGCGAAGTCCAGCCGGCCGAAGAACAGCGGCGTGTCCGGCAGGTCGGCCAGCGCCTGCGCCCGCGCGTAGAGGGTGGCCTTCAGGTACTCCTCGGACACCCGGTCGCCCGCCATCGCGCGCAGCCCGAGCACGTCCTCGCGCATCTGCCGCAGGTACTGCCTGGAGCGATGCAGATGTTCTCGTTCGGCGCCGAGCACTCCGCCGGGATCACCGGCCTGGCCGGCCGCCGCCCGGTCAGCGGGCCCGGCCCTGCTGCCCTGATTCGCCGCCGTTCGCTGGCCCGGTCCGCTGGCCGCAGGCATGACAGGTCAACTCCTCACCTGTTCAGGGGCTTGGCACAAGAGCCGAGAGCCTACCAGCGGCGCTACCAGCCCTCAACGGGTTATCGGCCCGGCGGCCCCTGCCCGCACCAGGACCAGCGGAATCCGACCACCGTCCGTTCCAGGAACCGCATGTACCGGTGCACCGAATGCTGGCTGTCAGGGGTGACGGCCTCGCTCTCGATGATGTCCCCGTCCACCCCGTCCCAGGCCGACCACCAGATCGCCGCGGGCAGCTTGCCGGGGTGGAACTGAACCCGCATGTCGAAGTTCTCCAGGCGGCCGAGGGTCGCCCGGCGGAATTCACATTCCTGCGGGTCATCCAGATTGCCGGGGTAATGGTAGACGGTCCAGTATTCCAGGGTCAGCGTCTCGCCCTGGGCAAGTGTCTTGGTCAGCGGGATATCAATGGCGAAAACGCCGTCGCGGATCTGGTACAGCGGCCCGGACGGCTGCCGGCAGCCCTGGCCGACCTCCAGGGCGAGGGTATTGGTGTCATACAGGTACGGGATGCGGTCCAGTCCCTCGGCGACCGCCTCCACCACCTGCAGCGTCCTGGTCCTGGCCAGCCTGCCGTCCTCGCCGGTGAACACGTGGTCGTGCATGGACACGGTCTGGTGCCTGCGCGGGCCGAGCACGGCGGCGACCTGGGCCATCTTGTCCGACGGCATCGCCCGCGGCCCCGAGAGGACGCTGATCCCGCCGGTGCCCTGCCACATCCGCCACAGCCGGGAGCTTTCCTCGTCGCCGAACCCGAACGTGTCGATGAACAGGGTCAGCGTGGACCGGCTCAGCAGCCGCCCCGACAGCGCCCGCGCGACGGTGTCCTTGAGCTGGCGGGGCAGCACGTCGGCGTCGCTGGCCGCGCGCGGGAAGTCCCACAGGTGGTGGGCCAGCGCCTCGGCCACGGCCAGCTGGTTGATCTCGCCCGGCCTGGTGCGCTCGGCGTATTTCTCCCACAGCCGCCGGTACCGCCCTGGCCGGAGCAGCAATTCGGCCAGGTACCTGGCCGCGGCGCGGCGGCCGGCGGCGGAGGGCGGCTCGGTCACAGGGTCTCAATCTGCTCGGGGTGCGAACTTACTGCGACATGTCAGCAGTAGCCTACGTGCGCGAGCCAAAGAACAACGGCGAGCCCAGGAACTACTGACGGGCGGCCGGCACGGGGAGGATCCGGCCTGCCATCGGGGCTCCCGTCGCTCGGCCGGGAGCGGGCCGGCCGAGCGACGGGACCAATCAGGCGCAGCCCATGCCCGCTACGCCGTCCGCGCAGCATTAATACCCGCTGCGCGGAGAATATTCGCCCGGTAACGCTAAGACTGCCGCATGTGCCGCCGCCATGCCAGCCAGAACGGCGGCCAGCCTGAGCAAGTCGCACCAAATCAGCCAATCCCAGAACGGCGGGCACGGCTGTGACCTGGGCAGATCTGCGCCGGGCCGGCACCAGTTCCCGGCCAGGCGGCATCTGGGTATAAATCGGCTCTCAGATGCGCACTTACTGCGATATTCACCAGCTAAGTTTTCCTCTGTGAGGCCCTGCGGGAGGGGTAGCCGGCCGGAAACGGCCGGCTAGGAGTAGGGGGGCGGGCCCGCCGCATTGCGGCGGGCCCCCAATTTTTTTGGCCCGCCGCCCGCAGCCAGCCGCCCGCTAGAACAGGACCGACATGAAGGTCCCTGACTCGGTGAAACCGACCCGCCGGTAGGCGGCGCGCGCGGGCTGGTTGAAGTCGTTGACGTACAGGCTGACCACCGGCGCCACGCAGCGCAGCGCGTCCGTGACCACCGCGGCCATCCCCGTGCTTGCCCGCCCGCGCCCGCGCAGCCCGGGCGGCACCCACACGCCCTGGACCTGGCAGACCCGCGGGGTCACCGCGCCGATCTCCGCCTTGAACATCACCTGGCCCTGCTCGATCCTGGCGTACGCGCGGCCCGCGGCGATCAGTTCCAGCACCCGGGCCCGGTAGGCGGCGCCGCCGTCCAGCCCGATTGGCGAGACCCCGACTTCCTCGGTGAACATGGCCACGCACGCGGGCATCAGGTTGTCGATCTCGTCCGGCCGGACCAGCCGGACTCGCGGGTCGGGCTTGGTCAGCGGCGGGGCGGAGATCTCCATCACCGGCTGGGCCGGCCGGATCTCCCGCGGCCTGCCCCAGTACGGCGCCAGCATTCCCCACAGGTCCCGCACCGCCGCGGCCGGGCCGACGATCGACGAGCAGCGCCGCCCCTGCAGCCTGGCCCGCTCCGCGAACGCGCGCAGCGCGCCTGGCGTGGCGGCCACCGGCACCAGGTTCGCGCCCGAGTAGCACAGCGAGATCAGCTGGCCGGCCTCGGCGTATCCCCACACCTGTGCGCCCAGCCGGACCGGATCCAGGCCGGTGCCGCGCAGCCGCGAGTTGACGAAGACATTGAGCACCTCGTCCCGGTCGCAGATCGCCAGCGCTTCATCTCGATCACGGTCGGTCAGCAGGCGCAACGACGAGGATCGCCGTGCCTTGGTGCGCAGCACTGCTCCAGCCTAACCGCATCTGGCCAGCCGGCGCTGGCCGGGCGCTCACCCGTTCGGCGACGGCGGCTGCAGGGCCGGGCAGGTGGCGTTGACCAGGCCCGGCTTGCCCGGCAGCGCCCCGGTGTTCAGGTAGTTGTTCAGGTAGCCGTTGACGCAGTTGTTCGGCGGGCTGGACAGCGACTGGCCGTGGTTGCCGCCGCCGGTCACGACCACCATCCGGGCGCTGGGCAGCTGGCGGTGGGCGTTCTGCGCGCCGGCGTAGGGGGTCGCGGCGTCCAGCGAGCCCTGCAGCATCAAGATCCCCGGCAGGTTCTTCGCGCCGATCTTCATCGGCTTCGCCGGCCCGCGGACCGGCCAGAACGCGCAGGCCGCGTTGAACCAGGCGTTGTCCCACGCCTCGAACGGGGCGCTCTGGTAGACCTTCCTGGTGTCGGCGTCCCACTTGGCCCAGCTGCGCGGCCAGTTGACGTCGGCGCATTCCACCGCGTTGTACACCGAGAACTCGTTGCCGCTCTGCTTGCCCGCCTCGTCGTAGGCGCTGATCAGCTCGCTGGCCGAGCCGGCGTGCAGGTAGGAGGACAGCGCGAGCGCCAGCACCGGCCAGAACCCGTTGGAGTAGCCGCCGGTGAGGAAGGTGTCGTCGAACTCGTCCGCGCCGACCAGCGGGCCGGACGGGCCCTTGGCCGGGTGCGCCTTCAGCTTGTTCCTGGCCCGGTACCAGGCGGCGCTGACCTGGGCCGCGGTGTCGCCGAGCTGGTAGAGCGCGTTGTTGGTGGCGACCCAGCTGAAGAACGCCTTGATCCGGCCCTGGAACGCGTAGTCCTGGCTGATGTTGTCGGCGTACCAGGCCCCGGCCGGGTCGACGGTGCTGTCCAGCACCATCCGGTGTACCCGGGACGGGAACATGGTGGCGTAGACCTGGCCCATGTAGGTGCCGTAGGAGTAGGCGAAGTAGCTGAGCTTCGGCTGGCCCAGGGCGGCCCGGATGGAGTCCATGTCCCTGGCGATGTTCTGGGTGGTCATGTACGGCAGCAGCCAGCCGTACCTGCGCTGGCAGCTGGCCGCGTACGCCTTCGCCCGGCCGGTCAGCACCTGCTCAGCCGCCTTGCTCGCCGGGATGTAGTCGGGCCGGACCTTGGCGAAGAACGACGGGTCGCAGTTGATCGCCGGGACCGAGGACCCGACCCCGCGGGTGTCGAAGCCGATGACGTCGTACCGGGCGGCCACCGCCGGGTCCAGCCCGTCGGCCACCTGGGTGGCCAGGCCCAGCCCGCTGGCCCCGGGCCCGCCGGGGTTGACCAGCAGCGGGCCCTGGCGCTGGCCGGCCGGCGCGGTGGCAGGCACCTCGTCGAGCGCCAGCGTGATCTTCCGCCCGGACGGGTGCTGGTAGTCCACCGGGACCTGCAGGGTGGCGCACCGGACCGGCGCGCCCTGGCCGCTGCACGGGCCCCAGTGAATGTGGCCGGCCGGGCCCGCCCCGGCGGCCCCGGCGGGCGACTGCGCGCCGGGCGTGGCGGCCGGCTTGCTGGCCGGGCTGCTGGCCGAGCAGCCCGCGATCGCCAGGACCGTTACGGCCGCGGCAACAGGAACGAACCGTCCCATGCACCCTCTCCTGCTCCAGATTCGCGCCGCTGGCCCCGCGGCGAGGCGGGTCAGCCCTCGGCGGGCTCCACGGTAGCCGCGAGCTTCATCGCCTCTTCGATCAGCGTCTCGACGATCTGCGACTCGGGCACGGTCTTGACCACCTCGCCCTTGACGAAGATCTGCCCCTTGCCGTTACCCGACGCGACGCCCAGGTCGGCCTCCCTGGCCTCGCCGGGCCCGTTGACCACGCACCCCATCACCGCCACCCGCAACGGCACATCCAGCCCGTCCAGCGCCGCGGTCACCTGGTCAGCCAGCTTGTACACATCCACCTGAGCCCGGCCGCACGACGGGCAGGACACGATCTCCAGCCCCCGCTCACGCATCCCCAGCGACTCCAGGATCGCGATCCCGACCTTGACCTCCTCCACCGGCGGCGCCGACAGCGACACCCGGATCGTGTCCCCGACCCCCTCCGCCAGCAGCGCCCCGAACGCCACCGCCGACTTCACCGTGCCCTGAAACGCCGGCCCGGCCTCGGTCACACCCAGGTGCAGCGGGTACTCACACCGCCGGGCGAGCTGCCGGTAAGCATTGATCATCACCACCGGGTCATGATGCTTCACCGAGATCTTGATGTCGCAGAACCCGTGCTCCTCGAACAGCGAGCACTCCCACAGCGCCGACTCCACCAGCGCCTCCGCCGTCGCCCTCCCGTACTTAGCCAGCAGCCGCTTATCCAGCGACCCCGCGTTGACCCCGATCCTGACCGGCACCCCGGCCGCCGACGCCGCCCGGGCGATCTGGCCGACCTTGTCGTCGAACGCCTTGATATTGCCCGGGTTGACCCGGACCGCGGCGCACCCGGCGTCGATCGCCGCGAACACGTACTTCGGCTGGAAGTGAATGTCAGCGATCACCGGGATCTGCGACTTGCGCGCGATCGCCGGCAGCGCGTCCGCGTCGTCCTGCGAGGGCACCGCCACCCGCACGATCTGGCACCCGGCCGCGGTCAGCTCCGCGATCTGCTGCAAGGTGGAATTCACATCCGCGGTCAGCGTGGTCGTCATCGACTGCACCGACACCGGCGCGCCGCCGCCCACCGGCACCGCGTGCGCGCCCTTGCCCACCACGATCTGGCGGGACTTCCTGCGGGTAGCCAGCGGCTCCGGCGGGAGCTGCGGCAGTCCTAGATCAACAGTCATGAAAGACGTCCCTCACTGGACGAGGTGCACCGGGTTAAAGATATCCGCCATGATCAGCAGCAGGCCGAACCCGACCAGCAGCGCGAATACCCCGACGCTGACCGGGATCAGCCGTTGCATGTCTACCAGGCCAGGATCTGGCTTGCCGCGCAGCCTGGCCAGCCACGCCCTGATCCGCTCGTAGATGACCACCGCGAGGTGGCCGCCGTCCAGCGGCAGCAGCGGGAGCAGGTTGAACGCGCCGACGAAGATGTTCAGCGAGATGACGATCGCCAGGATGAACGCGACCTTGGCCTGCCAGCCGATGTCGGCCGCGACGACCTGGCCGGCGGTGTCCCCGGCGCCGACGACGCTGCCGATCTGGCCGGCCGCGGTCTTGGCCCGGTCCTTGGCGAACAGGTCGGGGACGGCCGCGGGCAGCTTGCTCAGCCCGGTGGCCGACTCGGTCAGCACCTGGCCGAACGCCGACCCGGCATAGCTGACCGCGCGCACCGGCCCGACTCGCTGGAAGATCGCCGCGTTCCCGATGCCGAGGTAGCCGCCGCTGCGGCCGGGGACCGAGGCCGGGGTGATGGTCAGGGTCTGCTGCCTGCCGTCACGCTGGATCACCACCGGGACCGGCTGGCCGGCCTTCTGGTCGCGGATCACCTTGCCGAGCTTGGTCCAGTTCGTGACGTGCGTCCCGCCGATCGAGATCACCTTGTCGCCGGGCTTGAGCCCGGCCAGCTGCGCGGGCGAGGTGCCCAGGCTGCCGGCGCAGGACTGCTTGCTGAGCGCCTTCGCGCTGGCCGGCACGCACTTGTCCACGGTGCCGATCGCGGTGGTGTTGTCGTTTTCCAGGCCGAGGCCAACGGCGAGCACGAACAGCAGGAAAAGGGCGAGCACGAAGTGCATGAACGAGCCCGCGACCAGCACGATCGCCCGCTGCCAGCCGGGCTGCCTGCGGAACGAGCGCGGCTCGTCGGCCGGGTCGACCTCGTCCAGCCTCGTCATCCCGGTGATCTTGACGAACCCGCCGGCCGGGATGGCCTTGACCCCGTACTCGGTCTCCCCCCGCACCGTGGACCACAGCGTCTGGCCGAACCCGACGAAGAACTGGGTGACCTTCATGCCGAACTTCTTGGCGGTCAGGAAGTGGCCCAGCTCGTGCAGCATGATCGAGACGAGCAGCGCGAGAACGAAGATGATGACGCCGAGCAGGAAGCTCATCCGGCAGCTTCTCCCTCCCCGCTAGCCGCGGCCGCGGCAGGATTGCGCGGCCCGCTTGCCCTGGTCAGCTGGCGAGCCCGGGTCCTGGCCCAGCGATCTGTCGCCAGCACGTCCTCCAGCGTGACCGCGTCGCGGCGGGAATCACCATGCTCAGAGACTACCTGGGCGACCGTGTCGATGATCCCCGCAAAGGCAAGACGGCCGGCCAGGAAGGCCGCCACGCATTCCTCGTTGGCCGCGTTGTAGGCGGCGGGCGCGGTCCCGCCGGCCATCCCCGCCTCGCGGGCCAGCGTGACCGCGGCGAAGGCGGCGGTGTCCAGCGGCTCGAAGGTCCAGGTGTGCGCCTTGGTCCAGTCCACCGGGCTGGCCGCGTCCGGGACCCGGTCCGGCCAGCCCAGCGCCACCGCGATCGGGATGCGCATGTCGGGCGGGCTGGCCTGGGCGATGGTCGAGCCGTCGGTGAATTCCACCATCGAGTGGATCACCGACTGGCGGTGCACGACGACCTCGATGTTCTCGAACGGCAGGCCGAACAGCAGGTGCGCCTCGATCAGCTCCAGCCCCTTGTTGACCAGGGTGGCCGAGTTGACGGTGATGACCGGGCCCATGTTCCAGGTCGGGTGGGCCAGCGCCTGCTCCGGCGTGACATCGGCCAGCTCGGCCCGGCTGCGGTGCAGGAACGGCCCGCCGCTGGCGGTGACGATCAGCCGCCGCACCTCGTGCGGGCTGCCGCCGCGCAGGCACTGCGCGATCGCGGAGTGCTCGGAGTCGACCGGGACGATCTGCCCGGGCGCGGCCCGGCCCGCGACCAGCTGGCCGCCCATGATCAGCGATTCCTTGTTGGCCAGCGCCAGCGTCCGGCCGGCGTCGATGGCGGCCAGCGTCGCGGCCAGCCCGACCGCGCCGGTGACCGCGTTCAGCACCACGTCACACGGCCAGGCCGCGACCTCGGCGACCGCGTCCGCGCCGCCGAGGACCTTCGGCACCCCGCCGCCGGGCATCCCGCCGAGCGCCGTCCGCAGCGCTTCCTGCACCTGCGGCACCGCGGCCTCGTCGGCGACCGCCACGACCTCAGCCCCGAATTCCGCCGCCTGGCCGGCCAGCAGCCCCGGGTTGCCGCCGCCCGCCGCCAGCGCGACGACCCGGAACCGGTCCGGGTTACGGCGGATGATGTCGGCCGCCTGGGTGCCTACCGAACCGGTGGAACCGAGCAGGGCGATGGCCCGGGGAGCAGAGTAAGAGTCCACCCCGCCATTGTGCTCCAGCTTCCCCGGGTACCCGCATCCGGCGCGTAGCGTGAGACCGTGACCAGCCACGCCCCGGCCCGCATCCCCGCACCCCCGTTGCCGCCCGCCAGCTGGGAAGGCCTGCCCGCGGCGCAGCAGCCGGGCTGGCCCGATGCGGGCGAGCTGCGCGCCGTCACCGCCGAACTGGCGGGCCTGCCGCCGCTGGTGTTCGCCGCCGAGTGCGACCTGCTCCGCGACCGGCTGGCGGCGGTGTCGAGGGGCGAGGCGTTCGTCTTGCAGGGCGGGGATTGCGCCGAGACGTTCGCGGGCGCGACCGCCGACGCCATGCACGCCAAGCTGCGCACCTTGCTCCAGATGGCGGTGGTCCTCACCTACGCGGCAAGTGTCCCGATCGTGAAGATCGGCCGGATGGCGGGCCAGTTCGCCAAGCCCAGGTCCAGCGCGACCGAGGTGCGGGACGGCGTGACGCTCCCGGCCTACCGCGGCGACGCGATCAACGGGCTGGAGTTCACCGCGAAGGCCCGCACCCCGGACCCGGCCCGGCTGCTGCGCGCGTACCACTGCTCGGCGGTGACGCTGAACGTGTGCCGCGCGTTCACCGCGGGCGGCTACGCCGACCTGCGCCAGGTGCACGCCTGGAACCAGGACTTCGTCGCCGCCAGCCCGGCCGGCCGGCGCTACGAGGAGATGGCCACCGCCATCGACCGGGCGCTGGCCTTCATGCGCGCCTGCGGCGCCGAGCCCGACGAACTGCGGTCGGTGGAGCTCTACTCCAGCCACGAAGCCCTGATCCTGCCCTATGAACAGGCCCTGACCAGGACCGACACCCAGACTGGCCGGCTCTACGACGCGTCCGCGCACTTCCTGTGGATCGGCGAGCGGACCCGGGCGGCCGACGGCGCGCACGTCCAGTTCGCCAGCACCATCGCCAACCCGATCGGGGTCAAGGTCGGCCCGGACGCGACCCCGGCGCAACTGCTCGCCCTGGCCGCCAGGCTCAACCCGGCCCGCGAGCCTGGCCGCCTCACCCTGATCACCCGGATGGGCGCGGCCAGGATCCGCACCGCCCTGCCCCCGCTGATCGCCGCGGTCACCGCCGAGGGCCTGCCGGCCGGCTGGGTGTGCGACCCGATGCACGGCAACACCTTCGAGGCTCCCAGCGGCCACAAGACCCGCCGTTTCGACGACGTGCTCGACGAGGTGCGCGGCTTCTTCGAGGTGCACCGCGCCCTCGGCACCCACCCCGGCGGCATCCACATCGAGTTCACCGGCGACAACGTGACCGAGTGCGTCGGCGGCAGCCACGAGATCATCGCCGCCGACCTCCCGCAGCGCTACGAGACCGCCTGCGACCCCCGCCTCAACCGCAGCCAGGCCCTCGACCTGGCCTTCACCGTCGCCGACACCTACCGCACCCCCCGCCGCTAACCTCCTCCCACCCCTCGCCTCCTCCCACCCCAACCGCCGCCACCCCCGCCCCTCCCCCGCACCACCCCCCCGCCCGACCCGCCACCGCCGCCCCCCGACCCGCCACCCCGAGCACCCAACTCGACATATGTAGGGTGAGCGCTC
>DATBGO010000223.1:0-45363 GCA_036558005.1 Streptosporangiaceae bacterium | reverse complement strand
TGACCGGCTGGTAGACGTGGATGGCCGTCCCGTCGGGGAAGCTCCTGGCCTCGGTGAGATCCACTCGCAGCGGCCTGGCCAGGTCCTTGAACAGCGGCAGCCCGCTGCCCAGGGCGACGGGCATGATGACCAGGCGGTACTCCTCGATCAGGCCGAGCCTGGACAGCGCCTGGACGAACGCCGCGCCGCCATGAGCCATGATCTCGCCGCCCGGCTCGCTCTTGAGGGCGGCTATCTCCGCGGCCAGGCCGCCGCGGGCGATCCGGGTGCCGGCCCACCCGGCCGCTGGCAGCGTCCGGGAGAAGACGACCTTCGGCAGGCTGTTCATGACGTCCGCGTACTGGCCGGTCCCGGCTGGCCAGTACCCGGCCATCTCTTCGTAGGTGACCCGGCCCATGATGTGCGTCCCGGCCCGGTCCAGGGACGCCAGCTTCCACGCGCGCACGTCCGGATGCTCGGCCCGGAGCCCCCAGTCACCCTCCCCGCCGGTCCCCGCGACGTATCCGTCCACCGTCACGCCCATCTGCAACACCACGCGCCTCATCAGGACTCCTTCCTGAGCGTTTCCTAGCTCTGGCATGTCATGCCCTCTCGCTGCCTCGTGCGGTGACCAGCGCTGGCTCCGCGGCGGGCGCGGTGACAGGCGCGGCCGGCGCGGCCGGCCGGGTGGCCGGCCGCAGCCAGCTGGCGGCGGCCAGGGCGGCGAGGGCAGCGGCTGCGGCGGCGGCCCAGAAGGCGGCGTGGTAGCCGCCGGTGAGCGCGGCCAGGTGGCTGTGCCCGGCGGCCGCCAGCGCCCTGGTGCGCGCGGCGGCGACGGCGGCCAGGACGGCGAGGCCGAGCGCGCCGCCGAGCATGAAAGAGGTGCTGACCATCCCCGAAGCCAGGCCCGACTGGGCGGGCGGCAGGTCGCCGGTGGCGGCCAGCAGCAGCGGGGTGAGGGCGGTCCCGGCGCCGGTGCCCAGTAGTATTCCGCCGGGCAGGACGTCGGCCAGGAAGTGGCCGCCGACGGGGGCGTGGCCCAGCAGGGCCAGCCCGGCGGCGGCGAGCAGCAGCCCGGTCACCAGCGGCGGCTTGATGCCGAACCGGGCCACCAGCCGGGCCGCGGCCCCGGCGGAGAGCCCGGCCATGATCAGGTTCATCGGCAGGAACGCCAGCCCGGTCTGCAGCGGGCCGTAGCCCAGCACCAGTTGCAGGTACAAGGTGGTGAGGAAGAAGCAGGCGAACATGGCCGCGGTCCACAGCACGCCGATGAGACTGGCGGCCGCCAGGTTGCGCTGGCTTAGCAGCCGCAGCGGTACCAGCGGCGCACTGGCCCGGGACTCGGCCGCGGCGAACACCGCCAGCAGCACCGCGGCGGCGGCCAGCAGCCCGCCGGTGCGGGCCCAGCCGGCCTGCCCGGCGCTGACGATCGCGTAGACGGCCAGCACCACCCCGGCGGTCACCAGCACCGCGCCGGCCACATCCAGCCGCTCCCGGCGGGCTCTTGGCACGCTGGCGGGCAGCACCCGCAGCGAAGCGGCGAGCACCGCGGCCCCGATCGGGACGTTGACCAGGAAAATCCAGTGCCACGACAACAACCCGGTCAGCACGCCCCCCAGCAGCACCCCGATGCTGCCGCCGCCGGCCGACACCAGCCCGTACACACCCATCGCCTTAGCCCGCTCGCCCGGCTCCCGGAACAGCGACACTACCAGCGACAACGCGACCGCCGAGGCGACCGCGCCGCCGATCCCCTGGACCGCCCGCGCGGCCAGCAGCACCCCCGGCCCGCCGGCCAGCCCGCAGGCCAGCGACGCCAGCGTGAATACGCCGATCCCCACGGCGAACAGGCGCCGGTGACCGAACAGGTCACCCAGCCGCCCGCCCAGCAGCAGGAACCCGCCGAACGCCAGCAGGTAGGCATTCACCACCCAGGCCAGCGACGCCTGGCTGAACCCGAGGTCCTGCCGGATCGCTGGCAGCGCGACACCGACGATCGTGGTATCCAGCACATTCATCAGCGACCCGGTGCACACCACCGCCAGCGCGACCCACCGGGCCCGGCTGCCCGCACTCATCGTCATGCCTCCACAGTCCGAACTTGCGAGCCAGGTCAGGCGCCGAGGAACGCCTGGACGTCCAGGACGATGTCCACCTTGTCGGCCACAATGATCTTGGTGCCGTCCGCGGCCAGGCCGAAGGTGACGCCGAAGTCGCGGCGGCTGATCGTTGCCCGGGCGCAGAAGCCGATCCGCGGCTCACCCTGCATCCCGGTCGGGTCGGTGCCGAGGAAGTCGACCTCGAGGTCCACCGGCCTGGTGACATCCCGGATGGTCAGCTCGCCCGACAGCACCCAGCAGCCATCCGCCGGGCGCAGCGCCCCGGTCGCGAACCTCATCACCGGGTACCGTTCGGCGTCGAAGAAGTCCGCCGACCGAAGATGATCGTCTCGCAGCTGGCTGCCGGTGCTGACCGACGAGACCGCGATGACCGCGGCAGCCGTGGACCCTAGCGGCTCAGCGCTGGTCACGATCTGCCCGCTGACGTCGCTGAACGTCCCGCGCACGCGGCTCATCAGGTGACGGACCGAAAAGCTCACCGTGGAATGGGCCGGGTCGATCGTCCACGTCCCGGCGGTCCAGCCCTCCGGCACACGCACGCCCGCGGCGCTGCTCACTTCGGCAACAGTCATCGGATTCCTCTTTCTCGGTTGTCGGCGCATTGCCATGGCGGCTCACCGTCATGACGGCGAGCGCGAGGGCCATTCATCGCCCGCAGCCGCGAGCGCTGTAAAGGCCCCGTGAACGGGAACAGCATCAGCCTCGGCTCTTGCTGGCGTAACCGGTAGAAGCAGATGTCGCCAGCTGGCGATGATGAACGTCACCGCCGGCTAGTGATATCTGCATCTGTTCAGCCCCGCTATCAGCGGTGAGACTTGTTGCCGCGATGACCTTCCCGGGAGCCCGATGAGGACCTTGCCTAGCCGGCCGGCGGCGATGGCCGGGCTTCCCGGCGCCCGCGCTGCTGCAGCGGGCCCGGACGACCGGCCGCCGGGCCGGTTCGAGCGGATCGTCCTTCCGGCCATCGTCGTGACCTACGCCGTGGGCATGCCGGTCTGGAGCTTCGGCCGCGTGCTGGCGGGCCCGCACCGGCCCGGCGCCGCCGTGGCGGGCGCGCTGGCCGCGGCGTGCTCAGTTGTGCTGCAGCTGTGGCTGCTGGCCCCGGTGGCGCGGGGGCGTCGCCCCCGGCATGCGGGCTGGCTCATCGCGGCGTTCGCGGCCGTCAACGTCGCTGCCTTCCCGGTGATCGGCGTGCTGTGGCTCGCCGCCGGCGAGCAGCTCGCCGTGCTGGCCGCCGTCTACCTGCGACCGCGCTGGTCGGTGCCGGCCGTCGCAGCGCTAGCCGCCGTACCCGCCGCGATGGTGGCCGCCGGGCATGATCTGGCGCTGGGGCACTATTTCGTGCAGAACACCGTGTTCTGGGCGCTGATCATGGGCGCGCTGATCTGGCTGGCCCGCGCCGCGGCCAGGCTGCGAGCCAGCCGGCCGGAGCTGGCCGGCTCTGCGGTCATCGCCGAGCGAGTCCGGATCGATGAGGAGCTGGGGGCCAGCCTCGGCGCGGAGCTCGAACAGCTCATCGCCGCCGGGCAGCGCGCCGCCCGGGCGGCGCGCGATGATCCTGCCACGGCGGAACGGGAGCTGCGGGCGCTGACCGGGGCCGCGCGCAGCGCCCTGGCCCAGACCCGGCGGATAGTCAGCCGCTACCAGGCGATCACCGTGCGGTCCGAGCTCAGCACGGCAGTCGCGCTGCTGGCGGCCGCCGGCATTCCGGCCGATGTTGACGTGCCCGCAGAGGTACTGGGCCGGGCACTGGACAGCGAGCGGCTCGCCGGGTTCCGCTCCGGCCTCACCACCATGCTGCATGACCAGGCGCCTGGAGGATGCCTGATCACCGCTGACGGCAGGGGTGGTGACCTGCGGCTGGCGATCCGTCGCTCGCACCGGGAGCCGCGATGAGGCTGCCACCGGGTTCGCTGCGCCGCCCGGCGCTCGCCGGGCCGTACCTGATGCTCGTCGCCGTGCATCTGCCGATCCTTGCTGAGGCCCCGCTGTATGCGACCTTCGGCAGCCTCGGCGGGATCCGCCCGTCTGGTCATCCGTGGCTGGTGGCGCTGTCGGGTGCCATGATCTTCGGGCTGCAGCTACGCCACAGCCTGGCCCTGGCCCGCGGGGAGCGTCCCCGCGGCGGCGTGTGGACACTGCTCGCGCTCGCCGCACTGGCCTACGCGCCGCTGCCCTTGCTGGGCCTCAACTGGATCAGCGTGCAGGTGGTACTGCTGGCGTCGGTGCCCATGGTGCTCGACGGCTGGCTGGCTGCGATGGCCATCGCCGGGCCGTGCGCCTACATCGGAGTCCAGCTGGCAGCCGTGTTCCCCGCCCACCCGGGACCTGCCCGCTACGCCGACTACATCTACTGGGTCACCAACTACGCGGCCACGTTCACGGTCGTGCCCGCCGCCCTGTACGCGTCCGCCCGGCTGGTCAGGGTGGCTGGTGAGCTGCGCGGTACCCAGATCGCCCTGGCGCGGGCCGCAGCGGGCCGGGAGCGGCTGCGGGTTTCCCGTGACCTGCATGACCTGGTAGGTCACAGCCTGTCAGCGATGTCGCTGAAGGGTGACCTGGCGATCCGGTTGCTACCGCGGGACGGGCAGGCGGCCGTGGCCGAGATACAGGGCCTGACCGAGGTGGCGCGTGAAGCGCTGGCCGGGTTGCGGGCCATCACCGCCGGGGGCCCAGAGGTCACCCTGGCAGGCGAGCTGGGCAGCGCCCGGGCCCTGCTGGCCGCTGCTGGCGTGGCGGTGCGCGTCCGCGGTGACATCTCCGCCATCCCCCCGGCCGCGGGCGAGGTCCTGGCGTGGGCGGTCAGGGAAGGGTCGACGAACATCATCCGGCACGCCACGGCGGCCACCGCGGTGATCACCGTGCGACGGGCCGGCGGGCTGGCCCGGCTGGAGATCCTCAACGACGGTGCTCATCCTGCGGCGGGACGCGGCGGATACGGCCTGAGCGGTCTCGCCGCGCGCATCCAGGAACTGTCCGGTAGCCTCTCGCACGGGCGGCTGCACGATGACCGATTCCTGCTCACCGCCCAGGTCCCCGTCACGGAGGAGCTTCACTGGACCGCATCAGGGTGCTCATCGCCGAAGACCAGCACCTGATCCGGGGCGCGCTGGTCGCCCTGCTGTCCCTGGAAGCCGACATTGAGGTGATCGCCGAGCTTGACCGCGGGGACCGGGTACTGGACGTTGCCGTCCAGACCCGGCCCGACGTGGCCGTGCTGGACATTGACATGCCGGGCCTGGACGGGCTGGCCGTGGCCGCCCGGCTGCATGAGCAGCTACCGGACTGCCATACGCTCATCCTCACCGGGCTGAGCCAGCCAGGGAACCTGCTGCGCGCGCTGCGGGCCCACGTCAGGGGCTTCATCGTCAAGGACGCCCCGGCCGACAGGCTCGCCGATGGCATCCGCCGCATCGCGGCCGGCCAGCGCGTCATCGACCCTGAACTGGTCAGCGTCGCCCTCGACACCGGCGAGAGCCCGCTGACCAGCAGGGAATCAGATGTGCTCCGCGCGGCCGCGGAAGGGATACCCACCGATCAGATCGGCACCCGGCTGTCGCTCTCACCGGCCACCGTCCGCAACTACCTCTCCAGCGCCATCAGCAAGCTAGGCGGGCATAACCGCATCGACGCCATCCGCGTCGCCCGCCAGAACGGCTGGCTGTTACCCCCATCAGCGTGCCCTGACCAAACCGGCGGCCTATATGCGCACGACGGGCGCCACGGTGTGGACCGCCAGGCTGTAGAACCCGCCAGCGGCCACCTGCGTGACCCCGACCAGCCCGGTGACCTGCACCTGCAACGGCCCGTCCGTGGTGACGCCGTTGCCCAGCTGACCGAAATCGTTGTCGCCCCAGGCCAGCGCGGTGTGATCGGAACGCAGCGCCAGGGTGTGGTCATGGCCGGCCGAGATCGCCGCGATGCCGCTGCCCGGGGCGACCGTCCGCACCGGCCGGAGCCGAGGCGAGCTAGACGGCTGGTTGCCCAGCTGGCCGAATTCGTTCTCGCCCCAACCCCAGACTGAGCCGTCGGTGCCCAGAACCATGCAGTACGAGCCGCCGGCCGAGATCGCCGCGATGTAGGGGGCGCCGATCCCTGAGACCGCTTCCGGGGACAGACGGTTGGTTTGCGTGCCGTCGCCGAGCTGGCCGAACGTGTTGCCGCCCCAGGCGTCCACCACGGTTCCCGAGGCGGTCAGCCCGGGACGGGTCGCCAGCGCTGAATCCGTTCCGGCCGCGATGCTGGTGACCTGGGTCAGCCCCGTCACCCGGACCGGCACGTCGCTGCTGGCGGTCGTGCCGTTGCCGAGCTGGCCGGAATCGTTCGCGCCCCAGGCCCAGACCGTTCCGTCCGAGCGCAGCGCCAGGCTGAACCGGCTGCCCGCCGCGATCTGGGTGACGCCGGTCAGGCCGGTCACCTGCACCGGGGTGAGCTGGGCGGAGCTGGTCACCCCGTTGCCCAGCTGGCCGGCATCGTTCGCGCCCCAGGCCCAGACGGTGCCGTCCGAGCGCAGCGCGAGGCTCTGGCTATCGCCGGCCGCCACCCGGGTGACCCCGGTCAGCCCCATGACCCTGACCGGAACGCCGCTGCTGGCCGAGGTGCCGTTGCCCAGCTTCCCTGCCGAGTTGTTGCCCCAGGCCCACACGCTGCCGTCCGACGTCACCGCCAGTGCGTGGTCATATCCCGCCGAGACCTGCACGACCCCGCTGCTCAGCCCGCTCACCGTCGCATACAGCGCGCTGCTGCCAGTAGTCCCGGTGCCGAGCCGGCCGTCGCCGTTGTATCCCCAGCTGACCGCCGCGGTCTGGCTGAGCGTCAGGAAACCGGCCCGGGCCTGGGCCACCCCGGACCCGGCCAGGGCGCCGGCACCCGCGCCCAGCGTCAGCGTGACACAGCCGGCCACCCGGGCCAGCCGCCGCGATCCTCGCAGAATCCTCACTTTGCTTCCCTCCACCCTGTCCCCGGGCTGATCGAGCCCGCGGTCCCGGTGCGGACCGGCCGCGGGTTTGGACAGCGCGAACGTAAGCAAGGCGCGGTCAGCTAGCCAAGGGAAGGGCTCCCCAGCGCCGGTGCCCGCGGGTTCCCGCGAGATGCTCCCTGGCTCGCCCGGTTCCGGGGTCAGGCTGCCCTGAGCTGATACCTGAGATAGACCGCACCGCCCGCGAACCGCCGCGTTTCCCGCAGGTCCAGGCCGGAGCGCACCCCGTCGGGCAGCGCCCGCTTGCCGCCTCCGACGATGACCGGAACCAGGATGAGCTGCAGCTCGTCGACCAGGCCTGCCGTGATGGCCTGCCCGGCCAGGCTCGCTCCGCCCACGGTGATGTCATCCGCGGCGGCCGACTTCAGCTGCCGGATCAGGGCGGGATCGAAGCCCCGCTCGATCCGCGTCCTGGCGCTGCGCGCCGACCCGAGTGTCGCGGAGAACACGATCTTCTCGGCAGCCTGCCAGATCCCGGTGAAGTCCTGGACGGATGACGGCTGGCCGGCCACCGTGTGGGCGGTCTCCCAGTAGAGCATCGTCTCGTACATGCGGCGCCCGTACAGGTAGGTGCCGACCGGCCGCTCAAGGTCGTTGACGAAGCGGAGCAGTTCCTCGTCGGGCGCCGCCCACTCGAAGCCGCCTTCGGCGTCTTCGACGTAGCCGTCCGCCGAGGCGATCGCCGAGTAGATCAGCTTTGCCATCACGGCCATGCTAGACGGCCCGGCGCCGCTAGCCGGGAGCTGACCGGCAAGATCACCGGTAATCCGCCGCGGCGCTGGTTATCCGCCGGCCCGGCCGGGAATCCTGCACCCACGGAAGACACCAGCGATCGTCACCGGCCTGACAGGGGGAACCGACGTCGTGGATATGAAGTTCGAGGTCACGGTGCTGCCAGTAACCGACGTGGACCGGGCTAAGGCGTTCTATCAGGGCCTGGGCTGGCGGCTGGACGCCGACCTGTCTCCGGGCGAGGACTACCGGGTGGTGCAGTTCACCCCGCCGGGCTCGCCGGCCTCGATCCAGTTCGGCACCGGGCTGACGACGATGACGCCCGGCTCGGCGCAGGGCCTGATGCTGATCGTCGAGGACATCGAGGCCGCCAGGGCCGAGCTGATGAGCCACGGCGCGGGCGTCTCTGAGCTCTGGCACGGCGCGGGCCTGAACGCTAGCCGGCGCTTGCCCGGCCCCGACCCCGAGCGCCGTTCGTACTTCAGCTTCGCGTCGTTCACCGATCCTGACGGGAACAGCTGGCTCCTGCAGGAGATCACCGAGCGGCTCCCCGGCCGGGTATGGCAGACGGATACGGGCGCACTGGCCAGGCTGCTGCATGAGACGGCCGGCCGGCACGGCGCGTTCGAGGCGGCGGCCCCGGCACATGACTGGTGGGACTGGTACGCGGCGTACATGGACGCGCGCGAGCGCGGCAGCGGCCCCGACGCGGCTGCCGCGGCCGCCGGGCGCTACATGGCGGAGGTCAAGCACGTCGTGGCCTGACCCGCGGGCGTGATGTCAGCACCAACCGACGGAGGTAACGATGAGCCCGAGCACTGACTATGACGTGATCGTCCTCGGCGGCGGGGCGCCCGGCGAGCACTGCGCCGGCGCACTGGCGGCACGCGGCCTGCGGGTCGCTGTCGTGGAGCGGGAACTGGTCGGCGGTGAGTGCTCCTACTGGGCTTGCATTCCGTCGAAGTCGCTGCTGCGCCCCGGGGAGGCGGTGCGGGGCGCGCGCGAGGCCGCAGCGACCGCGCAGGTCGACGTGCAGGCCACGCTGGCCTGGCGGGACTTCATGGTGTCGGGCTACTCCGACGCCGGCCAGGAGCACTGGCTTTCGGACCGGGGCATCGGCCTGCTGCGCGGCACGGGCCGGCTGGCCGGCCCGGGCGTGGTCGACGTCGACGGCGTCCGCCACACCGCCGAGCACGTCGTGCTGGCGAACGGCGCAGAGCCGGTCGTGCCACCGGTCCCGGGCCTGCGTGAGCTGGAAGGCGTCTGGGGCACCAGGGAGGCGACCAGCATGAAGGCCGTCCCGCGCCGCTTGCTGGTGCTGGGCGGCGGGGCGGCGGGCGTCGAGCTCGCGCAGGTCGTGCGCCGCCTGGGCGGCGAGGCGGTGCTCGTCGAAGGAGCCGACCGGGTGCTGCCGCGCGAGCCCGCGCCGCTGGGCGAGGCGCTCGGTGAGGCCCTGCGGCGGGACGGGATCGAGCTGATGCTCGGGAAGCACGCCACCGCCGCCCGCCGGGATGGCGGGGAGTATGTCCTGCAGTTCGACGGCGCCGCGGACCTGCGGGGCGACCGGCTGCTGGTCGCGACCGGCCGCCGCCCGCGGGTCGAGGGAATCGGCCTGGAGACGGTCGGCGTGAAGGCCGGCCCGCACGGCATCCCGGTGGACGAGTACCTGCGCGCCGGTGAGCGCCTCTGGGCGATCGGCGACGTCAACGGCATCTGGCCGCTGACTCATGTCGGCGAGTACGAGGGCGACGTGGTGGCGGCGAACATCGCCGGCGACCGGCGGCCGGCGAACTACGAAGCCGTGCCCCGGGTCGCCTACACCGATCCGCAGGCCGCCGCGGTGGGCGCGGCCGAAGCGGCGTACCAGGCCACCGCGCGGGTGTCCCAGGTGCCCAAGACCGCCACGTACACCCACGCGTACGCCGAGTCCAACGGCTTCCTGACGCTGCTCAGCGACGGCGAGCGGCTGACCGGCGGCTACGCGCTCGGGCCCGAGGCCGGCGAGTGGCTGCAGCAGGCGACGCTCGCGATCCGCGCCCACATCCCGGTCAGCGTCATGAGCGACACGATCCAGCCGTTCCCGAGCTTCTCAGGGATCTACGGCACCGCGCTGACGGCGCTCCGGATGGAGATCGCGGACATGCCACAGCCGGCCAGGCCGATGGACGCTCAGATGTCCAGCCTGCGGGCCTGAGGAGACATCATGAGGAGAACGAGATGGACAGCCTGCCGATCGGCGACTATGCGCTGCTGTCAGACTGCCGCTCGGCAGCGCTGGTCAGCCGGGACGGCTGGGTGGCGCTGGACCGGGCGATCAGCCTGGTCTACCGGTACCTGGCCCGGGACGGCCTGCCCGGCGGGGAAGGCACCTTCCTGCTGTGCACGTTCTGGCTGGCGCAGGCGCAGGCGATGGCGGGCGACACTGAGGCGGCGACCGCGACCTTCGGGCGCGCGGTGGCCGCCATCAACGACGTCGGCCTGCTGGCCGAGGAGATCGGCCCCGGCGGCGAGCAGGCCGGCAACTTCCCGCGGGCGTTCAGCCACATCGGCCTGGTCAACGCCGCCTGGGCCATCACCCAGGCCCAGCAGCAGGCGGCGGTCAGCGGGCCGGGCCGGGGGCTTTGAGGTCGGTCAGCTTGTAGCGGGACCGTACTTCCTTGGCCTCCGCCTCCGCGGCGTCCTCGTGCCGGGAGTACAGGCCGCGGCGGCTTGGCCGGTACCGGCCCTGCTGGCTGAGCTGCGCGAGGGACTCGGCCATCTTCAGCGCCAGGATCGCCGGGTTCAGGTACGGCAGGCCGGCGTAGCCGCCGGTCCGCTGGGTTTCCTGGTCGAGGCAGGCGGCGACCGTGGTGCAGCCGACGATGGCGACCTCGGACCTGTCCTGGTCGAGCGCCCGCTCGATCGTCTCGGCGGCGGCCTCGGCGACCTGCGGAGCATTGTCCAGCATGTCCGGAACCGCCCATTCGATGCTGTGGATACCCCGGCACAGCGTCGTCCCGTAGATGGCGATCAGGTCGGCGATCCAGGCCCCGGTCTTCGGGCTGTCGGTGACGACCGAGAAGTCCCGCCCGAAGCAGGTGACATAGCCGACCGACGCCTCCGTCGGGCCGACCACGGGTATCCGCGCGAACTCGCGCGCCACCCGGACTCCCGGGTCGAAGCAGCAGCCGATCACCACGGCGTCGTACCCCTGCTCCTCCAGCCGCGGGATCAGCTCGAACAGCCGCAGCTCGATGATGTGCTTGGGCAGGTAGAACGCGATGTCACCGGGCACGCCGGCCAGGTGCAGGACGCTCAGGTCGGTGCCGTCCGCGGCGGCCGGCCGCAGTACCGACTCCATCAGCGCGTCCTGGCTGCCGGTCGCGGCCGGGTTGATGTAGGCGATCCGCTGCCGCATGGCTCCACCCCCATCCCTGAACGCCAGCCCTGAGCTGGGCATTCGTCAGGTCAATCAGGGTAGGCGGCTGGCGCCGTCCCGGCCAGGCCCGCATCACCGGGGAGCGGCAGCGGGCGGGGCGGCACCGGGGTGGACACCACGATCGAGGTGATCGTCTGCCCGTGGATCAGGAACTTGTCGAGCACTTCCTCCAGTTCGGGCACGGTGGCGGCGTGCACCTTGACCAGGAAGCAGTCCTCGCCGGTGATCCGGTGGCACTCGCTGACCTGGCCGAGCCGCCGGGCCAGCTCGGCGACCTTCGGCAGCTGCCCGGGCGCGGGCCTGATCCTGGCGAACGCGGTCACCGGCAGGCCCAGCGCCGCCGGGCTGACCTCCAGCCGGTAACCGGTGATGACCCCGGCCCGTTCCAGCCGCTGCACCCGCTCGGTCACGGCCGGGGCAGACATGCCGATGCGCCGCCCCAGCGCCGACATGCTCATCCGCGGATCGGCCTGCAGCTCCGCCAGCAGCCGCAGGTTCACCGGATCCAGCAGCTCAGCAGGCTGCGCGTAAGCAAAAGCGGGCAGCTGCCGTTGATTTGCAGGCAATGAGCCCCCTGACTCCTTGAGATTGCCATGTACTTGCTCGATTCAGGCTACAAGACTCGGCTCGATGAGCAGCTCAGTCACGCTGGCAGCCGCGGGGCGGGCGGTGACCCGGCTGCCGCCCGCGTCCTACTTCCTGACCAGCGCCGTCTTCCACTACCTCGGGCCGTCACTGGCGGTGCTGCTGTTCGCGGACCTCGGCGGGCTCGGCGTCGCCTGGCTGCGGATCGCCACCGCCGCGCTAGTCTTCGCGCTCTGGCGCCGGCCCTGGCGGCTGCTGAGCGTCCTCAGCCCCGGCCAGCGCTGGGTGCTGCTCGGGCTCGGCGCCGTGCTCGCCGCCATGAACTCGCTGTTCTACCTGGCGATCGGCCTGCTGCCGCTGTCGACCGTCGGCACCATCGAATTCCTCGGCACGGTCGTCCTGGCCGCTCTCGGCGCCCGCACCCGGCGGAACCTCGCCGCCCTGGTGCTGACCGCCGGCGGCGTCGCCGCGCTCACCGCGCTGCGGCTTGACGGCACCCCGGCCGGGTTCGCCTTCGCGTTCGCCAACTGCGCCGGGTTCATGATCTACGTGCTGCTGGGGCACCGCATCGCCAACGTGCCGGCCAGGGCCGGCCAGCCAGCCGGAGACCCGGTGAGCGGCATCGACCAGCTCGGCGCGGCCATGATCGTCGCGGCCGTGCTGGCCGCCCCGGCCGGGCTGCCGGGCGCGCTGCCGGCGTTCTCGCACCCGCTGTGGCTGGCCTGGGCCGCCGGAGTCGGGGTGTGCTCGTCGGTGATCCCGTATGTCACCGACCAGCTGGCGATGGCCAGGCTGGCCCGTGCCACCTTCGCCCTGATGCTCGCGCTGCTGCCGGTGTTCGCCACGCTGATCGGGGCGGCCGTGCTCGGCCAGATCCCGTCCGCGCAGGACGCCGCGGGCATCGCGCTGGTCGTCGCCGGGGTGGCTGTGCACCGCGCCCGGGACCGGTGACCGCGGGCCGTGTCAGGTCCCGGCCGGGGCGCGGGCGGGCCGGGTGCGGCGCAGCGCGGCGGAGGCGTTCCACCGGGCCGCCCCGGCCAGGTCCCTGGCGTGCTCCAGGGCGGTGTAGTCCTGCCGGACCGCGGCCTCGGCGACCGCCCGGTACAGGTCGTGGTCGCACCGCTCCAGCACGGCGGAGAAGTCCCGCCGCACCGGCTCCAGCAGGTCGTACCCGAACGACCGGTGCATCCGGGCGAACAGCGGCTTATACAGCCGGGTCCGCTCGTGCAGCCCGGACGAGTGCGACATCGGGTTCTTCGGCCGGGACCGGATGTAGTCGGGCAGCTTCCCGGCGAACGCCTCGCGCAAGATCCACTTCTCCTGCCCGTCGCGGACCTTCAGCTCCATCGGCAGCCGCATCGCCAGCTCGACCAGGGAAAGATCGAGGAACGGCACCCTGGCCTCGACCCCGGCGCCCATGCTGGCCCGGTCGACCCGCTGCAGCTCGGTCCGGCACAGGTTGCGGATCTTGTGCAGGAACAGCCGCCGCGCCTGCCTGGCCCCGATCCGGTGGTACATCGGGTAGCCGCCGAACAGCTCGTCCGACCCGTCCCCGGTCAGCACCACCTTGACGCCGATCTCATGCGCGCGCCGCAGCAGCGGCACCGACACCACCGCGTTGATGATGTCGCCGTACTCGGTCAGCTCGCAGATCCTGATCGCCTCCCGGACGGTGCCGCGGTCGATGTCCCTGGGCCGCAGCTCGATCACCTCGTGCGGCACGCCGAGGTCGGCGGTCAGCCGCCGGGCGTAGTCCAGGTCCTCGCTGCCGGGCGCGCCGACGGTGAACGCCACGCAGTCCGGGTGCATCTCCCGCACGTGCAGCAGGGTCAGCGTGCTGTCCAGGCCGCCGGACAGGATCACGCCCACGGTCAGGTCGGTGTCCACCCGGACCCGGATGCTGTCCTCCAGCGCGGCGGTGACCAGCTTGACCGCCTGGCCGGGATCCTCGACGAGCTCGGCGTCCTGGCCCAGCCGCGGCAAGTCGACGTAGGGCCGCAGCTCGGGCGCGGCGTCCGGCTCGGCCCAGCCGTGATGACCGGGCGGCACCTCCGACACCGGTGCGCCCGCAGGCACCAGCGCCTTCACCTCCGACGCCGCGTGCAGGCAGCCGTCCTTGCGCGACCAGTACAGCGGCTTGACCCCGAGCGGGTCCCTGGCCAGGAAGGCACGCCGGGTAGACCGGTCCACCAGCACGAACGCGAACTCGCCGCGGAACCTGCTGACCGCGGCCGGCCCCCACTGCAGGAAGGACTCCAGCACCACCTCGGTGTCGCTCTCGCTGCGCAGCCTGCAGCCGCGGCTGACCAGTTCCGCGCGCAGCTCGTGGTGGTTGAAGACCTCGCCGTTGTAGCACAGCACCCACCGGCCGTCGCCGCTGATCCACGGCTGCGCCCCGCCCTCGGGGTCCACGATCCGCAGCCGCTGCACGCCGGCCAGCACCGCGTCGTCGCAGCCCGCCTCGGTGACCTCGCCCCGGGGGGCCAGCGTGTCCAGCATCCGCATGAAGACCGAGCGGTCGCCCCCCGCGCCGACGATGACGGCGATGCCGCACACCGCGCTCAGTCCCCCGCACGCGCCCCGGGGACGCGGCGCAGCCCGCGCCCCCCGGCCGGGCTGATGCACACGTGCCAGGCCTGGCCCTCGTCGATGACGTTGATATCGCCCGCCTGCTGGAGGTCAAGCAGCAGGCCCTGCAGAACGCCATCCGCACCGAACCTGGCGAACCAGGCCATCTCCACGTCGGCGGCGTAACCCGCGCAGTGCGCGCTCGGCAGCGCCGCGGAGTAGCCGAGCGCCCGCAGGTGCCGCTGGTGCTCGACGCTGCGCGCCAGGCTGGTCACCCACAACGGCGGGGTGCCCGGCGGCGCCAGCGCGGCGAACTCCAGCGCGAGCTGGTTCAGCATGGTGGCCGCCTCGGGCCGGACCCGGGCGAACTTCAGCCCGGCGGTGCTGGGCGTGCGCCCTGGCCAGGCCCGGCGCTCGGCCGCCCGGGCGGCCCGGCCCGGCAGCGTGCTGGCCTGGCGCCGGTAGCGGAACCGCAGTGCCCCGCCGCGGCGCAGGATGTCGATGTCGGTCAGGTCCGCCGCGGCCACTAGCTGGGCGTCGGTTTCGTAGGCGGGCACGCTGCCCCACCACATCGCGTCGATCTGGGCCAGCAGTGAGACCTTGATCAGCATGGTCAGGTCGGCCGCCGCGCTGCGGGCGTTCGGCTGGTAGTTGCGCACCTCCGTCAGCAGCCGCCGGATCGCCCCGGGCACCCCCTCGGGCGTGCCGTGCAGGACGGCGGCGAAGACCGGCTCCTGCAAGGCCGCGGTCAGTATCCGCTCGGCCCTGATCCGCTCCACGTGCCGCGCGCCGCCAGAGCGCGCCCGGGCTGACAGCTCCTTGGCCAGGCCGCTGACGGCGGCCCGGTAGGCGGTAAGGTCGGGTCCTGGTGCGGCGGTGCCGGATGCCGCGGCGGTATCCCGCGCCGGATCCTCGCCGACAAGCCACATCGTCACGAGCAACTCCCCCAATAGCTCGACTCGGGCCATTTGCAGCGCCGACCAACAGAGCGTAGCAGCGAGATCACTCGGCGTGGTCAGTTTACGTTCGGTTCCGGTTTGGCCCGCGCCAACGGGGTACCGGGCGGGCCATTGCCGGCCACCCGGCGCGGCCTTGCGCGCTCATCTACACTTCGGGTGTGATCTTCAAGCAGGTCGGGGAGGGTCGGCCCTACCCCGATCAATCCCGGACCGCCCGCGAATGGGCTCAGATCCCGCCCCGCCCAGTCCGCCTTGATCAGCTGATTACCACCAAAAACGTTCTCGATCTCAATACCGTCCTGGCTGAGGACTCCACGTTTTACGGCGACCTATTTCCGCATGTGGTCCGATGGCACGGCGAGCTGTACCTGGAGGACGGGCTGCACCGGGCCCTGCGGGCCGCGCTGCATCAGCGCTCTGTGCTGCACGCGCGAGTCCTTGAGCTGGACTGACAGCGTGGAGGTGGGACTCCCATCTTCCTGGCCGCATCACGACCCGGCCGTCATGCCCAGGTCAGACAGGACGGCCCGGGCGGCGCCTTCGCCGCACATGCCATGCACGCCCCCACCGGGCGGGGTGGACGCCGAGCACAGGTAGACGCCGCCAAGCGGAGTCCGGTACGGATTCCAGCGTGGTGTCGGCCGGAAGATCGTCTGCCACAACGTCCCTGCCCCGCCGTTGATATCCCCGCCTACGTAATTCGGATTGTGCCGCTCCATGTCGGCTGCGGCCCGGACCGCCTTGGCCAGGACCAGGTCACGGAAACCAGGTGCGAACCGCTCGATTTGCGCCTCGATCCGGCCGGAGGCGTCCACCGTTGACCCCGACGGCACGTGGCAGTAGGCCCAGAGCGTGTGCTGTCCGGCCGGCGCGCGGTTGGGATCCACCACCCCCGGCTGGGACACGATGCAGTACGGGCGGTCCGGAAGCCGGCCCGAGGCTATCTCCCTTTCACTGCGTGCCACCTCAGTCAGCGTGCCGCCCAGGTGCACTGTGCCTGCCTCGCGGCAGGCCGCCGCCTGCCATGGCACTGGGCCGCTCAGCGCCCAGTCGACCTTGCACACCCCGGGACCGTACCGGAACCGCCGCAGCGCGATGCGGTGCCTGGCGGGGAGCCGGTCACCAGCCAGCGCGAGCAATTGCCGTGGCGTGACATCCAGCAGGACGGCCCGAGCCGACGGCAGGCTGTCCAGCGACCCGACCCAGCGGCCGGTTTCGACGCTTCCGCCCAGTGAGGTCAGCTCGGCTACCAGCGCGTCAGCGATCCGGACGCTGCCTCCCTCCACCACCGGCCAGCCCACCGCATGGGCCGCCATCACGAGCACCAGCCCGAAGGCGCTGGTGACCGGCGCGGTAAGCGGGAGCATGGCGTGCGCGGCGACCCCGGCCAGCAGTGCCCTACCCTCCTCGGTCCGGAAGCGGCGGGCCAGCACGCTGGCGGGCAGCAGGCCGCGGCGGCCGAACCGGGCCATGGCCACCGGATGCCCGGGTACCCTCCGCAGCGGCGCGAGAATGTCTGGCAGCGTGAAAGGGAGATCACGAACGAGGGGCGCGAGCAGTCGCTGGTATGCGGCTGCGTCGGAGCCGAGTCCACGTGCGGTCTCCTCCACCGTGCCGGTGACGGCCGCCGCGCGCCCGCCGTCCAGCGGATGAGCGAACGCGATCTTGGGTGCCCGCAACGTGACTCCCCGAGCCCCCAGGTCGGTGCGCTGGAAGAAGGGGGATGCGGCGGCAAGCGGGTGGACCGCCGAGCACACGTCGTGGCGGAACCCGGGCAGGGTCAGTTCCTCGGTACGGCAGCCACCGCCGGCTGTCGCCGCTCCCTCAATGACGTGCACGCTGAGGCCAGCCCGGGCCAGTGTCACCGCTGCCGCCAGCCCATTCGGCCCGGACCCGACCACGATCGCGTCGGCCTTCCCCGGACGAGTCACCCTGGCCCTCAGCGGCCACGATGACCAGGCGATGCGCTGGTCACGCCTGCCGGCCTCGGGCCATCTTCACAGTTGCGGACCGCAGCAGCGTCATCAGGCGATCGCGTGCGCCGGTGGCATCGAGCCGTTCCACGGGCAGGAAGGCGGCAATGCACAAGACGTGCGGCAAGAAACTGATAGAGATCGTCGCCTCGGAAACCAGGTGGAACGAGACCATCGCGGCAACCGCGACGTACAACATGCGCCCCCGCAGGAACAGCACGATCGGTGAACTCAGTTCGGCGCAGATCATGCACCACTGGGCTACGTGCAGCAAGCCGGGAGCGCCGAGCAGCGGCGTGCCGATGCTGGTGCCGCGTCGCAGCAGCGCCCAGGTGAGAACACCGCTGTCGGCCCAGTCGAACCCGCCGAACCGGAACTTCGCCCACGGCGCCAGGGCGTACGTAGCGACAACGGCGACCTGGATGCAGCGCAGGGCCCATCCCGCTCGCGGTGACGTCGCGCGTTCGCCACCGCGAGCTGGCCCGACCGTGGGCAGCACGGCCAGCGCGACGATGAACGCGAACCTGTCGTGCGGCACGTACCCGAACGAGTCGCCGATCACGAGCCAGTAGAAGTAGAGGCCGAACGTTACGGTGCCAAGAAGTCGCGGCGCCTTGCCGGTCGCGGCGACGGTGGCGCAGCACAACAGCGCGACTTTGACGGCGAGGATCAGGCCGTGCGTCGGTACTGGCAGGTGTAGAACCCGGTCAACGGCGAGCGGCTTGTAGGAGCTGGCGATGTCGGCGTCGCCCGCGACCCCTGGAGAGTAGATGAAGACATCGATCCACACGAAGAGATAGATGATCACTCGCAGCGCGGCGACGCGGCCCAGCGGAAGTGGCGGGAACCACCAGCCCTGGATCGCTTCCGTGGCACGCTGGCCGGCGCTATGGATTGCAGGGCTCATGGCGCGTGCCATTCGGCAAGCGTTATTGACGACTGCGAGACGACGGCGCGATTGTGCAGCTGCCAGCGTTCTTGCACGATCCGCATCTCAACGTAGGGAGGCGCCTCCGGGTGCCGACGGTGGTAGGCCTGTGCCAGGTCGGCGAGGCGCCCGGGATTTCTTTTGAACGCGGTGATCTCGCCTTCCATCTCGGCTCTCGTGAGCCCGGTGTCGGCCCCGTTCACGACGACGTTCCGGCCGCCGGCCGTCTGCGCCAGCAGCGTGTCGGAGGTGATAAGCCCGTTGGCCGGGTAGCGGCCGGCATACATTTTGAATGGCCCGAAGGGAAACATGTCGTCGTTGCCAGCCACGGTGCCGAACAGAAGAAGCACACCGGCGGCAGCCGTAAGAGCCAGCCGGATCAGGCGGCCGCGACGGCTGAAGTCTGCCGCCGGTCCACCGCGGTTGTCGCCGCCTGACTCCGTCCGCGCCGCGGGCTCGGGAAGGCCGTTCTTTGCCGGGGCTCCGAACAGCGGCCCAGTGTCGAGGCCATCTCGCGTTCCCACGCCGATACAGTATGCCCTGCCGCTGCTCCTGCTGGAGCCGTGGAGGCGGTTCCCCCGGGGGACGCCTAGCCGGTGGCGGTGGAGGTGGGATTTGAACCCACGGAAGAGTTACCCCTTCACACGCTTTCGAGGCGTGCGCCCTCGGCCACTAGGCGACTCCACCGCAGCCGAGCCTACCTGACCGGCAACGGCCCGCGCGGCCGGCCGCCCGCGGCCGGTTACCTGCGCTCGCGGAAGAAGCCGCCGAGCAGGTCAGCGCACTGGGCGGCCAGCAGCCCGCCGATCACCTCGACCGGCGGGCCGAGCCGCCGGTCGTGCAGCAGGTCCCAGACCGAGCCGGCCGCCCCCGCCCGCGGGTCGGCCGCGCCGTAGACCAGCCGCCGCGGCCGCGCGGCCAGCACCGCGCCAGCGCACATCGTGCACGGCTCCAGCGTGACGACCAGCGTGCAGCCATCGAGCCTGCGGCTGCCCAGCACCGCTGCCGCCTGCCGGATCGCCAGGATCTCCGCGTGCGCGGTGGGGTCGATGTCGGCCTCGCGCCGGTTGCCGGCCCTGGCGATGATCGTCTGCGCGGAGTCCAGCACGACCGCGCCGACCGGCACGTCCGCGATGGTTTGCCGCTGGTCCTGCCCGGCGGCCGGCTGACCCGCCGCGACCGCCTCCGCGATGGCCGCGCGCATGGCCGGCTCGAACGCCGCCAGGTAGCCCGCTGTCACGGCCGGCCCGGCCCTCAGGGACCGAGCGCGACGTCCAGCGCCCGTTCCAGCGCGGGGCCGAATCCGAGCCGCCGCGCGATGCTCAGCAGCATCTCGTCAGGAAACAGGTCCAGGTCACCGGAGATGGCGCCCAGTTCCATCTCATCAATACCCAGGTCGGCAAAAATAGAAAGATCTCCCGCGGGGAGCACTTGATCCAGGTCCTCGTCATCCGGGACCGGAATGTCCAGGTAACCGAGAACCTGCTTGGCCAGCGGCCAGTCTACCGCCGCGGTCAGGTCCGAAAGGAACGCGCTAACCTGGCTCCCGACCACCCGCAGCGCGACGAAGAAATCGTCGCCGACGGCGGCCAGGCCGATTGTGCCGCCAATACTGGGCTGCTGCCGCAGGGCGTGGATGAGCCCGTCCAGGTTCTCGGTGAGGGCGACCGGCAGCACCTCGACTTCCCAGGCGTCGTCCTCCCGGTAGACGACGACTGCGAAGTCGCCACTGCTTTCGTCTGTCATCAGCACCTCACCCGCGCGGCGTGGGAACCAGCGGCGCGCACAGGAAGGAATCGTGTCAGATTCGCGCGGCCAGCGTGGCGCGATCGCAGGTGCCCGGCACCCGGCACGGCCGTTGACGACCAACAGTCACGAATTGGGGCAGTCTAGCTACCTACCGTTACTCGAGGGGTTCCCCGGGGCGAGTGGGGCGGCTGAGCGCGCCGCCGGAAATTCTCGACATCAGCCGGCGCGGGATCGCCTCCGAACGGCTGATGATCCACTAGGGTTGCTCCTGCTCACTCGTTATTGGCTCGGAAATTACCCTGAGCTATGCTTAGCAGGACGGCTGCCGGGAACGCCGTTGTGCGTCTGGGAGGTGATCAGGATGCTGAAGAAAGTAATCACTTGGGCAATCGTCCTCTTCATCGTGTACTACCTGGCCACCCAGCCCACCGGGGCAGCCAATTTCGTGCACAGCGTTTTCGACGGTCTGCACTCAGCTGCTAACTCGATGTCAAGATTCGTCAACACCCTCTAAGCAGATGAGGCTGTCCACCCCGGGCGCGTCCGGCCCAGCGGCGGTCAACAGGTACCTGCTCCCGAACGAGCACCAGGTGATCACCGTCCGACGGCACCCGGCCATCCTGATCGCTCCCAGCATCCAGGCGCTCGGCGGCCTCCTCGTCGCGGCGGTGCTCACCGCCACCGTCCTGCACGGCAACAGCCTGCTGATCTTCATCGTCTGGCTGGCCTGGATCGTGCTGTTCCTGCGGATGGTCTGGAAGACCATCAACTGGGCCGTCGACTTCTTCGTCGTCACCTCGCAGCGCATGCTGCTCACCACCGGCGTGCTGACCAGGAAGGTCGCGATGATGCCGCTGTCGAAGGTGACGGACATGAGCTTCCAGCGCTCGTTCGCCGGCCGGGTGCTCGGGTACGGCGCGTTCATTGTCGAATCGGCTGGCCAGGACCAGGCGCTGCGCACGGTGGACCATATTCCCTACCCAGAGCAGCTATATCTGGAAGTTTGCGGGATGCTCTTCCCGGCCAGCGCGGGCGACCCCGACGCCGCCCAGAGCGGGACCGACGCGGCCGACGACTGACACCTCGCGCCCTTCCCTTCCCCGGGGTTCGTGCGGCCGGACGACCAGTGAACCAGCGTCCGGCCGCCCGAGCCTGCCCGGGCCGGGGCGCCTCACGCGGTGACGAGGATGACCCCGACCGCGGCGAGCACGAGTCCGGCCCGCTGCACCCACGCCGTCCGCTCGCCCAGCACCACCCGGGCCAGCAGGATCGTCACGGCCGGGTACAGCGAGGTCATCACGACCGCGATGCCGAACATGCCCGCCCGGGTAGCCAGCACGTAAGACACGTTCGCGCCCGCATCCAGCAACCCCGACAGCAGCGCCGCGCCGAACAGCCGGCCGTCCGGCCGCCACCACAGCGGCCCGGCGCTGGTCCCGGCGGCCCCGATCAGCACGACCACCAGCCCGGCGACCCGCGCCGCCGCGACCGGCCACAGCGCGCTGGACTCGCCGCCGTTGCGGACGAACAGGAAGAACAGGCCGAACGCCAGCCCGGCCGCGATCCCGTAGCAGATCCCCTGGGCCCGGCCCCGCTGCTGGCCCGCGGCCGCGGGCCCGCCGCCCGAGCTGATCAGCACGATGGCGAACAGGCAGGTCAGCGCGCCCGCGTACACCAGCGGCCCGGGCCGCTCGCCTAGCGCCAGCGCGACCGTGACCGGCAGGACCGTGGCCGTCAGCGCGGACAGCGGGGCCACCACGTTCATCGGCCCGGCGGCGAGGCCGGTGTAGAAGAACATCAGCCCGATCCCGCCGGCCGCTCCGCCCGCCGCCCCCCAGCCCGTCCCGGCCAGGTCCGGCCTGGCCCCGGCCGCCACGGCGGCGGCCAGCACCAGCGCCACCCCCGCCACGTTGCACACCAGCAGCACCGACAGCACCGGAGCCCGCCTGGTCGCCGACCCGCCGAGGAAGTCAGCCCCGCCGTAGCACAGCGCGGCGACGAGCGCGAACACCGTCCCCATCAACATCCGTCCCGTTGCGCCGCCCGGCAGGCTGGCCCCGGCGGCGACCGGAATCCTACCGGCCCCGGGCAGCGGGCCAGGGCCAGGCTGCCCGGAACCTGCAGCTATGATGCGGACTGGCCGGATGAAGCTCCGGCGGGCCCCGGGCCCGAACCGCCGCCGTGGCTGATGGCTTCTACCGGGAGTAGACCTCCTGGCAGTCGCTGCTGGCTGCCAGGACGACCTGGCAGGAGCGGCGATGAATTTCTATTACGTGACGGCGATCTGGCTGGGCATGGCCCTGCTCGCGTCGGTGGTCAGCATCAAGGTCGCGGTCCCGGCCGCGCTCGTGGAGATCGTGGTCGGCGCGCTGGCGGGCAACATACCGGGCATCCGTGAGCACGTCAGCCAGACCGACGTCGTCACCTTCCTGGCCAGCGTCGGCTCGCTAGTGCTGACGTTCCTGGCCGGGGCGGAGATCGACCCAGCGTCGCTGCGGGCCCACTGGAAAGCCAGCGCCGCCATCGGCGTGATCTCGTTCCTGCTGCCGTTCCTGGCCGCGTTCGGGTTCTGCGGGCTGGTGCTGCACTGGCACCTGCACGCCGCCGAGATCGGCGGCATCGCGCTCAGCACGACATCGGTCGCGGTGGTGTACGCGGTGATGGTCGAGACCGGCCTGAACCGCAGCGACATCGGCAAGCTCATCCTCGCGGCGTGCTTCATCACCGACCTGGGCACCGTGCTGGCCCTCGGCGGGCTGTTCGCCAGCTACGGCTGGCTGCTGATCGTGTTCGCCGCCGTCAGCGCGGTCACCGTGGCGGTGCTGCCCCTGCTGCTGCGGCTGGCGATCAGGCACATCGGGGACCGGGTCAGCGAGCCCCAGCTCAAGCTGCTGCTGGTGGTGCTGTTCGGGCTCGGCGGCCTGGCCACCCAGGCGGGCAGCGAGGCGGTCCTGCCCGCCTACGTCGCCGGGCTGCTGGTGGCCGGGGTCTTCATGCACGACCGGATGCTGATGGACCGGCTGCGCTCGATCGCGTTCGCCCTGCTGACGCCGTTCTTCTTCCTGCGGGCCGGCACCCTCATCGCCGCCCCGGCGCTGGTATCCGGGGCCGGGGTGGTCGCGCTGCTGCTGCTGCTCAAGCTCGTCGCCAAGCTCATCGGCGTGTGGCCGGCCGCCGCCGCGTTCGGGCTGCCACGGCGCGAGCGCGCCTACACCACGCTGCTGATGGCGACCGGGCTCACCTTCGGCTCCATCGCCGCGCTGTTCGGCCTGACCCACCACCTCATCAGCCAGGCTCAGTACACCGAGCTGGTGACGGTCGTCATCCTGTCGGCATTCGTGCCGACGCTGATCGCCCAGCAGTTCTTCCAGCCCGTCATCCGCCGCGCGGTACCAGAGTCCAGCAGCCCATCCCCCGAAGCCAGCCCGCAGTGAGCTGAACAGTGCCAGCCGAACAGTGCCAGCCACGGCGCTGGGCTGGCGCCGTGGCTGGTAACGGGCGGAGGCTCGGGGATTTGAAACCCCGGATAAGCGCGAACCCAAACCGCATTAGCAGCTCGGATCGTGGGCGTTCAGATCGGTTCAAGCTGGACCAACGTCCTTGAGCGGTCCCGGTTGAATGCGGTGGTATAACGGTGAATTGCAACCCAAACTGCAACCCATGCGCGAGCCTCGCCAGCTGTGGGCGCGTTGGTAGCAGCGGAATCGGAGAACCTATGACGTCGCAACTCAGGCTCGCCGTCCACAGCTTCCCGGGCGAGCGTCCGGTGCTGCTCGTCCATGGATTCACCAGTAGTGCCCAGATCGACTGGATCGAGCCGGGCTGGCCGCAGGCGCTGGCTGCCCAAGGGCGTGGGACAGTCGCTGTCGACCTGCCCGGTCATGGCTCGTGCCCGGCGGCCGATCGCGACGCGATCTCGGTCAGCGCGATCATTGCGGGCCTGGTCGCGGCGATCGACAGCACCGGCCAAGACGAGGCCGACGTGGTCGGTTATTCGCTCGGCGCACGGCTGGCCTGGCCCCTGGCCGCCACTGGCCGGGTAGGGCGCCTGGTCCTCGAGGGGCTGGGCACGAACGACGCGTGGCTGGCCGATATGGACATCGAGTTGCTCCGCGCCGTGGCCAAAGGCGAAGCCGAGACGCCCGACCCCGAGCTCGCCGAAATCGCAGCCTGGATCTCTCAGCCCCACCTCGACCGGGATCAGATGCTGCTGCTCATGGAAGCGCTGGCCGCCGAACCGTTCGATGCAGGCGCCGACCTGCCCACGGTCCCGACGCTGTTCGTCTCGGGAACCGAGGACGATCCTGTCGACCAGCTGGCAGCGACCCTTCCGAACGCGAAATACCTCCCGGTGCCCGGTGATCACCGCGGCGCGCTCATGTCGGCTGAGTTCCGCGCCGCGGCGCTCGGCTTTCTCCACTGAGTTAGGCGGTTCGTCCTGCGCCGTGGCATCACAGCGCAGGTCACGGGGTCGTATCCTGGGCCAGGCGCTCTGGGGCGATGCGTGAAGGCAACTGCAACCCGAAGCCACACGGCGAGCAAAGCCCCCTCCCCGGATGCTCGGGAAGGGGGCTTGTGAGCTGCGGAGGCTCGGGGATTTGAACCCCGGATGGGCGCGAACCCAAACCGCATTAGCAGTGCGGCGCCATAGACCGGACTAGGCGAAGCCTCCCAATGACCCGGCAGGTCCGCCATAGCGTACCGGTTCCGCGTCACGGCCAGCAAAGCAGATCGCCGGCCCTGGCCGCCCGGGCGGGCGCCTGGACAGCGGCGGGCTGGGCGTGACCGGCTCGTGCTGGAGCGTGACCAAGCCTGTCACTGCGTACACAGAAAGTCACCGTCTGGCCGTTGGCACCCGAGCCGGGGTAAGGTGCGGCACGTGGAGCTAAAGGTCTCAACTTGGTCTCAGGGCGACCGGACAGTTGTGTCCGTCGCCGGTGAGATCGACCTGTACACCGCGCCGCGGCTGCACGGCGAGTTGTTCGCCGTCCTGGCCGGGGACGCACCGGTGCGGCTGGTGATCGACATGTCGGGGGTCGAGTTCTGCGATTCGACGGGCATGAACGTCCTGCTCGCGGCGCACCGCCGGGCACACGAGCAGGGCGGGGATCTCCAGCTGGCGGCTCCGCGCGCCTCGGTCAGGAAGGTCCTGCAGGTGACCGGGCTGGAAACGGTGTTCACCGTGACAGATGACCCGACGGGAGCGGCCGGCAGCTAGCCGCGGCCGGGCCCGGGCCGGCACTAGGATCGCACCCATGCCGTCAGCCGGCGACGTTGCCGTCGTCATACCTGCCAAGAACGAGGCCGGCCGGATCGCCGCGACCGTGTCCGCCGCCGCCCAGATCAACGGGGCTGACCTGATCATCGTCGTGGACGACGGGTCAGCCGACGCCACGGCGGCGCTGGCACGGCAGGCTGGCGCCCTGGTGGTGCGTCATGCCAGGAACCGGGGCAAGGCGGCGGCCATGGAGACCGGCGCCGAGGCGGTCGCCCTGCTGGACCAGCGCCAGTCCCGGGCCGCGCCGCACTTCCTGCTGTTCCTCGACGCCGACCTGGGCGAGAGCGCGGCCAAGGCGGGCCCGCTGGCCGAGCCGGTGCGCTGCGGCGAGGCGGACATGACGATCGCGGTGTTCTCCGACCTGGTCCGGCTGGGCGGGCATGGCCTGGTGGTGAACCTGTCCGGCACCGGGATCATGCGCGCCACCGGCTGGCGGCCGGCCCAGCCGCTGAACGGCCAGCGCTGCCTGACCAGGGCGGCGTTCGAGGCGGCCTGCCCGCTGGCCCCCGGGTTCGGGGTGGAGACCGGCCTGACCATCGACCTGCTGCGCAAGGGCATGCGGATCACCGAGGTCGAGGTGCCGCTGGCGCACCGCGCGACCGGCACCGACCTGCGCTCGCAGCTGCACCGGGCCAGGCAGCTGGCTGACGTCGCCCGGGCGCTGGCGGTCCGGCAGCGGGGCAGGCGGGCGGCTCAGCCCGTCCGGGGATGACCAGCCGGGCAGGCCGGGCCGGGCTGATCGCGATGGCGGTCAGCGTGGCGGCGACCGTCGCGGTGGCAGTGCTCGGGCCGTCAGTGATGGAGCCCGCACTGCCCGGCCGGGCGGGCCAGCCGCCCTGGTCAGCCGGCCTCCAGCCGTCGCCGTACCTGGTGGTCGCGCTGACCGCGTTCGCGATCCTGGCCGGCAGCGCCGGGCTGGGACTGGTCCTGCTGGCCACCAGGCGCGGCTGGAGCGTGTCCCCGGCGCTGATCCTGGCCGCCGGGATCGTGGCCGCGGCCGTGCTGGCCTTCGTCCCCCCGTTCGGCTCCTCAGATCACCTCAGCTACGCCGCCTACGGCCGGATGGTCGTCACCGGCCACGACCCCTTCACCACCACCCCGGCCGCGCTGGCCCGGCTGGGTGACCCGGTCGCGCGGGCGGTGCAGGACTGGCGGACCACCCCGTCGGTGTACGGCAGCCTGGCGACCGGCGGGCAAGCCCTGGCCTCGGCGATCGGCGGCGCCTCGGTCCGGCTCACGATCTTCGTGCTGTCGCTGCTGAATGCCGCCGCCTTCGCGGCGACCGGGCTGCTGCTGCACGGGCTGGCCCGCGGCGACCGGGCCCGCCAGCTGCGCGCGGCGCTGCTGTGGACGGCCAACCCGCTGCTGCTGCAGGTCCTGGTCGCGGGCCAGCACGTGGACAGCCAGGCGATCGTGTTCGCGGTGGCGGCGGCCGCCCTCCTGTGCGCCGGGCTGCGGGCCAGCCAGCAGGGCCGGGGATGGCCGGGGATGGCCAGGCTGGGCTGGGCCGCCGCCGGGGCCGGGGCATTGATCGGGATGGGGTTCGCGGTCAAGGCCACGCTCGCGCTCGTGGGGGCCGGACTAGCCATAGGTTGCTGTGCTCGTCCAGGGGGATCCTCCCCCTGGAACCCCCTGGCCCCCGATCGCTCGGGCCGGCCGCCGGCCGGCCGTGCTCGTCCAGGGGGATCCTCCCCCTGGAACCCCCTGGCCCCCGATCGCGAGGGCCGGCCGCCGGCCGGCCCTCGCGATCGGGGCAGGCGGTGGTGGCTGGTGGTGGTGCTGGGAGGGCTGGCGGCGGGGTTCGGGGTGGTCGCCGGGGTCTCGCTGGTGCCGTGGGGCCTTGGCGGCCTGAGCCCGGCGCTGCGCGAGGGCAGTTTCGTGTCGATCGGTTCTCCGTGGCGCGCGGTCCGGTCAGCGGTGCGGCTGGCCGCCGGGGAGGGCGTGGCCGAGGACCTGGTGAAGGCCGCCGCCGTGCTGCTGGCGCTGGTCCTGCTGGCGTTGCTGCTGCGCTCGGCCAGCCAGGCGAGGCCAGGTAGCTGGCCGCAGGTCCCCGGGCTCGTCCCGCCCGGCCGCTGGCTGACCAGCAAGGACCTGGCCGGCCCGGGGCCAGGCGGCGGCGGGCCCGCCGCGCTGGTGCTGGCGGCGTCGTTCTCGGTCGTCTTCGCCTGGCTGGTCGCCTGGCCGTACGTGCTGCCGTGGTACGACGGCCTGGGCTGGGCGTTCCTGGCGGTGCTGCCAGTGTCGCGGCTGGACTGGCTGATGCTCGCCCGGACCACCGCGCTGGCCGTCGGCTACCTGCCCGGCCGCGCCGCGGTGGTGATGCCCGCCGATCTTGGCTGGCTGCGGACCGTGGTCCGGACCGGCGTCACCCCGGTGATCCTGCTCGCTGTCACGATCGCCCTGGTGGTGCTGCTGTGGCCGCGCGGTGAGCCCAGCTCCGCGGCCCCGCCGCCAGGCGACGCGGGTGGTAACCATAGCGGTGCTGTCAGTAATCAGCGGGAACGGCTGGCATGATGAGGGCCATGCCGCACAGGTACGCCTATCTCGGCCCCGCTGGCACGTTCTCCGAGGCAGCAGTGCGCGCGCTGGATCAGGACGGCCAGCTGGAAGCCGCGGCGTTCCCCACGATCCAGGCGGCCCTGAGCGCGGTGCGCGATGGCACCGCGGACCGGGCGGTGGTGCCGATCGAGAACTCGGTCGAGGGCGCGGTAACGACCACGATGGACGATCTCGCCACCGGCCCGGAGCTGGTCATCTGCGGCGAGCTGCTGCTCGGCGTGGCGTTCGCGCTGCTGGTCCGTCCCGGCACCCAGCTGGCCGACATCAAGCTGATCGGCGGCCATCCGGTGGCCCAGCCGCAGTGCCGGCAATGGCTGGCCCGGCACCTGCCCGACGCCGAGTGGCGGCCCGCGACGTCCAACGCCGAGGCCGCGCGGCAGGTCGCGGACGGGCAGCTGGACGCGGCGCTGGCCGGCGCGTTCACCGCCGGGGTCTACGGGCTCACCGTGCTGGTGAGCGACATTCACGACCGGGACAGCGCGGTGACCAGGTTCGTCGTCGTCCAGCCGCCAGCGCAGCTGCCGCCGCTGACCGGCGGCGACCGCACCTCGGTCGTCGCGTTCCTCGCCGACGATCATCCCGGCGCGCTGATGGAGATCCTCAGCCAGTTCGCGGTGCGGGAGGTCAACCTGACCCGGATCGAGTCCCGGCCGACCGGCAACGGGCTGGGCAGGTACTGCTTCTTCATCGACTGCGAGGGGCACGTCGGCGAGCCCAGGGTCGGCGAGGCGCTGATGGGGCTGCGCCGGATCTGCAGCGACGTGCGGTTCCTGGGAAGCTATCCGCGCGGCGACGGCGGCCGCAGCCCGGTGCGGGCAGGCACGTCCGAGGCCGCGTTCGCCGACGCCGCGGCCTGGCTGGCCCGGCTGCGCGGTGGCCAGGCCAGCCGCTAGCCGCTACAGGTACGGGCCGGAGGACCGCGGGAGCTGCTGTCCCTGCCCGGCGTCGTCCGGTGGCCCGGCGGGCATCATCCCCGGCGGCAGCGCCCGGCGCATCTGCTCGAGCTGCGCCCTGGCGGCCATCTGCTGGGCGAACAGCGTGGTCTGGATCCCGTGGAACAGTCCCTCAAGCCAGCCGACGAGCTGCGCCTGGGCCACCCGCAGCTCCGCCTCGCTGGGCAGGTCGTCCTCGGCGAACGGCAGGGAGAGCCGTTCGAGCTCCTCGATCAGCTCAGGGGCCAGCCCGTCTTCGAGTTCCTTGATCGAGCTCTGGTGAATCTCCTTGAGCCTGGCCCGGCTCTTCTCGTCCAGCGGCGCGGCCCTGACCTCCTCAAGCAGCTGCCGGATCATGCTTCCGATCCGCATCACCTTGGCTGGCTGCTCGACCATCTCGGTCACGGGACGCTCGCTGCCGGCGTCGCCCTGCTCGGTCTCGACGGCCATCCCGTCGGGACCGACTACCACGACCCTGCCGCGGCCTTCCGGCTCGGGGTTTGTCTGATCGGTCATGCCCCCTAGTGTGTCCGAGCCGGGGGTGTGGCCGCACCCCGGGTGCCGGCCTGGCGTGTCACGGTCAGCTACCCGATGACTGCTGACTGGCCTAGTGTCGGTACGAGACCGGTTCCTGTCATGTCAGATAATCGGCCTCGTTAACCAGATCCGTTCCCGATGAGAGGTAACCCGCACCTTGGCCAGCGACAAGCAGGACCAGCCGACCGGGACCGGGCCTGACCGCGACGACGGCGCTGCTGACCAGTTAACGCGGCCAGCCGGCTCCCGGGCGCCGCGCGATCCCGGCTCCCCGTCCTCCGGCGGCTACGGGCTTGCCGGGCATTACTCGCACGCCGACCCGTACGGCCTGGCCGGCCGGTACGGCCCGGCGGACACCTACAGCCAGGCCGACCCGTACGGGCCCGGCGAGGACTCCGGGTTCAGCGACCTGTACGGGCCCGCGGACGAGACCGGCTTGTTCGGCCCGGGGCCCGCCGGGCCGGCCGACCCCGCCGCTGGGCCGCCCGCCGCCGCCGCCGGGCCGGATAGCGCCACAGCCGGGCCGGGCAGCGCCGCCGCCGGGCCGGGCAGCCATCAGCCAGCCCCCGGGTACCGGCGGGCCGGCCAGGACGTTTCCGCTGCGGCCGGCCAGCCAGACCAGGCGCGGGATTCCTGGCCGGGCGCCCGCGAGCAGGCAGGCGATCACCAGCCCGCTCCCGCCGCCGGGACCAGCCCTACCGCCGGGACCAGCCTTACCGCCGGGGCGCAACCCGCCGCCTACCAGCCATCCCTTCCGCCGCAGCAGGCACCGGCCGGGGCGGACCAGGTTCCAGCCGCGCCGCTACCGCGTGCCGCCGAGCCGACCGAGCGGCTGACGCCTGACTTCCTGCTCCCCGGCCGGCGGCGGGCGCCGTCGCCCGGCTGGCGCCGGTTCGTCTACCAGGCCAGCGGCGGGCTGGTGCGGGTGCCGCTGTCCGCGGCTGAGTTGCGCCGCCGGGAAATGATCAGCCGGGTCCGCACGCCGGTCGCGGGCGGGCATCACCGGGTCGCGGTGCTGAGCCTGAAGGGAGGCGTCGGCAAGACCACCACCACCGTGGGGCTCGGCGCGACCATGGCGTCCCTGCGCGGGGACCGGGTGATCGCGGTCGACGCCAACCCCGACCGCGGCACGCTGTCGGACAAGGTCGGCCTGGAAACCGCCGCGACCGTGCGTGACCTGCTCAACGAGCGGTCCAGGGTCCGGCGATACGCCGACGTGCGCGCCTTCACCTCCCAGGCGACCAGCAGGCTGGAGGTGCTGGCGTCGGACCGGGACCCGACGATCTCCGTCGCATTCAGCGACGATGACTACTGCAACGTGTCCCGGGTGCTGGAGCGTTACTACTCGATCTGCATCACCGATTGCGGGACCGGGCTGCTGCACTCAGCGATGGCCGGCGTGCTGCGGCTCGCCGACCAGATCGTGCTGGTCAGCTCGCCGTCGGTGGACGGCGCGCGGAGCGCGAGCGCGACGCTGGACTGGCTTGCCGCGCATTCCTACGGTGACCTGGTCGGCAACGCGGTGGTGGTGCTGTCGGTGATCCGGCCGCGCAGCCGCAGCACGGTCGACCTGAACCGGCTCGAGGAGCACTTCGCCGCCCGGTGCCGCGCGGTGACCAGGATCCCTTACGACCCGCACCTGGAGGAGGGCGCCGAGGTCGAACTCGATCAGCTCAGCCGGTCCACCGCCGACGCCTACCTGGCCCTGGCCGCTACGATCGGCGACGGTTTCGGCTTTCGCCGGGGGCCCGCACGCCCGCAGGCGTGACATTCTGTTAGAACCCAGGGCCCGGTGAGGGCCCGCGGCTCGGCACCCGGACCGAAGGCAGGGGACTGTGGAAGACACGTGGGGGCGGCGGGAGGTACCGGTGCTCAGCGCAGCCGTGACGCTGCTGGAGCACAGCTACATGGTTACCGTCAGCGATATCGCCGAGCGCACCGGCCTTGACCTGAACGCCGTGGCCCGGTCGCTGGACACCCTGGACCCCCTCTACGTCGATTTCCGCAAGACCGAGACCGGCGGGGATCCCCGGTTCTGGTACGTGCACAAGGTGACCCCCGCCGCCCGCCGCGAGGTGGGCCAGTGGCCGACCCCGGAGGGGCTGATCGACCGGCTGGCGACCGCGTTCAGCGAGGCGGCCGACCGGGAACCGGACCCGAGCCAGCAGGACCGGCTCCGGATGGCCGCCCGGTTGCTGGGCGACGCGGCCCGCCCGGCCGCGATCGAGGTCGCCGCGAGCGTCATCGGCACCGCTGGCCAGAACGGCGGCCCGCCGCCGGACCCGCCTGCGCCGCAGCAGCCCGCCTGATGTCGCCGGGCCGGCCGGCACCCGTCAGGACGGCTCGGCCGCCTCGCCATCTGAGCCGCCGCCGATGCGGGACCTTAGCCACCACCAGGCTTCCCCGGCGCCGAGCGCGAAAATGGGGACGCTGGTCAGCCAGCGTCCCGCGCCATGGTCCCACCAGAGGATGCTGAGCATCGACACCCCGGTCGCGATTCTCCACAGGTCATTGACGAGATCCCTGCCGTGCTTATGCCAGCCACCGGACCTGGCCGGCTCGTGCCTTCCAGAACCGGGGGACAACATTCCGGGCAGGAAATCCAGGATGCCCATCAGGCCCAGCGCGATGCAGGCCCAGCCCGCGATCTCAGCTACAAACGCGAACATTCCCGCTCCTCGCCGGCCAGCCGCCCCGTCGGACTGGCCATAAACATGGTACGGCTTGCCCGGTTATGAGGGAATCCTCCGGTTAGCGCGCGATCCCCGGCCCGTCTCCGGTCTGCCCCGGGGCATCGTCAAGCGCCTCGACCAGCGCGAACATGCTGTCGGAGAACCGCCGGGTGAGCCGGGCGAGCGTGGCCCGGTCCTGTTCGCTCCAGCCGGCCAGCGCTTCCTCCAGCAGCCGCCGCCTGCCCTGGTTGATCGCCGCCACGGCGCGGTGGCCCTGCGGGGTGACCGACGCGGTCTTGATCCGGTGATCCCGGTCCGCGACCCCGCGGGCGACCAGGCCGAACTGCTCCAGCCGGGCCAGCATGCGGCTGGCCTTGGGGTGGTTGTGGTCGAGCAGCTCGGCCAGGTCGAGCACCCCGATCGGGCCGCGCATGTCGATGGTGACCAGGCACTGGGCTAGTTCGGGATCGAGCCGGACACCAGCCCGGTCCAGCAGCAGCGCGCGGAAGCGCGGCCGCGAGGTCCGCCCGACCATGTCGAGCCAGACGTCGTAGTAGTCCTCGTGGTCAGCCATCCCGTTCATTATGCACGGAATCCGTGGTAATATCCGTTCAGATTGAACGGATAATGGCAGCCAAGACGGGAGTCCCTCATGACCAGGCAGATCCACGCCGCGGTGCTGCACGCGACCGGCCAGGCGCCGCGCTACGAACTCTTCCCGGCGCCAGCAGCCGGCGACGGCGAGGCCGTCGTGACGGTGACCGCGGCTGCGCTGAAGCCATCCGACCGGCTGATGGCAGCCGGCGTGCACTACGCGGCCGGCGCGTTCCCCCAGATCGCCGGGCTGGACGGGGTGGGCAGGCTCGCCGACGGCACCCGGATCGCGTTCCTGCCACCCCAGCGCCCCTACGGCGGGATGGCCGAGCAGACACTGGTGCGCCAGGGCAGCTGGCTCCCGGTGCCGGACGGCGTCGACGACGTGACCGCCGCCGCCTTCGCCAACCCCGGCATGGCCGCCTGGAAGACCATCGCCTGGGAAGGCCAGCTGACCGCCGGGCAGAGCGTCCTGGTGCTGGGCGCGACCGGAGCCTCCGGCCGGATCGCCGTCCAGCTGGCGGCCGGCCACGGCGCCCGCGTCGTCGCCGCGGGCCGCAACCAGCACGTCCTGGACCAGCTCGCTGCGCGCGGTGCGGACGCCACGGTCCGGGTCGACCGCCCGCACGACGAGCTGGTGGCGGCGGTGGCCGCCGCGGGGCCCTACGACCTGATCGTGGATTACCTGTGGGGCGGGCCGGCCGAAGCTGTCTTCGCCGCGCTCAGCCAGCTGGACGCCGGCCGGGCCGGCGCACCCGAGCTGACCCGCTACATCCTGGTCGGGATGACCGCCGGCCAGACCGCGGCGCTGCCCGCGCTGGCGTTGCGCCGCGCGCCAGTCCAGCTGACCGGCAGCGGTATCGGCGGGCACGCCACCTTGGCCGACGCCGCGGCCGCCTACGCCAGCCTGCTCGGGCAGGCCGCCGCCGGCCAGGTCAGCCTCGACATCGACGCCGTGCCCCTCGCCGCCGTCGAGACCGCCTGGACCAAGCCCGACAGCAGCAGCCGCACCGTCTTCGTCCCCTGACCCGCAGGCCGGCATAGGTGCCTGCGTAACCGAGCCTGGCAAAGGGCGCGACCCGCACGACCCCGGCTGACCGGGACCTGATTCCTGATTCTGCCGAGCTTCGCTTGCGGTGCATCCGCGCCCGAGGTGCTTCGCTTGCGGAGTTTCGCGGCCCTGCCGGGCGCGTCATCGTGAGACAAGAGGCGATCTGCAAAAGCGGCCGCGCGCCTGCCTGGCGGGCTTGCTCGTGTCCCCGCACGATGCCGCCAGGCTCATGCGGTCCGCGCAGCGTGTCCCCCCGGATGCTGCGCGGGCCGCCCCCGGTTCATCCCGGAGTGACGGCACGCGGCGTTCAGTGATCCATCTGCCGCCCGTTCTGATCCGCCAGCCGCGGCCCGGGCACCGGGACGGGAGCCGCCCGCGGCGGGGCCGGTTACGAAACCTGGCAATAGACGTCGCGGCTCGCCGACTGGCCGGTCCGGACGTGGACAGGGTGTGCCGCGACGCATCGCATCTCCGCGTCCTCGACGTGCACCCGCGGGCTGTACCCCGCCAGCTGGTAGGTGCCCGGCGGCAAGTCCATCGTGAACCGGCCGCTGGTGCTGACGGTGACGGTGAAACGCTGGCCAGCCGTGCTCGTGGCGATCACCCGCCCCGGCAGCGGGACGCTTACCCCTGGCGCTGGGCCACCGACCATCAGGAAGGCGCCGGTGAGCGTTCCGTGCCTGCCTGAACCACCGCCGCATCCGCTGATGGCTGCTGCCGCAGCGAGAACCAGGCTAACTACCCAGCGCTGTCTTCCCATCTCCCTTGGACGCAGGGATGTCTGCTCTGGTTGCATCCGCCCGGAGCTGTCCGGTCACGGTGCCCGGAACCCTCAATTCACCTCCGTGGCGGTCTGACTTAGCTGCCCCCTGGAACTAGCTGGAGGCAGCGGCGGTCGTCGTGCGGGCCTGCCATCCGGCCTTGGTAAGGGCGTACTCGACCTCGCCGTGCTCGGCGCCGTCGATGATGTCGGCGTCGGGTCCGTCATAGCGGGTGGTGCGGACGAGGGTCAGGCCGCACTTCTCCAGCACGCGCCGGGAGGCGGCGTTGACCGTCATCGTGTGCGCGAACACGCGCTGGACGCCGAGGCCGGTGAAGCCCATGTCGATCAGGGCGCGTGATCCTTCGGTGGCATAGCCCTTGTTCCAGGCCGCCCTGCGCAACCGGTAGCCCAGGTCAACGTTGGTGATGTCGCCGTCGGGACCGGGGCGGAAGTGGAACCAGCCCAGGAACGCTCCGTTGCCGGGGGACTCGGCTGCCCAGGTGCCGAGCCTGTCGAGCCGCTTGTAGACGTCGAGGTGGAACGGGATGATCTTGTCCCGGAGTATCTCCGGGGGGGCCGGCCTGCCGAGGTAGCGCATCACCTCTGGGTCGCTGTTCAGGTCAGACAGGTTGTCGACGTCGCCCTCGGTGAACTGGCGGATGGTAAGTCGCGGCGTCTTCAGGATGACGTGCATCTCACCAGTATCTGTCGCTAGTGCGCGGGATACCCGGTGCTCCGGAACTGGGCGCCTGCGGCGTGCAGGCGGCGGTGGATGACGCTGTACGAGTGGCCGAGTGATGCGGCGATCTGGCGGATTGACTCGCCTGAGTCGTAGCGACGGATCAGTTCGTCGTCGGTGATGCCGAGGTCGGCTTTTCTGGTCCGCGGCGCGGGGCGGGGTACCTTGTCCCGCTGCCCGGCTGCGGCACGGGCGCGCTCGCGGAGTCGGATGGTCCGGTATGTGATGGAGTGCCGCTCGGATGGGCTGGCGCGACGGTCGCAGCCCCAGGGGCCGGAGGGCGTCTCGCCTTCGTGCCACAGGGCCAGGAACTCCTGGCGGGCGCGGCCGACCTGGGTGGTGAAGGTCTTGCGGGACTTGCCGAGTGAGTCGGCCGCGCGGCCGTAGTCGTCATGGGCGGCCAGCGCGGCCAGGACTTGCTGGTGCAGGGGGCGCAGCCGGGGCCAGATCTGGGCGAGGGCGACCCGTTCCACGACCCCGTCCTCGGGACCTGATGTGGGCCTGCCCACATACCACCAGTAGCGCTCGAACCCGGCCGTGGTCCCGGCATAGCGGTCATGGGTGTTCCGGCCGTGGAACTGCTGGGTGCGCCTGACGTCAGCGGTGATGGCGTGGAACGCGGCCCGGATCACCTCGTGGACAGCGGGCGGCCCGTCGCTTGCGTAGATGTGCTCGATGATGGCGTGCCAGGCGATCTCGACGCGGTGGTCGAAATCGCCGGCCTGGTGAAAAAGCTGGCGCCTGACGGTGAACACACTCAATGCATTGACCTGGGACAGGGTGTAGCCGTGGCGCAGCTCGGTGGTTCCGGCGGCCGGCGCGGGATGAACCCTCATGGAGCGGGCCAATCGATGCGCGCCCAGATGGTCCGGCCAAGATGGTCGCCTTCGATGTCCCAGGCGGTGGCGAGAGCGCTGACGATGCCCAGGCCGTGATATCTGGCGAGTCCGGGTTCCGGGTCACGCCACGGGCCGCCGCGGTCCTGGATCTCGATCCTGGCCTAGCTGCCGATGCCGACCTCGGCGCGGAGAGCGAATGTCGCGTGCCGCAGTCCGGAACGACTGTGCCGGACGGCGTTGGTTGCCAGCTCCGACGCGCAAAGGATCAGGTCATCTTCGACCGGGCAGTCGTCCAGCAGCTCGGATAGGTCTTCGCGGACGCGGGCGATCTGGTCGGGGCGGCCGGGGTAGACGCGGTGCAGCCGAACGACGTCGGGTGCGGGTGGTGGTCGATGCATAGATCCCTCGCTGCTGCACCCGTTTCGATGTCTGCCAGTGCTGACAGTACTTTATTTACTAGTACCGTATAATCAGTACGTAGAACAAGCTGTACCGGTGCCGTACATTTAGTGCGAGCAGGGACGTCACGCGTCATCGAAAGGATCTTGAATGCTCGGGCTATCTGTCCGGTTCACGCTCAAGGACCAGGCCGCCGCCGAGGCGTACGATCGGCTGGCCGCCGAGACCATCGAGGGCATCCGCGCCCGCGAGCCAGGGACGATCGTGTACGCCGTGCACACGGTTGAGGGGCAGCCACTCCAGCGGATCCACTACGAGCTCTACCGGGACCGGCCTGCCTTCGAGGCGCACGAGGCCGCCCCGCACACCCGGCGTTACCTTGATGAGCGCCGTCAGTACATCGCCAGCACCGAGGTTGACTGGCTGACACTGCAGGCCGGGAAGGGCACAGAGGGGTGAGCACCCTGGACTACCAGCGCGAACTGGGGCGCAAGATCGCCGCCGAGCGCAAGCGGCGGGGGCTGTCGCAGCCTGACCTGGCGAAGATGGTCGGCCGGTCGGTGGCCTGGGTGTCCCAGGTCGAGCGGGGCGTCCGGCGCATCGACCGCATGTCGGTGCTCGAAACCCTGGCGTCGGCGCTGGACGTGCCACTTGCCGAGTTGGCCGCCGAGGCGCCGATCGTCGCGGCCGTCGCTGACGAGTCGCCCGTTACGCGGAGCTTGCGTATGGTGCTGTCTGGTGCGTACGCACTGCGCGCGATGCTGAACGGTCATGCCTCCGCAACGCTGGAATCCCTGCGCGAGCGCACGGGCAAGGCGTGGGAGTTGACGCACGCGAGCCGGTACACGGACCTGACTGACCTGCTCGGCGCGCTCTTCCCCGACCTGGAGGTCGCGGCGCGCGCGCTGCCCGAGCATGCCACTTCGGTGCTCGAGCTGATGGCCGCCGCCTACCAGGCGTGCTCCGCGGCACTGGACAAGCTGGGCGACCCTGACGCCGCCTGGATCGCCGCCGACCGGGCGATGGCCGCCGCCGAGCGGGCCGGATGCCCGTTCCTAGTCGCGGCCGGGGCGTTTCGGCTCGTGTTCGTGTTCCTGAGTGCCCGGTACTACGACCAGGCAGCCGAGACCGCGCAGACTGCGGCGGACGCGCTGTGGGACCTGGCCGACAACGGGACGCCCGAGGCGATGTCGCTATGGGGCGCGCTGACGCTTCAGCGCTCGATTGTCGCCGCTCGGGCGGGCGATGCGACGGCCGCGTATGGCCACCTGGAGCGAGCCCGGCAGATGGCTGCACGGCTCGGTGCCGGACGCAATGACTACAACACCGAGTTCGGCCCGGCGAACGTCGAGCTGTTCGAGATCGCCGCCGCCGTCGAGTTGGGCGACGCGGGCCGCGCCCTGCGCGCCGCCGGGGCCGTCGACACCACCGGCCTGTCCGCTGAACGGCGGTCGCGGATGCTGCTAGACGTGGGCCGCGCGCACGCCCAGCGCCGCCAGGTCGCCGAGGCCGTCACCGCGCTGCGCCAGGCCGAGGACGTCGCGCCCGAGATGCTGCGCGGACACTACCTCGCCCGCCAGATCGTCTCCGACCTGCTCACCATGCAGGACCCGCCTGGCGAGGAGCTACGCGTACTTTCGGAACGCCTCGGCGTCTCCTGAGGCCCACATTGAAACCGGCCACAGCCGCCGGCCAGGCTCTCCCGGCGCCGACGGGTTCAGGGTGTCCTCCTAGTCCTGAGACATCAGGTGGCGGAGGGTCAGGGATTCGAACCCTGGAGGACGCGTTAACGCCCTAGCGGTTTTCAAGACCGCCGCCATCGGCCACTAGGCGAACCCTCCTGGCGGTCTCCTAGCCTCTCATACCGGGGCAACGGCCAGCGCCCGCGTGATCGGCTCACGGCCGCGGGGCCGGCTACCTGGCGCGGCCCGCGCCGGCCCGAAGCTGAGCTGGAACGGCCCGGCGGCTGGCGCCGCGGGCGGTGCCGGGCCGGCGAGTAGGCTCACTGCTGAGGAGGTGGCATGCCCCCGTTCGGCTGGAGTGCTGTCGTCACGCAGTGGCAGTTCGCGCCCGTCGTTACCGGGTTCGCTGCCGTGGCCGCGGCTGCCTACCTGTGGGGCGTGGTGCGGGTGGCCAGGCGGCACCCGGCACGGCCGTGGCCGGCCTGGCGGACCGGGATGTTCCTGGCCGGGCTCGCGGTGGTGGTGCTCGCCACCGAGAGCGGCATCGGCGGCTACGACGACGTGCTGTTCTGGGATCACATGGTGCAGCACCTGATGCTGCTCATGATCGCGCCGCCGCTGCTCATCTTCGGCCAGCCGGTGACCCTGCTGCTGCACGCCAGCAGGAATCCGCTGCACACCTGGGCCAAGCGGCTGATCCGCTCCCGTGTCGTGAGCTTCCTGACCTGGCCGGTGTTCGGGCTGGTCGCCTACTGCGCGGCAGTAGCGGCGGCGCACCTCACCGGGCTGGCCGATGTGATCGAGCGGAACGAGCTCGCGCACAACGCCGAGCACGCCGCCTTCCTGGTCATCGGGTACCTGTTCTTCCTGCCGATCATCGGCAGCGAGCCGATCCGCTGGCGGCTGTCCTACCCGGTCCGGTTCGTCATCCTGGTGCTGGTGATGCCGGTCGATACCTTCACCGGCCTGGTGCTCGGCTACGGCAACGCGGGCACCCCCGGAATCAGCACGGCCGGCCGGCCGTCCTGGGCTCCCAGCGCGGTCGCTGACCTGCACGCGGGCGGCGCGGTCATGTGGGTCGCCGGGGACGGGATCATGTTCGGCCTGATGATGATCGTCTACCTGCTGTGGAGCATGGACGACCGGGCCGCGACCCGCGGCCACGGCTGGCTTGAGGCGGCCCGCCGGGCCAGCCTGGCCAACCTGGTCGCCTCGCACCCGGCCCGGCCGGCGGCCGTTCCCGGCCAGCAGCCCGCCGCGGCCGGCGAAGGCAGCGCTGGCTCAACGGCCGCGGCCGGCGGTGCCGCCGGTGCCCAGGCCAGTCCGGACGGCCAGGCTGCCGCCGCCACGGCGGACCCGGTCTGGACCGAGGGCCGCGGCGGGATCGACGACGACGAGCACCTCGCCGCCTACAACGCGTTCCTGGCCAGGCTGAACGAGGCTGAGTCCGGCCGCCGCCGGTAGGAATCCTGACGCCCGGGAGAACGACACGATTACGGCGGACATGTCGCTGACCTGGGCTTTTGCCTGGCTGGTGCGACAGGGCGCGGGGAGAAATCCGCGTTCGGCCAATGTCTTCAGCTTTGTGCTGAACCCACCAGCCTCAATAGCCGTTACAGGAAGAGCGGTGCGAACGGGCCTGCCAGACACCCGTTCGCACCCTTGACCTCCGCTTCGGCAGCGGGCCAGGGTCAGCTTGGCGGGAGCTGATCGATGCCCAGCAGGCTCGCTGCCGAAGCGGATTTAATCTCCGTCGGGCCGAGCCGAGGACACGTGGCCCCGTCCTCGGCCGGCTCGGCGGGGCTTACCAAAACTCATCTGAGCGCCAGCCTCGGCGTGCCGCCGCCTGGGCCGGCCGCCGGTCCGGGCGCGACACGCCGGCTAGCGGTGTCTACGGCAATCTAGGGCGCGCGCTAGATCAGCCCATAGGCTCCGATACGTGGACCCGGTTCGCAACCCCTACGCGCCAGGCGCCGGGCAGCGCCCGCCCGAGCTGGCCGGCCGCGACCGGGAGGTCGCCCAGTTCGAGGTGGTGCTGCAGCGCGTCGCGCGGGGCCGCCCCGAGCGCAGCATGGTGCTCACCGGGCTGCGCGGGGTGGGCAAGACCGTGCTGCTCAACGCGTTCCGGTCGATGGCGATGCAGCACCTGTGGGGCACCGGCAAGATCGAGGCCAGGCCCGAGCAGTCGATCCGGCGGCCGGTGGCGGGCGCGCTGCACATGGCGGTGCGTGAGCTCGCGCCCCGGCACCGGGCGCCCGACCGGATCGAGGCGTTCCTCGGCGTGCTCAAGGCCTTCGCCGCGCGTGATCCCGGCGCGCCGAAGGGATCGTCGTTCAGCGCCGGGCTGGGCATCGACGTGCCCGCGGTCCGCGGCCGGGCGGACTCCGGCGACCTGGAAATCGACCTGACCGAGTTGCTCACCGACGCCGCGTCGGTGGCCGCCGACCTCGGCGTCGGCATCGCGCTGTTCGTCGACGAGATGCAGGACGTGCAGGCCCGCGACGTGTCCGCGCTCTGCGCGGCCTGTCACGAGCTGTCCCAGAACGGCGGCCCGCTGATCGTGGTCGGCGCCGGGCTGCCGCACCTGCCGTCGGTGCTGTCGGCCAGCAAGAGCTACTCCGAGCGGCTGTTCCGCTATGTGCCGATCGACCGGCTGGACCGGGCCGCCGCCGACTACGCGCTGCTCGCGCCCGCCCGCAGGGAGGGCGCCGACTTCGAGCCCGGCGCGCTGGACGCGCTGTACGCGGCGGCGGACGGCTATCCCTACTTCGTCCAGGCCTACGGGAAGGTCACCTGGGACGTGGCGGCGGCCACCCCGGTGACCGCCGGGGACGTCCTGGTCGCCGCGCCGGTCGCGGCCGGCGAACTGGCCATCGGCTTCTTCGGCAGCAGGTACGAGCGGGCCACCCCGGCCGAGCGCGAGTACATGCGCGCCATGGCCGCGCTCGGCGACGACCCGGTGCAGACCGCGCAGGTGGCCGAGGAACTGGCCCGCAAGCCGTCCAGCGTGTCCCCGGCCAGGGACAGCCTGATCAAGAAGGGCCTGATCTACAGCTCTGAGCGCGGCCTGATCGCGTTCACGGTGCCGCACTTCGGCCGGTTCCTGCGCAGTCAGCCGGCCTGAGCGGGCCGGCCCGGCGCAGGCCGCTACCGGTTTATCTGGCTTTCTAAGATCAGCTCTAGAAACTGCTAGAAGACGGCAGAGTGCTGCCGCGGCTGGCCGCCAGGCGGCCCCGCGGCCAGCTGTCCCGGCCAGGCCGCGCCGCCGCCCGCGGCCGCGGGCGGCCACGGCAGCGGCTCGCCGGTGACCGCGTCCACGAACGCGGCCCGGATCAGCGGCCGGCGCGGCTTGAGGTAGACCGCGAACACCACCTCGGCGGGCCGGTCGCCGTATCGGCCCGGGAACACCACGTACCGCCAGCACAGCTCCCGCCACACGTCGACCGGCAAGTCCGCGGTGATCACGGCCGCGTGCTTGCGCCACTGCGAGCTCTTGCGCAGCGCCGCCAGGGTGCGCTCGGCCGGGATCCGGCGCAGCTCGCACGGCTCGGAGTAGCCCAGCCGGACCAGGCCCTCGCTCAGCTCGGGTGACAGGGCCGCGATCAGCACCAGTTCAGCCGCGAGCACGCCGAGCATGGTCCCGGTGACCAGCCCGGGCCGCGGCGGCTGCAGCGGGCCGAGCGGCACCGTGCTCAGCGCCGCCACCGCCAGCAGCGCCGACCTGGCCAGCGTCCGCGCGCTGACCGGTGAGCTGCTCAGCTCGCCGAAGCAGCCGCAGCCCTGGTCGGGGCGGGTGTTGCGGAGCTCGATCAGGGCGCAGGTGGCGACGATGAACAAGGTGGCCGTCAGCAGCCGGACCACGCTCGCCGGGCTGCCCCGGCCGAGTCGGCCCGCGGTCACGATCAGGCCGATGCCCAGGCAGAATTCAGCCACGCAGACGAACAGCGCCACCGGCCGGCGCAGTTGCAGCGGGAACAGCGCCGTCGGGCCCAGGCCCGCGGTGACCGACGCGGCCCGCAGCATCTGGACCAGCTTGGCGAAACAGCCGCCGAGCAGCATCGCCGACAGCAGCGGGATCTGCACGTCCTGGACGCCGGTCAGCAAGGTCATCGCTCGCCCACCGTGATCGTCGCGTTGAAGCAGCCGCGTTCCAGCTCGCCGCCGAGCGCCACGAAGCTGGCCAGGGTCAGCTCGGCGATCCGGCCGCGCGGCGAGGTAGCGCAGGTCAGGCACCTGTCGTTGAACAGCCGGGCGATCGGCGCGCAGCTGGTGACCGGGAGCACGCACTGCGCGCCCGAGCACTGGTTGCGGATCCGCAGCAGGCTGCCCACCGACAGGTACGGCATCCGCACGAACCCGGCGGCGGCCTGCCCCGGCGGCTCGGCCGCGCAGCCGGCGTCCGGGTCCAGCGCGGGGTAGCCGACGCCGAGCAGCCCGTACGGCTCGCCTGCTGGCTCCCGCCAGGTCGCCGACCCGCTGATGGTGCCGGGCACGTGCCCGCTGACCAGCGGCGGCTCGGGGAGCCTGGTCACCGGGTACACCGGCTGCGGGGTGGCGGGCACGATCGCTTCCAGGTGGCCGGGCCAGCGCAGCCCGATCACGTCCATGAGATAGCCGGGCCGCAGGTTGGGGTACCTGACCTGGATCCGGCTGGCGGCACGGGACGGCACCACGACGACCTGGCGTTCCCGGCCGGTGCCCGGGTCGACCAGCAGGGTGTTGTCCTGGCACTCGATGATCGTCCCGGTGACCCGGCCGATGTTGCACCAGATCCGGTCCGCTACGCCGCGGCGGGCGGGGTCGAGCCGGATGACCGCCACATCGTCGATGTGCAGGCCCTCGGGGTCGGCCGGGCCGCCGCGCCACGCGGACACGTCCGCGGTCAGGGCGAGCCGCAGCTCCGTGCTGCCCTGGCTGATCACCAGGACCTGCGGGCTGACGTCGATGACCTTCCCCATCACCGCGCGCGGCAGCTCGCCCGGCATGGCGAACCCGAGGCCGTGATCGTCCCCGGGCCCGGCGCCTGCCGGGACCGCGGCGGGCCCGAACACGGCGGCCTTCAGCAGCCGCCGGCGCGCGATGCGCACCGCGGCAGGCGTGCTCGCGCAGCCGTCGCAGCACGCGCCGAGCCCCTGAAGGTCGACCACCGGCCCTCCCCGGGCATTGAGTCCCGGCTCATGACATTGCGTAAGCCCGGTGCCCGCGTCAAGCGGTTCGGCCGGCTTCGGGCCGAACGTCACGGATGCGCCTGGTTGCGGATAGGACCAAATTGCCATCTCAGTCTGTCTATATTTGGCAGCCAGACTCGCCGTTACAGCAGCTAGCTGCGGGGTTAGCGGCTGCCGCGGGATTACCGTTGAAGCGTGAGCGTGGGGGGCGATCACTATTTAACGGACGCGGCCGGCCCGGGCGACGCGGGCTTTCGCGATTTCGTCACGGCGCGCGGCCCCGCGCTGCTGCGCGCGGCGTTCCTGCTCACCGGTAACCGGGCGGACGCCGAGGACCTGGTCCAGGCCGCGCTGGTCAAGACCTACCTGGCCTGGGACAGGATCGAGGACCACGGCGCGCTCGACGGCTACGTCCGCCGCGCGATGATCAACACCCACATTTCCTGGTGGCGGCGGCGCAAGGTCGAGGAGTACCCCACCGATGAGATCCCGGACCAGGCGGTGGCCGATCACGCCGGCCACAGCGACCAGCGGGAGGCGCTGCGCCGCGCGGTCGACCGGCTGCCGCGGCGGATGCGGGCCGCGGTGATGCTGCGGTTCTACGAGGACATGACCGAGGCGGAGATCGCCGACGCGCTCGGGATGAGCCTGGGGACCGTCAAGAGCACCGTGTCCCGCGCCGTCGCCAAGCTCCGCGTCGATGCTGAACTGCTCGCCGACTGACCAGGCGGAGTGACGTTTCCGCACGGGCGTGGCACTATCCACCAAGGGAGGATCCCGCCCTGGCCGGGGCCGCCGGACTCGCACTGCAGGAGGCTCAAGGTGCGCAGCACGATGATGGACCTGCCGCTGACCGTCGCCGCGGTGATGCGCTATGGCGCGTCCGCCTACGCCGAGCGTGAGGTGGTCACCGCCACGGCCGGCGGGGTCCGCCGCCAGTCGTACGCGCAGACCGGCGCGGAGGCGGCCCGGCTCGCGGCCGCGCTGCGCTCGCTCGGCGTCGACGGCGACCAGCGGGTGGCGACCCTGATGTGGAACAACGCCGAGCACCTGTGCGCCTACCTGGCCATCCCGTCGATGGGCGCGGTGCTGCACACGCTGAACCTGCGGCTCGACCCGGAGGTGATCGGCTACATCGCCAGCCACGCCGGCGACGACGTGGTCATCGTGGACGGCACCCTGGTGCCGCTGCTGGCTCAGGTGCTGCCGCACGCGCCGGGCATCCGGCACGTGATCGTTTCACGCCCGGATGAGATAACGGATAACTCGGCGCTGGCCGCCATCGAGGCCTCATCAGCCGCCGTGCACTCCTACCCTGACCTGCTGGCGGCCGCCCCCGGGACGTTCAGCTGGCCGGAACTGGACGAGAAGTCCGCCGCGGCGATGTGCTACACCAGCGGGACCACCGGGCGGCCCAAGGGCGTCGTCTACAGCCACCGCTCCATGTACCTGCACTCGATGGCGGTGTCGATGGGCAACGTGTTCGCGCTGTCGGACCGGGACCGGGTGCTGCCGGTGGTGCCGATGTTCCACGCCAACGCGTGGGGCCTGCCGTACGCGGCGTTCCTGGCCGGCGCCGACCTGATCATGCCCGACCGGTTCCTGCAGCCGGCCCCGCTCGCGGCGCTGATCGAGGCGGAGCGGCCGACGATCGCCGGCGCGGTGCCGACCATCTGGAACGCCCTGCTCAGCCACGTCCGGGCGGATGGCGGGGACTTGTCGTCGCTGCGGCTGGTGCCGTGCGGCGGCTCGGCGGTGCCGCACGCGCTGATGGAGGCCTACGAGAAGGAACTCGGCGTCCGGATCGTGCAGGCCTGGGGGATGACCGAGACCTCCCCGCTGGGCAGCGTGGCGCACCCGCCGGCCGGGCTGCCCGAACCGGAGGGGTGGCGGTACCGCGACACCCAGGGCCGCCTGATCTGCGCCGTCGAGAGCAGACTCGTCGGGGAGGGCGGGACGATCCTGCCGCACGACGGGGTGGCGGTCGGCGAGGTGGAGGTCCGCGGGCCGTGGATCACCGGGGCGTACTACCGCGACGACGACCCGGAGAAGTTCCGGGACGGCTGGCTGCGCACCGGCGACGTCGGGACCATCGACCGGCTCGGCTTCGTGACGCTCACCGACCGGGCCAAGGACGTGATCAAGTCCGGCGGCGAGTGGA
>DATBGO010000222.1:0-10399 GCA_036558005.1 Streptosporangiaceae bacterium | reverse complement strand
TGAGCGTGGTCATGTTCGGGCCGAGGATCACCCCGCCGGGCTGGCCGCCGGTCAGGTCGGCGACCGCTTCCCGGCAGCCCGCGGTGATCGCGTCCGCGCGCTCGCTGGCCGGGAACGCGCCGCCGGCGTTGCCCAGCCCGGCGCGGTAGGCCGAGCTGATGGCGTCGATCACCACGGCGGGCAGCTGGGTGCCCGCGGCTCCGTCCAGGTAGGCGTGGCCGTCAGCGAGCGCCGGGTAGCCGGACCTGATCGCGGCGACATCAAAGCTCATGCCTCGTGCTCCCTCCGGGCCGGCCCGGGGCGGCCAGCTGCCCCTGCCGATGCTAGCCAGGCCGGTTACCCGGGCCAATCGGGCCGGCGCCCGGACGCGGCCAGTACCGCGAGCCACGGGTCGGCCTGCCCGGCGGGCAGCGGTTGCTGCAGCTGCGGCGGCCCGGCCCGCCAGGCCGCCGCGATCAGCCCGGGAATCGCCGGGCGGTAGCTGGTTCCGAGCGCCCTGGCCAGGTCCCAGGCGTGCAGGTGCCATTCCACGCAGGCGGCGCACGCCATCCCGGCCACCGTCACCTCGCGGCCGAGGTACCGGTGGTGGGGCAGCCGCCAGACCGGTTCCAGCCGGGCGGCGTACGACCGGGCGGCCGCGGCGAAGGCCGCGATGTGGCAGGCCGGCGGGGCGTCCGGCAGCGCGGCCAGCTCGGCGGCGTTCTGCCGGGCCAGCTTGCGGGCGAGCGACTCGGCGCCCTTGCCGGTGGCCAGCAGCCGGGCGAGGCGGCTGTCCGGCGCGTCGTCGAGGTACTCGTGATAGTCGTCAATGACGCAGCGAAGGTGGCCGGCCAGGTCAGCGGCGCGCCAGTCCGGACAGGGTGTCGTTGCCTGCCATAGTTCCTCGCTGAACTGGCTGGCGAGTTCGCAGACGGCGGTGACGCCGTCGTGGTAAGCGCCGAGAACAGTGGTGGCAGGGAGCCACCCCGTCACGGTCCGTGCCGCGAATCGGTACGCACCATGGTTCCCTCCCGGCCGGTCATCCGGCCCGCGCACCCCACCGGTAGCCAGGGTGCCAGAGTTGCCTGCTTCCCGCTACCACGCGGCATATCCGGGTATTCCCGGCACCTGGCCGCGGTCAGGTGAAATTGAGATGACAGCCGCCGGTCCCGCGGTTAGCGTCGGGGTAATGTCCCCCGAGATTGCCGTGCAGCTGAGCCATGCTCCGGACGCGGAATCTCAGCCCGTGCAGACCCCGCTCGCCGCCTTGTGGCGGACCAGGAGCTACCTGCGCCAGCACGTCTGGCAGCTGGCGGTGATGCTGGCCGCGGCGATCGGCGCGGTCGCCGCCGAGATCTCGGTCCCGCTGTTCACCAAGGCGGTCGTCGACGGGCCGATCGCCCGCGGCCAGGCCGGCGCGCTGGTGCCGCTCAGCCTGGCCGCCACCGCCCTGGGCGTGGCCCAGGCGCTGCTGAGCCTGACCCGCCGCTGGATCCAGGCCAGCGCGGTCACCGGGCTGGAGCGGTCGATGCGCGACGACGTCTACGCGCACCTGCAGCGGCTGCACGCCGGCTTCCACGATCAGTGGCAGTCCGGGCAGCTGCTGTCGCGCGCCACCACCGACCTGTCGGCGATCCGCCGGTTCGCCGGCTTCGGCCTGGTGTTCCTCATCACCAACGCGCTGACGTTCTGCGTCGTGCTGGCGCTGCTGATCAGGCTGAACTGGTGGCTGGGCCTGGCGACCGGGTGCCTGTTCCTCCCGGTGGGAGTGATCTGCCTGCGGTTCGAGCGCCGGTACCGGGTGCTGTCCCGGCTGGCCCAGGACCAGCAGGGCGACCTGGCCACCTATGTGGAGGAGGCGGCGACCGGCATCCGGGTGCTCAAGGCGCTGGGCCGGCGCGACCTGGCCGGCGTCAGGCACACCCGGCAGGCCAGGCTCGCGTTCGGGACCCAGGTGGCCAAGGCCAGGCTGCGCGGCACCTTCTGGGCCGGCCTTGACTTAGTGCCCAACGCGGTCATCGGCATGATCCTGCTGCTCGGCGCGCTCGCCGCCAGCAGGGGCGAGCTGACCCTGGGCGGCCTGGTCGCCTTCATCACGCTGACCCTGCAGCTGGTCTGGCCGGTCGAGGCGATGGGCTACATCCTGGCCTCGGGCCAGGAAGCGGCCACCGCGGCGCAGCGCATCTACGAGATCCTGGATTCCCGGCCCGCCATCACCGGCCCGGCCGCCGGGCCGCCTCCCGCCCGGCGGCCGGCCGGGCGCGGCATGGAGCTGGTCTTCGACCAGGTCGCGTTCAGCTACCCGGGCGCCACCCGGCCGGTGCTGCGCGAGGTCACCCTGCGGGTCGCGGCCGGCCAGACGGTGGCGCTGGTCGGTGCCACCGGGTCGGGCAAGACCACGCTGCTGCAGCTGGTGCCCAGGCTGGCCACGGCGACCGCGGGGTCGATCAGCATCGGCGGCACCGACATCACCAGCATGCCGCTGGCCCGGCTGCGGGCCATGGTCGGCTGCGCGTTCGAGGACCCGACGCTGTTCTCCGCGAGCGTCAGGGAGAACGTCAGCTACGGCGCGCCCGATGCCAGCGACGAGCAGGTCATGGCGGCGCTGGCCGCCGCGCAGGCCGACTTCGTCACCAGCCTGCCGTGGGGCCTGGACACCCGGATCGGCGAGCAGGGCATGGCGTTGTCGGGCGGGCAGCGGCAGCGGGTCGCACTGGCCCGGGCCATCCTGGCCCGGCCCGCGGTGCTGTTGCTGGACGACCCGCTGTCCGCGCTGGACGTGCACACCGAGGCGCTGGTCACCCGGGCGCTGGGCGAGGTGCTGGCCGGCACCACCGGGCTGGTCGTCGCGCACCGGCCGTCCACGGTGGCGCTCGCCGACCAGGTCGCGCTGCTTGACGGCGGGGTCATCGTCGCGCTCGGCACGCACCGGGAGTTGCTGGCTGCCCAGCCGCGGTACCGGGAGCTGATGAGCGCCGAGGCGGCCGGCCGGACGGCCGGACAGGCCGGCCGCGACCTGACCGGGGCCCGGCAGTGACCCAGATCAGCGCGCAGGACTGGCGCGGGGTCGCCGCCGAGGACGCCGAGGAGATCCCGGCGGGCCTGGCCGCGCTGCTGCGCCGCCGCGGCCGGTACCTGCTGCAGGAACTGCTGCGCCCGCACCTGGCCAGGATCTGGCTGATCTTCGCGCTGATCGTGACCGCCAGCCTGGCTGCGCTGGCCGGCCCCTGGCTGGTCGGCGTCGGCATCGACAAGATCCCGCAGCTGGCCAGGTCGCACGATGCCACGCCGCTGGCGGTCGTGATCGCCGGGTTCGCCGTGGCGGTGCTCATCCAGGCGGCAGCGACCAAGAGCTACATCGCCGCCATGGGCCAGCTCGGCGGGGACGTGGTGCTTGACCTGCGGCGGCGGCTGTTCGCGCAGTTCCAGCGGCTGCCGGTGGCCTTCCACGAGCGGTACACCTCCGGCCGGGTCATCTCCCGGCAGACCTCCGACGTCGACTCGATCGAGGAACTGTTCGACGAGGGCCTCGACTCGCTGGTCTCCGCGGTGTTCACGCTGCTGCTCGTCGGCGCGGGGATGCTGCTGCTGGACTGGCCGCTCGCGCTGGTCGTGCTGGCCGGCTTCGTCCCGCTGATCTGGATGACGGCCTGGTTCCGGCGCGAGTCCGCGCTGGCCTACCGGCGGACCAGGGAAACGATCGCCGAGGTCATCATCCACTTCGTGGAGACGTTCGGCGGCATCAGGGCGGTGCAGGCGTTCCGCAGGGAACGCCGCAACGAGGAGATCTTCGCCGAGCTGAACCGCGGCTACGCCGACGCCAGCCTGCGCTCGTCCCGGCTGATCGCGTTCTACTCGCCGGGTATCACCCTGGTCGGCAACCTGGCCATCGGCGCGGTCCTGCTGTACGGCGGGTACCGCGTCGTGCACCACCAGATGCAACTGGGGGTGCTGGTCAGCTTCCTGCTTTACCTGCAGCGGTTCTTCGACCCGCTGCAGGACCTGTCGCAGTTCTACAACACCTTCCAGTCCGCGGCCGCGGCGCTGGAGAAGATCTCCGGGGTGCTGGACGAGCCGGCCCGGGTGGCCGAGCCCGAGTCGCCGGCCGCGCTGCCCGGTCAGGCCGTGGCCGGTGAGGACGTGGCCGGGCAGGGTGAGCAGGGGCACGCTGGCCGGCCGGTACGGTTCGACGCGGTCAGGTTCGGCTACCGGGAGACGGTCGTGCTGCCCCGGCTGGACCTGACCATCCCGGCCGGGCAGACTGTCGCGCTGGTCGGCGCGACCGGGTCGGGCAAGACCACGATCGCCCGGCTGCTGGCCCGGTTCTACGACCCGGACGAGGGCCGGGTGCTGCTGGACGGGATCGACCTGACCCGGCTGCCCGACGCCACCCTGCGCCGCGAGGTCATCCTGATCACCCAGGAGAACTTCCTGTTCAGCGGCAGCATCGCGGACAACATCGAGCTTGGCAAGCCCGGTGCCTCCCGGCCCGAGATCGAGGCCGCCGCGGCCGCGATCGGCGCCGACGTGTTCATCCGGGCCCTCCCCCGCGGCTACGACGAGGAGGTCGGCAAGCGCGGCGGGCGGCTGTCGGCCGGGCAGCGGCAGCTCATCTCGTTCGCGCGGGCGTTCCTGGCCGCGCCGGCCGTGCTGGTGCTCGACGAGGCCACCTCGCTGCTCGACATTCCCGGCGAGCGGCTGGTGCAGCGGGCGCTGCGGACGATCCTGGCCGGGCGCACCGCGCTGATCATCGCGCACCGGCTGTCCACGGTCGAGATAGCCGACCGGGTGCTGGTGCTGTCGGCCGGGCAGATCGTGGAGGACGGCGAGCCTGGCGCCCTGCTGGCCGGCGAGGGCAGGTACTCGGCGCTGCACGCGAGCTGGCGCGAAAGCCTCGCCTGACCTGCCCCGTACCGTCTGAGCTGGGCTGTTACTGCCGGTATGCTCCGTTGCGTGCGACTTGGCAGGTTCGGCGCGGCCAGCGATCGCGGCGGGCGCCCGGCCGGCAAGGCCGCGGTCTGCGCCGGGCTGGCCGGGTACTGCTGGCTGGCGGCGGGCGCCGCGCCGTTCAGCCTGGCCGCGCTGCTGCTGGTGCTGCTGCCCGGCGCGGCGCTCGGCGCGGCCGCGTTCGCCTTCGTTCCCGAGCGGATCCCGGCGCCAGACCGGATCGACGCCACCGGGTTCTGCTACTGGGCGATCTGCATCGCGGTGCTGTTCGAATGGGAGGCCGCCGCGGTCAGGGACAATTCACAATGGTGGCACCCGTCGCTGACCCAGCTGGTCAATTCGCTGATCGACACCCGCCCGCTGAAAAGCGCCGCGATGCTCGTCTGGCTGCTGGCCGGATGGGCGCTGGTGCGGCGGTGACCGCGTGATCACCAGGGCCGTCACGATCGCCGGGTTCGCGGTGGTGCTGTCCGCGCTCGCCGCGCTGGAGCTCATCGCCAGGCGGGGCGGCACCCGGGTGCCGACGCTGGGCCAGTGGCTCGGCTACCTGATGCGCCGCCCGGCCGGGCGCGCGCTCATCCTGGCGGGCTGGCTGTGGCTCGGCTGGCACTATTTCGCCCGCTAGCGCAGGGCCGCGCCCGCCGGGGCGCGCCGCCGGGCCGGGCCGCCGATCCGATAAGCTTTCCGGCGTGAGCACGGGCAGGAAACAGGTCAGCGCGGCCGCCGAGGCCGAGTACGCAGCCGACGTGGCGCTGGCCGCCAGATTCGGTGAGCTGCTTGACCGCGCGCGCGCCGCCGAGCAGGACTTCCGCGCCGCCCAGGCCGCGGCCGTTCCCGATGACGAGCTGTATCCGCTGGCCAGGTCGCTGGACACCGCGCTGACCGAGGTCATGCGGGCCGCGTACGCCGCCGAGCGCGCCGAGATCGGGCCGCGCGGTTACGACGACCGGATCTACCGGCGCAAGGCCAAGGCGAAGCCGGCCGTGCACGCGTGGACCGACGAGGCGGAGCGGCTGCTGACGCTGCGCGAGACCCACCGGCTGACCGGGCTGCCGCCGGCCCCGCGGACCGGGCAGCCGCCAGCGGGCATGAAGCGCGCGCCCGCCGCCTGACCCGCACCACCGATCGCCGGGTGACCCGCGCCACCGCGCGGCACCTGAACGGCCGCCCGCGGCACGGCTCGGCACCTGAACGGCAGCGCCGCGCCCGGGCCTGATCCGCGCCACCGGGCGCCGCCGCCGGACCAGGCCGGCCGGCCGTGCCGGCATGACCGCACCGCAGCGCTTCAGCGGCTGGCCGGCGGGTCGCCTTCACCCCGCTGACATGACGCAAGAAACTGTTTAGCTAAGTCGGTGAAGATGCTCGCGGAGGGACCAAACCGAAACCGCTCCGGGTGAGGTCAGATGTCTCATAACATTGGGTAGTGAAGATGTGACGGAGCGTGTGTCACAGAAGCTACAAATGATGACACCTAAAACCGTCACAACGGGCCATGCCGGGTTCGCCACCCGCGCTGGCACAGTAGTGTGTGATCAAGACCGCAACGGATATGACCAGGAGGCACACCGGATGTGCCCGCACTCGCCCCCTTGTCCGGATGCCAGCGGCCCGGACCGTGAGGCTGCCAGGACAATCATCAGTCACCCCGAGCAGGGCTGGAGCCTGCTCTGCAACGGAATCGTGGTTTTCGAGGACACCGGCGAACTGCTGCCGGACGGGGACATCATCGAGCCGCACCGCCCGACCGACCTGATCTGCGCCGCCCCCGTGGTGCGCGCGCAGACCGCTCCAGCCAGCACGCACTCGCCCGCCGCCTGAGGCAGCACCGCCTGAGCCAGCACGGCCGCGCCGCCCGCTCAGCCCGGCCGGACCGCTCCGGCGCTGAGCACCTCGCCAAGCCACGACCGGACCGCGGCCGTCACCGCGCTGGTGTTCCCCGACAGGGCGTGCCGCTCACCGGGCAGCACCACCACCCGGTCGGCATCGGCGGCATCGGGTACCCCGAACGGGTCCCGGTCTCCGTTTATCACCAGGACCGGGGTACCTGCTGCCCGCAACTCGTCCGCCCGTGAGCGCTCCGGCCGGCCCGGCGGGTGCAGCGGGAAGGCCAGCGCCAGCACCGCCCGTGCCCCGGCGGGCTGCGCGGTCCGGCAGGCCAGCCGGGCCCCGTTGCTCCGGCCGCCCTGCACCAGCGGGATCCGCGGGAACCGGTCCCGCAGCGCCGCCATGACCTCCAGCCAGGCAGCGTCCTGGCGGGCCGGTGAGCCGGGGGCGCGCGCGCCGCGGACCCGGTAGGGCTGGGTGACCAGCGCCACCACGCCGCCCAGCGGGACGGCTGCGTCCCTGGCCGCGAGCACGTCCGGGCTGGCCGGCCCGCCGCCTGCCCCGTGGGTCAGCGCGAGCAGGAACCGCGGTGACGGGCGTTCGTCCAGCTCAGCGATAGCGTTACCGGCGCTGGTCTTGATCTCCACAAGCCCGAGGGTAGCCGGGCGCACGGCCGGCCAGCGCGCCGGGCCGCCGCTGCCGCACCGGGTGCGGCTAGCCGTCCAGCATCTTCTTCAGGAACTGCCCGGTGTAGCTCTCCTCGACGTTCGCCACCTGCTCAGGCGTGCCGGTGGCGATCACCTCGCCGCCCCGCGAGCCGCCCTCGGGGCCAAGGTCGATGACCCAGTCGGCGGTCTTGATCACGTCGAGGTTGTGCTCGATCACGATGACGGAGTTGCCGCCGTCGACCAGCCGGCCGAGCACCCCGAGCAGCTTGCGGATGTCGTCGAAGTGCAGCCCGGTGGTGGGCTCGTCCAGCACGTAGATGGTCCGCCCGGTGGACCGGCGCTGCAGCTCGGAGGCGAGCTTGACCCGCTGCGCCTCGCCGCCGGACAGGGTGGGCGCGGGCTGGCCCAGCCGGACATACCCCAGGCCCACGTCGACGAGCGTCTTGAGGTGGCGGTGGATGGCGGGCACCGGCTCGAAGAACTCCGCGCCCTCCTCGATCGGCATGTCGAGCACGTCCGCGATGGTCTTGCCCTTGTAGTGCACCTGCAGGGTGTCGGTGTTGTACCGGGCGCCGTGGCAGACCTCGCAGGGCACGTACACGTCGGGCAGGAACTGCATCTCGATCTTGATGGTGCCGTCGCCAGCGCACGCCTCGCACCGGCCGCCCTTGACGTTGAAGGAGAACCTGCCCGGCTGGTAGCCGCGCACCTTCGCCTCGGTCGTCTGCGCGAACAGCCTCCTGACGTGGTCGAACACGCCGGTGTAGGTGGCCGGGTTGGACCGCGGGGTCCGGCCGATCGGCCCCTGGTCGACGTGCACGACCTTGTCCAGGTGCTGCATCCCGGTGACCCGGGTGTGCCGGCCCGGCACCATGCGCGCGCCGTGCAGTTCCTTGGCCAGCGAGGTGTAGAGGATGTCGTTGACCAGCGTCGACTTGCCCGACCCTGAGACGCCGGTGACCGCGATGAAGCAGCCGAGCGGGAACGCGACGTCGATGCCGCGCAGGTTGTGCTCGCTGGCGCCCTTGACCACCACCTCGCGGCCGCGGGTCCGCTTGCGCCGCGTCGCGGGCACCGGGATCTCCTCCCGGCCGGTCAGGTACGCGCCGGTCAGCGACTCCTTGCTGGCCAGCAGGTCCGCCAGCGGGCCGGACACCACGATGCTGCCGCCGTGCTCGCCGGCCCGCGGGCCGATGTCGACGACCCAGTCGGCCGCCCTGATCGTGTCCTCGTCGTGCTCGACCACGATCAGCGTGTTGCCGAGGTCACGCAGCCGGACCAGCGTCTCAAGCAGCCGGTGGTTGTCGCGCTGGTGCAGCCCGATCGACGGCTCGTCCAGCACGTACAGCACCCCGACCAGGCCGGACCCGATCTGGGTGGCCAGCCGGATCCGCTGCGCCTCGCCCCCGGCCAGCGTCGCCGCCGCCCGGTCCAGGGTCAGGTAGTCGAGGCCGACGTCCAGCAGGAACCCGAGCCTGGAGTTGACCTCCTTGAGGATCCGCCCGGCGATCTGCTGGTCCCGGTCTGACAGTTCCAGCCCGAGCAGCAGCTTGGCCAGCTCGCCGATCGGCTGGGCGCAGTAGTCGGCGATGGACCGGCCGTCGACGCTGACCGCCAGCGACACCGGCTTCAGCCGGGCGCCCTTGCAGGTGGGGCACGGCACCTCGCGCATGAACCCGGCGAACCGCTCCCGGCTGGAGTCGCTCTCCGCCTCGGCGTGCCGGCGCTCGATGTAGGGGATCGCGCCCTCGAAGTTGGTGTAGTACGAGCGCTCCCTGCCGTACCGGTTGCGGTACCGCACGTGCACCTGGTCGCCGTAGCCGCGCAGCAGCGCGGTCCTGGCCGCGGCTGGCAGCCGCGCCCACGGGGTATTGACGCTGAACCCGATCGCGTCGCCGAGCGCCTCGATCAGCCGGATGAAGTAGTCGCTGACGTGGCCGCCGCTCCACGGCCCGATCGCGCCCTCAGCCAGGGTCTTGTCCGGATCGCCGACGACCAGCTCCGGGTCGACCTCCATCCGGGTGCCCAGCCCGGTGCAGTCCGGGCAGGCGCCCCACGGCGAGTTGAACGAGAACGACCGCGGCTCCAGCTCGTCGAACGAAAGATCGTCGTACAGGCAGGCCAGGTGCTCGGAGAACATCCGCTCCCGGTGCGGGTCGCTGTCCGGCAGGTCGACGAAGTCCAGCACGACGATGCCGCCCGACAGCGACAGCGCCGTCTCCACCGAGTCGGTGAGCCGGCGCCGGGCGGCCTGCTTGACGTCAAGCCGGTCGACCACGACCTCGATGTCGTGCTTCTCGTACTTCTTCAGGGCCGGCAGCGTCCCGCTGGTGGCGTCGTCCAGCCGCACCACGGTGCCGTCCACCCGGGCCCGCGAGTAACCCTTGGCCTGCAGCTCGCGCAGCAGCTCGGTGTACTCACCCTTGCGGCTGCGCACCACCGGGGCCAGCACCTGGAACCTGGTGCCCTCGTCCAGCTCGAGCACCCGGTCGACGATCTGCTGCGGGCTCTGCCTGGCGATCGGCCGCCCGCAGATCGGGCAGTGCGGCTTGCCGACCCGCGCGTACAGCAGCCGCAGGTAGTCGTAGACCTCGGTGATGGTGCCGACGGTCGAGCGGGGGTTCTTCGACGCCGACTTCTGGTCGATCGAGATCGCCGGGGACAGGCCCTCGATGAAGTCGACGTCGGGCTTGTCCATCTGGCCGAGGAACTGGCGGGCGTAGGCCGACAGCGACTCGACGTAGCGGCGCTGGCCCTCGGCGAAGATCGTGTCGAAGGCAAGCGACGACTTCCCCGAGCCCGAGAGGCCGGTGAACACGATGAGCTGGTCGCGCGGGAGCTCGAGGTCGATATTGCGAAGGTTGTGCTCGCGCGCGCCGCGGACCACGAGACGATCAGCCACTTGTGCTCAGATCTCCGAAGTTGGGACGGACTGCTGCGGATTTGGGGACGCCTGGACATGCTATCCGGGGGTGCTGACA
>DATBGO010000221.1:0-12468 GCA_036558005.1 Streptosporangiaceae bacterium | reverse complement strand
GGCGCCGAATGGCCCGGCGCAGCAGCGGGTGATCCGGGCGGCGCTGGCTGGTGCGCGGGTGAGCGCGGATCAGGTCGATGTGGTGGAGGCGCACGGGACCGGGACGGTGCTGGGTGACCCGATCGAGGCGCAGGCGCTGATGGCCACCTACGGCCAGGAGCGGCCGCCCGGGCAGCCGCTATGGCTGGGGTCGGTGAAGTCGAACCTCGGGCACACCCAGGCGGCGGCCGGGGTGGCCGGGGTGATCAAGATGGTGCTGGCCCTGCAGCATCAGGCGCTGCCGCGCTCGCTGCACATCGCCGAGCCATCCCCGCAGGTGGACTGGTCCGCGGGTGCGGTGCGCCTGCTGACCGAGACCGTCCCGTGGCCCGCGGACCGGCGTCCGCGGCTGGCCGGGGTGTCCTCGTTCGGGATCAGCGGCACCAACGCTCACCTCGTCCTGGAAGAAGCCTCCCCATCGGCCGGGCGGCACCTGCCCGGCGGCGCGGCCCAGCCGGAGACCGCCGCTCCCGCCGGGCCTGCCGCGCCGCCGGTACTCACCGCCGGCCCGGTCACCTGGCTGGTGTCGGGACGGACCGCGACCGGGCTGCTGGCCCAGGCAGAGCAGCTCAGAGCGTACCTGGCCGCTTGCCCGGGCCTGGATCCGGTCGATGTGGGGTTCTCGCTGGCCACCACCCGGTCGGTGCTGCGGCACCGGGCGGTCGTCTCCGGCGCCAGTGCGGCCGAACTGACGGCGGGGCTCGGGGCGGTGGCGGCTGGCCGGCCCGCCGCCGGGGTGGTGACAGGGGTCGCGGGGGAGACCGGGCGGGTGGTGTTCGTCTTCCCCGGTCAGGGCAGCCAGTGGGCCGGGATGGGCCGGGAGCTGGCCGTCGCCTCGCCGGTGTTCGCCGCCCGGCTGGCCGAGTGCGGGCGGGCGCTGGCCCGGTACGTGGACTGGGACCTGGCTGAGGTGATCGGGGAAGCGGCCGGAGCGCCGGGCCTGGCGGCGGCGGAGGTGGTTCAGCCGGTGCTGTGGGCCGTGATGGTCGCGCTGGCAGCGGTGTGGCAGGCCGCCGGGGTCAGGCCCGACGCGGTAGTCGGCCACAGCCAGGGAGAGATAGCGGCGGCGACCGTGGCCGGGATGTTGTCGCTGGAGGACGCGGCGCAGGTGGTGGCGGTGCGCAGCCGGGCGCTGTCCCGGCTGGGCCTGGGCGGCGGGATGCTGTCGGTGGTCAGGCCGGCCGCTCAGGTGCGGGAGCTGCTCAGCCGGTGGGGGGACCGGCTGTCGATCGCGGCGGTGAACGGGCCAGCGGCCACGGTGGTCTCCGGCGAGCTGCAGGCTCTCGCGGAGCTGGAGGCGGAGCTGTCCGCCCGGCACGTGCTTCGGTGGCCGATCCCGCCCACCGACTTCGTCGCGCACTCGTCCCTGGTGCAGGAGCTGGCCGGGGAGATAACCGAAGGTCTCGCCTCGGTCCGGCCGTCCGCCGGGCAGGTCCCGCTGTACTCGACGGTGCACTGCCGCTGGATGGACGGGCCAGAGCTGGACGCCGGCTACTGGTACGCCAACCTGCGCCAGACGGTCCGGTTCGCCGACGCGGTCAAGGAACTGGCGGTGGCCGGCCACCGCAGCTTCATCGAAATCTCCCCCCATCCGGTGCTGACGACCGCGATCGAGGACACCGTCGAAGCGTCCGGCGCGGCCGGTGTCCCGCTGGTCACCGGGACGCTGCACCGCGACGACGGCGGCGCGGGCCGGCTGCTGACCTCCCTGGCCCAGGCCCACGCGCACGGCGCCGCGGTGGACTGGGCCGCCGTGCTGGCCGCCGGACACCAGGTCGGCCTGCCCACATATGCGTTCCAGCGGCAACGCTACTGGCCGGAGCGTCCGGCCGCCCGGACCGGAGACCTGCTCTCGGCCGGGCTGAACCCGGCAGGGCATCCGCTGCTCAGCGCGGCGGTGCCGGTGGCCGGGAGCGGCGGGCTGCTGTTCACCGGGCAGCTGTCGCTGCGAACCCACCCGTGGCTGGCTGACCACACGGTGGCGGGGGTCGCGGTGCTCCCCGGGACGGCGCTGCTCGAGCTGGCGGTCCTGGCCGGGTACAAGGCCGGGTCCGGCCGGGTGGCTGAGCTCATCCTGGAGGCCCCGCTGGTCATGCCCGAGGACGCCGCCATCCGGATCCAGGTCACGGTGGGCGGCCCGGACGAAACCGGTGACCGGACGGTCGAGATGTATTCGAGGCCGGCCGCGGCCGAGGAACCGTGGACGCTGCACGCCAGCGGGCTGCTGAGCCCGGCCAGGCCGCCCGCCGCCGGCCCGGGGCCGGATGAGCTGGCGGCGTGGCCGCCCGACGGGGCCGTGCCCGTGCCGGCCGAAGGGCTGTACGAGGAACTGGCGGCCGGCGGGCACGGCTACGGGCCCGCGTTCCGGGGATTGCGCGCCGCGTGGCGGCGCGGCGGCGACGTCTTCGCTGAGGTGGCGCTGCCCGGCGATGCGGCCGCTGACGCGGGTGCGTTCGTGCTGCACCCAGCCTTGCTGGACGCCGCCTTGCACGTGATGGCGCGAACCGCCGCGGCCGGGACGGAAGGCCGGCCCGGCTCGCGGGCGGGGCAGATCCAGATCCCGTTCGCCTGGCGGGACGTCACGCTCTACGCCGCTGGTGCCTCGGTGCTGCGGGCCAGGCTCTGCCAGAGTGCCAGCGGCGAGCTGTCGCTGACCGCAGCCGACGCCGCCGGCGCGCCGGTCGTGTCGGTCGGGTCGCTGGCGCTGCGGCCGGTGTCGCCGGGCCAGCTGGAGGCGGCCAGGGGCGGACTGCGTGACGCCGTGTACAGCGTGGACTGGGTTGCGCTCCCGGTCCCGGTGGCGGCCGGGCCAGCCGGGCGGTGGGCGCTCGTCGGCGACGATCGGCTGGACCTGCTGGCGAGCCTGGCCGAGGCGCGGGCCGACGTGCGGGCCTACCCGGACCTGGCCACGCTGATCGCGGCCGTGGCCGCCGGGGACCTGGTGCCCGAGCTGGTGCTGGCCTGCGCTATGCCGCTAGCCGGCGCCGACGCCGGCGCCGGCGGCAGCGGCGCCGTCCCGGCGCGGGCAGCGACCGGCCATGCGCTGGGCCTGGTGCAGGAGTGGCTGGCCGAGGAAGGGCTGCCCTCGTCGCGGCTGGTGCTGGTGACGGCGGGCGCGGTAGCGGCCGGGCCGGGAGACGGGCCGGCGGACCCGGCCGGGCCCGCGGTCTGGGGGCTGGTCCGGTCGGCGCAATGGGAGAACCCGGGCCGGGTGGTGCTGGCGGACCTGCCGGGCGGGACTCCGGCGGCGGGCAGGATGCTGGCGGCCGCGCTGAGCTCGGGCGAACCGGAACTGGCGGTCAGGGACGAGACGGTGTACGGGCGCCGGCTGGCCCGTCCCGGCGGCGGGCTGACCCGGCCCGACGGCGCGGGACCGTGGCGGCTGGAGGCCACCGGGCCAGGGCGGCCGGACGGGCTGGCGCTGGCGGCCTGCCCGCAGGCCGCAGCGCCGCTGGCGCCCGGTCAGGTGCGGATCGCGGTCCGGGCCGGCGGGCTGAGCCGCCGCGATCTGCTGACCGCGCAGGGGGCACAGCCAGGGGGCGGCGCGCTGGGCGGCGAGGTCGCCGGGCTGGTCACCGAGACCGCTTCCGATGTGGCCGGTCTCGCGGTGGGCGACCGGGTGCTGGGCCTGGCCGCGGGCGGGCTCGGGCCGCTCGCGGTGGCGGACGCGCGACTGCTGGCGCCCATCCCGGCCGGCTGGTCATTCGCGCAGGCCGCGTCGGTGCCTGTCGCGTTCACCACGGCGTGGCATGCGCTGGCAGGCCTAGCCAGCGCACGGGCCGGCCAGCGGCTGCTGGTGCACGGCGCGGCGGAGGGCACGGGACTGGCCGCGGTCGCGGTCGCGCGGCACCTGGGGCTGGAGGTGTACGGCACGGCTCACCCCGGCCAGCACGGTGCGCTGGCCGCCGCCGGCCTGGATGCCGCGCACGTGGCGTCGTCGCAGACGGCAGGGTTCGCCGAGCTGTTCCTGGCCGCCACCGGCGGTGCGGGCATGGACGTCGTGCTGATGACCTCCCCGTCCGGCGAGCACGCCGATGCTGCCCGGCGGCTGCTGACCCAGGGCGGGGCGTTCATCGAGCCGGACATGTCCACGGCGGAACCGGGCCGGCTCGGTGAGATCCTGGCCCAGGTCGTGGGGCTGCTGGCGGACGGGAAACTGGAGCCGCTGCCGATCCGGGCCTGGGACGTGCGCCGGGCTCCGGAAGCGCTCGGGTTCATCGGCCAGGCCCAGCTGGCCGGCCGCGTCGTGCTGACCATCCCGCCGGATCCCGCAGCGCCGCGGGCGGCGGGGACGGCGCTGGTCACCGGCGGCACCGGGACGCTCGGCGGGATGGTAGCCGGGCACCTGACGGACGCCGGGCGGGCCAGCACCCTCATCCTGGCCAGCCGGTCGGGCCCGGCCGCGCCGGGCGCCGCCGCGCTGGCCGCGTCACTGGCCGCCCAGGGCGCCGGGGTGCGGGTGACGGCGTGCGACAGCGCCGACCGGGACGCGCTGGCCGGGCTGCTGGCGCTGATTCCGGCCGCTGAACCGCTGACCATGGTGGTGCACGCCGCGGGGATCATCGACGACGGGGCGATCGCGTCGCAAACCCCGGCGCGGGTGGACGCGGTGATGCGGCCCAAGTCCGACGCGGCCTGGCACCTGCACGAGCTGACCGCCGGCCTGGACCTGGAAGCGTTCGTCCTGTTCTCCTCCGCCGCGGCTACCTTCGGCGGCGCGGGCCAGGCCAACTACGCGGCGGCGAACGCGTTCCTGGACGGGCTGGCCGCCGCCCGGCAGGCGGCCGGCCTGCCAGCGCACTCACTGGCGTGGGGGATATGGGCGGCGGCCAGCGGCATGACTGGCCACCTGAGCCAGACCGAGCGGGCCAGGATCGCGCGCGGCATGACCGCCCTGGCTTCTGGCGAGGGACTGGATCTGCTCGACCTGGCCCTGGCCAGGGACGAGGCACACCTGGTGCTGGCCCGGCTGGAAATGGCCGCGTTGCGGGCCGTCGCGCAGGCCGGAGCGCTGCCCCCCTTCTTCAGCGGCCTGGTCGGTCCGGCTGGGCTTCCGGCCAGGCGCGCGGCGACCGCAGCCGCCCCGGCCGACCAGGGAGCAGCGCTCAGGGACCGGTTGTCCGGGGCCGGCGAGCACGAGCAAGAGCGGTTGCTGACCGACCTGGTCCGCGCCGAGACCGCGGCGGTGCTGGGGCACCCGTCACCCGAAGCGGTCGGCGCCGGGGACGGCTTCCTCGAGCTGGGGCTGAACTCGCTGAGCGCGGTCGAACTGAGGAACCGGCTGACCGGTATGACCGGGCTGCGGCTGCCGGGAACGGCGGTCTTCGACCACCCGACCCCGTCGCTGCTGGCCCGGCAGCTGCGGGCCGATTTGTCCGCTGCGGGCATGGCGGCCAGCCCGGACGGGCCGCGACCCGATGCTGCCGGGCACCGTTACACCGCGGCGCGGGAGGAGCCGCCTGCCGCTGACGCGGTCCCGGCGGGCTTCCTCAGCGAGTTGTACCTGCAGGCGGCCCGGGCGGACCGGACCGGGCAGATCATGGGACTGATCCAGGGCCTGGCCGCGTTCCGGCAAGGCTTCGCGGGTCCGGCCGGCCTGGGTAGCGTTCCCCGGCCGGTGTCGCTCTGCCGGGGGCCGGCGAGCCCCTCAGTGATCTGTTTCCCGTCCTTCGTGGGCCGATCACAGGAGTACGCCCGGTTCGCCGGGAGCTTGCGCGGGGTTCGTGACGTGTCCCTCGTCCCGAGCCCGGGATACGCGGCCGGGGAACCGCTGCCAGCCACCGCCGGCGCGCTCGTCGAGGTGCACGCCGAGAACATCCGGCGCTGCGCGGACGGCACGCCGTTCGTGCTGGCCGGGCATTCCTCAGGCGGCCTGATAGCGCACGCGGTCGCGACCCGCCTGCAGCGCTGCGGCCTGCCGCCCGCCGCGGTGGTGCTGCTGGATACCTCCAGGCTGGAGGCTGGCGCGGCCACGGAGAAATCCTGGTCCATGCTGCCCGGTATCGTGCTGACCGAAGACCAGCAGCAGGGAAATGCCCGGGAAGACGCCTGGCTCACCGCCATGGCGCATTACTTCTCGCTCGACTGGGCGGACCTCGATCACACCGCCTTGCCCACGCTGCTGGTCCGGCCGGAAGAGCCGCTGGCGGGATCTGCCGCCTGGACTTTCTCCAGCAATATCACCCTCGCCGATGTGCCAGGCAACCATTTCTCGATGATGACCGATCACGCTGGCCCGACGGCACGGGCGGTAGACGACTGGCTAGCCCGATTGTGATGGCTGGCGGCTGGCCGCGCAGATGCCGACCCGGCAGCCGGCGTGTAGCATTAAGGCGCAGGCTATCCCCGCTATTTAGCTCTGGCAAAGGAAATGGGATCTCATGCTTACTGTCACGGTCCCCCGCTCGAATGTCAGCGTCGATGAAGTAAGCACGGCACTTCGCGACAAGCTGGGCTCTCGCTACCATGTCGAGGCCGCCACGAAGTCCGTGGGATTCACCAGGGAAGTCCCGGCGGACGACAACACGATGCTGGTCAAGGGCGGCTGGTTCAAGCGGGCGAACGTCAAGATCGTCCCCGGCACCGGCAGCACCGAGATCCAGGTGAGCCCCGGGGCCACCTACTTCGGGCTGATCCGGCTGATCGACCAGATGCTCGTCACCCGCAAGGTGCACCGCGCGCTGGCGGACGCGCCCGGGCTGGCTCAGTCCAGCTGAGCGGCTCAGGCCCTGGTCCCGGTGATCAGCCGTTCACGGTCGAACATCGGGGCCACGAGCCGCCAGCCGATGACGTCGATCCACAGCAGGATCGCCCCGAAGACGATGCTGAAAACCAGGGTGGCGTGGATCAGGCCGGTCGAGACGACGACCGCCATCGCGATCGAGGGCAGGCTCGCCAGCACGCTGAGCTGCGTGGCCACCCGGGGATCGCTCGACCGGGACGAGATGGCGATGCCGGCCCAGATCGACAGGGCGGCCACCAGCGGCGTGAAGATCAGCTGGCCGATCACCTCCGGGCCCTGCAGCACCGCCGCCGCGATCGGCGCCTTCGCGAACAGCTCGATCGCGGCCACGAACACGCCGAACACCCCGAACGAGACCGCCAGCACCGGCATCAGCGCCGCCAGCGCCTTGCCGAGCAGGAACTCCCTGGCCAGGATCGGCGTGGTGAGCACCGGCTCGAGCGCGCCCTGCTGCCGTTCCCCGGCCACCGAGTAGGCGGCCACCGTCGACGGGACGATCGCCGGGATGGCCAGCATGTAGATCAGCGGCTGCTTGCCAGCCAGCGAGACCACCGACGTGGCCGGCAGCACGAATATCTGGATCACCGGCGAGATGATGAACACCAGCGGCAGCACCGCCATCGTCACCACGATCTGACGGTTGCGCCGGTACTCCCTGAGCTCTTTCCGGAAGATCGCCCGGACGCGGGTTGGACTCATCCTCGGCTCTTCTCCAGTTCGACGTCCTCGTTGATCAGTTCGAGGTAGACGTCCTCCAGCGACCGGTGCGTCTCACCGATGCCGAGCACGTCGGCGCCCGCCGCGACCAGCGCGCGGGTGGCTGCGGGCGCCGCCACCGCCGGATCGGACACGGCCAGCACGTACTCGGCGTCGCCGGCCGGCCGCCAGCTGTCCACACCCGGCAGGCCGCCGAAGACCTGGCCGGGATCGGCCAGCGGGGCAGCCGTCCTGACCGCCAGCGTCTTGGCGAACAGCTGATCGCGCAGCTCGTCGGGACGGCCGATCGTGCGCAACGTCGTGTTCAGGATGGCGACCCGGTCACACAGCCGCTCTGCCTCGTCGAGCCGGTGTGTGGTGATGAAGGTGGTGACCCCGCGATGACGCAGGTCGTCGATCAGCTCGTGCACGTCGCGGGACGCGACTGGGTCCAGGCCCGAGGTCGGCTCGTCGAGAAACAGCACTTCAGGCTCGCTGAGCAGAGCCCGTGCCAGCGCGACCCGCTGGCGGAGCCCCTTGGACAGCGCGCCGCAGATGTCCCCGGCCCGGTCGGTCAGGTCCACGGCGGCCAGCGCCGCCTTGATCCGCTCACGCGGCTGAGCGGCCTCGTACAGGCCGGCGAAGCATTCCAGGTTCTCGGTGACGCTCAGCCGCAGGTACAGGCCGGGCGCCTCGGGCACGATCGCGATCCGGCGGCGGATCTCGGCTCCGTTTTCCGGGGTCAGCGGCAGGCCGGCGACGGTCGCCGAGCCCGAGGTCGGCTCGATGAGCGTCCCGAGCGTCCGCACGGTCGTCGTCTTCCCTGCGCCGTTCGGCCCCAGGAACCCGAACACCTCGCCGTAGCCGACCTCGAATGAGACGTCCTTGAAGGCCACCCGGCGGGTGAAGCGCTTGGTCAGGTGGTCGACCACCAGCGCAGGACCGCCTGCTTCCCGGCCAGAAGCCGGCCGCCGGTCTGGGCTCACCTACCCGACCTTACTCCCCGAACCCCGGCAGGAAAGATTCTGCCGTCAATCTCACGGAGCGGCGATCTGGGCGCCGCGAGTCAGGTCCGGTCATGCTCAGCCGGCGCGCTTCCGCAGTTGAACAGGCCGGCTTGCCCGGCAGGTTCAGTGCTGACAATATCAGACTCGCCACCCACAGCAATTATTTATGCCCCGCGTGAACTTCTCAGTCGCCATTCAGAGAGCTTTTCACAGCGAGTAATTTACGTTGCCCTGAATCCGGCCTGAAAGGGGTTACAGTCATTCCCACCGCCGCCGCCGCGGGGTATTCACTGCATGGACCTTGGAGTGCAGTATGAGCGAGTCCGGGGTGACCGGGGCGACGCCGCCGATGGGTGATGACCGGCTGGTGATCGCGGGAATGGCGTGCCGGTTCCCCGGCGGTGTCCGCTCGCCTGAGCAGTTGTGGGAGCTGGTGGCGCAGGGCCGGGAGGCGACCGGCGAGTTCCCGGCTGACCGGGGCTGGGATCAGCGGCTGTACGACCCGGATCCGGAGCGGCCGGGCACAACGTATGCCGAGGCGGGCAGCTTCCTCTACGACGCGGCTGAGTTCGACCCGGGTTTCTTCGGGATCAGCCCGCGCGAGGCGCTGGCCATGGACCCGCAGCAGCGGCTGCTGCTTGAGGTCAGCTGGGAGGCGCTGGAGCGGGCGGGCATCGACCCGAGGTCGCTGCGCGGCCGCCCGGCCGGGGTGTTCGTCGGCGCTGCTTCCTCCGGCTATGCCGCGGGCCTGGCGGCGCCGCCCGGGCTTGAGGGGTACCTGATGGCCGGGGCCGCGGCGAGCGTGCTGTCCGGCCGGGTCGCCTACAGCCTCGGGCTGGAAGGCCCCGCGGTCACGGTCGACACCGCGACCTCCTCCTCGCTGGTGGCCCTGCACCTGGCAGGCCAGGCGCTGCGGGCCGGGGAGTGCTCGCTGGCCCTGGTCGGCGGCGTGGCGGTGATGGCCACGCCAAGAGCCTTCACCGAGTTTTCCCGCCAGCGCGGGCTGGCCCCGGACGGCCGGTGCAAGCCGTACGCCGACGACGCTGACGGCACCGCGTGGGGCGAAGGCGTGGGCGTGCTGGTGGTGGAGCGGCTGGCCGATGCGCGCCGCCGCGGGCACCGGGTGCTGGCGGTGGTGGCGGGCAGCGCGGTGAACCAGGACGGCGCCTCGGACGGGCTGACCGCGCCGAGCGGGACTGCCCAGCAGCGGCTGATCCGGGCCGCGCTGGCCTGCGCGGGACTGTCCGCCGCCGAGGTGGACGTGGTAGAGGGGCACGGGACCGGGACCAGGCTGGGCGACCCGGTCGAACTGCGGGCACTGCTGGCGACCTACGGCCAGGGACGCCCGGCCGGGCAGCCGGTGCTGCTTGGCTCGGTGAAGTCCAACATCGGGCACGCCCAGGCGGCGGCCGGGATGGCCAGCGTCATCAAGATGGTCACCGCGATGGCGCATGGCACCGTCCCGGCCACGCTGCACGCGGACACGCCGTCAACGCAGGTGGACTGGGAGGCTGGCGCGGTCCGGCTGGTGACCGAGACCGTGCCGTGGCCCGAACGCGACCATCCGCGCCGCGCCGCGGTGTCCTCGCTCGGGTTCAGCGGCACCAACGCCCACGTCATCCTCGAGCAGGACGCACCCGGCGGCGCGGGCCCGGCACCCGGGCGCCCTGGGCCCGCCGGGGTGGTCCGCGCGCTGGCGTGGCTCGTATCGGGCCGGACGCCGGCCGCGCTGGCCGTCCAGGCCGGGCAGCTGGCGGAGTTCCTGGCCGCGCGGCCCGGCCTCGACCCGGCCGACGTGGGCTGGTCGCTGGCCACCACCCGGACGGCGTTCGAGCACCGCGCCGTGATCACCGGGACCAGCAGGGAAGACCTGGCGGCCGGGCTGGCGGCGGTCGCTGCGGCGGCCCCCGCGGCTAACGCCGTCACCGGCGCTGCCCTGCCGGGCCGGGCGCCCCCGGTTTTCATCTTTCCCGGACAGGGCTCGCAGTGGGCCGGGATGGGCCGGGAGCTGGCAGCATCCTCGCCGGTGTTCGCCGGCCAGCTGGCCGAGTGCGGGCGGGCGCTGGCCCGGCACGTGGACTGGGATCTGCACCAGGTGCTGGCCGGCGCCAGCGGCGCTCCGGGGCTGGACCGGGTCGACGTCGTGCAGCCGGTGCTGTGGGCGGTGATGGTGTCGCTGGCCGCGCTGTGGGAGGCGGCCGGAGTCACCCCGGCCGCGGTCGCGGGTCACTCCCAGGGCGAAATCGCGGCCGCGACCGTCGCCGGGATCCTGACCCTGGACGACGCGGCCACGGTGGTGGCCCGGCGCAGCCAGGCCCTGCTGGCCCTGGCCGGGCAGGGCGGGATGGTGTCGGTCGCCGAGTCCGCGGCTGTGGTCAGGGAAAAGATCGCCGCCTGGGGTGACCGGCTGGCGGTGGCGGCGGTGAACGGGCCGGCCGCCACGGTGGTCTCGGGCGAGCCGGCCGCGCTGGCCGAGTTGCTGGCCGGGTGCGAGTCGGACGGGGTCCGGGCCCGGATGCTCCCGGTGGGTTACGCCTCGCATTCCGCCCGGGTCGAGCCGATCCGCGACGACATGCTGGCCGCGCTGGCCGGGGTCCGCCCGGGGCCGTCACGGCTGCCGATGATCTCGGCGATGACCGGGGAGGTGCTGGCCGGACCGGAAGCCGGCCCGGATTACTGGTACGCCAGCCTGCGGGCCCCGGTGGAGTTCGAACGGGCGGTCCGGACGCTGGGCAGCCACGGGCACCGGGTGTTCGCCGAGGTGTCCCCGCATCCGGTGCTGACCGCGGCGGTCGGTGCGACCCTGGCGGGTGCGGCCGTGGAGGATGTGATCCTGACCGGGACGCTGCGGCGCGACGACGGCGGCCCGGACCGGTTCCTGATGTCGCTGGCCGAGTTGCACGCCCACGGCGTGGCGGTGGACTGGGCCGCGATGCTGGGCGGCGGACGGCGGCTGGAGCTGCCGACCTACCCGTTCCAGCATCAGCGGTTCTGGCTCACGCAGGCGGCCGGGCCGCCCCTCACGATGGCAGCCGGCCCGCCCCCGCCCGCGGCGGACACGCAGGCCGGGTTGCGCCGCCAGCTCGCCGGGTTGGCGGGGCCCGCTCAGGGACAGATGCTGCTGGAGCTGGTCCGCGCTCACGCCGCGGCGGTGCTGGGCCACGCCTCCGCCGCGGCCATCGACCCGCGCCGGTCCTTCAAGGAGCTGGGTTTCGACTCACTGACCGCGGTCGACCTGCCGGGCCGGCTGCGCGCCGCCACCGGGCTGCCGCTACCCGACACCCTGATCTTCAGCTACCCAACCCCGGCGGCGCTGGCCGGCCTGCTCCGGGACGAACTGGCCGGCGCAGCCGCCGGACCGGCTATCCCCGGCGTGACCCCGGTCGCGGCGCCAGAGGAACCGGTGGCGGTGGTGGCGATGAGCTGCAGGCTGCCCGGCGGGGCGGACAGCCCGGAGCAGCTGTGGGAGCTGCTGGCCGCCGGCCGTGACGCGATCACGGACTTTCCTGCGGACCGCGGCTGGGACGTGGCGGACCTGTACGACCCTGACCCTGATCACGCCGGGACCTCCTACGCGTGCTCGGGCGGGTTCCTGGCCAGCGCGGCCGAGTTCGATCCCGGGTTTTTCGGGATCAGCCCGCGGGAGGCGCTGGGGATGGACCCGCAGCAGCGGCTGCTGCTGGAGGTCAGCTGGGAGGCGCTGGAGCGGGCCGGCCTGGACCCGACCTCGCTGGCCGGCTCCAAGACCGGGATATTCGTCGGCGCGGCGCCCTCCGGTTACGGCGGCGGCCTGCCCGAAAGCCTGGAGGGGCACCTGCTGACCGGGACCTCGGTGAGCCTGGTGTCGGGGCGGGTGTCGTATGTGCTGGGGCTGGAGGGCCCGGCGGTGACGGTGGATACGGCGTGCAGTTCGTCGCTGGTGGCGTTGCACCTGGCGTGCCAGGCGCTGCGGGCGGGGGAGTGTGACCTGGCGCTGGCGGGCGG
>DATBGO010000220.1:0-8838 GCA_036558005.1 Streptosporangiaceae bacterium | reverse complement strand
GGCCGGCACACGCACCCCCCGCCCCAGCCGGCACACGCACCCCAGCGGGGGCGACACGTGCATCCCGGCCCGGCCAGCGCGTCCATCCCCGCCCAGCCGGCGCGTGCAGTCCGGTCCGCCCGGCGCAGCGCCGGGTCCGGTCGGCGCGGCACCGGGCCCGGCATCAGCGTCGGCATCCCCCGCTCATCGCGCGGCCACCGCGTCGATGCCCAGATGCCCCCGCCGCTTGCCGGACTCCAGTGCCGACCGGATCTCGCCCGCGACGGCCTGCTGCTCGGCCCGCAGCCGGCGCGGCGGGAAATGCAGGACGATGATGCCGTGCGCGCTCATCCGCGCGTCCCGCGCCAGCGTCTGCTCCCAGTCCCGCGGCGCGAAATGCCACTCCCGTGACTCGACCTCTGCCGCGACGCAGGCATCTGGCCACCAGGCGTCCGGTGAGCCGACGAAGATCCCGCTGACAAACAGCCTCGCGTTGTACATCGGGGCGGGAAGGCGCGCGCGCCGTATCAAAGTCCGCAAATCCCCCTCGGCGGCCGACCGCACGCCGTCAGCGACCTCCCCCAGCACTTGCCGCAGCTGAGCCGCTCCCTGCGCCGGTCCGCACCTCACCTCGTCAGCGAGCTGCCACAGCTGCACCTTCCCGCACTGCACCGCGCCCGCGGCCACCGCCCGGACGTCCGCCAGCCCGGTCAGCAGCCGGGCCGTGTCGGCGACCGCCCTGGCCGGCGACGCGCACCGCACCTGCCCGAACAGGTACTCCACATCCGGCATCCGCGTCGTCCGCCGCACCCGCACGAACCCCGCGTCCTGCCGCTGCCTCGCGGCGGGCACCAGCACGTCCACCAGGTTCGCCGCGGCCGCCCGTATGCCGTGGTGCGCCAGCGCTGACGGGCCCGTGAGCACGCTCCCCCGCCCGGCGAACAGCAAGGCGGCAAGTTCCCGCTGCTCGCTGGTCGGCGGCCCGGTATGCGCGAGATAGACGCCAGGGAGCAGCCTCTGCCACGTGCCCTCCGGGCGGATCCGGTACCGGAGCGTCGTTTCGCTCATCGCGTGCTCCAGCGCCTGGGCGCGGCTGATGACGCCGCTCTGACGGGCCAATAACCCTGCGATGGCTCGCTGGTCAAAGTCAGCTGGTCGTCCCATGCGCCGAACCTGCCAGCAGGCTCTGACATTCCGCGCCTTTCGCCGGGTCGTGGCCCGTCTTTTAGCGGCTATGTCACACCGCCAATACTGTTTCCTCGGCGGTGTGACATAGCCGCTAAACGCAGCTCGGACGCATGCCGAAAGTCAGTAAGCTGTGCGACTGGTGTTGCATACGGGACACAAGGGGTTGATGGTGTGAGCTGGCTCGGCCGGAATTAGCTGACAACCAACGAAACAGGGCCGCCCGGGCCTCGCGCCGAGGCAACGGCCCGGGCGCGTTCCGGATCCGCCCGTCAGCGGTGAGATTGGCCTGAGGCCATTGGCGGAAACGGGATCGTGCGGCCGGACGCAGCGCCACCGCCCGCCCAGCTGAGGCGGGGTTAGCGAGACCGGGTCAGAGCTGCGGCCGGGCTGGCCGGGGCCGGGCTGGCCGGGGCCGGGCTGGCTGGGGCGGGGCTGGCCGGGGCGGGTGGTTATGGTGGCGGGGTGGTGGCACTGATTCCGCGGGGGCGGGCTGAGGTCGCGCCGGGGGCGGTGCATGTTCCTGGCTGGCTGAGCCGGGACGAGCAGCGGCGGCTGGTGACGGCGTGCCGGGAGTGGGCCAGGCCGCCCGCGGGGATGCGCGCCACCCGGATGCCGTCGGGCGGGCAGATGTCGGTGCGGACAGTCTGCCTGGGCTGGCATTGGGTTCCCTACCGGTACTCGCGGATAGCCGAGGATGTGGATGGCGCGCCGGTCAAGCCGTTTCCCGGCTGGCTCGCCGAACTCGGCCGCCGCGCGGTCGCCGAGGCCTACGCCGGCCAGGAAGCGCCGCCGGACTATCGTCCTGACGTCGCGCTGATCAATTTCTACGACGCGAGCGCCCGGATGGGCATGCACGCCGACAAGGACGAACGGAGCCTGGCGCCGGTGGTGTCGCTGAGCCTCGGGACGACATGCGTGTTCAGGTTCGGCAATACCAGGGATCGCGGGCGGCCGTGGACGGACCTTGAGCTGGAGTCCGGGGATCTGTTCGTGTTCGGCGGGCCGTCCCGGCTGGTCTATCACGGCGTCACGAAGACGCTGCCGGGCACCGGTCCGGCGGACATCGGGCTGCCCGACGGCAGGCTCAACATAACTTTGCGCGAGTCCGGCCTGGACTAAGCGCCCGCCGGCGCGAGCGGGCCGGGGACGGCGGGTCAGGGACGAGCAGGTCCGGGACGACGGATCCGGGCGAGCCGGCCGGCGCGAGCGGGCCCGGGACGAGCGGGACGGGGTGGCGGGTCCGGGGACGACGGATCCGGGCGAGCCGGCCGGCGCGAGCGGGCCCGGGACGAGCGGGCCGGGGACGGCGGGTCAGGGACGAGCAGGTCCGGGACGACGGATCCGGGCGAGCCGGCCGGCGCGAGCGGGCCCGAGACCAGCGGGTCCAAGATCAGCGGGCCGGGGGTGGCGGGCCCGGGACGAGCGGGTCAGGCGAGCTGGCCTGGCGCGGGAGGGCGGGGCAGGGAGCTAGCTGTCATGCTGGGCGAATGCCCGAGGGGGACATGGTCTGGCGGACCGCGCGCCGGCTGGATGACGCGCTGGCGGGCCGGGTGCTGACTCGCAGCGACTTCCGGGTGCCGCGGTACGCGACCACCGACCTGACCGGGCGGATGGTGACTGGCACCGAATCGCGTGGCAAGCACCTGCTCACCCGGGTGGACGGCGGGCTTACCGTGCACACGCACCTGCGGATGGACGGCTCGTGGCGGGTCCGCGCGGCCGGCCAGGCACCCCCGCGCGATCACCGGGTCCGGCTGGTGCTCGGCAACGATCACTGGGATGCGATCGGGCACCAGCTAGGCATCGTAGAAATACTGCGCAGCCAGAACGAGGAACGCGTCGTCGGCCACCTGGGTCCCGACCTTCTCGGCCCGGGGTGGGACGCGGCCGAGGCGGTGCGGCGGCTGCTCGCGCAGCCCGGACGGCCGGTCAGCGAGGCGCTGCTGGATCAGCGCAACCTCGCGGGCATCGGCAACATCTACCGGGCCGAGGTGCTGTACCTGCGCGGGATCAGCCCGTGGCTGCCGGTTGGTGAGATCACGGACCTGACCGGCCTGGTCGAACTGGCCCGGCGGCTACTGGACGCCAATAAGCAGCGGCCCGGGCCGATCGTCACCACCGGGATGACCGGGCGCGGCCAGGAAACCTGGGTATACGGGCGGCCCGGCCGCCCGTGCCGCCGCTGCGGCACCCCGGTCCGCAGGGAGCGCGGCGCGGGCGGCGGCGGGCTCACGGAGGACGAACGGGTCACCTACTGGTGCCCGCATTGCCAGCCCGCACCCGGCTGAAAGGTTCCCGGAAGTGATCCGGCGGCCGGCTCAGCATTTCCCGCCCGCGAGCGTCAATGGTGTATGCCGAACATTCCACGGTCCGCGGCGCCGGGGCCCGGGACACTGACAACCGGGCTGACGCAGCCGGGCGCGATGACCGGGCCAGCCCGCAAGCCGGTCATCGGCCCCCGGGTGCCCGCGGGCACCGGCGCGCCGGGAAAGGCCGCGGCAAGCGCCGGCCACACCGACGACATCGTCCAGGCCATGTACCGCGCGCACGCTGTCACCCTGGTCCGGGTGGCGGTGCTGCTGCTGGGTGACCAGCCCAGTGCCGAAGACGTCGTGCAGGACGCGTTCTTCGGCCTGTACCAGGCCTTGCCGCGGCTGAGAAGCCAGGACAAGGCGCTGCCCTACCTGCGCGCAGCCGTCATCAACGGCGCCCGCTCGGTGCTGCGGGCCAGGAAGCGGGCCGCCACCCGGCCGGCCGAGCAGGCGCGCCCGGTGTGGTCGGCCGAGGCCGCGGTGATCGCCGGCGAGGACCGGCGGGCGGTGCTCAGCGCGGTGGCGGGGCTGCCGCCGCGAGCCAGGGAGGTGCTCGCGCTCCGTTTCTACCTGGACCTGACTGACGACGAGATCGCGGCGGCGCTCGGGGTCAGCCGGGGCACCGTCTCATCCACTGCGTCGCGCGCGCTGGCAGCGCTTGCCCGTGTGCTGAAGGAGGAACTGTGAACAAGCTGGAAGACCGGCTGCGCGACGCCTACCGCGCGGCCGCTGAGACGGTCCGGCCCGGGTCGGTCCCTGAACTGCCCGGCCGCCGGGTCAGCCATGCCCGCCCGGCGATCGCGGGCACGCGCCGCGGCATCCGGCTGATCGTCCCGCTGGGCGCCGCGGCCGCGGTGGCGACGGTGGCGGTGCTGGCCGCCGTCATCGTGCCGCTGGCACTGCCTGGCCAGCACCGGGCCGGGAACCCCGCGCACCATCGCGGCCAGCGGCCCGCTGCCGCGGCGGCCTGGACCGGGCCCCGCTTCTACGTCGCGAACGCGGATGTCAGCGGAACGCGGCTGGCGGTGTACAACGCCGCCACCGGCCACGTCGTGACCCAGGTCAGGCCGGCCCCGGGTCTGAGATTCCAGGGCGGCGCCGCCGCCATCGCCGGTGACCGCACCTTCGTGCTCGCGCTCTGGCCGGCCCGTCCGCGGTCCTGCGGCACCTGGCTCTACCAGCTCAAGCTCACCGCGCGCGGGACAGCGGCCGGGCTGACCCGGCTGCGGGGAGGCGAGATCAGCGGCTTTGTGTTCGCCGTCGCGGCCACCGCGGACCTCAAGGCGATCGCCTACACCGATGAGCTGTGCCACCCGGACACCCTGAACACCATCGGGATCATCCGGCCCGGCCGGGGCACGGTGCGGCAGTGGTCGCTCCCCAAGCAGCTGGATGTTAACTCGCTGGCACTGTCGGCGGACGGCCACCTGCTGGCATATAGCAGCGGTGGCGGCAATTACCCGTATGCCATCGGGCTGCTTCACACCGGCGCCGCGGCTGGCACGCTGGCCCGGCGCGGCCGCAGCATCGTGCGGGCAGCGCGGCTCTCGCCGGCCAGCACGCTGCAATCAGCGGTTATCGCCGGAGGATTCGTCTACTTCTGCGCCGCCGAGACGCCGGCCAGGTCGGTGCTGTTCCGGCAAGGCATCAGCAACCGGACCACCGCGGTGGCGCACCGCTTCAGCGGCGGCCAGTATTGCGCCCTCAGCCTCGATTCGTCCGGCCGCTTCCTGCTGGTCGCCTGGTCCGCCGATCAGAGCACGACCTCGCTGGCCAGGCTCGACACGGCGACCGGCCGGGTTACCCGCCTTCCCGCGATCGCCGGTCGCGCGAGCCCGGCCTGGTAGCCCGGCAGCCTCAGCGGGGAGCCGGCCGCGCTTCTCGGCTGGCTCCCCGCTGACGGATTTCCGCTGGCGGGCGCGGTGCTAGGCGTCCCGCCTGCGGACCAGGATCAGGCCGCCGGCCAGCGCGACCAGCGCGTACCCGCAGAGCACCGCGAACCCGGTCCAGGGCGCGAGCATCGGCGGGAAGCCCTTGACCGGCACGACCGCCCAGATCTGCGAGCCCGCGATCGCCGGCATCCACTTGTCGACGTGCGCCTGCCAGTCGTGCGGGAGCGCGTTGACCAGGATAGACAGCACGAACAGCAGGACGATCGCCGCGGTGATCGCGCCGGCCGTGTGGCGCAGGATCGCGCCGAGGCCGAACGCCAGCATCCCGCACGCGGTCAGGAACAGCGCGCCGCCGACCACCGCGCGCAGCACCCCTGGTGCGGCGATCGAGGTGCCCATGTGCGCACCCGACATCAGCGCCTGGCCGAGGAAGAACGCCCCGAAGCAGGTGATCAGCCCGGTCACCAGGGCGACCGCGGCGAACACGGTGGCCTTGGCGGCCAGCAGCGTGCCGCGCCGCGGCTGCGCGGTCAGCGAGGTGCGGATCATCCCGGTCGCGTACTCGGAGGTGATCGTGAGCGCGCCGAGCACCGCGATCACCAGCTGGCCGAAGAACAAGCCGAACAGGCTCTGCTGGGTCGGGTCGAACGCAGGGCCTTCATTGCCCGAGTTTGCCGCGCCGCCGCTGGCCAGCGCGCCGAAACCGATCGTGATCACGATCATGGCGAGCAGCGTCCAGTAGGTGGAACGGGTCGAGCGGATCTTGGTGAATTCCGACCGGAGCGCCCCGGTGAACCCGGCATGCCCGGTCGCAGGCGGCAGCGGGGCGGCCCCCGTGCGGCGTCCCGCCAGCTGCGACTGTGTCGTGGTCATGTCAGGCCACCTCTCCTGCGGGCACCGGATCCGGGCCGGCCGGCCCGGCGGGCGGCGGTTCGTGCGGCACGCCCGCGTGGAACTCCACGCTGGACGCGGTCAGCTCCATGAACGCCTGCTCCAGTGACGCCTGCGCGGGCGCCAGCTCGTGCAGCCGCACCCCGTGCTCGAACGCCAGGTCCCCGACCGCGGCAACCTCCAGGCCCAGCACGACCATCACGCCGTCGCCGTCCTCGCGCACCGACCCGCCCGCCGTGGTCACGGCGCTGGCCAGCTCCGCGGGCTGCGGCGTGCGGACCCGGACCGACCGGCGCGAGTTGGCGGAGATGAAGTCCGCCACCGGGCAGTCAGCGATCAGCTTGCCGCGGCCGATCACCAGCAGGTGATCCGCGGTGTTTTCCATCTCCGACATCAGGTGGCTGGAGACGAACACGGTCCGGCCCTCGGCGGCCAGCGCCTTCATCAGGTTGCGGATCCACAGGATGCCCTCGGGGTCCAGCCCGTTGACCGGCTCGTCGAACATCAGGATCGCCGGGTCGCCGAGCAGCGCGGCCGCGATGCCGAGCCGCTGGCCCATGCCGAGCGAGAACCCCTTGGACCGCTTGCGCGCCACCGCGCTCAGCCCGACGAGCTCCAGCACCTCGCCGACCCGCCGGGCGGGCAGGTTGTTAGTCTGGGCCAGGCAGAGCAGGTGGTTGTACGCGCTGCGGCCGCCGTGCACGGCCTTGGCGTCCAGCAGCGCGCCGACTTCGCGCATCGGGTAGGCGAGCTGGGCGAACGGCTTGCCGTTCACCATCACCGTGCCCCCGGTCGGCCGGTCCAGCCCCAGGATCAGCCGCATGGTCGTGGTCTTGCCCGCACCGTTCGGGCCGAGGAAACCGGTGATCTTGCCCGGCTCAACGCTGAACGACAGCCTGTCGACGGCCAGCGTGTCGCCATAGCGCTTAGTGAGGCCCCGTGCCTCGATCATTGCTCAGTCCTTCCTGACAGCGCGGCCGGTGATCCGGCCGGCCTAGCCAGTGTGGCCCTGAGCACCCGCCCGCCGCGTCGGCCGCAGTGCTGATCCCGGGTCAGCCGCTGAGGTGATCTCCGGGCCCGCCCGGGCCGGCCGGGAAGCCGAGCATGCTGACCGCGGACTGCGCCAGGCCGGCTGTCACCTGGTCACCCGACCAGGCCGCGGCGCACAGCGCGCGCAGCCCGTCGACCGGGTCACCCGCCCCGGACAGCTGCAGTTCACCCTGGTCACCGCGGCGCGCCGTCCAGCCGCCGCAGCCGTGCGCGCCGGCCGACACCGATACCTCCGGGTGCGGTTCCAGCAGCCCGCCGAGGTCGGCCGCCAGGTACGCGGGCCGGCGCCGGGCCGGGGCGAGCACTACGTCCAGGGGCTGACTGACCCCGGTGAGCACGAGCATGCTGTCCGCGCCGGCCCGGACAGCGCCCTCGATGTCGGTGTCCAGCCGGTCCCCGACGATCAGCGGCCGGCGCGCGCCGGTGCGCCGCACCGCCTCGGCGTGCAGCGGCGGCTCGGGCTTTCCGGCCACCTCCGGCGCCCGGCCTGCCGCGGTGGCGACCAGCGCGACCAGCGAGCCGTTGCCGGGGAGCGGGCCGCGCGAGCTGGGCATCGTCGCGTCCGCGTTGGCGGCCACGTACCAGGCGCCCGCCCGCACCGCCAGGGTCGCCTCGGCCAGCAGCGAGTACCCGATGTCCGGCGCGAAGCCCTGGACCACCGCGGCGGGCCGCTCGGCGGCGGCCGACACCGGCCGCAGGCCGCGCTCGCGCAGCGCGATCCGCAGCCCGATGCCGCCCGCCACCAGCACCTTCGACCCAGCAGGCAGCTGGCCGGCCAGCAGCCGCGCCGCGGCCTGCGCGGAGGTGACCAGGTCCGCTGGCCCGGCGGGCACGCCCAGCCCGGTGAGCTGCTGGGCAATGGCGGACGGAGAACGCGATGCGTTGTTGGTGACGAACGCCAGCCGCATGCCGCTGCGCCGCGCCCCGGCCAGGGCCGGCGGGGCGCTGGGAATGGGCGCGCCGCCCAGGTAGACGACCCCGTCCAGGTCAAGCAGCGCCACATCGTAGGCCTCGGCCAGCGGCTTGGCGCAGCCGAGCGGCCCGCGGCCCGCGGCGCCCGGATCAGCGGAACCCGAATCAGCGGAACCCGGACCAGCGGAACCCGGACCAGCGGAACCGGACCGCCCGGCCTGCCGCCAGCCAGGGCGAACGGGGTCAGCCCCGGCATCGGCGCCCGCACCGGAATGCGCGTTCGGCATGATCATTCCCCGGCGGCCCGGTGCGGTCGCCTGGCCCGCAGCGTGGCCCGGACCCCGCGCAGCGCGTCGGTGTAATGCCGCAGGTCAGGCCGCATCGCCGCGGCCAGCGCCAGGTGCTCGGCCGCCGCCGCCGGGTCGCCGGTGCGGGCCAGCGCCAGGCCCAGGCCGAACTGGGCGTAGTCGTCGCTGGGGCTGGCCTCGACGATCCGGCGGAAGTTCCCGGCCGCGGCGCTGTACCTGCCGGTGTCGAACTGGGCCCGGGCCAGCGCCTCCAGCACGCTGCGTGACTCCGGCTCGGCCGCCGCGGCCCGTTCCAGCACCTGGGCC
>DATBGO010000219.1:0-2002 GCA_036558005.1 Streptosporangiaceae bacterium | reverse complement strand
ACCGGCCGCGGCGGCTGTAGACGGCGCCGGGCGGCGGTGCGGGCCCGGCGGGGCGGGTGGCCTCGTCCCACACCCGGACCTGGGTCAGCCGCTCGCCGGTATCCGGTGTCGGGGTCAGCCCGAGACCGGCTGTGCCCTCGGCCACTCCACCCTCTCCGCTGCCACCGTGATTGAGCAGTCAACTATAACCACCTGGGGAGGGCGGGCGGCCCGGCCCGGCCGGGGCCCAGGCCATCCGGGACAGCGGGCGGCCGGCCCGCGGGTCAGACGGCCCCGGCCGTACGGAGAGCGGGCGGGGCGGCCCTACATGCCGGGCGGGCCCAGCCGCGCGGCGAGCGCGGCCGATGCCGCCAGGACGCCGAAGCCCCAGTTGAGCATCCTCCTGGCGTCGGTGAACCTGTCGCCGGGCACGGTGGCCGTGCTGTGCAGCACCACGCCGATAAGCACGCCCGGGCCGCGCTGCGCCTCGAACAGCAGGCAGTACCCGGCGGCCAGGGTGAACCCGGTCTTGATGCCGTCCGCCCCGGCGTAGGAGCCGAGCAGCCGGTTGGTGTTCCGCCAGGTGTATGCGTGGTGCCCGTTGCGCCCGGCCAGGTGGTAGGACCGCCGGTCCACGGTGGTGCGGAACGCGGCCAGGGCCATGGCGGCGCGGCCCAGCGCGATCAGGTCCGCGGGCGTGGAGTGGGTCGCCCGCGCCGTCGGGTACGGCAGCCCGTCGAAGTTCGCGAAGTGCGTCTTGGCCAGGCCCAGCTGCCTGGCTTTCGCATTCATCTTCGCAACGAATGCTGCCCGCCCGGGGCCGTAGGCGGTGGCGAGCACGAAGGCGGCGTCACACCCGGAGGGGAGCAGCATGGCCTCCAGGAGCTGGCGCGCGGTGAGGACGTCCCCGGCCAGCAGGCCAGCGCGGCTGGCACCGTGGCTGGCCACGTACGTGACCGCGGACGCCGGGACCCTGATCCTCCGGCCCAGGTGCCCGGCCTCGATCACGACCAGCGCGGTCATGACCTTGGTGACGCTTCCCACGGGCCGCTGGGTGCCCGCGTCACGGCCCCACAGCCGCTGGCCGGTGCCCCCATCGGCGAGTTCCGCGCCCAGCGCGCGGACACCGGCGGGCGCCGCCGCGACCGGCCCGCTGCTGGCCAGTGCAACCGCCCCCTGGGCACTCGCGGGCACGGCGCCCGTGGAAGTGGTGCCCGTGGGCGCCGCACTCGCGGGCGCGGCCGCCACGGCGGCGGCGAGGACGGCGCCGAAGACGGGCGGGACGGCGAGGCGGGCGGGCAGCCGCATGACACGCAAGGTAAGCACATGGTGACGTCCGGCGGAAGCCGGCGCCCCGGCGGTCAGCGGGGCAGGACGTGCGGGTTGAGGATGCCGGCCGGGTCGAAGGCGGCCCGGAGCCGGGCGAACAGCGCGCGTTCGGCATCCGAGCGCACCAGCGGCAGCCAGCGGGCCTTGAGCGCGCCGATGCCGTGCTCGGCGGAGATCGAGCCGCCCAGGGAGGCCACGAACGAGAAGACCGCGTCCTCGTGGCGGCCGTCCCCGGCCCTCGTGCCCGCGGTGCCGGCTCCGCCCGCCATACCCGCTCCGCCCGCCCCGGGCACCACGTTCACGTGCAGGTTGCCGTCCGCCACGTGACCGTAGGTGATCACCAGCGCCCCCGGGTCGGCCTGGGCCACGACCCCGGCCACCTCGGAGGCCAGCCGCACCCAGCGCGCCGCGGGCACCGAAACATCCAGCTTCAGCGGCACCCCCGCGAACCCGGCCGCCTCGGGGTGACGCTCCCGGCTGGCCCACAGCCGGGCCCGCTCGGCCGCGCCGGTGCCGACCGCGGCCGGCCGGTCGCCGGCCAGCTCAGCCAGTTCCTCGGCCGCGCCGGGCCCGGCCGCCTCCAGCAGCAGATAGGCCGGCGTCGGTGGGCGGAGCGGCAGGGGCAGGCCAGCGTGCTTGGCTAGCAGGTCCAGCCCCGCCTGGGTGAAGTACTCCGCCGATGCCAGCCCGCCGA
>DATBGO010000218.1:0-6069 GCA_036558005.1 Streptosporangiaceae bacterium | reverse complement strand
GTGGACATGCGGGCGACCGGGCACGGGATCTCCGCCGGCGTCGGCAAGCTCGGCGCGTTCATCGGCGTCTTCCTGTTCCCGGTGCTGAACAGCTCGCTCGGGCTGCGCGGCACGCTGCTGCTCACCGCCGGGGTCTCGGCGCTGGGCTTCGCGCTGACCTTCGTCCTGCCCGAGCCCGCAGGCCGCAGCCTGGAAGACCTCGCGGCCGGGACGCCGGCCGTGAGCGTCCAGCCCCTGCGGGTTGCCGATCAGGCATCGGCGCCCTAGGCCAATGCGGTAGCGACGGCGATGACCGCGATCAGGGCGATGAGCATGTAGAGCAGATAGGCGTTCAGGCGCCCGGACTGCAGGCGTTTGGCGGCCGTCACGATCGATGCGAAGAACCCGAGCGCGGGCCGGTAGAAGTAGGTCTCCACTACCTCCATGACGTCGGAGGCGTAGCGCAGGTGCGCGGCCGCCTCTTCCCAGCCGGGATCGGCGCGGTCGGGCGGGCCGGCCCCGTCGTCGCGGCCGTTTGCCTCCATCATGACCTCGCGCAGTTCGGCCCGGGTGTGCAGGACGCCGGCCAGCACCCGGCGGGTGGGGTTGGCGTAGCCGAATGCGGTGTAGGAGTCGGCTCCCTCGACGCCGACTGTCGCCGACCGCCAGGCCGGGACCCGGCGTACCCGCAGCAGCCGCCGGCCGGACACGACCCAGGTGAACAGCGCGGTCAGTAGCAGCATCAACGGCATCTCAACCCATAGCCAGGACGGCGACAGGATCGAGAACCCGTCGAACACCGGCTGCAGCACCCACGGGGACTTCAGTGCGCCATTGGTCAGGAAGCCGGGGACCGCGGGCGACAGCCCGGCCGCGATCACCCGGATCTCCAGCGGAGTCACCGCCGCGATCCCCAGGCACGCCGCCGACAGCACTAGCACCGCCGCCCTTCCAGCCCACCCCCAGGGGGGTTTGGGGGGACGGGTAGCCCTTCCCAAGGGGGGTCCGGGGGGATGGGTCCCCCCGGAAGGAACAGCAGGGGGGTCTGGGGGGATCGTTCCCCCCGAGACAAATCAGGCCGACGAGGCGGACAAAGGTGACGCCGGCGAAGCCGACGGTGAGGGCGACCGCGGCGCCGGCCAGGGCGAGCACCAGGCGGTAGCCGAGGCCCGGCACCCGGAACTGCTGCATCAGCGATTCCAGCAGGAACCACTCCGACACGAAGCCCGCCGTGGGCGGCAGCCCGGCCAGCGTCAGCGAGCCCACCGCCAGGCCGAACCCGCCCCATGGCGTCCTCCGTGCCCGGCCGCGCAGCTCCTCCAGGTCGTCGGCTCCGGTGGCGGCCTCGATCCCGGCGGACGAGGTGAACAGCAGCGATTTGGCCAGCGTATGGGTGACGACTTGCAGCGTCGCGGCCAGCAGCCCGGCCGCGACCAGCCGCCGGTCACCGATCCCCGCCCCGGTCAGCGCGACGCCGAAGCCGGTGACGATGAGCCCGGTGTTCTCGATGCTGGAGTAGGCGATCACCCGGGACAGCCGGTTCTGCACCGCCGCGTGGGCGATGCCGAGTAGCGCGCTGACCGCGCCGAGCACCAGCAGCCCGCCGGTCAGCCAGCCGGGCGCCCGGCCGATCAGGGCAAGCGTGCGCCACATGCCGTAGAAGGCCACGTTGACGCAGACGCCGGCCATGATCGCGCGGGCCGGGCCCGGGGCGGCGGCGTACCCGCGCGGCAGCCAGACCTGGAACGGCACCAGGCCGGCCCCGCTGACCTTGCCGAACGCCAACGTGACCTGCGCCCCAGGGGGGACGGGGGGGCGGGCAGCCCCCCCGTGCCGGGGGGGTCGCCCCCCGGACCAGCACTGCCACGGCCGCGCCGAACGACAGCGCCATGAACAGCCCGGACAACCGGTCGGCGCCGAGCGCGGCCGCTGGCTGCCCCGGCACCGGGTCCCCGAGCCAGCCGGCCACGTCGAGTTGCACGGACCGGCCCGCCAGGGCGAACCCGCCCAGCACGGCCAGGCACGCCGAGCCAGCGGCGCCGAGCAGATACGGCCACCATCGCTGGAACCGGCCGGCGATGGCCGCCAGCGCCAGCAGGATCAGCCCGGCCGCGAATAGCCCGCTCATGGCTGAGTTCAAAGCTGGCCCACCGCGATCAGCAGCGCATTGAGGATGCCGAACGGGCTGGGCGGGGAGCCAGGCAGCCAGACATCGACGGGTACCGTGGCGGCGACGCCCCCGCTGACTGCCTCGCTTTCGCTCAGCAGCCCGCCGCTGACGGCGTCGGTGCCCACCGCGATGACGACCTTGGGATCGGGCATGCCGTCGTAGGTCGTCCGCAGCGGTCCGGACATGCCGCGGGCGCCGGCCCCGGTGACCAGCAGCACGTCGGCGTGCCGCGGGCTGGCAGTGAGGAACACACCCAGGCGGCCGATGTCGTAGACCGGGCCGAGCAGGGCCTGGATCTCCCACTCCTCGCTGCCGTCGGAGCCGGCGTCCACGTGCCGGACGGGCACGCTGCGGCGCAGCGCGGCGGTCCGCGCCCGCAGCCGGGCCCGGGCCGCCTCGATCGCCTCGTCGGTCTCCGGCGGTTCGGGGACGACAAGCGCGCCCCGGCTCAACCCGGCCGCGGCCGGGCCGGCGGCACCCCGGGACCAGGCGAACAGGTCGGGCCGCTCGGCCACGCACCGGCCGCACAGGATGCACCGCCCCTGGTCGATTCCCTGTGCGGAGATGGCTCCGGTCGGGCAGAGCGCGGGATCGACTGCGCCGGCCGGGGCCAGCGACCGGGCCGGGCCGCGCCAGCCGTCGGCATAGGCGTCGGGCCGGGACGGCCAGCGGGTGGTGACGACGCCGTCGCGCAGGCCGCGCAGCACCCAGATGCTCATAGGGATACTCCCGCGACGGACAGGCCGAAGCTGGCCTCGATAAACGGGAAGTCGGTCAGGATGTCCCCGGTGAACACCTCGTGCATCAGTACCAGGTTGTGGAAGGACGCCGACCTGGGCTGGCCGCGGGCGATCCGGCCTCCGGCCAGCTCGACGTCGTACAGCACCTCGCCCTGCGGGGGCCTCGGCCCACCCCGCTGCCCGGCCCCGGACCGGCTCGCACGGCAGGCGGGCGAGATCGCCAGCCCGTTCGGCCAGATCCTCGGCGGCCTGCCGGATCAGGCCGAACGCCTGCTCCACCTCCTCCCACCTGACCCGCAGCCGGGCCAGCGCGTCGCCGGCCTCGTGCACCGGAGCCTGCGCCACGGCCAGTACCCGTCGTAGGGACGGGCGAGCCGGGCGTCGTCGGCGTACCCGGCCGCCTTTCCGATCGGGCCGAGCGCACCGTGCTGGCGGGCACGCGCCGGGGTCAGCGGCCCCGTGCCGCGCAGCCGGTCCAGGAACGAGGAGGTGCCCATCAGCGCCTCGGCGTCCACGGTAATCGCCGTGCGGAGCTTGCCTACCTCGGTAAGGATCTGCGCGGGCGGCAACAGCGGCAGCGCGGCGACCCCGCCGGGCACCACCACGCCGCGGCCGAACCTGGTGCCGCACAGCGCGCTGACCAGCCGCTGGACCCGTTCCTTGTGCAGCGCGAAGCGGGCCGTGGCCACCGCGAGCCCGGCCGCGTCGGCCAGCCGGACCGCGACGTCGAGGTGGTTCGCGATCCGCTCCAGTTCGGCGTGCAGCACTCGCACCAGGCCCGCGGCGGGAGGCGGCTGGCAGCCCGCGATCTGCTCGACCGCGTGGCAGAAGGCGAGGGCGTGGGCGATCGAGGCGATGCCCTCGGCGTGTTCGGCCAGCAGGACCGCGTCGGCCGGGGTCATCCCGGCGAACCGGTCCGCCACGCCCCGGTGCTTGTAGAACACCCGCATGCTCAGGTGCGGGATAGCCTCGCCCGGCGTCTCGACCAGGTACTCGATCGCCTCCATCACCCCCGAGCGGACCGGCCGTGCGGGATCGTGAAGATCCCGTAGCCGGTCACGTGCCGGTCTGCAGGCAGACCCACAGGGACCACGCCGAAGCGGTCGTGGATCACCCGCTCGTACCAGAAGGCCGCGCCCAGCCGCGGGGTCAGCGCGGGATAGCTGGCCGCACCGGGCGGCAGCGGCGCCTCCAATGTGTCGATTCCTCCCGCCGTCGCCAGGTACGCGGACAGCACCAGCGGGCCGTCCGCGCGCCTGGCGCCGGACAGGCCGGCGAACCGGTCCCCGGCCGCGACCCTGGCGGCGAGTTCTTCCCACAGGGTGCCGGCACCGGCCTGGGTCACGGTCATCGCGTCGCTCCCAGCTGCGCTACGGCGCGGGAGATCAAGCCGGTGAGTTCGCCCGGGGGATGCACGCCGAGGATGAACAGGACCGCGACCCCCGCGATGACCGGCACGACCATCCACGCGGAAGGCTCGCCGCGGCTGAGGGCGGGCCGGGCACGCAATCTACGGGCCGGGGTGAACAGCATGCGCATGGCGGACGCGGTCAGGCCGAAGAACGCCACCGTGACCAGCACGATCAGCGCGGCCGCGGCCGCGTAGTCGCCCGACCCCAGGCCGCCGTAGACGATCTGGAACTCGCTGCGGAAGATCCCCGAGGGCGGCATCGCCGACAGCGCGAACACCGCGAGCAGGAACAGCGGCCCGCTCCACGGCAGCAGGTCCAGGCCCCCGCGGATCGCAGAGATCCGCTTGCCGCCGAACTTGGTCACCAGCACGCCCGCGCCCATGAACGCGTTCCCCTTGGCCGCGGCGTGCGCCAGGACGTGCAGCATGACGCCAGCCAGTGCCACCGGCGCGCCGAAGCTCACCCCGACGGCCAGGATGCCCATGTGCTCCACGCTGGAGTAGGCCAGCAGCCGCTTGACGTCCCGCTGCCCGAACAGGTAGAGCGCGGCCAGCAGCAGCGACGTCACCCCGAACGCCAGCAGGGCGTCGCGCGGGAAACCCGGGCCCAGGGTGGCCACGGCGACCTGGTAGAAGCGCAGGATCGCGTAGAAGCTGACCGCGAGCAGCGACCCGGACAGCAGCGCGGAGACCGGCGTCGGGGCCTCGGAGTGCGCGTCCGGCAGCCAGGTGTGCACCGGGAACAGGCCCACCTTGGTGCCGTAGCCGAGCAGCGCGAGCAGGAAAGCGAGCCGGACCGGAGTGTGCGGCAGCCGCGCTCCGGCCTGGATCAGCGGCTGGATGGCCAGGTTGTAGTGCTCGCCGAGGACCTGGGATCCGGCGTAGTAGGCGAACACCGTGGCGAGCAGGGCCAGGCTCAGGCCCGCGCTGGCGATCAGCACGTACTTCCAGGCGGCTTCGGCGGCACCGTCGCCATCCTCAGTAGACGGAGCGTCGATCGCGACCAGCAGGGCCGAGATGATCGTGGTTATCTCCACCGCGATCCACAGCAGGGCCATGCTGCTCATCAGCGGCGTGGCCAGCATCGCCCAGGCGAGGACGACACCGATCATCGCGCTACCCCGCAACCGGGTCAGGTCGGCGGTGGACAGTGATGCGGCCTTCGTGTGGTGCGCGCGGATCAGCATCCCGAACACCACCACCGCCACCAGCAGGTCGAACAGGAACGCGGTCTCCAGGATCAGCGGCAGCCCGGACGCCACCACCAGCGCCGCCAGTGAGATCGCATTCTCCAGCGAGAAGAACCCGATGGCCTGGGACGCGACATCACGCCGCAGTATCATCAGGCCGAACGCGACCAGCACCATCGCACCCGCGATAGACAACGCGGTCGCCGGGGCGGCCCGACCCTGGATATTCATCGCGCCGAAGCAGAAGAAGCCGATCCCGGCCAGCACGATCCCGGCCAGCACGGCGGAAGCCGGGCTCAGCGTCTGGCTGCCCGCCACGCCGCCCGGCTCTGCCTCATCCGGGGCGCCGGTTTTTCTGGTCCGGCCGAGCAAGTGCCGGAGCACCAGCGGCACGGCCACCACCTTGAGCGCGGCGGACAGCGCGGCCAGCGCGTACAAGTCCGGCAGGTTCCGGTCCGCGGCGATGACGACCGCGAGCACCGAGATCAGCGCGGACTGCGCCATGTACAGCCGGACCTGGTCGCGGCCCAGCGCCTGGCGCAGCATGCCGAACTCGATCAGCAGCATCACCGCGGCGAT
>DATBGO010000217.1:0-2450 GCA_036558005.1 Streptosporangiaceae bacterium | reverse complement strand
CGGTGCTGGCGCTGGCGGCGGTGTCCGGCTGCGCCAGCACGACGACGAGTCAGCCGGCTGCGGGCGGGACGTCCGGCGCGAAGGTGACGGTCACGACCCGCTCGCTGCCCGAAGTCGGCACGGTGCTGGTGACCGGGAAGGGCTACGCGCTGTACATGTTCGAACCGGACCGACGCCGCGCGGTGACCTGCACCGACGTATGCGCGGGCACCTGGCCGCCGCTGCTGCTGCCGTCCGGCGCCACGCTCGCGGCCGGCCCGGGAGTCAAGGCCGCGCTGCTCGGCAGCGATCCCGCTCCCGGCGGGGGGCGGGTGGTCACCTACAACGGCTGGCCGCTGTACACCTACACCGGGGACGTCGAGCCCGGGCAAGCGACCGGCCAGGCCATCGACCTCAACGGCGGCCCCTGGTACGTGCTGCGCCCGTCCGGTACGCCGCTGGAGCCGGGGCCATGACCGCACCGCGGCCATCCTCCCCGCGGACAGGTCCCGGCCGGCGGGCGGTCCTGCTCGGCGGCGGGCTCGCGGCCGGCGCGGCCGGGGCCAGCGCCGTCTGGGCCCTGACCGGCCCGTCGGCGGCCGCCCCGGTCCCGGCCGCGCCCGGCATCCCGCCGGACGACGACCTGATGCGCGAGCACGGCGTGCTCAAGCGGGTCCTGCTGTGCTACCGGGAGATGACCCGGCGGATCCAGGCCGGCGACCGGGTCGCCGCCCCGGACCTGCACGACGCCGCGCTGATCATCCACGACTACATCGAGGGCTTCCACGAGGGCCTGGAGGAGGGCTACGTGTTCCCCCGGCTGCGCCGTGAGCCCGCGGTCGCCGGCACCGTCACCACGCTGCTCGTCCAGCACGCCCGCGGCCGGGTGCTGACCCAGTTCATCCTGGCGAACGGCACCGCCCGCGACCTCGCCAGCCCCGGTACCAGCGGCCGGCTGGCAGCCGCGATGCAGGCGTTCGTCCAGATGTACGAGCCGCACGAGGCGCGCGAGGACACGGTGATCTTCCCCGCCTTCCGCCAGGCCGTCCCGGCCCAGGAGCTGGCCGACCTCGGCCAGCATTTCGCCGACCTGGAACACCAGCAGTTCGGCCGGGACGAGTTCGGCGCCATGGTCGCCCGGGTCACCAGCATCGAGCAGCACCTGGGCATCTACAACCTCAGCCAGTTCACCCCGCAGGTCGGCCCCTACCTGCCCGGCACCTGACGGCCAGCCGGGCAATCTGATCAGTCTTGACGGTGAGGTGGCTGGCACTCGCGCCGAGCTTTGGCTGAGCGTCGGATGCCCGGCCAGGACCTGGCAGAGACGCCGCGCTGCGGCGTTAAAGCTCAAGCTCGATTTCACCCTGGGCCTCAGGCTGCTGCCGTGCCTCGGCCTGAGCCTGAGCCCCCAGCTCCATCCGTGCGGCGTAGTCGCTCCTAGCTTGCCGTTCGGTTTGCTGTGCCGCGGTGCGCTGCGCTGCCTGGGCCGCCCTCGCGAGCAACTCGTGGAGTCGCGCGTCCCGGTCCTCGCGCGCGGGCTCATTCTCCGGGCTTGTATGCGGCTCCGGGCTGGAGGCGGACGACGGGTCTATGTCCGGGAGGCGTTGCGGCGGCCTGGGGTGCGCGGTGTTGCTGGTGGCTTGGCGCTTGCTCGCATCGGCGCTATTCACTACCCCGGCGTCCGCCTCAAGCTGCCGCTGCCATCCGGCCATCGGCTGTGGTTCGTCTCCGGTCTGCGGATGTGGTTCGCGGTCTGGCTGGGCGTGCCCTCGCCGTCGCAGTTCGGCTGCGGCTCTCCCGGCTGCGTCCCTGGTGGCGTGGGTGTCGGCGGACCATTGCTCGTAGCGGGAGTTGCCGGCTTCGAGGGGCTGGCGCTCGGTGGCTAGATGGGCGGCGAGGGCGGCGGCGCTGGCTGCGGCCGGATGGTCGTGCTGGATGTGGGCGCCGGCGGCTTGCCGGAGGGCGTCGGCTTCGGCTTGGGCGGTGAGCCGGAGCCGGCGGCTGACGTCGGGCGGCGCGGCTGCTTGGGCGCGCTGGCCGTGGAGGGCGCGCGCTTCGAGTTCGCCGCGATCAAGGCCGCGGAGGATGTCGGCTTCGTCGCGGATCTCCAGGGCGGCGAGGACGGCCGTGCGCATGGCTTCGAGTTCGGGGTTGCCTCGGTGCGGCCCGAGGGAGACGGCCCGGTCGGGGTTGGTGATCCCGGCCGCTTCGCGGTAGGCGGCGGCCAGCCCGGCGCGGCGGGTGTATTCGGCGCGCAGGGCCGGGGACGCGGCGGGGGCGAGGACGCCGAGGTAGCGGGCCAGCCAGGGTTCGGGGCTGGCGGCCGCGCGTTCGCCGAGGGAGCGGGTTCGGTCGTCGAGCGCGGCGGCGAGCTCGTGGGCGACCAGCGGGGCGCTGGCGCGCGTGCGCTGGGTCCAGGTCGCGTCGTGCCGCAGGTCCGGCGGGGCGAGCCACTGCAGGCGGCCGTGCAG
>DATBGO010000216.1:0-111374 GCA_036558005.1 Streptosporangiaceae bacterium | reverse complement strand
GCTTGCTGGAGTATGTCGGCCCGCTGGTTGAGACGCGGGTTCAGGAGAAGCCGCTTTCAATTGCGCTGCGCGAGATCAGCGAGGGGCTTATCAAGGCGGAGACGCCGGAAATCCCGGCCAGCTGACCGCCCGCTGACTGGCGGCCCGCGAGCAGGCAGACCTGATGCGCATCATCCTGGGGGTGGGCGCGGGCATCGCGGCCTACAAGGCGTGCGAGCTGCTCCGGCTGCTGACTGAATCCGGGCACCAGGTCCGGGTCGTGCCCACGCCGGACGCGCTCCGGTTCGTGGGCGAGGCCACCTGGGCTGCCCTGTCCGGCGCGCCCGCGCCGGCGACCACCTGGACAGACGTGCACGAGGTACCGCATGTCCGGCTCGGCCAGCACGCGGACCTGGTGCTGGTGGCCCCGGCCACGGCGGACCTGCTGGCCAGGGCCGCCGCCGGGATGTCTGATGACCTGCTGACCGCGGCGCTGCTCACCGCGCGCTGCCCGGTGCTGTTCGCCCCGGCCATGCACACCGAGATGTGGCAGCACCCGGCGACCCAGGCCAACGTCGCGCTGCTGCGCCAGCGCGGCGCGCTCGTGCTCGAGCCCGCGACCGGGCGGCTGACCGGCGCCGACAGCGGGCCCGGCCGGCTGCCCGAGCCGGAGGAACTGCTGGCGGCGGCGCTGCGGGTGCTCGCCCGCGGGGCCGGCGGGCTAGCCCCTGACCTGGCCGGACGCAAGGTAGCGGTGTCCGCGGGCGGGACCAGGGAGGAACTCGACCCGGTCCGCTTCCTGGGCAACTGGTCGTCGGGCCGGCAGGGGTACGCGGTGGCCAGGGCTGCCATCGCCCGCGGCGCGGACGTGACCCTGGTCGCCGCGAACGTCGCGCTCAGCGACCCGGCCGGGGCCCGGGTCGTGCCGGTCATCTCGGCTTGCCAGCTGCGCGAGGCGATGCTGGCCGCGGCGGCCGACGCCGACGCGGTGGTGATGACCGCCGCGGTCGCCGACTACCGGCCGGCCGCCAGGAGCGAGGTGAAGCTGAAGCGCGGCGGCGGCGTCCCCGCGCCGATCACGCTGACCGAGAATCCCGATATCCTGCGAGAGCTGGCAGCCAGCCGGGCCCGGGCCGGCCAGGTCGTGGTCGGGTTCGCGGCCGAGACCGGCGACCTGCTCGGCAACGGGCTGGCGAAGCTGGCCGCCAAGGGCTGCGACCTGCTGGTGGTCAACCCGGTCGGCAACGGGATGGGGTTCGCCGCCGACGACAACGAGGCCATCATCCTGGGCTCGGACGGCACGCGGGAGCAGGTGCCGCGCGGCCCCAAGGACCGGCTGGCCGACGTTATCTGGGACCGGGTGGTGACCAGGCTTACCAGGCAGGACTGACGCGGTTACGGCGGGCCGTCCTGCTCAGCCGGTTAAACTGCGGCGAAGCCAATCGCGGAGATTAAAAGGAGCAAGGGTGGCCCGTCGTCTTTTCACCTCCGAATCTGTTACCGAAGGCCATCCCGACAAGATGGCGGATCAGATCAGCGATGCCGTCCTGGACGCGATGGTCAAAGGCGACCCGCGGAGCCGGGTCGCGGTAGAGACGCTGATCACGACCGGTCAGGTGCACGTGGCCGGCGAGGTGACCACCGAGACCTACGTCGACATCCCTGGGATTATCCGGGACAAGATCCTCGACATCGGATACGACTCCTCGGCAAAAGGTTATGACGGGGCGTCCTGCGGGGTATCGGTGTCAATCGGCTCGCAGTCGCCCGATATCGCGCAGGGCGTCAGGGAGGCGTTCGAGCACCGTGAGGGCGAGGGCGCCGACGAGCTCGACCGGCAGGGCGCCGGTGACCAGGGGCTGATGTTCGGGTACGCCTGCCGCGAGACGCCCGAGCTGATGCCGCTGCCCATCACGCTGGCGCACCGGCTGTCCCGGCGGCTGGCGGAGGTCCGCCGCAGCGGCGAGGTGCCCTACATCCGGCCCGACGGCAAGACCCAGGTGACGATCGAGTACGCCGGCACCCAGCCGGTGCGGCTGGACACGGTGGTGGTGTCCACCCAGCACGCGCCGGCCATCGACCTGAAGGGCCTGCTCACCCCCGACATCCGCGAGCACGTGGTCGAGCCCATCATCGGCGCCCTCGACCTGGACACCTCCAACTACCGGCTGCTGGTCAACCCGACCGGCAGGTTCGAGATCGGCGGCCCGATGGGTGACGCCGGGCTGACCGGCCGCAAGATCATCATCGACACCTACGGCGGGATGGCCAGGCACGGCGGCGGCGCCTTCTCCGGCAAGGACCCCTCCAAGGTGGACCGCAGCGCCGCCTACGCGATGCGCTGGGTGGCCAAGAACGTGGTCGCCGCCGGGCTGGCGGAGCGGTGCGAGACCCAGGTCGCCTACGCGATCGGCAAGGCCAAGCCGGTCGGCTTGTTCGTGGAGTGCTTCGGCACCGAGCAGGTGCCGGTCGAGCGGATCCAGGACGCGGTGCTGCAGGTGTTCGACCTGCGGCCGGCCGCGATCATCATCGACCTCGACCTGCTCCGGCCGATCTACGCCCAGACCGCCGCGTACGGCCACTTCGGCCGCGAAGAGCCCGATTTCACCTGGGAGCGGACCGATCGCGCGGACGCCCTCAGGTCGGCCGCTGGCCTCTGACCAGCCGGGCGCTGGCACCCGGCGCAAGCCAGCCCGGGCCCGGGCGCGGCCCGAGCCCGCCGCGTCGCTGCCGGTGGCACGGGTGGCGGTCGACGTGCCGCTGGCCCACCTGGACCGCCCGTTCGACTACCAGGTGCCCGAGTCGATGTCGGCGGACGCGATCGCGGGCTGCCGGGTGCGGGTCAGGTTCGCTGGCCGGCTGACCGGCGGGTTCCTGCTGGAGCGGGCGGCTGCCAGCGAGCACGGCGGCGCGCTGGCGTTCCTGGAGCGGGTCGTGTCCGCCGAGCCGGTGCTGACCGCCGAGGTGGCCGGGCTGGCCCGGGCGGTGGCCGACCGGTACGCGGGCACCCTCGCCGACGTGCTCCGGCTGGCGATCCCGCCGCGGCACGCGCGGGCCGAGGCGGCCGGGCCCGCCGGTCACGCCCCCGGCCGGCCGCCGCGGCCCGGCCCGGGCAACTGGGCCAGGTACCGGGCGGGCCGGTCGTTCCTCACCGCGGTCTACGAGGGCCGCAGGCCGCACGCGGCCTGGACCGCGCTGCCCGGCCCGCACTGGCCGAGGGAGATCGCCGTCGCGGCCGCGACCGCGGCGGCCGCCGGGCGGGGCGCGCTGATCGTGGTGCCCGACGCCAGGGACCTCGGCCAGGTCGACGAGGCGCTGACCGGGCTGCTCGGGCCCGGACGGCACGTGTGCCTGGCGGCGGGCCTGGGGCCGGCCGAGCGGTACCGGCGCTGGCTCGCGATCCTGCGCGGGGAGGCGGCGATCGTCGCGGGTAACCGGTCGGCGATGTTCGCCCCGGTCGCCGCGCTCGGCCTGGTGGCGATCTGGGACGACGGCGATGACCTGCACGAGGAGCCGCGGGCGCCCTACCCGCACGCCAGGGAGGTGCTGGCGCTGCGCGCCCACCGGGCCGGGGCGGCCGCGCTGATCGGCGGCTTCACCCGGACCGCCGAGGCGACCCAGCTGGTCGCCAGCGGCTGGGCCAGGGCACTGCAGGCGGACCGGGCGGTGGTGCGCGCCAGCATGCCCCAGGTCGCCGCGGCGGGCGATGACGCGGAGCTGGCCAGGGACGAGGCCGCGCGGTCCGCGCGGGTGCCCAGCCTCGCGCTGCGCACCGCGCGGGAGGCACTGGCGGCCGGCCCGGTGCTGATCCAGGTGCCCCGGCGCGGCTACGTCGTCGCGACCCGGTGCGCCCGCTGCCACGCGGCGGCCCGCTGCCCGGCCTGCGGCGGGCCGCTCAGCCTGCCGGCCGAGCAGGCGGCCGCGTCCTGCCGCTGGTGTGCCGCGGCCGCCGCGCGCTGGTCCTGCCCGCAGTGCGGGGGCGCCAGGCTGCGGGCGGCGGTGACCGGTGCCGGGCGCACCGCCGAGGAACTCGGCCGGGCGTTCCCCTCGGTGCCGGTCCGCAGGTCCGGCGGGGACAGCGTGCTCGACTCGGTGCCGGCCGCGCCCGCGGTGGTGGTGGCCACGCCGGGCGCGGAGCCGCGCGCGGACGGCGGTTACGCGGCCGCGGTGCTGCTGGACGGCTGGGCGCTGCTGTCGCGGGCGAGCCTGCGGGCCGCCGAGGAGGCGCTGCGCCGGTGGCTGAACGCGGCGGCGCTGGTCCGGGCCGGCCCGGCGGGCGGGAAGGTCGTGGTGGTGGCCGCCGCCGCCCTGCCCGCCGTGCAGGCGCTGATCCGCTGGGACCCGGTCACCCACGCCGAGCGCGAGCTGGCCGAACGGCGCGAGCTGGGGTTCCCGCCCGCGATCCGGATGGCCAGCCTGACCGGCTCGCAGGAGGCGGTGGCCGGGCTGCTGGCCGCCGCGGACCTGCCCGGGGGCGCCGATGTGCTCGGCCCGGTCCCGGTGCCCCCCGGCGGCGCCCCGCGGGCCGCCCCGGGCGGCCCGCAGGACGTGCGCGCGCTGGTCCGGGTGGCCCGCGCTGACGGCCGCGCGCTCGCCGCCGCGCTGCAGGCCGGGCAGGCGATCCGCAGCGCCAGGAAGGAGCCTGGCCCGGTGCGATTGCAGCTGGACCCGGCCGAGCTGATCTGACTATGCCCGCCGGAGGCCATAGGGTGCTTGGGTGGCCACCTCACCAAGGAACCCCAATGCGAGAGCTAGCGGGTCTCGGCCAGGCCTGAGCCCAGGGCCGGCTGCCCCGGGGAGCGCGACGGTGGCGGGCAAGGGCCCGGAGGCCGACGAGGCCCGCAACGGCGAGCGGCTGCGGATGCCCCCGGTGCGGCTGGCGCCGCGCGAGGAACTCGCCGCCGCGGCCCGGGTCGCGCCGCTGCTGCGCGCCGCCAGGGACCTGGCCCGCTGGGCCCGCGGGGCCCGTCTGGCCGCCGCCCCCGTGCTTGCCCCGGACCAGGTCAGCGCCGCCGCGGTGGCGCTGGAGATGGCGCCAGGGGAGGTGCGCACCGCCTGGGACGTCGCGGCCGCCGCGGCGGCGCCCGACGCCGCCGCCCCCGGCCGGCTGGACACCCTGGCTTCCGCCGAGGCCGAGCAGGTGCTGTCGCTGTGGGATGGCGCGCTGCAGGTCGTGCTGGCCGCCGACGACCTGGACGGGCTGGCGACCGCGCTGTACACGGTAGGCGCGCCGGTGCGGATGGAGAGCTTGTTCGAGGCGTACGCGGCCGCCGCGGGTACCCAGCGGCCCCGGCCCGGGGCCGGCCATCCCGGCGGCGGCGGTGCCGGCGGCGGCGGTGCCGGCGGCGGCAGTTCGGGCCGTGGCCGGCCGGAAGCGGACCGGGATGACCCGGACCGGGATGACCCGGACCGGGATGACGGCGCCGCGCTGTCGCGGGCGCTGGAGACGCTGGCCGACCTCGCCGTGGTCGAGCTCGGCACCGACGAGGCGGCCGGCGGGCTGACCGTGTCGCTGTCTCCGCTGGGCATCTGGGGCGTGCACCGCAGGCTGCGCGCCCAGGGCTGGCACGTGCCGGTGCTCGGCGGCACCGGCAAGGCCGGCGCGGCCGGCCTGCTGGCCACCCTGGCCAGCTGCGACGCCGAAGACGGCGAGGCGGAGATCGGCGCGTGGCTGGCCAGCCGCCCGCCCGCGCGGGCCGCCGCGGAGCTGGTCAGCGCGGCCAGGGCCGGGTCGCCGGGCCTGCGCGGCGCCGCGTTCGCGGTCCTCGACCGGGTCGGCGACGGCGCGATCGGAGAGGTCAGGGCAGCGCTCAGCGACCCGCTGCTGCGCGCGCACGCGGCGGTGTGGCTGCACGAGCACGGCCAGGAAGCCGAGCTGACCGCCGACGACCGGACCTGGCTGCTGGTCGACCTGGGCGCCGGGCTGCTGGAGGAGGCGGACCCGCGCGACGTGGTGGCTGAGCTGCTGCCCGAGGTGCCGGCCCAGACCCAGGCCGAGATCGTGGCCAGCCTGTGGCAGGTGAGCCACCCGGGCGTGACCGGCCTGCTGACCGCGCTCGGCGAGCATCACCCCGACCCGGCGGTGGCCAGGGCCGCCCGCAAGGCGTCGTTCAAGGCCCGCTCGCCTTCGGCTGGCGGGGGCCGCGCGACTCCATAGACTGTCTGCGGAGCAGGCTGCCAGCGGCAGCCACGACCAGCTGGTGACCTGGGAGGCACGTGGTGAGCGTCCGGCCGATACGTCTGTTTGGCGACCCGGTGCTGCGCACCCCGGCCGAGCCGGTCCGGGATTTCGACGCCGAGCTGCGCAGGCTGGTGAAGGATCTCACCGACACCATGCTGGAGGCGCCGGGCGTCGGGCTGGCGGCGCCGCAGATCGGGGTCGGCCTGCGGGTGTTCAGCTACTACGTGGACGACCAGCTCGGGCACCTGATCAACCCGTCGCTGCGGCTGTCGGAGGAAGAGGAGACCGACGACGAGGGCTGCCTGTCGTTCCCCGGCCTGCAGTTCCCGACCAAGCGGGCCTACGAGGTGGTCGCGACCGGCTTCGACATGCACGGCGAGCCGGTCACCCTGCAGGGCAGCGGCCAGCTGGCGCGCTGCGTCCAGCATGAGACCGATCATCTGGATGGTGTGCTGTTCATCGACCGGCTCGACGCCGCGCAGCGAAAGCTCGCGATGAAGGAGATCCGGGCCGCCGAATGGTGGGGCGCCCCGGTCCCGCAGGTGAAGATCTCGCCGCACCCGACCCGCGGCGGGGCTTTCTGACCGATGCGCCTTGTCTTCGCCGGGACGCCCGCGATCGCGGTGCCCGCGCTGGACGCGCTGCTCGGCTCCCGGCACCAGGTCGTGGCGGTGATCACCCGCCCGGACGCCCCGGCGGGCCGCGGCCGCCAGCTGGCCAGCAGCCCGGTCGCGCAGCGGGCCGAGCAGGCCGGGCTGGAGGTGCTGCGCCCGGCCAGGCCGAGGGAACCCGGCTTCCTGGACCGGCTGCGGGCGATCGCGCCGGACTGCTGCCCGGTCGTCGGCTACGGCGCGCTGGTCCCGCAGCAGGCGCTGGACATCCCCGCCCGCGGCTGGGTCAACCTGCATTTCTCGCTGCTGCCGGCCTGGCGCGGCGCCGCGCCGGTGCAGCACGCGATCTGGCACGGCGACGACATCACCGGCGCGACCACCTTCCGGCTGGTCGCCGAGCTCGACGCCGGGCCGGTGTACGGGGTGGTGACCGAGCCGGTCGGGGCCACCGACACGGCCGGGGACCTGCTGGGCAGGCTGTCGGAGTCCGGAGCGCGGCTGCTGGTCGCGACCATGGACGGGATCGAGTCGGGCGAGCTGGCCGCGGTGCCGCAGCCCGCCGCCGGGGTCAGCCTCGCGCCGAAGATCACCCCGGAGGACGCCCGGGTGGACTGGGCCGCGCCGGCCATCGCGGTGTCCCGGCAGATCCGCGCGTGCACGCCCGCGCCCGGCGCCTGGACCGTGCTCGACCAGGCCAGGCTCAAGCTGGGACCGCTGGCCGGGCCGGCACAGCTGACGGGGCCAGCCAGCGCGAACGGGCCAGCCAGCGCCGGAACCGTGCCAGCGCCCGGCGAGCTGCGGGTGCAGCGGTCCCGGGTGCTCGTCGGCACCGGCACCGCGCCGGTCGAGCTCGGCGACGTGCAGCCGCACGGCAAGCGGCCGATGCGGGCCGCCGACTGGGCTCGCGGGCTGCGCCTCGACGGCGCCCGCGCGGTGCTGGGCTGAGATGACCAGCCAGGGGACTGGCGGGCGGGGGATGGGCGGCGGCCGGCGGACTGGCGGGCGGGCCGACCCGGCCCGGCGGGCGGCGCTGGACGCCCTGCGCGGCGTGGCCGAACGGGACGCCTACGCCAACCTGCTGCTGCCCGCGCTGCTGCGCGAACGCGGGCTGGCCGGCCGTGACGCCGCCCTGGCCACCGAGCTCTGCTACGGGACGCTGCGCGGCCAGGGCAGCTACGACGCCATCCTCGCCCTGTGCAGCGACCGTGGCCTGGCCGCGGTCGACCCGCCGCTGCGGCAGGTGCTGCGGCTGGGCGCGCACCAGCTGCTGGCCACCCGGGTGCGCCCGCACGCGGCCGTGGCCACCTCGGTGGACCTGGCCAGGTACGTCGCCGGGCCGAGGCCAGCCGGGTTCGTCAACGCGGTGCTGCGCCGGGTGGCCACCCGCGACCTGCCGGCCTGGCTGGAGATCGCCGCCCCGGACCGGGCCGAGGACCTGGCCGGGCACCTGTCGGTGCGCTACAGCCACCCGCGCTGGATCGTCACCGCGCTGGCGGCGGCGCTCGGCGAGGACCCGGCCGCCGGCCTGGCCGAGACCGAGGCGCTGCTGGCCGCCGACGGCGAGCGGCCCGCCGTGACCCTGTGCGCGGTGCCGGGCCGGGCCGACCAGGCCGAGCTGATCGAGGCCGGCGCCGAGCCGGGCCGGTGGGCCAGGACCGCCGCCTGCCTGCCGGCCGGCGACCCGGCCCTGGTCCCTGCCGTCGCGCAGGGCCGGGCCGCGGTACAGGACGAGGCCAGCCAGCTCGCGGCCGCCGCGCTGGCCCGGGTGCCCACCGCCGGCCAGGACACGATGCGATGGCTGGACCTGTGCGCCGGGCCAGGCGGCAAGGCCCGGCTGCTGGCCGGGCTGGCCGGCCAGCCCGGCGCCCGGCTGCTGGCCGCGGACCTGCGCGAGCACCGGGCCAGGCTGGCCAGGGCGGCGCTGCCGGGCGCGGCCGGCGTGGTGGCGGCGGACGGGACGGCGCCCGGCTGGCGGACCGGGGCGTTCGACCGGGTGCTGGCCGACGTGCCGTGCTCGGGACTCGGCGCGCTGCGGCGCCGGCCCGAGTCGCGCTGGCGCCGGTCGCCGGCCGACGTGGCCGGGCTCGGCGGCCTGCAGCGCGCGCTGCTGGCGTCCGCGCTCGACGCGGCCCGGCCCGGCGGGGTGGTCGGCTACGTCACCTGCTCGCCGCACCTGGCCGAGACCCGCGAGGTCGTCGCCAGCGTGCTAGCCGGCCGCGCTGACGCGGACGTGCTCGACGCTCCGGCCGTGCTCGCCGAGGTGCCCGGGCTGCGCTGCCCGGACCCCGGCAGCAGGTTCGCCCAGTTCTGGCCGCACCGGCACGGCACCGACGCGATCTTCCTGGCGCTGCTGCGGCGCCGGCCCGCGGGCTAGGGCGGCCCGGCCGCGGACAGGGCCCGGCCGCCGCCCGGCCTGACCCGTGCGGTGCCCAGGTCAGCCCGCTGCCCCTGCGCGTAACCATCGCGGTAGCCGCTGCCGCTGTAGGTGACCCGGGCGGTGCGGGTCACCGGGTAGGCAGTCGCGACGTTGCGGCGCACCACCAGGGCCCGGTCGGCGAGCACCAGCGCGGCCGACGGCGCGCCCGTCCCGTCCGGCCCGGCCGCCTGGCTGGCGGCCGCCTGCTCGGCGTCGGTGACCCGGGAGATCACCGCGGTGGCGAACCCGAGCAGCCAGCTGCGCCGCCAGGCGCGCACGCTGCGGGACCGGGCGGGCACCTGCGCGCCGGCCAGCCCGTGCCACATCTGGATCAGCACCGAGGTGTACAGCACGTCGGTGCGCTCCAGGTCGCTCGCATAACCGAACATGTGGATCCGGGTGCCCGGCGTCGCGGCCGGCAGCAGGATGCACTGGCAGCGCAGCGCCGACGCCAGCCCGCACAGCAGGTGCGCCTTCACCCTGGCCCACGGGTTGGCGATGTCGAGCATCCGGTCGGCGGGCTGATCGGTCTCCGGCCTGGCCGCGGCCAGCAGCGCCCGGTCGATGCCGTACTTGGCCATCAGCTGGGCCGCCTTGGCGGTCAGCGCCTGCGCCTCCGGCGGCGTCACGCTCTCGTCCTCGGCCTTGGCCAGCAGCTTGCGGACCCGCTCCAGCAGCCTGGCCGGCGTTTCAGGGCCCAACAGGCCGCCTCCCTTCCCCGCGGCCGCCGGTCACCTCGCCGGACGGCACCCACCTTGCCGGACGGTACCCGGACGCGCTGACAATCCGGGCGCCGCCCAGTGTGGCACGCCCCGCCCTACACTTGAGCCCGAGATGACCATGCAGATCGCGCCCAGCGTGCTGGCCGCCGACTTCGCCAGGCTCGCCGACGAGGCGGCCTCGGTCGAGGCGGTCGCGGACTGGCTGCACGTCGACGTGATGGACGGTCATTTCGTGCCGAACCTGACCATCGGCCTGCCGGTGGTCGAGGCGCTGGGCAAGCACACCAGCCTGCCGCTGGACTGTCACCTGATGATCGAGGACCCCGACCGGTGGGCGGCTGGCTACGCCGAGGCCGGAGCCGGGAACGTGACCATTCACGCGGAGGCGGCGAAGGCGCCGGTGCGGACGCTGCGGACGATCAGGGCGGCGGGCGCGCGGGCCGGGCTCGCCATCAACCCCGGCACCCCGGTGGAGCCGTACGCGGGGCTGCTGGACGAGGTCGACATGGTGCTGCTGATGACGGTGGAGCCCGGTTTCGGCGGCCAGGAGTTCCTCGACCTGGTGCTGCCGAAGATCGCCATCGCGGCGCAGCTGGCCGCCCGCCGGGGCACCCCGGTGTGGCTGCAGGTGGACGGGGGAGTAACCGAGGAGACGATCGGCCGCTGCGCGCAGGCCGGCGCGGATGTCTTCGTGGCGGGATCATCGGTTTTCGGGGCCGATGACCCGGCGGCTGCCGTTACCGGTCTCAGGGCCGTGGCGGCGCGCGGCGCCGCGGCCAGGACCGGGCGCTAGCACCCGCCAGCGCCAGGGACACCGGGCCGGAAGTCACCGCCGGGGCCTGTCGATTCCCCGCCAGCTCGTTCGTCGGACTGGTGATGGCACGACTGACAGATTTGAAGGAGATCGCAGATGGCTGAGTACCTGATCCTCATCTACGAGAACGAGGCGGGCTACGCGAACGGCGGCGACGAGCTGTGGCAGGCCACCGGGGAGGCGCACAGCCGGTTCGCCAGGCAGGTCGCGGAGAAGGGCGGGAAGATCAACGGCGGGAACGCGCTGCAGCCCACCAGCACCGCCACCTCCATCCGCGGCGACGTGGTGACCGACGGCCCGTTCGCCGAGACCAAGGAGGCACTCGGCGGCTACTACCTGATCGAGGCCAGCGACCTCGACCACGCGCTGGAGATAGCCAAGCTCTGCCCGGCTGCCTTCGGTGGCGTCGAAGTGCGGCCGATCCTGGACACGGGCATGTAGGACGTGCCCGAGCCTGCACAGGACCGGGCCGGCGGCCGCGACGAGATCGCCGCCGCCGTCGCCGACGCGCACCGTCGCGAGTGGGCCTTCGTGCTCGCCGCGACGGCGCGCGTCGCCAGGGACATCGACCTCGCCGAGGAATGCGTCCAGGATGCCTACGTGTCGGCGCTGGAGGCCTGGCAGCGCCAGGGCGTGCCGCGCAACCCGGGTGCCTGGCTGACGACGGCGGCCCGCAACCGCGCGCTGGACATGCATCGCAGGAACGCGACACTGCGGGCGAAGCTGCCGCTGCTGGTCGAGCCCGTCCCGCAGCCGCCGGGGCCGGGCCCCGGCGACGAGGGTGAGGACGCCGCCGTGATCCCCGACGACCGGCTCCGGCTGGTATTCACCTGCTGCCACCCGGCGCTGGCCAGGGAGGCGCAGGTCGCCCTCACGCTGCGGCTGGTATGCGGGCTGTCCACCGCCGAGATCGCGCTGGCGTTCCTGGTGCCCGAGCCCACCATGGCCGCCAGGGTGACCAGGGCCAAGAAGAAGATCTCCGCGGCCAGGATCGCCTACCGGGTGCCCGGCGCGGCCGAGCTGCCCGACCGGCTCGACGCGGTGCTGACCGTGGTGCACCTGCTGTACACCACCGGGCACACCGCCCCGGCCGGGGCCGGCCTGGTCCGCGCCGACCTGGTGGAGCGGGCCATCAGCCTGGCCCGCACGCTGAGCGCGCTGATGCCCGACGAGCGCGAGGTGCGCGGGCTGCTGGCGCTGCTGCTGCTCACCGACGCCCGCCGGGCCACCAGGACCGCGCCGGATGGCCGGCTGCTGCTGCTGGAGGAGCAGGACCGGTCCCGCTGGGACCAGGAGGCCATCGCCGAGGGCGCCGGCCTGGTGCTCGGGGCGCTGCGCGGCGGGCGGCCCGGCCGGTTCGCGCTGCAGGCCGCGATCGCCGCCGTGCACGCGCAGGCGCCCAGCTACGACCGCACCGACTGGCCGCAGCTGCTGGGGCTGTACGACAAGCTGCTGGCCGCCTGGCCCTCGCCGGTCGTCGCGCTGAACCGGGTCGTGGCGCTGGCCATGGTGGCGGGCGAGGAAGCCGCGCTGGCGCAGATCGCGGAGCTGGAACGGGACGGGCGGCTGGCCGGGTACCGGTACCTGCCCGCGGCCAAGGCCGACCTGCTGCGCAGGCTCGGCCGCGGGCCCGAGGCGGCCCGCAGCTACGCCGAGGCGCTCGCGCTGGCCGATAACGAGGCAGAACGGGCGTTCCTCACCCGCCGGATCACCCAGACCAGCGGGCTCGGGTAGCCCCGCGCGGAGCATTCGTCTCACAATGGGCATGTGACCGCCCAGCCCGCACCGCCGGTGCCGCCCGCGCAGCCAGGACCGCTGCTGTCGGTGTCACGGCTGTCAGTCGACTACGGCGCGCTGCGCGCGCTGACCGGGATCGACCTGGACATCTGGCCCGGCCAGGTGGTGGCGCTGGCGGGGGAGAACGGCGCGGGCAAGACCACCCTGGTGCGCTGCATCGCCGGCGACATCGCACCGGCGGCCGGGCAGATCATGCTCGGCGGGCGGCTGGTCAGCACCAGCCCGGTCGCCGCGGGCCGGGACGGCGTCGCGGTGGTCTGGCAGGACCTGGCCCTGTGCGACAACCTGGACGTGGCCTCGAACCTGCTGCTCGGCCGGGAGCGCCGCCGCCACCTGCTGTCCGACATCCGGTTCCACACCGAGGCGAGCTCGCTGCTGGCGAGCCTGGGCATCGCGGCCAGGGACACCACCAGGCCGGTCCGGTCGCTGTCGCACGGCCAGCGCCAGCTGGTCGCGGTCGCCAGGGCGATGTCCCGCGGGCACCGGCTGCTGCTGCTGGACGAGCCGACCGCGTCGCTGGGGGTCAGGGAGGCGGCCCAGGTCGAGCGGCTGATCACCAACCTGCGCGAGCAGGGCGCCACGATCCTGCTGGCCTGCCATGACATCGACCAGATGTTCCGGCTGGCCGACCGGATCATCGTGCTGCGGCACGGCCGGCTGGTCGCCGACGTCAAGCCCAGCATGGTGCACCCCGACGACGTGGTGGCGCTGCTGTCCGGCCAGCAGCTGGACTCATCGGCGCGCCGGCAGCTGACCCGGCTGCACGGGCTGGCCGGCCGGCTGGTGTCGGCCGACCCGTCCTCCAGCCTGTCGCTCATCCTGTCCGCGCTCGGCGCGGCCCTGGGCAGCGAGCGGCTGAGCATCCACCTGCCCGCGGACACCGCGCTCGTGTGCACGGCCTCGCTCGGGCTGCCGGCCGCGCTGCAGGCGCAGTGGTCCCGGCTGCCCTACGGCCCCGGCGGCGGGCCGGTCGGGCTGGCCGCCGCCGCCGAGCAGCCGGTGATCGAGCAGGACGCGGCCACCGGGGCCGCCTGGGCCCCGTTCCGCGATCTGGCCAGGGCGGCCACCGTGGGCAGCTCCTGGTCGGTGCCGGTGCTGGGCCCCGGCGGGCACCTCGGGGTGATCACGGTCTTCCGGCAGGAGCCCGGCGCGCCGCAGCGCGACCAGCTGGACCTGGTCAACCTGTACGCCGGCTACGCGGCGAGCGCGATCGAGCGGGACCGGCTGCTCGAGCAGGTCACCGCGCGCAACCGGGTGCTGGAGACGATCAGGGAGATGCTGGAGACGCTGGCCGGGCCGATCCCGGTGGCCCAGGGACTCGGGCTCGCGCTGCAGTCGCTGCGGCAGGGACTGGCGGCCGAAGAGGTGGCGCTGCTGACCCAGCGGGACGGCCGGGCAGCGTACTGCCGGGCGCTGGCCGGGGCGCAGCCAGCCCGGCTGCAGGGCGGGGTGAGCACCGCGTCCAGGGCGGTGCTGGCCGCGGCCGACCACGCGCTGACCGTCGACCGGCACGACGGGGTGGCCAGGGAGCTGACGGCCGGGCCGGACGGGCGGCTGCTCGGGGTGACGTTCGCCGCGCCGGGCGGGCCCAGCGCGCTGCTGGCGCGGTGGCGGGACCTGGCCGGCCTGCCGGACGGGGCAGGCTGGCCCGGCGGCGACGGCCGCCCCGGCGGGCTGCCCGAGCACGGCGGCGACCAGGGCCAGGCCGCTGACGCCACCGCGCTGCTCGAGGACGCCGCGCACTCGCTGCGGCTCGCGCTGGAGCGGGAGGAGGCCGGGCTCGCGCACCAGGAGGCCGCGGCGCTGCGCCGGTCGCAGGAACTGCAGCGCGGCTTCCTGACCCGGCTGAGCCACGAGCTGCGCACCCCGCTGACCGCGATCAGGGGCTACGCGTCCAGCCTCATGCAGTCCGACGTGACCTGGGACAGCGATTCCCAGCAGCGGTTCCTGGCCCGGATCGCGGCCGAGTCGGCCCGGCTGGGCCGGCTGGTCGGCGACCTGCTGGACTTCTCCGCGATCGAGTCGGGGGTGCTGCGGCTGCAGCCGGACTGGTGCGACATCCCGCTGGTGCTGGACGCGGCGGTCGCCTGCCTGCCGCCGGCCGGCCGGGCGGCGGTGCAGGTCAGCTGCGACCCGGACCTGCCGGTGGTGTGGGCCGACCACGACCGGCTGGAGCAGGTCTTCGTCAACCTGCTCGACAACGCGATCGGGCACAACCCGCCGGGCACCCGGGTGCTGGTCAGCGCCGCGGCGAGCGAGCCGGGAGAGGTGACGGTCACCGTCGCCGACGACGGCGCGGGGATGCCCGCCGAGCTGCGGACCGCGCCGTTCGAGCCGATGCGGCGGCGCCGGGCCAGGACCGCCGGCGCCGGGCTCGGGCTGTCCATCGCCCACGGCATCGTCACCGCCCACAGCGGCCGGATCGAGCTGGGCCGCCCGGGCAGCGCCGCCGGGAGCGGCACCACGTTCCGCATCGTGCTGCCGGCCGAGCTGGCCGCCGATGACGCGCCCGCGGGCAGCGGGCCGGCCGGCCATGAGCAGGCCGGCCACGCCGTACTGGAAGGCAACATCGCCACGTGAGCACCGAGGCGGCGCATACGCGCGCGCTGATCATCGAAGATGACCCCAACATCGTCGACCTGATCAGGTCCAACCTGACCGTCCGCGGCTTCGACACGGTGGTGTCCGCGGACGGGTCCCGCGCGCTGCGGCTGCTGGAGACCGAGGCGCCCGACATCGTGCTGCTGGACCTGATGCTGCCCGAGATCGACGGGTTCGAGCTGTGCCGGGAGATCCGCGAGCGGTCACCGGTCGCGGTGATCGTGGTGTCGGCGCGCGGCGGCGAGCGGGACAAGGTGACCGCGCTCAACGTCGGCGCGGACGACTACCTGACCAAGCCGTTCAGCATCGAGGAACTGCTCGCCCGGATCACCGCCACGCTGCGCCGCACCAGGCCGTCGGCGGCGCCGGAGCCCGGCCCGCCGGTCATCACCGTCGGCCCGCTGGTGATCGACCTGGCCGCCCAGCAGGTGTCCAGGGACGGGCAGCCGGTGCACCTGACCCCGACCGAGTTCGCGCTGCTGCGCGAGCTGGTCACCAACCGGGGCAAGCTGCTCACCCACGCGCACCTGCTGCGCCGGGTCTGGGGCCATGGCTACGAGACCGAGACCGAGTACGTGCGGGTGTACGTGCGGCGGCTGCGGGCCAAGCTGGAACCCGCCGACGGGCCCGCGCTGATCCTCACCCAGCCGCGCGCGGGCTACCGGATCGCCGCAGAGTAACCGGCCGCCGCCGCGCTGTTTACGGAATTTTCACGGGGGCAGCCCGATGTTAACGGGTCTGTTAATCCTGCCCGGCATAAGGTTCACCTGAACGGGCTAGGACCGCCCATCTTTGCCCGCGGTCTGGCATCCGTCCGAGGCTCAAGCACTCCCCGCTCAAGAACGAGGGTGGTTTCGTTGGACCTGCTCAGTAAGAAAGTCGCCCTGACGTCGGTGGCGGCTGGCGTGGCCCTGGTCATCTCGGCCTGCGGCAGCAGCTCTCCGTCGTCGTCGGGCAGCTCAGGCAGCGGCTCAGGCTCGGGATCCGTGCCGTCGATCAGCGCATCCTCGTTCACGAGGGACTTCTCCGCGATGGGGCAGCTGAAGCCGCTGGTCACCAAAGGCAAGGGAAAGGTCGGCGTCATCTTGCCCGATACCGTGTCGTCGGCCCGGTATACCGAATTTGACGCCCCTTATCTCACTAAAGCGCTGCAAACCGCCGGGTTGAAGTCCTCGGACTTTACCGTGCAGAACGCCCAGGGCAGCGACGCCACCGAGCTCAGTGACGCGCAGGCCGATATCACCAATGGCGCCAGCGTCCTCATCATGGACCCGCTTGACTCCGGTGTCGGCGCGTCGATCGAGAAATATGCCTCGTCCAAGGGCGTGCCGGTCATCGACTACGACCGGCTGACCCTGGGCGGCAGCCGCAAGTACTACGTGAGCTTCGACAACGTGCAGGTCGGCAAGCTGATCGGCCAGGGCCTGGTCAGCTGCGTCTCGGCCTGGAACGTGAAGAAGCCGAACGTGCTGGTCATGTACGGCGACCCGACCGACAACAACGCCACCCTGTTCGCGCAGGGCTACCAGGCCGTGATGAAGCCGTTCTTCGACTCCGGCAAGTGGAAGCAGGTCGGCAAGACCGCGGGCACCTGGGACCCGCCCACCGCGGAGACCCGCTTCCAGGGCCAGTTCACCGCGCACAAGAACATCAACGCGGTGCTGACGCCCAACGATGAGAACGCCGCCCCGATCATCCACTACCTGCAGGGCCTGGGCGTCAAGCCGAAGACCTTCCCGGTCACCGGCCAGGACGCGACCCTGATCGGCCTGCAGAACATCCTGTCCGGCTACCAGTGCGGCACCGCCTACAAGCCGATCTACCTGGAGGCCCAGGCCGCCGCCGCGCTGGCGCTGTATGCCCGCGCCGGGGTCACGCCGCCGGCCGCGCTGGTGAACGGCAGCACCCAGGACACCCAGGCCAAGGTCGCGGTTTCCTCGGTGCTCTTGACGCCGAAGTGGGTGACGCCGTCGAATATGAACTCGACAGTGATCGCTGACAACTTCGTGCCGGCCTCGCAGCTCTGCACCGCCAAGTACAAGGCTGCCTGCACCGCGGCAGGGATTTCGGGATAGTGATGAGCGCTCGGGACACGACGGGATCCGCGCAGTGGTGAATCCCGGCGCGGCTGATGGCGCCCGGCCCGCGGAGACGGGCGGGGCGCCATCGGCCATCTCAGAAGGCACCGAGGCCGGGCAGCAGGGCGGCGCGCCGCTGCTCGCGCTGCGCGGGATCGGCAAGAGCTTCGGGCCGGTGCACGCGCTGACCGACATCAACCTGGACATCCCGGCCGGCCAGGTGACCGCGCTGGTCGGGGACAACGGGGCCGGCAAGTCGACGATGATCAAGACCATCGCCGGCATCTGGGAGCCCAGCAGCGGCCAGCTGATCTGGAACGGCCAGCCGGTGCACCTGCACGGCCCGAAGGACGCGGCCGACCTCGGCATCGCGACCGTGTACCAGGACCTGGCGCTGTGCGACAACCTGGACATCGTGCAGAACATGATGCTCGGGCACGAAACCCGCCGGTTCGGCCTGCTGAACGAGGTCAGCATGGAGCTGACCGCGAAGCAGACGCTGACCGACCTGCGGGTCACCACGGTCCGCTCGATCCGGCAGCCGGTCGGCTCGCTGTCGGGCGGGCAGCGCCAGTCGGTCGCGGTGGCCAAGGCGGTCATGCTCGACGCGAAGCTCGTCGTCATGGACGAGCCCACCGCGGCACTCGGCGTGTCCCAGACCGAGCTGGTCCTGGACCTGATCGGCCGGCTGCGCAGCAGGGGGCACGCGGTCATCGTGATCTCGCACAACCTGAACGAGGTCTTCCAGGTCGCCGACCGGATCGCGGTCTTGTATCTCGGCCGGCTAGCGGCGGCGGGCCCCGCGTCGGACTTCGACACCCAGTCCATCGTGGAGCTCATGACCACTGGCGCCACCTCCCGCGCGGGCGGCATGAACGGCAACGCGGGCGAGCCCGCGGCGTCGCGCGGTCATTCCAGCGGCACGGAAGGCTGAACGATGTCATCAACCCGACGCGGCGTCCAGGAGGAGCCGGCCGAGGCCGACAGCCCCGCGATCATCGCGGCTGGCCCGGCGGCGCACGAGGCGGCCCGCGAGGAAGCGGCCGTCGCCGGGGCTCCCGAGCTGGTCGCCGACTCGATCGGCGAGTACGCGCGGATCTGGCTCAAGCGGGTCCGTAGCGGCGAGAGCGGCGCGCTGCCGATCATCCTCGGCCTGATCGCCATCGTGATCTTCTTCCAGATCAAGAACTCCAATTTCCTGTCCGCGGGCAACCTGGTCAACCTGCTGGTCCAGGGCGCCCCGATCGTCCTGCTCGGGATGGCCGAGGTCTTCGTCCTGCTGCTGGGCGAGATCGACCTGTCGGTCGGCTTCAACGCGGCGGTCGGCGCCGTGGTCACCCTCTGGGCGGTCTTCACGCTGCCCTGGTGGCTGGCGATCCTCATGGGGCTGGCGGCCACCGCCCTGATCGGCCTGGTGCAGGGCACGCTGATCACCCGGCTGGGATTGCCCTCGTTCGTGGTCACCCTGGCCGGGCTGCTCGGGCTCGAGGGCCTGATGATCATCCTGGTGGCCCGCAGCGGTCACGGCGCGGGCGGCACCATCCCGCTGGAGAACAGCATCCTCAACGACATCGCGAACGGCAACCTCAGCCCGGTGGCCGGCTGGGTCGTGATGATCGTCGTCGTCGTGCTGGCGGGCTTCTTCATGATCAGCAGGGACCAGCGCCGCCGGGCCAGCAACCTGGTGGCCCCGCCGCTCGGCGTCACCATTCTCAAGGTCGCGGTGATGGCCGTGGCGGGCATCGTGGTGGTCCTGGTCGGCAACACCAACCGGGGCATCGGCATCACCACGCTGCGCGGCGTGCCGCTGGTGGTCTTCGTCGTGCTCGGCGTCCTGGTGCTGTGGGCCGTGCTGACCGGCCGGACCCGGTTCGGCCGCTACGTCTACGCGATCGGCGGCAACGCCGAGGCGGCCCGCCGGGCCGGCGTCAACCTGGCCGGGGTGCGGACGCTGGCGTTCGGGCTGTGCGGCCTGACGGCCGGAATCGGCGGCATCGCCTATGCCTCCCGGCTGGCCTCGATCTCCACCGATGTCGACGGCGGCCAGCTGGTGCTGTTCGCCGTCGCGGCGGCGGTGATCGGCGGCACCAACCTGTTCGGCGGCCGGGGCCGGATGCTGCACGCGCTGCTGGGCGGGCTGGTCGTCGCCACGATCTACAACGGGCTGAGCCTGATCGGCATGAGCACGGCGGCGACCGACATCGTCACCGCGATCGTGCTGCTCGCCGCCGTCACCGTCGACACGCTGGCCCGCCGCAACAGCACCGCCGCGCGGTGACCCGCGCGGGAACCGGCGGCCAGCCGGCCGGGCACCGGAAATAACCGTTGTGGCACACTGGTTGCCATACATCAGCAAGGCGTGCTCCGGGGTCGGTGGAAATCCGAACCGGCGGTGATAGTCCGCGACCCGGCCGAGGCCATCGGCCGGCTGACCCGGTGGAATCCCGGGACCGACGGTAAAAGTCCGGATGGGAGGCAGCACGCGCGCGGCCTGTGGCCCGGTACCGGGCGCACCGGCTGTGCTCGCGCATCCGCGCGGTCCCCCGGAGCCTGGCGGCAGCTCCGGAGGAGGACGGCGTGTTCACCGGAATCGTGGAAGAGCTGGGCGAGATTGTCGCCCTGGAGAAGCTTCCCGGCGCGGCCCGGCTCACGGTGCGCGGTCCCAGGGTCAGCGCCGGCGCGCTGCGCGGGGACTCGATCGCGATCAACGGCGTCTGCCTGACCGTCACCCAGGCCGGGGCCGGGGCGTTCAGCGCCGACGTGATGGGCGAGACGCTGGACCGGTCCGGGCTCGGCGGGCTCGCCCCCGGCAGCCAGGTCAACCTGGAGCGGCCGGTCCAGCCTGACGGCAGGCTCGGCGGTCACCTGGTCCAGGGGCACGTGGACGGGACCGGCGTGATCGCCGAACGCAGGCCAGCTGAGAACTGGGAGGCCGTGCGGATCACCGCGCCCGCGGAGCTTATGCGTTATCTCGCGCTCAAGGGCTCGGTCGCGGTGGACGGGGTCAGCCTGACGGTGTCGGCCATCGGGCCGCCGGGCGAGCCGTGGTTCGAGGTCAGCCTCATCCCCGAGACGCTGGCCAGGACGACGCTCGGCACCAGCGCGCCCGGCCAGCCGGTCAACCTGGAAGTCGACGTGATCGCCAAGTACGTCGAGCGGCTGCTGGACGGGAGGGCGGGCTGATGTCAGGGACGGACCCGGCGGGCGAGACGGCGCTGGACGACGTGCCGCGCGCGGTCGCCGACATCGCGGCGGGCCGGCCGGTCGTCGTGGTCGACGACGCCAGCAGGGAGAACGAGGGCGACATCGTGTTCGCCGCGGCCAAGGCCACGCCTGAGCTGCTGGCGTTCACGATCCGGTACGCGCGCGGCCTGATCTGCGTGCCGATGCTGGGCGCGGACCTGGACCGGCTGCAGGTGCCGCCGATGACCAGCGACAACCAGGAGCACATGGGGACCGCGTTCACGGTGAGCGTGGACGCGCGGGACGGGATCACCACCGGGATCTCGGCCGCCGACCGGGCCAGGACCATCCGCACCCTGGTCGACTCGGCGACCGAGCCGTACGAGATCGTCCGGCCCGGGCACGTCTTCCCGCTGCGCTACGCCGAGGGCGGCGTGCTGCGCCGGGCCGGGCACACCGAGGCCGCGGTCGACCTGGCCCGGATGGCCGGGCTGACCGAGGCCGGGGTGGTCGCGGAGATCTTCAACGACGACGGCACCATGGCCAGGCTGCCGCAGCTGCGCGCGTTCGCCGACGAGCACGGCCTCGCGCTGATCACGATCGCGCAGCTGATCGAGTACCGGCGGCACTCCGAGCTGATGGTCCGCCGGGTGGTGCAGACCCGGCTGCCCAACCAGTTCGGCGAGTGGCTGGCGATCGGCTACCAGAACTCGGTGGACGGCACCGAGCACCTCGCGCTGGTGCTCGGCGACCCGCTCGACCCGGCCGGGGCCGGTGACGTGCTGGTCCGGATGCACTCCGAGTGCCTGACCGGCGACGTGTTCGGGTCCCGGCGGTGCGACTGCGGCGCGCAGCTGACCGCGGCGATGGCCGCGATCGCGGCGGAGGGCCGCGGGATCGTGCTGTACCTGCGCGGGCACGAGGGCCGCGGCATCGGGCTGCTGTCCAAGCTGCGCGCCTACCAGCTGCAGGACGGCGGCGCGGACACGGTCGACGCCAACCTGGAGCTCGGGCTGCCCGCGGACGCGCGGGAGTACTCCACCGGCGCGCAGATCCTCGCCGACCTGGGCGTCGAGTCGCTGCGGCTGCTGACCAACAACCCGGACAAGGTCCGCGGGCTGTCCGGTTTCGGGATCACGGTGACCGGCCGGGTCGGGCTGCCGGTGCCGCCGACCCCCGACAACCTGCGGTACCTGCTCGCCAAGCGGGACCGGCTCGGCCACCAGATCGACAACCTGTCGGTCCCGAACGGGCACGCGGGGACGGGAGTGGCTGTCGCCGCTATCAGCCCGGCCGGGCCCGGCGGCGACGGCGGTGCCCCGGTCAGCGCCCCGCGGCCGGTCCCCGGTGCCCCGGTCAGCGCGCCGCGGCCAGACCCCGGCGGCCCGGTCAGCGCCCCGCGGCCGGCGCCTGACGGCCCGGTCAGCGCGGCGCGGCCGGCACCCGGCGCGCCCGCGGCGCACGCCGGGTGAGCGGCGAGGGCCGCCCGCCCGGCAGGGCGGTGGCGGCCGCGGGCCTGCGGCTGGGCATCGCCGCGACGAGCTGGCACCCGCAGGTCACCGGCAGCCTGCTGGACCGGGCGGTGGCCGCGGCCGCCGCCTGCGGGGTGGCCGGCCCGGCGGTGGTCAGGGTGCCCGGCGCGATGGAGCTGCCGGTGGTGGCCGCGGAACTGGCCCGCCGCCATGACGCCGTCGCCTGCCTGGGCGCGGTCATCCGCGGCGGCACCCCGCACTTCGAGTACGTCTGCCAGGCGGTCACCTACGGGCTGGCCCGGGTGGCGCTGGACACCAGCACCCCGGTCGGCAACGGCGTGCTCACCTGCGACACCCTGGACCAGGCGCTGGACCGCTGCGGGCTGGAGACCAGCAGCGAGGACAAGGGCTGGGACGCGGTGCTGGCCGCGCTGGAGACGGCCGTCGCGCTGGGCACGCTGCGCGGTTAGCTCACGGCGGCGGGCCCGGGCCAGGCCAGCACCGGGCCGCGGGCCCGCAGCCGCACCGGGGCCCCCGGCGGCAGCTGCCGCCCGCCGGCCGTGCGGGCCAGGATCTGCCCGGTGCCCGCGGCCGGGTCCGGCTCGACCCGGATCACCGCGTCGTGCCCGTGGTAGCCGTAGGCGACCACCCGGCCCGCCAGGCAGCCGGCCTCGCCCGGCGCGGCGGCCGGCCCGTCCGGCTCCACCTCGACCTGCTCGGGCCTGATCAGCACTGTCGCCGGGCCGCTGTCCGGCCCGGCCAGGCCGGCCACCTCGACCGGCAGCCTGCCCAGGGCGGTGTCCACCGTGCCCGGGCCGAGCACGCCGTCGAGCAGGTTCGCCTCGCCGATGAACCGGGCCAGGTCGGCGTCGGCCGGCCGGGCGTACAACTCCAGCGGGGCGGCGCACTGCGCGATCCGCCCGTCCCGCAGCACCGCGACCCGGTCGGCGGTGGACAGCGCCTCGTCCTGGTCGTGGGTGACCAGCACCGCGGTGGTGCCCGCCGCGGCGAGCAGCTGCTGCACGTCAGCGCGGACGCTGGCGCGCAGGTGCGCGTCCAGCGACGCGAACGGCTCGTCCAGCAGCACGATCCTCGGCTTGATCGCCAGCGCCCTGGCCAGCGCGACCCGCTGCTGCTGGCCGCCCGACAGCTGATGCGGGTAGCGGCGGCCCAGCCCGGCCAGGCCCACCGCGTTCAGCAGCCCGCCGACCGCGGCGGCGGTGCGCTCGCGCCGCGGCAGCCCGAAGCCGATGTTCGCGGCCACGCTCAGGTGCGGGAACAGGCCGCCTTCCTGCGGCACGTAGCCGATCCGGCGCAGCTGCGGCGGCAGGTGCACGCCGGGCCCGTCGGCCACCGTGCCGCCGATCGTGACGGTGCCCGCCTCGGCCCGCTCGAACCCCGCCAGCACCCGCAGCAGCGTGGTCTTGCCGCTGCCCGACGGGCCCAGGATCGCGGTCAGCGACCCGGCGGGCACCTCCAGGTCCACCCCGGCCAGGACCGGGTGATCGCCGAACGCCTTGTACAGGCCGGCCACCGCGAGCTGCGTCATGCCTCGTTCCTCGCCTCACCCTGCTGCGCGTGCGCCGACCGGTCGAAGAACCGGCCCAGCAGGTAGCTGGGGACGGCGGCCACGGCGATCATCACCAGGGCGAACGGGGCCGCCTGGCCGTAGGACAGGTTAGTCTCGTACGCCCAGAACTGGGTGGCGAGGGTCGCGGCGCCGGTCGGTATCAGCAGCAGCGTGGCCGTCAGCTCGGTGACCACCGAGAGAAAGACCAGGCAGAACGCGGCACCAAGGCCGGGCGCGGTCAGCCGCAGGGTCACCCGCCACAGCACCGCCAGCCTGCGCTGGCCAAGCGACTGGGCGATCTCGTCCAGGCTGGCCGGCGCCCTGGCCAGCGAGGCCTTCACCCCGACCAGGGCCAGCGGGAAGAACATGATCGAGTAGCACAGGACCAGCAGCGCGGTGCTCTGGTAAAGGAACCCGGCGCCGTAGCGCTCGGTGAAGTAGGACAGCGCGAACGCCGCGGCCACGCCCGGCATCGCCAGCACCAGGTAGGTGCTGCGTTCCAGCAGCAGCCGGGCCCGGCCCGGGTGCCGGACCGCCAGCAGCGCCACCGGCAGCGCCGCCGCGGTGGCCAGCGCGCCGGCCGCGGCGCCGTAGGCCGCGGTGTGGCCGGCCGCCGCGATCAGCGACACCCCCGCCAGCGCGTGCGTGCCGCCCTCGAAGATCCAGTACACGCTGGCGCCGACCGGGACGCCCAGCGCCAGCGCGGTCAGCAGCCCGAACCCGGCCAGCACCGGGACGGCGGCCCGGCCGAGGCGGCGCGGCGGCAGCTGCCGCTGCGGGCCTGGCCTGCTGACCCGGGCCCGGCCGCGCAGCGCGCCCTCGCCGCCCAGCACCAGCAGGCTGAGCAGCACCAGGACCAGCGACAGCGCGCAGGCGGCGGGCAGGTTGAACGACACGGAGAACTCGCTGAAGATCATCGTGGTGAAGGTCTGGTAGCCGAGGATCTCGAACGCGCCGTACTCGGCCAGCAGCACCAGCGCCACCAGCAGGCAGCCGCCCAGGATGGCGCCGCGGGCCTGGCCGAGGGTGATCTGGGCGAAGGTGCGCACCCGGCCCACGCCCAGGCTGCGCGCCACCTCCTCCTGACCCGGGTCGGCCGACCGCAGGCTGGCCGCGACCGGCAGGTAGACCAGCGGGTACACCGCGAGGGTCAGCACGATCACCGCGCCGCGGAAGCCCTGCACCCAGGTCCACAGCGACGCCCAGCCGAAGCTGACGACGAAGTCGGGGATGGCCAGCGGCACCACCACCAGCACCGCCCACACCCGCCGGCCCGGCAGGCTGGTCCGCTCGGTGAACCACGCCGCCGCGGTGCCGATCACCGCGCACAGCGCGGTGACCACCACGGTCAGCCGCAGCGTGTTCCACAGCAGCTCGGCGGTCAGGCCGCGGAAGACCAGCGCGCCGACCGGGCCGGCGCCCGCGCTGGCCGCCTCGATCAGCAGGAATACCAGCGGCACCGCGAGCAGCGCGGCGACCAGCGCGCTGGCGCCGATCAGGCCGGCCGGCCGCCGGGGGCGCCGGCCGTGCCGCTGCGGGGCGGCCAGCAGCCCTGGCTCGCGGGCGGTGGTGACCGCCTGCGGCGCGGCCATCAGCGCCCCGCTGGCGCGGGCCGGGTCACAGCAGCCCGGCCTGCCGCAGCAGGCTGACCGCCAGGCTGCCGGTGCCGAGCCTGCTCAGCGACAGCGGGACCGGCTGCAGCTGGCGCAGCGGTGTCTCCCCGGCCATCGTGGTCACGCCGGAGTCGATCGGGTACTCGAAGCTGATCGACTTGGCCGGGTTGGCGATGATCTCCTGGCCCTGCTTGCTGGTCAGGAAGGCGACGAGCTCCTGGGCGGCCTTCTGGTGCCTGCTGGACTTCAGCACCGCCGCGCCGGCCACGTCGATCACGTAACCAGGGTCGCGGGGGGCCAGGTGGGTGATCCTTGCCTTGGTCGCGCCGGCCCCGATCTCGGCCCGCATCCTGTACCAGTAGTACTGGTTCACCAGCCCGAACGCCACGGCGCCCCGGTTGACCTCGTCGGCGACCGTCTCGTTGTCGGGATAGTTGTGGCTGCTGCCCGCGTTCGCCTTGATGCCCTTCAGCCAGCTGAGCGCGGCGGGCTTGCCGTAGGCGTCGATGATCGAGGTCACGATCGGCTGGAAGTCGGTCTCCTGCGGGGCGATCGCCAGCTTGCCCTTGAACGCCGGGCTGGCGAGCTGGAGCACGTGGGCGGGCAGCTGCCCGGGCGAGATCAGCGCCGGGTTGTAGATCAGCACGCTGGTGCGGGCCGAGATGCCCGTCCAGTCGCCGGCCGCGGACCGGTACCTGGCCGGGGTGGCGCCCAGCGTGCCCGGGTCCAGGTGCGCCAGCAGGCCCTTGCCCTGCAGGAACTCCAGTGGCGGGGTGTTCTCGGTGAAGAACACGTCGGCGGGGGAGTGCGACCCCTCGGTGACGATCTGGTCGGCCAGCGCGTCCTCGTCGTCGCTGCGGATGCTGACCGTGATGCCGGTCTTCTTCTCGAACGCGGCCACCAGGTTCTGCGCGGTCTGCAGGTGCTGGCCGCTGTAGAGGGTGAGGGTGCTGCCGGTGCTGGCGGCGGCGCTGCAGGCGGCGAGCATGCCGCAGGTCAGGGCCATCCCGGCGGCGGCAGCGGCGATGCGGCGGGTCATGACGCCGCCCCCGGGCAGATCGCGTTGATCTGCTTGCTCGCGGTGGCCACGTCCTGCCTGGCGGCGGCCGGCACCGCGTTGCTGGCGGCGATCTGCCGGTAGGCCCGGTCCAGCCGGGCGACCGCCGCGGCGAGCGCGGAGTCGCTGGTGCGGACCTGGCTGAGCGGGATGATCTGGGCCTGGGCGTAGCCGACCGGGTCGGTGTCGGAGTCGGGGCCGTCGGCTAGCGCGCCGCTGACCTGGTTGCAGGCCGCCTGCCGGGGCCCCGGGCCGTGGGCGGCCGGGTGCGCCGCCGAACTACAGGCGCCTAGCAGCACGGCAGCGGCCGGCAGGGCCAGCCAGCCGATCCGGGCCAGGGCCGACTTGCTTGGGTTCGTCATTGTCCCATCCAGCGAGTGCGGTCGGTGGTCTCGCCGGCCAGCGATGCTTAGGTAACCCTAAGACCGGCGTTGGGAAGCTTAGGCAACCCTAAGAAGTTGTGTCAAACGTCCGCCGGAGTGCCGTTCCGGGCGGTCTGGGTACGCACCACTGATCGCTTCCTGCCCCGGCAGGAACGTAACCTGGTGGTATATCGCGAGAGGCCGAGGTGAGGCGTTCGTGCGAGACATCCTGGGTCCGATAACCAAGTGGTGGGATGCCGAGGAGAGCTTCGGCCTGGCGACCGTGGTGCGGACGTTCCGGAGCGCGCCCAGGGAGCCCGGAGCGGCGCTGGCGGTGTCGGCGGCCGGCGAGGTGGTCGGCAGCGTGTCCGGCGGGTGCGTGGAAGGCGCGGTGTACGAGCTGGCCGGGTCCGTGCGCGAGGCGGGCCAGGCGGTGCTGCAGAGCTACGGCGTCAGCGACGACGACGCGTTCTCGGTGGGACTGACCTGCGGCGGCATCATCGACATCTTCGTCGAGCCGGTCGGCAAGCGGACCTACCCCGAGCTGGGTGAGGTGGCCGCCGCGGTGCGCTCGGGCCAGCCGGTCGCGGTGGCGACGGTGATCGACGGCCCCGGGGTGATCGGCGCCCGCCGGGTGATCTGGGCGGGCGGTGAGAGCCAGGACGGGACGGCCGGCCAGGGTCACGGCAGGACCGCGGGCACGCTCGGCTCCGGCGAGAGGCTCGACCAGGCGGTGGACGACGACGCGCGCGGGATGCTGGCCCAGGGCCTGACCGCGGTGCGCCGGTACGGGCCCGACGGGGAGCGGCGCAGGGACGAGCTGGGCGTGTTCGTGCAGTCGTTCGCGCCGCCGCCGCGGATGCTGGTGTTCGGCGCGATCGACTTCGCGGCCGCGGTGGCCCGGGCGGGCAAGTTCCTGGGCTATCAGGTGACCGTGTGCGACGCCAGGCCGGTGTTCGCGACCCGGGCCAGGTTCCCCGACGCGGACGAGGTCGTGACCGACTGGCCGCACCGCTACCTGGCCAGGACCCCGGTCGACCCGAGGACGGTCATCTGCGTGCTGACCCACGACCCCAAGTTCGACGTGCCGCTGCTGGAGGTCGCGCTGCGCACCCCGGCCGGCTACATCGGCGCGATGGGCAGCAGGCGCACCCATGACGACCGGCTGGCCCGGCTGCGCGAGGCCGGCCTGACCGAGCAGGAGCTGTCCAGGCTCCGCTCGCCGATCGGCCTTGACCTCGGCGCCCGGACACCGGAGGAGACCGCGGTCGCGATCGCGGCGGAGCTGATCCAGCTGCGCTGGGGCGGGACCGGCCAGCCGCTGACCACCACCAGCGGCCGCATCCACCACGGCTAGCGGCCCCGCCCGCAGCAGGTGCCCGCCGCTGACGCGCTTCCGTGATCGTGGTGGGTACTCAGCAAATAGCACTGACTAATCACCACGATCACGGATTTACCTATTCCCCGGCCGCCCGCCGGCTCTCGCCGCTGAGCGGGGCCAGTTCCGTGGCTAGCGCTGCCACGCGGCGCCGGATGTCGTCGCGGATCGGGCGGATGGCGGCCAGGTCCAGGCCCGCCGGGTCGGGCAGGTCCCAGTCGAGGTAGCGCTTGCCGGGGAAGACCGGGCAGGCATCCCCGCAGCCCATGGTGATGACCACGTCGGCGGCGTGGACCTTGTTGCTGCTGAGGGGCTTGGGGTAGGCGCGGGAGATGTCCAGGCCGATCTCGGCCATGGCCTGGACCACGGCGGGGTTGAGCTGGCTGGCGGGCTGTGATCCGGCCGAGGTGACGCGGACCTTCCCGGCGGCGAGGTGGTCCAGCAGCGCGGCGGCCATCTGCGAGCGGCCCGCGTTGTGGGTGCAGACGAACAGCACCGTGGGTGCTAGGGCCATGCCTGGTGCCTCCCTGTGATCAGCCAGCGAGGTGCGCCGGTTCGGGTGCCCGGCCGGCCGCGGCGGCTCTGGCCGGGGTGGTCGCGATGGCCAGGCAGGTACCGGCCGCCGCGCCGAGCAGTTGCATGGCGATGAACGCCGGGACCGAGGCCGGGGCGATCCCGGCGTAGGTGCTGGTCAGCATCCGGCCGATGGTGACGGCCGGGTTCGCGAACGAGGTAGACGCGGTGAACCAGTAGGCCGCGCCGATCCACGCGCCGACCGACCAGGGGGCGTGCTGAGTCCGGCCGGTGCGCGCCAGGGTCACGATGAGCAGGAGCAGCCCGGCCGTCGCGACGACCTCCGACAGCAGCACGGGCCCGCCGCCGCGATGATGACCAGACACGCTCAGCGCCGGCTCGGCGAACATCGCATCAGCCAGGGCCGCCCCGCCGATAGCCCCTGTGACCTGGCTGGCCATGACCATGGCGGCCAGGCCCGCGCCGTAGCGGTGCCCGGTCCGGCGGCTCAGCAGCCAGTCGGCCGCGGTCACCACCGGGTTGAACTGAGCGCCGCCTGATGGGCTGAAGATCAGGATCAGCACGGCCAGGCCCATCGCGGTCACCAGCGAGTTGACCAGCAGCCGGACCGCCGCGTCGTCGGTCAGCCGGGTGGCGGAGATCCCCGATCCGACCACGACGGCAACCAGCAGCCCGGTGCCGGTGAACTCGGCTACGGCCCGCCGGCCGTCCGCGGCAGTCACTAGTCGCGCGCGGTCAGTTCGGCGGCCGTTTCATCCCTGGCCATGACTACCCCTCACATAGACGACTGTCGATGCCTAGGGTGTCCTGAGAGATAGACAGCTGTCAATGAGCCAACCATACTGAGCAGGTGAGCCCGGTACTCGTGCCCGCGGCGGCGGCGTGCTGCACGCCGCTGCTGCGTGAGCCCCTCAGCGCGGTCCAGGCCGCCGGCCTGGCCCGGCTGCTGAAAGCACTGGCCGACCCGACCCGGCTGCGGCTGGTATCGATGGTCGCGGCCCACGATGGCGGGGAAGCCTGCGTCTGTGACCTGACCGGACCCCTCGGCCTCACCCAGCCGACCATCTCCCACCACCTGAAGATCCTGGTCGACGCCGGCATCCTCACCCGCGACAAGCGCGGCGTCTGGGCCTACTACGCCCTGATCCCCTCAGCGCTCGACGCGCTCGCGGCGATACTCGCCACGCCCCGATGACCGGCCAGGCCTTATACGGCACTCGACATGCAGGGAGCGGTCAGGCCGCTCACGTTCCACCCTGCGAGGAGGGCTATGGAGCCGCTGACCTATCAGGACTTCAAGGCCGTCACCCGCAACAGTCGGCGCGCGTTCCATCTGGAGCAGCGGGACACCTATAGCGTCGGGGCCGAGGACGAGCCGTTCGGCAGATGGCTGCGTGGCGAAGCCGATGACTACGCCTGGCATCAGGACTGGCTGAGCTTCGTCCGCGAGGCTACGGCGACGGGCGTCCAGGTCCAGCGGGCCAGGCTGGTGAGCATCCCGCACACCGACTACACCCGCTGGGGTCTGGCCATGTCACGCCTTAACGCCGAGGCGGGGGAAGACATCCGCTACCTGCCCCGCAGCCAGGCCAGGGACATTGACTGCCCGCCCGAGGATTACTGGCTGATGGACGATGACAAGCTGGTGCTGAGCATCTTCTCCGAGGATGGCCGCACGGGCGGCTTCGCCCGCGAGAACGACCCCGGACTGCTGCGCCAGTGCGTCTTTGTCCGCGACCGCGTGTGGGACAGGGCCATTCCCTGCGCCCGGTACCTGGGCTGAGGGAGATTGACGGCCTTGGCCAGGTCGGCCGACAAGGCCCGGCTGGGCCGCTGGCGGCGGGAGCAACGATGCCCGGCTTGCGGCATTACGTGACCACTATGTATCGTGTCGATGTATCGGCTCGATACATAGGCTCGTGCGCGTCGGGGGATGGCGGCAGCTCGGGAGGCAGTGACATGTCCGGCGGGCAGTTGTATGACACCATCGGCGCCACGTACACCGTGACGCGGCGTACCGAGCCGCGGATCGCCGCGAGGATCTGGGCTGCGCTCGGCGATGCGCGGACGGTGGTGAATGTCGGGGCTGGCACCGGCTCCTACGAGCCCCCCGGCCGTGACGTCACCGCGGTGGAACCGTCGGCGCTCATGCGCGCGCAGCGCCCCGCGGGCGCGGCGCCGTGCGTGGCGGCCGCCGCGGAGAGCCTCCCGTTCGAGGACCAGTCCTTCGACGCCGCGATGGCTGTGTCCACCGTTCATCACTGGAAAGACCCGGCCGCCGGGCTGCGGGAGATGCGGCGGGTGGCTCGACGCGTGGTGGTGTTCACGCACGACGCCAGTGACACCGGATGGCGTCACAAGTTCTGGCTTACTCGTGACTACCTGCCTGAGATCGCTGACCTCGTCGCAGGGCGGCCTCCGGTGACCGAGCTGGCCCGCGCGATCGGAGCCCGGACGGAGCCGGTGCTCATTCCGTGGGACTGCGCTGACGGCTTCTTCGAGGCCTACTGGCGCCGGCCCGAGGCATACCTGGACGACCAGGTGCGCCGCGGAGTGTCGGTGTGGGCCAGAGTCGGGCCGGAAGCCGAGCAGCGGGCAGTGCGCAGCCTCCGTGATGACCTCGCATCCGGGCGGTGGGCCGAACGCAACCGCGACCTCCTCGACCTCGAAGCGGCAGAGCTTGGCCTTCGCCTCCTTGTCTCCTGAACGGGACGGCCCGGCCGGGACTTAGGTAATGGCGCTCGGCCTGGTTCTGAGTAGGCGCGCCGCGCAGATGAGTATCCCGGCTCAGGCGAGACAGGCAGCGCCGCGCCGACGATGGTCGCATGGATCACCTTTCATGCGTGCGCCTCGCCAACTCGGCGGCTAGCCGCAGCCTGCTCGCGTTCCGGGTGGCGGGACGAGCCGGCGGGCTGGCCAGCCGGGTGTCCGCGGAGGCCGCCGCGACGGCGGCGCGCCGCGCGCTGGCCACCGTCCCCGCCTACGCCGACTTCGTCGGCGAGATACCCGCCAGGGCGCCAGCCCGTGAATGGCTGGCAGCACTGCCGGTCACCGACAAGAAGTCCTACATCGACGCCTACCCGCTGGCGGCCCGCTGCCGCCACGGCGTGCTCCCGGTGGCCGGCGCCGAGCTGGATGAGTCGTCCGGGAGCTCAGGCCGGCCCTACACCTGGGTCCGCAGCAAGGCCGAGCTGGAGCAGGTGCGCAGGAGGCTGGCCCTGCTGGTGCGCCATGTCCTCGACGGCGACCCCGGCGCCAGCGGGCCGATCGTCACCATCAACGGATTCTCGATGGGGGCCTGGGCCACTGGCACCAACGTCTCGCAATCCCTGGGCCGGCTGGGGCTGATCAAGTCGACCGGCCCCGAGCCTGACAAGGTACTGTCCGTCCTCGACCTGCTGGGCCCGGATTACACCTACATCATCACCGGCTACCCGCCGTTCCTGCGGACACTGCTGGAACGGGCCGGCGACCTGTCGCGGTACCGGATCTACGGCTTCGTGGGCGGCGAGGGCATGAGCGAGAGCCTGCGGGCCAGGCTAGAGCGCACCTTCCGGGCCGTCTTCTCTGCCTATGGTGCCAGCGACCTGGACATCGGCATCGCCGCGGAGTTCCCGCTGACAGTGTGGTTGCGTCAGGCCGCGGCAGCCTGCCCGGCACTCGCCGAGGCCCTGTTCGGCGACCGGGGCCGGCTGCCGATGATCTTCCAGTACGACCCGACGGACTACTACATCGAGAGCGTCGGGGGCGAGCTTGTGGTCACGGTGTCCCGGCCGGCTACCGTGTCGCCGCGGATCCGGTACAACGTGCACGACGCCGGCGGCGTGCTGTCCTTCGACCGGATGCTCAAGGTCTGTCACGACTTCGGGCTCGACCCCCTCTCGCAGGCCCGCTCCCGTTCGGCGGCCCCCGTCCTGCGGATGCCCATGCTCTACGTCCACGGGCGCAGCGACTCCACGCTCTCGGTCCACGGGGCGAACATCTATCCCGAGGACGTCGAATGGGGCCTGTCCGAATCGCCCGACGCCGACGTGATCGCCGGGTTCACGATGGACCTGGCCGAAGACGGCGCCGGAGTGGTGCGCCCGCAGGTCCACGTCGAGACCTGGCGCGATCCCGCGGCCTGCGACGCCGGGCTGGCCGCGCGGCTGGCCGCGTCCGTCCGCGCCCGGCTGCTTACCAACAGCGCGGACTTCCGGGCCGCCGTCGCCGAAGACTCTCATTCCGGCGATATCCGGGTGCTGCTGCACGCCGCGGGCACCGGGCCCTTCGCCGTCGACGCCAGGCAGATCAAGAAGAGGTACATCCGATGATTTCCGATGGCCATTGGCAAGTGCTGACCGAGGCGTTGCGAGCCCCGTCGGCGCACAACGCGCAGCCGTGGCGGATCGCGGTCCTCCCCGGCGGAACCTACGAACTGCACTACAACCACCTGGATTACCTGCCATACGATCCCGACGACAGGGACGCCTACCTGGCGGTCGGCGCGTTCCTTGAGACTTTCGACCTCGCGGCCCAGCGGCATGGCCTGCGCGCATCGTTCACCCCCCGGTTCCAGCGCCGGGGGAGCGACCTGCTCGTCGGCCTGATGCGGCTCCGGACCGCGTCTGGCGGCGAGCCAGCCGACCCGCTGGCTGGTCCCGCCGCGGATCGCCGGACCAACAGGCACTCCTACGACGGGACACCGTTGCCGGCCGGGTTGCGCCACGCACTGCAGGACCTCGGCTGCGTCCTCGTCCCGCCCCGGAGCATGTCCAGGCTGGTCGCCAGGGCAAGCAGGCTGTCGTGGAATGACCGGCGCTTCGTCAGCGACCTGGACCGCTGGATCAGCGCTGATCCTGCCGCCCCGGCGGGCATGACCCCCGCGGGGCTGCCGCTCACCCGGTTTGAATGGGCCGCGCTACGGGTGGCGCTGCGGGCGGGACGGCTCCCGGCGCCGCTCGCCCTCGCCTATTCCGGCCGCGACATCCGGCTTCTTGCCCGGGCCCAGGCGGTGGCGGTGCTCGGCGCCGCCGACATGTCAGCCGCGACGCTGGTCGATGCCGGCCGGCGGCTGCTGCGCTGCTGGGTGACTATCAACGCGGCGGGCTTCGCTTATCATCCGATCTCGGTCGCCGTGGACCGGCCCGAGACGGCGCCGGCCGTCGCCGCGGCGGCTGGCGTGCCCGTCCCGGTGGCGGTGTTCCGCATCGGTCACGCGCGCAGGCAGGCGCCCCGGTCCAACCGGCGTGACCTCGCGGACGTGATCGTCAATCTCCCGGCGGGGTCGGGCAGAGGCCGTGCGCCAACGCGTACCTGACCAGTTCGACCCGGTTATGCAGGTGGAGCTTGTGCAGCGTGTTCTGGACATGGTTCTGGACGGTCCGGTGGGACAGCACCAGCCGCTGGGCGATCTGTTTGTAAGAGAGCCCCGTCGCGACCATGCGCAAGATCTCAGTCTCACGCTCGGTCAGCCGGGGCGCGCTCGTCCCGGCGGCAGCCTGGCCGGAGGCCAGACGGCGGAACTCACCGAGCACGAGCCCCGCAAGACCGGGCGTGAAGACCGCGTCACCAGCCGCGGTCCGGCGCACGGCGTCCAGAAGCTCGGCCCGGCTCGCCGACTTGACGATGTACCCGGCCGCGCCCGCGCTGACCGCGTCGAGCACATCCTGCTGCTCGCCGCTGGCCGAGAGGATGAGCACCCGGGCCGACGAGCACACGGCCAGCACGCCGCGGGTCACCTCAACGCCGGTGACATCGGGCAGCCGCAGGTCGAGCACCACCACGTCAGGCCGGACCGCCCTGGCGATCCGCATCGCCTGCGCCCCGTCGCTGGCGGTCGCGGCCACATCGAAGCCCGCTTCGGCAAGGTCGCGGGCCACCGCGTCCCGCCACACCGGATGGTCGTCCACGATCATGACTCGCACGGGCGCCTCAGCCGGGTCGGCGCCATCCCCGGGCTGGCTCACTCCGTCCTGCCTTCCCGTCCGCACACCCCGCACTCTAGGCCGCCTGGCCTGCTCGCGGAACGCGCAGCGTCAGTTCGGTTCCTTCACCTGGCGCGGTCGTGATGGACACCGAGCCGCCGAGGTCGCGTATCCGGCCGCGGATCGCGTGGCTGATGCCCAGCCGCCCGTCCGTTGCCGCCTCGGCCAGCCTGCCCGGCGGTATCCCGGGACCATCGTCCCTGATGGTGACGGTGACCAGGCTCCCCTCGTCGTCGACAAGCACCCAGGCCTTCGTGCCTTCAGCGCAGTGCTGTCGCACGTTGTCGAGCGCCGCCCGCACCGCGGACGCGGTTTCCGTCGCCGCCTCCGCAGCCAGCCGGACGGGCTCGGCGGGAGTCACCACCGAAACGGAAGCCGAGATCTGCGGGGTGAGCAGCGTCCTGAGGTCCAGCTCACCGGCGGGCAGGGCGTCCCCGCCTCCCGAAGCGATCAGGTTCCGCAGCGCGCGCTCCTGCTCTCCCGCGAGGCGCCCGATCTCCGCCGCTTCGCCGCCTGCCTCACTGCCCCGGCGCCGCACGAGCGCGAGCACCTGGAGCACGGAGTCGTGGATGTCGCGGGCGATCCGCTCCCGCTCCCTGCTGCCGGCCGCGACCTCGGCGGCGTGCTGCAGCGCCTTCTCGGCCTGGACGGCGAGCCGTGAGACGTACCCCACCACCAGGCCGGCGAGCAGCAGGAGAATCGGCCCGTTGAGCGCCGACGCGTTGTAGGCACCCGAGACCGGGCGATGCCGGGCGATGTCACAGATGCCGACCACCACGGCCACCACCATCCCCGCCCGGCGTCCCGCGGCCACCGCCCACGCCAGCACCGGGCCAGCGAGCCAGGTCGCGGTCACCGGCATGACAGCGCCTGGCGTTCTCGCGTTGTTCTGGAGAACGCTCGTCGACAGCAGCGCGGCCGCGGTTACCACGACGTCGGCGGTCAGCAGGATCCGGGTGCGAGTCGCCGGCTCGCCGTAGGCATGGGTGGTGTACACGGTCCAGGCGGTCATGCCGGCCACCGCCCCCCAGGCCCAGAGCAGGTGCCGGTAATTGCCGTGATTCACCACCAGCAGAATGGCGGCGTACCCGAGCGACGCGAACCGGAACGCCGCGATCGCGCGCCACAACAGTGCCTGCAGCCCCGCGGGGGACTGGCCGATACGACCGCCAGGATCCTCCGTTGAGGCCCCGGCCGTGCGCATAGCCCCACGATAGTGCCGAGTCCCGATATACCTGGCGAGGTCCGGTATCCCGCGGCCGCTGGCCCGCCGGGCATCTTCGTGGCCGCTGGGCCGCGCTGGCCGCGCCGGGCGGCCGTAGGCTAACGGGATGCAGCCAGACGTGGCGGGGGTGCTGCTCGCGGCGGGCTCGGGCAGCAGGCTCGGGCAGCCCAAGGCGCTGGTCGAGTTCGGCGGTGAGCCGCTGGCCCGGCGCGGCGCGGCGATGCTCCGCGACGGCGGCGCCGCCCCGGTCGTGGTGGTCACCGGGGCGGTCGCGGTGGACCTGCCGGGCGTGCTGGCGGTGCACAACCCGGACTGGGCCACCGGGATGGGGTCCTCGCTCGCGGCCGGCCTGGCGACCGTTCCGGACGCCTGCGGCGCGGCCGTCATCGCGCTGGTGGACCAGCCGCTGGTCGGACCGGAGGCGGTCCGGCGGCTGATCGCCGCCTACCACGGCGGCGCGAGCGTCGCGGTGGCCGCCTACCAGGGCCAGGCCCGCAACCCGGTGCTGATCGCCCGCGAGCACTGGCCGGCCGTGCTCGCGCTGGCCGTCGGCGACGTCGGCGCCAGGCCGTTCCTGCGGGCGCATCCCGGCCTGGTCACCGCGGTGGAGTGCGGGGACACCGGCTGCCCCGATGACGTGGACACCGCCGCCGACCTGGACCGGATCCGGCTGCAGGCGGCCCCGCCCGGCCTGACCTAGCCCGCGAGCACCTGCACTCCCCAGCTGTGGCTGACGCTCTGGCCCGGCTCCAGGGTGATCAGGTCAATGCCGGAGGCGAACGCGTTCGGCGGCGCGGTCATCGGCTCGATCGCCAGGGCCCGCCGGCGCGCGGCGGCGTCCAGCGCGTCGCCGGTGAAGACCTGCAGCCACCGGTAGCCTTCGCCGGCCCACAGCGCCACCTGCCTGCCCTGGCCGGCCAGCCATGCCCAGGCGCGGCCGTCGGAGTCCCTGGCCAGCCCGGTCAGCGCGTGATCCAGCCGGGTATCGCCGATCCGCCGGGCCGCGCGGAAGTCATAGCCGGTCCCGCTGACGTCCTGCGCCGGGCCGCGGGGGATGCCGCGGTCGTCGGCGGCCAGCCAGCGGGAGGCGGGCAGGGTGAGCTCGCAGCCGTCGATGACCGTGCTGCCCGCGGTCAGGTAGGGATGGCTGCCGGCCGCGTACGGGGCCGGGCGGTGGCCGGCGTTGCGGGCGATGATCGTCACGGTCAGCCCGGACCGCTCGGCCAGCTGATACCGCGCGGACAGTTCCAGGCAGAACGGGTAGCCGGGGCGGCCGCACAGGTTCAGGCCGAGCTGGGCCACGTCCGGGGCCTGCGCCGTTGCCTGCCAGCTGGCCCACCGGGTCAGGCCGTGGATCGCGTTGCCGCGGGCGGGCTCGTTCAGGTCCAGCTGGTAGCTGGCGCCCGCGAAGGCGTACCGGCCGCCGTCGAGCCGGTTCGGCCAGGGCAGCAGCAGCTGGCCGGCGCCGGCCGGGGGCAGCTGGTCGGGGTCGTAGCCGGTGACGGCCGGCTGCCCCTGGTACTCCAGCCCCCGCAGCCCCGCTCCGAGCTCGGTGATCACCGCGCGGTAGTCGCCCGCGGAGATCTCGAACTGCGCGCCGGAAAGCGGGATTAAGGTCTGCTCGGCCATAGTGCCATCCTGGCGTGATGACCTCAGGCGGATCGCGGCGGGCCGGCGATTTTATGACCGGCGGGGCTGCTTGGGGAGCGGGGGACCTTCAGCCCCGCCGGCACTTGCACCCTAGCCGTCCGGTGCCTAGATGCGGGCGAAATTAGCCAACCCTGCGGTTAGGTCACCGCCGCTGAACGGCGTCGGCCAGGGCGGGCGCCGGCGGCTGCCCCGGCCAGGCCAATGGCCTGACCAGCGCGCTGGCGCGGTCAGCCCGGCCGCGGGGCGAGCCGCCCGGTGCGGACCGCGTCGGCGGCCAGCACCCCGAAAAGGTAGAAATACGCCGACTCCTCGTCGCGGAAGGCGCGTACCTCGTGCCGGGCGCCACCCATCGCGGTGAAGACCTCGAAGCTGTCCCCGGCCTGCACCAGGCACATCGCCCTGTCGACCTCCTCGCCGATCGCGTACGCGGCCGGGGGGATGGCGGCGAGGCTGGCCAGCTCGGAGAAGATCCGCTGGGTGGCGACCCGGTCGCGGGCGGCCCGGCGGCGCCGGGGCTGGCCCGCGCCGGTGTCCGGCTCTGGCTCGGGCCCGGGCGGCGGCCCGGCGGCCGGGGGCGGCTGCGGGCCCGGCGCCGGCTCGCGCTGGCGCCGCATCGCCGCGGTCGCCTCGGCGGCGGCCCGGCGCGCGGCCGCCTCCAGCGGCAGCGGCTCCTCTTCCGGCGGCGGCATGGCGACTCCCGAGCCCGGCGGCTGGCCGCCCTGCTGCCAGTCCGGGGCTGGCGGCGCGGCGTACCCGGCCGGGGGGGCCGCGGCGCCGTTGACGGGCGGCGCGGGCGCGGCGGGCGGGTCAAGCGGGCCGGTGCCCGGTTCGGCCGGATCCCAGCCCGGCCCGCCCGGCGGCGAAAGCGAGGCCAGGTGGGCCAGCGTCGCGGCGGCCAGGTCAGCCAGCCGGATCTGCTGCGGCCCGGAGCCCGGCGGCGTCCCGTTGCCGCCCGCTGGCGGCGGCACCGGCTCCAGTGGCCCGGCGGTCACCGCGGTCAGCTCCCCGGTCAGCGGCGGGAGCGCGCCGGGCCGCCTGCCCGGGTAGTCGGTCCGCTCCTCGACGATGTCGGTCACGTCGTCGCGCGGGGTCACCAGCTCGAAGACGCCGCGGTCCACCTGCCAGAAGCCGAGCTGCTCGGCCCGGTAGGCGTCGTGACCCAGGTAGGCGATGTGCAGCCGATCGCCGAGATCATCCAGCACGATGCACCGCTCGCCGCGGAACACCCCGGTGGGCCTGGACTCCCACAGCGCTTGCACGTCGTCGATCCGCAGCTGCTTGCGCCAGTGCCCGGTCGCGGGCTCGAACCCCAGCTCCTCGGGGGGCGGGCAGGCGGCGAACAGCACGACGTCGGCTTCGGACGGCCCGATGCCCGCCTCGTACGGGGCGCCGCGGTAGGTGGCCATCAGCCGGTAGCGCATCATTCTGCCCCCCCTGGCGGGCGCAGCCACGCCTGCCCGTCGAACTGGGCGATGAACTCGGCTGCGCCGGGCGTGACCCGGTAGATCTCAGCGCCCACCGGTACGGGAATCGGATCGAGGTAGAACTCCGCGACCGGGTGCGCCCGGGAGGAGGTGAAGCCGTTGCCGGCGAACGGCGGCTTGGCCGCCCAGTTGCCGCCGCGGTCGGGCGAGTAGGGGACCTGGTAGGCGTCGGTGCCGACGGCGTTCCACCGCAGCAGGTAGACCTCTGCCACATCCGGGCTGAAGTCCGAGCCTTCGTAGGACAGGTCCAGGGCGTCGTAGAACTCAGCCGGGGTGGCGAACGAGGTATCCAGCGCGCGGTACACGAAGCCGGCGATGACCGCACGGCGGCCGGTGAGGTATGGCTCGACCAGCCGCGGCGGGATCACCTTCTGCATCAGCGTTCCCGGCTCGACCGGCCTGGGTATCTGGTCGACTTGCCGCACGCGCTCCCCTGTGGTCGGACTCGACGCGGTCTCAAGAGAGTCTCACATCGCGAAATACCGTCTCAACTGCTTCGGCAGAGCTGTGTGCCCGGCCGGCCTTGCTCACCTGGGCCGGGGCGGCCTGACGGCGGCCGCGGGCCGGGGCAGGATTAGCCTTGGAGCCGTGTCCGGGCTCACCATCGGCGAGAGCCAGTTCCGCGACGATGACGGCTCGGCGCCGCCGCAGGCGGCGGCCGCGCTGGCCGCGTTCGCGGCCGGCCAGGGCAGCGAGAACGCGGCCGTGCAGGCGCTAAGCAGCGCCCGGCTGCTGGTCCCGGTCCTGGCCGCGGCCGGCCAGGACCGCGACAGCGAGATGTCGGTCCCCAACCTGGTCGGGGCCGACGGGCGGGCGGCGATCCCGGCGTTCACCTCGGTAGCGGCCATGGCCAGGTGGCGACCGCGGGCCCGGCCGGTGCCAGCCGCCACCGCGCAGGTGTGCCAGGCGGCGGTGGCCGGGCAGTGCGCGGTCGTGGTCGACATCGCCGGACCGGTCCCGCTGGCCATCGACGGCGCCAGGCTGGCCGCGCTGGCGCAGGGCCGGCCGGTGCCGCCGCCGCACCAGGACCCGGACGTGCTGGCCGCCGTCCAGGCCGCCGCGGCGGGGCTGTCCGAGATCGCGGGGATCTGGCTGGCCGCCCCGGACACCGCGGCCGGCCGCGAGCCGGGCGGCGGGGGGAATCGGGACGGCGACCGGGACCCGGGCACCGACCTGGTGGTCGGGCTGAGGCTGGCGCCGGGCCTGAGCCAGGCGCAGGCCCGGCAGGCCGCGGGGACGCTGGCCGAGCGGGTGATGGCCAGGCTGGGCGGGCGGCTGCGGCGCGGGATCACGATCGCGGTCGAGGCCGGCGGCTGAGTCCGGCCTGGCGCGGGCGGGTGCGCGGGGCAGGCCCGGCGGCATGGCAGGATCATCATCATGCTGCGCTGGCTGACCGCGGGGGAGTCACACGGTGCTGCCCTGGTCGCGATCTGCGAGGGCGTGCCGGCCGGAGTCGCGGTCACCACCGGGGACATCGCCGCCGCCCTGGCCCGGCGGCGGGCCGGGTACGGCCGCGGCGCCCGGATGAAGTTCGAGCAGGACCAGGCTGAGATCACCGGCGGGGTCCGGCACGGCCGGACGCTCGGCGGGCCGGTGGCGATCCGGATCGGCAACACCGAATGGCCTAAATGGGAGACGGTGATGTCACCCGACCCGGTCGACCAGCAGGCGCTGGCCGACCTGGCCAGGAACGCCCCGCTGACCAGGCCCAGGCCCGGCCACGCCGACCTGGCCGGGATGCAGAAGTACGGGCACGACGACGCCCGCCCGGTGCTGGAGCGGGCCAGCGCGCGGGAGACCGCGGCCCGGGTCGCGCTCGGCGAGCTGGCCAGGCAGTTCCTGCGGCAGGCCATCGGCGCCGAGATCATCAGCCACGTGGTGGCCATCGGCGAGGCGGCCGCGCCGGACACGGTGCTGCCAGGACCAGGTGACCGCGCCGCGATCGACGCCGACCCGGTCCGCTGCCTGGACCAGGCGGCCAGCGCGGCGATGCGGGCGCAGATCGACGCGGCCCGGGGCGACGGCGATACCCTCGGCGGCTTGGTCGAGGTCGTGGCCTACGGCCTGCCGCCCGGGCTCGGCAGCTACGCGCACTGGGACCGCCGCCTGGACGGCCGCCTGGCCGCGGCGCTGATGAGCATCCATGCCATCAAGGGCGTGGAGATCGGCGACGGGTTCGCGACCGCGCGGCGGCGCGGCTCGGCCGCGCACGACGAGATGGACGCCACCAGCGAGGGCGTCCGCCGCCGGACCAACCGGGCTGGCGGGATCGAGGGAGGCATGAGCACCGGTGAGCCGATCAGGGTCCGGGCGGCGATGAAGCCGATCTCCACCGTGCCGCGGGCGCTGGCCACCGTGGACGTGCGCACCGGCGAGCCGGCCAGGGCCATCAACCAGCGCAGCGACGTGACCGCGGTGCCCGCCGCGGGCGTGGTGGCCGAGGCGATGACCGCGCTGGTGCTGGCCGGCGCGGCGGTGGAGAAGTTCGGCGGCGACAGCGTGCCCGAAGTCCGCCGGAACCTGCGCGGCTACCTCGGCGCGCTGGTGATCACGTGACCGGCCCGGCGGCGATCCTGATCGGCCCGCCCGGCGCGGGGAAGTCCACCGTCGGGCCGCTGCTCGCGGGCCTGCTCGGGGTGGAGTTCACCGACACCGACAGCCAGGTCGAGGCGGTGGCGGGCAAGCCGGTCAGCGACGTGTTCATCGAGGACGGCGAGGCCGCCTTCCGCGCGCTGGAACGGCAGGCGGTGGCCAGCGCCGTCGCCGGGCACCGCGGCGTGCTCGGCCTGGGCGGCGGCGCGATCATGGACGAGGGCACCCGGGCGCTGCTGGCCGGGCAGCCGGTCATCTACCTGGAGACCAGCTTCGCCGCGGCGGCGAAACGGGTCGGGATGGACCGGCCACGCCCGCTGCTGATCGGCAACCCGCGGGCCAGGCTGCGCAGCCTGCTGGACCAGCGGCTGCCGGTCTACCAGGCGCTGGCCGGGATCACCGTCAGCACCGATGACCGGGCGCCGGACCAGATCGCCGCTGACATCGCCGCCCGGCTGCGCGGCCGGGGGCAGGCCGGGTGAGCCTCACCAGGATCAGCGTCGGCGGCGAGCGGTGCTACGAGGTCGTGGTCGGCAGCGGCGCGCTGGCCGGGCTGCCCGCGCACCTGCACCCATCGGTCCGGTCGGTGATGCTGATCCACCCGGTCAGCCGCGGCGACGTCGCCGCGGCGGCGGGGCAGGCCCTGCGGGCCGCCGGGTACCAGGTACACGCCGCCCAGATCCCCGACGGTGAGGCGGCCAAGGACATCGCGGTGGCCGCCGGCCTGTGGTCGCGGCTGGCGCGGGCCCGGGTCAGCCGCAGCGACGCGATCGTCGGCATCGGCGGCGGCGCGGCCACCGACCTGGCCGGCTTCGTGGCCGGCACCTGGCTGCGCGGGATCGCGGTGCTGCTGGTGCCGACCACCCTGCTGGGGATCGTCGACGCGGCCGTCGGCGGCAAGAACGCCGTCGACATCGCCGAGGGCAAGAACCTCGTCGGCACCTTCCACCCGCCCGCCGCGGTCATCGCCGACCTGGACACGCTGGCGACGCTGCCCGCCGCCGAGTACGCCAGCGGCCTGGCCGAGGTGATCAAGGCCGGGTTCATCGCCGACCCGGTGATCCTGGACCTGGTCGAGGCGGACCCGGCCGGGGCGGCGCGGCCTGGCGGCCGGCACGAGCGGGAGCTGATCGAGCGAGCGGTCGCGATGAAAGCCGCGGTCGTGTCCGCTGACCTGCGCGAGGCCGGGCAGCGGGAGATGCTCAACTACGGGCACACGCTGGGGCACGCGATCGAGCGCACCGAGGCGTACCAGATCCGGCACGGCGAGGCGATCGCCATCGGGATGGCCTACGCGGCCGCGGTGGGCCGGCTGGCCGGCCGGCTCGATCCGGCGACCGCGGCCCGGCACGAGGCGATCCTGCGGGCGGCCGGCCTGCCGGTCCGGTACCGGGCCGGCACCTGGCCGGCGCTGCGGGCGGCGATGGCGGTGGACAAGAAGTCACGCGGCGCCCGGCTGCGGCTGGTCGTGCTGGACGGCCTGGCCAGGCCCGGCATCCTGGACGACCCGGCCGAGGCGCTGCTGGAGCAGGCGTTCGCGGAGGTGAGCGAGTAGATGCGCAAGGTGCTGGTGCTGAACGGCCCGAACCTGGCCATGCTCGGCTCCAGGGAACCCGACGTCTACGGCAGCGCGACCCTCGCCGACCTGGCCCGCGCCTGCGAGCAGGCAGCCGCCGAGCTCGGGCTCGCGGTCGAGGTCAGGCAGACCGACGACGAGGCCGAGCTGGTCGGCTGGGTACACGAGGCGGCCGGCCAGCGGCTGCCGGTCGTACTCAACCCGGCCGCGTTCACCCACTACTCCTACGCGCTGCGGGACGCGCTGGCGATGCGCACCGCGCCGCTGGTCGAGGTGCACCTGTCCAACCCGGCCGCCAGGGAATCGTTCCGGCACACCTCGGTGGTCGCCGGGGTCGCCGACGGGACCATCGCCGGGTTCGGGCTGCAGTCCTACCAGCTCGCGCTCCGGGCGATCGCCGGGCTGACGGCCGGCCCGCCTTGACAAGCACCGCCTTGACAACCAGCGGCGCGGCGCGCTGCGATGGCGACTGCCGGGGCGCACCGCCAGGCCGCGGCCACCCGGAGGAGAGGTCGGCCCGCTGATGCGCATCGGGATGGCACTGAACTACTCAGGCGGCTTCACCGAGACCGTCGCCGAGCTGGCGGACTACGAGAAGGCCGGGCTCGACGTCGTGTTCGTGCCCGAGGCATACAGCTACGACGCGGTCAGCCAGCTCGGCTACATCGCGGCGAAGACCAGCCGGATGATGATCGCCTCCGGCATCCTGCAGCTGTACTCCAGGACCCCCACGCTGACCGCGATGACCGCGGCGGGCCTGGACTACGTTTCTGACGGGCGGTTCGTGCTCGGCATCGGGGCCTCGGGCCCGCAGGTGATCGAGGGCTGGCACGGCGTGCCCTACGACGCGCCGGTCGGCCGCACCAGGGAGCTCATCGAGATCTGCCGCGCGGTCTGGCGCCGGGACCGGCTGTCCTACCAGGGCCGGCACTACACCATCCCGCTGCCGCCAGGCCAGGGCACCGGCCTGGGCAAGCCGCTGAAGCTGATCAACCACCCGGTGCGCGAGCGCATCCCGGTCGTCATCGCCGCGCTCGGCCCCAGGAACGTCGAGCTGGCCGCCGAGCTCGCCGAGGGCTGGGAGCCGATCTTCTACTTCCCGGAGAAGGCCGGGGCCGCCTGGGGCGCGCCGCTGGCGGCCGGCGCGGCCAGGCGCGACCCGGTGCTCGGCCCGCTCGACGTCATCGCCCAGGCCTCGCTGGCGATCGGCGAGGGCACCGAGGAACTGCGTGACCTGGGCCGGCCGATGCTGGCGCTGTATGTCGGCGGGATGGGCGCGCGCGGCAGGAACTTCTACAACGACCTCGCGGTCCGGTTCGGCTACCCGGCCGAGGCCGCCGCGATCCAGGACGCCTACCTGGACGGGCGCAAGGACGAGGCGGCGGCGCTGGTGCCGGCCTCGCTGCTGGAGGGCACCTCGCTGATCGGGCCGAGGTCGTATGTGGCCGAGCGGGTCGCCGCGCTGCGCGAATCGGGCGTCACCACCTTGAACGTCGCGCCGCTCGCGCCCACCCACGCCGAGCGGGTGGCGCTGATCGAGCAGATCAGGGAGCTTGCTGGCTGAGGCTGCCGATCCGGGTCCGCGACGGCCAGGCCCTGCTCACCGAGCGCGCCCACCTGCGCCGCCGGCTGGCCGGGAGCACCGCCGCGGCCAGCAAGGACTGACCGCGGGCGGCACCATTCAGCCCGATTGCGCGTATGTTTGCTACCAGCCGCGCCGCCGCATTCCGCGGTACCCGGGGCGCGACGGAGGTGGCCGTGCTGGATCGCAACGCCGCGCAGCAGCTGGCCACCGAGGCGGCCGAGCTGCTCAACGTCGCCGCGGTCTCGGACACCCGTTCGCTGCACCAGCTCGCCGACCTTGCCGCCCGGCAGGTACCGGCCTGCTCGGGGGCGACCGCGGCGCTGTGGCGCGACGGCGAGCCGGTCGCGATGACCGCCACCCACCCGGACCTGTCCGAGCTGTTCGAGCTGAGCCGCGAGACTTGCACCAGCCCGTGGCAGGCGGCGCTGGCCAGCGGTGAGATGATCAGCTGCCCGGACACCCTGACCGAGAAGCGCTGGCCCGAATTCGCCAGCGCGGCGCTGTTCCGCGGGGTGCGCTGCACGCTGACGATGGTGGCGACCGCGCCCCCGGCCGCGATCACGCTCACCCTGTTCGCCGCGCGCCCGGGCGTCCTGGACGCCGGCCAGGTGGCCCTGGCGCAGCTGCTGGTGGCGTTCGGCGGGACGATGATGGGCAACGCGTCCAGCTACGGCGACTCCCAGCGGGCCGCGCAGCAGCTGCGCGACGCGGCCGCTTCGCGGGCCGTGGTCGACCAGGCCAAGGGCATCTTGATGCACGCGCTCGGCTGCACCGCGCAGGAGGCCTTCGAGAAGATGCGCGTGCTGTCCCAGCGGCGGCACGTCAAGGTCACCGAGGTGGCCAGGACGATCATCGAATCGCATCCACGCGGGCCGAGCTGACCGGGCCCTGGTAGGCGGCCACCGTCTCGCGCCCGACCCGGTCCCAGGAGTACCTTGCCCTGACCCGGTCCGCGGCCGCGATCCCGTAGCCCTCCAGCAGCATCGGGCTGGCCAGCAGGGTACGGATCATCCGGGCCAGCGCGGCCGGCCGGTCCGGCCTGACCACGGCGCCGGTGGCGCCGTCCACCACGGCGTCGCTCAGGCTGCCCTCGGCCGAGGTGATCACCGGCGTGCCGCAGGCCATCGCCTGCATCGCCACCATCCCGGACTGCTCGTCGGCGCTGGTGTGCACCAGCAGGTCCGCCGAGCGCAGCAGGGCCGGCAACCGGGACCGGCTCACCTGCCCGGTGCAGCTGACCCGGCCCGCAACGCCGAGCTGGCTGGCCAGCTGCCGCAGCGCGCGATAGCCGGCGTCGGTCTCGAGCTCGCCGGGCGGCGGCCCGCCCGCCACCAGCAGCTCGGCGCCCGGCACCAGGGCCAGCGCGCTCAGCACCGGGCCCAGCTGGCGCTGGTCGTCAAGCGGCGCGACCGTCATCAGCCTGCGTCGCCTGGTCCGGCGGGCCACCGGGCCGTCCGGGCCGAACTCGGTGGTGTCCACCCCGCACGGAATCACCGTGATCGCGCTGCGCGGGACACCGAGGCCGGCCAGCGCGGCGAGCTCGGCGGCGGAGGCGGCCAGTACCGCGCTCACGTTCCTGGCGATCAGTGATTCCATCCGGACCCTGGCGGCATGATCTGGCCCGGCTGCGCCGGCCTCGCCGCTGGCCCGCCCGGCGATCCCCAGCGAGTGGAAGGTCTGCACCACCGGCACCCGCAGGCCGCGGGTGGCGGCCAGCGCGGCCAGGCCGCCGGTCCAGTAGTGCGCGTGCACCACATCCGGCCGGTCCTGCCGCCAGCGCCTGGCCAGCTGGTCGCTGAATCCGGCCAGGTGCGCGAGCCGCTGGTCGTGCCGCGGGCTGCCGGGTTCGCCCGCGGGCACGGCCACGACGGTCAGGCCCGGCGCCGCGCCCGACTTGCGCGGCAGCGCGGCAGAGCCCTTGCGCGCGTAGATGGTCACCGCGTGACCGAGCCCGGCCAGTGCGGAAGCCAGCTGGCTGAGGCGCTGCGCATGGCTCCCCGGCTCGGTGGCGACGTCGGCGCCGGGCTGGCCCGGGTGCTCGGCTACCAGTGCGATTCTCATGGGGGGCTGACTCCTTCGCGATCACCACGGCAGGCGGGCCGCGGGATGCGCAGGGACAGCGAAAGGCCACGGCGGGAAGCCGCGGCCTTGCGGGAAGCCCAGCGAGACACGCTCCGCGACCACGCCAGAGCCGGCGTGGGTCGTGCCTGCGTCGTAGGCACCCTTGCACTCATTAGTTTTCCATAGGGCAACGGTTTTAAACGGCAAATGCCGGACAACGTGGTCCTAGACTGGCCTGGCCGGCCCGCCGCAGGGGGCTGGGCAGCAGGCTGGCCGGGGAACGCGAAGGGGGCCCGAGGATGCCGCGTGAACTTGACCTGCCTGCGCCTGAGCAGGAAATTACCCTGCTCAGGGCCAGGTTCGACGCGCTGCGCCAGTCGGCCGCCATGCCCGGCGCGCAGCTGCCGCAGCTGCTCGATGCCGCGTTCGCCGAGCTCGACGGCGCCATCGACCTGGCAGCGTCGCTGCAGGGCGGCGGCCAGCCCGGCGGCCCGCGGTCCGGCGTGGCCGACGCCGAACGGCAGCTGCTGCGCGCGGTGTTCCAGGACGCGCCCGCCCCGCTGTTCCTGCTGGAACGCGACGGCACCATCAGGCGGGCCAACCGCAGGGCCGCTGAGCTGCTCGGCTCGCGCCCTGGCTACGCGACGGGAAAGCTGCTGACCGCGTTCGTGGACCTGCGGTCGCGGGCTGCCGTGCAGACCCAGCTGGCCGCGGCTGCCCGGACCGGCAGGCCGCGCCGCGCCCGCTGCTCGCTGCTGTCCCCGGACGGCCCGGTGGAGGCGGTGCTGATGCTGGAGTCCATCGCCGCGCCGCAGGACCCCGGCCTGATCATCGCTGTCGCCAGCCGGGTCAGCCCGGAGCCGCCCGGCGGCCGGGAGCCCGCCGCCGGGCAGCCGGGAAGCGGCCCGGACGGTGACGGCGAGCTGGCCGGGCCCGCCCGGCTGGCCGACCCGCTGGCGGTGCGCGCGGTCGAGGCGATCACCCAGCGGCTTGACCTGGTCACCGCCGCGACCCGGCTACTGCTCGAGAACGCTACCTTCAACGAGTCCATCACCCTGCGGCAGTGCGCCCGGTTGCTGGCCAGCGAGCTGGCGGCGTGGGTGATCGTCGATGTCGAGCGGCGGCAGCGGCTGCGGCGCAGGGTCGTGATCGGGCCGGGCGATAAGGAGGCGGCCGAGCTGGCCCGCGCGCTGACCGGGTCTGACCCGCAGCCGGGCACCGTGCCCTGGCAGGTCTTCGACTCCGGTAGCTCGACGCTGATCGCGCACGCGGAGGACACCGACATCCTGGGCACCGGGCCGGGCGGGGTGCCGCTGCTGATGCGGCTGGGGGCGACCTCGCTGCTGTCGGTGCCGCTGAGCGACGGCGAGCACGGCTACGGCGTGCTCACCCTGGCCCGGCAGCCGGGTGAGGGCCCGTTCGAGATCGCCGACCTCGGCCTGGTGGAGGAGCTGGGGGAGCAGCTGGCCCTGGCGATCAAGGTGGACCGGATGTTCCGGCGGCGGACGGAGATCGCCGACGCGCTCCAGGCCAGCCTGCTGCCACGGCAGCTGCCGGTGCTGCCGGGGGTGGAGATCGCGGCTGCCTACGTGGCCGCCACCGAGGGCCTGGATGTCGGCGGCGACTTCTACGACGTCTACCCGAGCCCGGGCGGCTGGGGCATGGCGATCGGCGACGTCTGCGGCAAGGGCGAGGAGGCGGCCGCGGTGACCGCGGCGGCCCGGCACGCGATCCGGGTGCTCGCGCACCGCAACCCGGATCCGGCTGAGGTACTCCGCCAGGCCAACGAGATCATGCTGGCCGACAACCTCGACGACCGCTTCGTCACCGCCTGCGCCGTGCACCTGTCCTGGCACGGCGACCAGCTGCGGGTCGCGGTCGGCAGCGCCGGGCACCCGGGACCGGCCGTGGTCAGGCCGGACGGCGAGGTGACGATGCTGGACGGCGGCGGGATGGCGCTCGGCCTGTTCGACAGCGCGGAGCCCGGCCGGCAGGAGATCATCCTGCGCACCGGTGACCTGCTGTTCCTGTACACCGACGGGGTGACGGAGGCGCGCAGCCCGGAGCAGCGCTTCTTCGAGGAGCGGCTCACCGACCACCTTTCCTCGCTGGCGGGCAGGCCGCCGTCCGAAATCTGCTCCGCCACCCAGGCGCTGGTGCTGGAATTCAGCATGAACGACCTGCGTGACGACATGACCATGCTGGTGCTGCGGGCCGGCCGGCCGCCAGGCTAAGCCGGCCCGGGCCCGTCCGGGCCCGGGGGCTCGCCCCGGCCGGCCGCCGGGAACCTGATGCTGGCGGGCGGCAGCTGCGCGTCCTGCAGGATCTTGGCGGCCAGCGCCGCCGGGTCACGCATCAGCGCGGCCGGGTAGGGGCCAGGCCCGCGCCCTACGGCGGCCGCCGGCGGGCGCGGGCCCTGCACCAGGATCTGCCTGCGCAGCCAGCCGGCCGCCCGGGCCGGGATGAACATCCCCGCGGCGCCGGTCAGCATGAGAATCCAGCCGGCCACCGCCAGGTTGAAGCCGGGCAGGCCGGCGTGGACGGCGAAGGCGAGGATGGCGCCCGTGCCCAGCAGGGCCAGCCCGGTCGCGGTCCTCATCCCGTTCCGGCGACCGGCAGCTCGCCGGGCTGCCCGTCCGGCTCGTCATCACCGAGCAGCCGCGCCCGCAGGTACCCCAGGGACTGGGTCATCAGCCGGGACACGTGCATCTGCGAGATGCCCAGCCGGTCGCCGATCTGCGACTGAGTCATGTTGCCGTAGAAGCGCATCAGCAGGATCCGCTGCTCCCGCCGGGGCAGCTCGCCCCAGTGCGCGGCGACCGCGCTCATGTCCAGCGCGTGCTCGACCCCGGAGTCCTCGGCGCCGAGCAGGTCGGACAGCCTGGCGGTACCGTCGCCGCTGGTCACCGGCGCGTCCAGGGACCAGGTATGGAAGCTGAGATCGGCGCGCCTGGCATCGGCGATGTCGTCCGTGGTCACGCCGAGATGGGCGGCGAGCTCGGCGTCGCCGGGTGGGTGCCCGAGCTGCTGGGTCAGCGTCCCGGCCGCCGCCCTCATCTCCAGCACCAGTTCCTGGGCTGGCCGGCGGACCCTCAGCTGCCAGCGCCGGTCCCGGAAGTGGCGCTTGATCTCCCCGCTGATGCACGGCAGCGCGTACGGTGCCAGGCCCTGCCCGGCCGCCGAGTCGAACCTGTTGATGGCCTTCATCAGGCCCACGTAGCCGGCCTGCATCAGCTCCTCGGCCGGCTCGGGGCTGCCGCGGTACTTGCGCGCGCAAGCCCGCACCAGCGGCACGTACCGGGCGACGAGCACGGCGCAGGCGTCCGCGCGGGCCTGGCTGCCCGCGGGCTCAGCCCGGATGAGGCGCAGCAGCGCCAGGTCGTCGAGGTCGGCCAGGTGCTGGCCTGGCGTCATGGTCGGGCCGTCAGCAACGGAGCTGGGCATGGTCGTGATTACCTCCGCCTGCCCGGGGGCCGGGCGGGTGGATTCTGCCCCGCTGGCGCGGGCTAAACATGCCCTACAGTCGTGCTATGGCTGAGATACACGCCGCGCGCCGAGCGCGGGCCAGGGCCAAGGTGATCGAGAAGCAGGCCGATGCGGCGCTGATCACCAGCCTGCCCAACGTCCGGTATTTGACCGGGCTGGTGAGCTCCAACGCGGCGCTGCTGCTGCCCGCCGACGGGCCGGAGGTGCTGGCGACCGACTCCAGGTACGCGCAGGCCGCGGCCCGCGACTGCCCCGAGCTCGAGCTGGTCTGCGAGCGGTTCATCGAGCCCGCGCTGATCAAGGCCGCGATCGGGCGCGGGCTGCGGTCGGTGGCGTTCGAGGCCCAGCAGATGACGGTGGAGCGGCATCAGGAACTGCTCGCGCTCGACGGCGGCCTGGCCCTGTTCCCGTTCGGGCGGGCGGTGGAGTCGCTGCGGGTGGTCAAGGACGAGGCCGAGATCGCGCTGCTCGCCCGGGCCTGCGAGATCACCAGCGATGCGTTCAGCCAGATGCTGGCCGCGATCGCGCCCGGGGTGACCGAGCGCGAGTTCGCCATCGGCCTGGAGCGCGCCATGACCGACGGCGGTGCCGAGGCGCTGGCGTTCGACACCATCGTGGCCAGCGGGCCGAACGGCGCCATCCCGCATCACCGGCCCGGCACCCGCGCCTTCGAGCCTGGTGACCTGATCACCATCGACTGCGGTGCCCGCTACGCCGGCTATCACGCCGACATGACCAGGACGGTCGCGCTGGGCGAGCCGGCCGGCTGGCAGCGGGAGATCTACGATCTGGTCGCCGCGGCGCAGCGGGCCGGGGTCGGCGCGGCCAGGCACGGCGTCGACGTCTCGGTGGTGGACGCGGCGGCCAGGGACCTGATCGAGGCGGCCGGCTACGGCGGTAACTTCCAGCACGGGGTGGGCCATGGAGTCGGCCTGGAGGTACACGAGGACCCGATGATCGGGTACACCGGGACCGGTACACTGGCGGACCGGACCCCCATTACCGTCGAGCCGGGAATCTACCTTCCCGGCAAGGGCGGCGTCCGGATCGAGGACACCCTCGTGGTGCGCTCCGGCGACGAGATGACGGGGGCAGCCGACTTGCTGACGACAACCACCAGGGAACTGCTCGTCCGGTGAGGACGAGCGGGTAACCCGCGCACGCAGGAGACGCGACAGACGTGGCCACCACGAACGACCTGAAGAACGGCATGACCCTCAACCTCGACGGCCAGCTATGGAGCGTCGTTGACTTCCAGCACGTCAAGCCCGGCAAGGGCGGCGCGTTCGTCCGGACCAAGCTGAAGAACGTGCTGTCGGGAAAGGTGGTCGACCGGACCTTCAACGCCGGCGTCCGGGTCGAGCAGGCCAGCGTGGACAAGCGGGAGATGCAGTACCTCTACCGCGAGGGCGAGGACTTCGTCTTCATGGACACCCAGGATTTCGACCAGCCGCGGATCCCCGCCTCGGTGGTCGGCGACGTGGCCAGCTACCTGCTGGAGGAGCAGAACGCGACGATCGCGTTCAACGAGGGTGTGCCGCTGTACGTGGAGCTGCCGGCGGCGGTCGAGCTGACGGTCAGCCAGACCGACCCGGGGCTGCAGGGCGACCGGTCCACCGGCGGGACCAAGCCCGCCACCCTGGAGACCGGCGCGCAGATCCAGGTGCCGCTGTTCATCACCACCGGCGAGAAGATCAGGGTCGACACCCGCACCGGCCAGTACCTAGGCCGGGCGTGACCGGCCGGCCAGGCCAGCGCCCGCCCACCCGCTGCCATGCCGGCTCGTAGCAAGGCCCGCAAGCGGGCCCTGGACATCCTGTACGAAGCCGAGATCCGCGCGGTGCCCGTGCTCGACCTGCTGAGCCAGCGGATCGCCGAGACGGGCCCGCCGATGTCGGGTTACGCGGCGGACCTGGTCCGCGGGGTGCAGGCGCACCGCGCCGCGATCGACGAGTTGCTGTCGGCGCACTCGGAAGGCTGGACGCTGGACCGGATGCCCGCGGTCGACCGCAACATCCTGCGGGTCGCGGTGTTCGAGCTGTTCTGGGCGCCCGCGGTGCCGGACGGGGTGGCGATCAGCGAGGCGGTCGCGCTGGCCCGCGACCTGTCGACGGATTCCTCGCCCGCCTTCGTCAACGGGCTGCTCGCCAGGCTGGCCGCGCTGCGGCCCGAGCTCGAGCAGGCCCTGGGCATCTAGGCGGAATTTTTCAGGCGTGGGCTGGTGCTCGCGCCGGGCCCGCACCCAGGCCCGGGCCGGCCCGCGCCGCGACCCCACGCAGGCCCGGGCCGGCTCGTGCCGCGACCCCACGCAGGCCCGGACTGTCCCCGGACCGGGCTACATTTGGCCTGGTAGCGGCGGGAGGTGGTCCGGTGCCTGAGGACAGCGGCTGTCACATCCTGCACGTCGACATGGATGCCTTCTACGCCAGCGTGGAGATCAGGGACCGGCCGGAGCTGGCCAGCGCCCCGGTGGTGGTGGCCGGGGCAGGCCCGCGCGGCGTGGTGCTGTCGGCCACCTACCCGGCCCGCGCGTTCGGGGTCCGCTCGGCCATGCCGGTCTCGCAGGCCAGGCGGCTGTGCCCGCAGGCGGTGTTCATCCCGCCGCGGCACGGCCACTACGGCGCGGTATCCAGGGAAGTCATGTCCATCTTCGGGTCGGTCACGCCGGAGGTGGAGCCGCTGGCCCTGGACGAGGCGTTCCTGGACGTCTCCGGCGCGATCCGGCGGCTCGGCTCGCCCGCCGCGATCGGCGCGCTGATCCGGCGGGAGGTCCGCCAGCAGCAGGGCATCACCTGCTCGGTCGGGGTGGCGACGACCAAGTTCATCGCCAAGCTCGCCTCCGTGCACTGCAAGCCCGACGGCCTGCTGGTCATCCCGGCCGACGGCATCCTGGATTTCCTGCACCCGCTGCCGGTCTCCGCGCTGTGGGGGGTGGGCAGGCAGACCGGCCAGGTGCTGGCCCGGCTGGGGCTGCGCACGGTGGCTGACATCGCGCAGACCCCGGTCCCGGCGCTTGAGCGCGCGCTCGGGCAGGCCGCGGCCGCGCACCTCGCGGCGCTGGCCGCCGGGCGGGATGACCGCCGGGTGGTCCCGCACGTGCGGGAAAAGAGCGTCGGCGCCGAGGAGACCTTCGACCGCGACATCGCAGACCCCGACGTCATCCGGCGTGAGCTGCTGCGGCTGTCGGGCCGGACGGCCCGGAGCCTGCGCCGCTCTGGCTGCACGGCCAGGACGGTCGTGGTCAAGCTGCGGCTGGCCAGCTTCAAGACCATCACCAGGTCACGCACGCTGGCCGACCCGACCGACGTGGCGCAGCAGATCTACCTCACCGCCTGCGAGCTGTACCAGTCCGCCGGGCTCGACCCGAAGGCGCTGCTGCGGCTGGTCGGGGTGCGCGCCACCGGGCTGGTCCCGGCGGCCGGGGCCGCCACTCAGCTGGCCCTGGGCGAGAGCCCGGCCCCCTGGCGGGAGGCGGAGCAGGCACTGGACCGGATCGCCGGGCGGTTCGGCACCGACGCGGTGCGCCCGGCGACCCTGGTGGACCCCGGCCACGACGCGGCCGGGAGCTGAGGGCCTGGCCGAACAGCTGACCAAAATCAGACAGTGTGCGTAGTTTATGGCTATCTGTACCTGCCAGTGCCCGGGGGCCGGACGATGTACCCTTCCGCAGGACGCACTCGCGCTCGTATTCTTGGGGAAAGCAGTCCGTGAGGCGAAAGCCGCAGGGCTCGTCACGCGTGAGGTCTGATGGGAGGCGCCGTGCCGCTCTCTGAGCACGAGCAGCGCCAGCTTGAGCAGATCGAGCAGGCGCTATATGCCGATTATCCGCGGTTCGCGAACGCCGTGCGCGCCAGTGACCCGCGCGTGCACTACAAGCGCCGGGTGATTCAGGCCATCTTCGGCTTCCTCCTCGGCGTCGGGCTGCTGCTGGGCGGGGTCACCACCAAATACGTCCTGATCGGCGTGGCGGGCTTCATCGTCATGCTGGGATCGAGCATGTGGGCGCTGAATAGCTACCGGCACATGACCAGCATCACCAGCGGCCGGGCCAGCAACACTGGCAAGACCGTGAGCCAGGGCCGCCGCGGCAAGGCCGCGAGCCCGGGCCTGATGGAGCGCCTCGAAGAGCGGTGGCGCCGCCGCCAGGAGCGCGACCGCTAGCCAGCGGCCCGCCAGCCGCGGGACCGGCTAGCCGAGAACCTGCCGGGCGCTGGCCGGGTCTCGGTTGAGCCGGGCCCGGCGGGCCAGCGCGCTGTTACGCAGCCGCAGCCCGGCGGCCTCCATCCAGCCGAACACGTCCAGCGCGTTCTGCAGCGCCGTGCGGGCAGGCCCGAGGGTGGAGGAGGGCAGCAGCCGGGCCCGCCAGCGCACCGGCGCGTCAGCCTCGCTGGCGATCGCCCGGCGGACCGCGGCGACATCCTGGCGCAGCGCGACGGCGTGCAGCGGGACCGGGGCGTACCTGGCCCGTTCCTCGGCGGTGGCGACGCGCTCCAGGGCCCGGGCGGCGTCGGTCTCCAGGCCGAGCAGCTTGCCGATCCGGTACGCGACGCCGCGGGGCGACTCACTGGGCCGGCCCGCCATCGCGTGATCAGCCAGGTCGTCTCGCAGTTCCCGCCACGCGGCGCTGGCCAGGGCGGCATCACCGGCCGCGCGGTGCCACCGGGCGCGCCGGATCAGCAGCCGGGCGGTCCCCGGCGTCACCAGCGCCAGCACCAGCACGGCCAGGATGACCCAGCCGTAGGGGAAACTGGTCCCCGCGGACCCGGCCCGCTTGCCCGATCCGGTCAGCGTGTCTGTCTGGTTCTCCAGGTTCCTCAGCTTGGCCAGCGCGCCCGAACTGGCCTTGCCGCCCGCGGTGCCGAGCGCGGAGCCCGGGCCGCCCGCGGGGCCGGTCTGCGGCCCGGTCGGCGCGCTGGGTGCCGTGGCCCCGGCGTAGGCCGGCGGATCGGCGGTGGCCTGGCCCTCGGCACCCGACGGGGTCGGCTCGAACCGCAGCCAGCCCGCTGCGGGGAAGTACAGCTCCGGCCAGGCGTGCGCGTCCGCGGTGGTGATCCGCCAGGTGTTGTTGCCCTCGTTGGTGCCGGCGGTGTAGCCGACCACGATCCGGGACGGGATGCCGATTTCCCTGGCCAGGATCGCCATCGCGAACGCGAACTGCTGGCAGTAGCCCTGCCTGGTCTTGGTCAGGAACTTGACCAGGCCAGCAGTGCTGTCGGGCAGGTGCACGTCGAGGTTGTAGCTGAACCGGCTGCTGGTCCTGAACCAGTCCTGCAGGGCGATGGCCTTGTCGATGGCGGTGTTCTTGCCCTTGGTGATGCTGTCAGCGATCTTGGTCAGCTGGCGCGCGTGGGACCGGGGCTGCTCGAAGTAGTCGGTCGCGGCGGGCGAGCTCGACGCGCTGCCCGCGGCTTCGAGCTGCTGCTGTGATGGTGCCACCGCCTTGCTGGTCACGGTGTAGTCCAGGCCGCCCAGCGCGGTCTTGGTCGAGTACACCATCAGGGTGGAGTTGTCCTCGGCCCACTCGCCGCTGACGCCGACGCTGGACGGCGCGTACGGGACCGGCAGGAAGCTCAGCTTGGAGTTATAGCCGGCCACGTTCCTGGCCAGCTTGGCGCGGGTACGGGTGACCTGCTCGTGGATCTGGGCGGTGGCGCCGGGCGCTGGCCGCAGCGCCTTGCTGCCCACCTGGGTCGAGGTGCCCGGGGTGACCAGCGTCCACCGGCCTGAGGCGCCGTCGTAGTTCAGCACGTAGACGTGCAGGTACTGGCTGCTCGCGTTGGCCGCGGTGGTGGTGTAGGTCAGCACCGTCTGCGGGCTGCTCGACTGCAGTTGATGCTGCATCTGCACGATCGGGTCGGGCAGTGCGACCCGCGCCTTCCCGCCGTTGCCGGTGTTGTCGTGCGAGCCGAATAGCCCGTGCACGCCGATCCCGGGGATGAGCAGCGGGACCAGCACCGCGATGCTGACCGCGGCCAGCCCGATCCGGCGGCCGGAGGCGGCCAGCGCCCTGGTGTCGGGTCCCTGGACCGCCTCGGTGTCGCGGTACTGCCAGACCGTCACCAGGCGGCCCCAGATGCGCAGCCGGTCTCGCCCGTCGGCTGCCAGCATCGCCAGGTAGCCGATGATGCCCAGGCAGAACACCACGGTGGAGCCGAGCGCGTCCTGCTTGGCGTTGGTCGTGATCGGCACGCTGAAGAGCGCGAGCAGCGGCAGCCCGGCGATGGCCGGGCTGCGCAGCCGGATCGCCAGCAGGTCCGCGGCCACCGCCATCAGGCCGACGCCGGCCGCGGTGACCAGCACGATGCCGTGGATCCCCGGCACGGGGGGGACGAACGCGCGCTCGTCCAGGCCGCCGCTGGCCAGCGAGGCCAGGTGCCGGATCGACGCCCTGGTCGGCAGGAACCCGGCGATGGACCAGCCGGCCGCGAACGAGGCGTTCAGGTAGATCAGCAGCGCGCCCAGGTAGGTGATCAGCCAGGCCAGCGCGGCCAGCCGGCGGTGCCTGGTCAGGCCCGCGGCACCGGCCACCACGATCAGCGCCGCGCCGGCCCTGGCGTACCAGGCCGGCACCGCCATCAGCGGCAGGCACGCGATCACCGCGAGCAGGCAGGCCGCCACCGTGGCCGGCACCGGGGCCAGCCTGGTCAGCAGCCCGGCGGCGGTGACGACGAGCACGGCGCCGACCCCGCCGAAGAACCAGCCCCAGCCCTGGATCAGCGGGGAGACCGACAGTGAGGCGAGGATGACGGCCAGGGCCGTGGTCAGCGTCAGCCGGATGTTCATGAAGCCGCCTCACCGATCTTGCTTGGCTTTGCGATGTGCCCGGGGACCACCGGGAGCGCGCCGAGTTGCTGCCAGGCAGCGGCCAGCGAGGTGCTGGCATCCACCGAGACGACCCGCCAGCCCGCCGCGCGCAAGACGGCCGCGGCCGCGCTCGTCTCGTCCCGGCCGGCCTGCCGGGATCTGGCCTTGCCCGCCGCGGGCTGCGGTCCGCTGCCGTTGCCGCCGTCCTGGGCCGCCGCGCCCTGCCCGTTACCGTCGCTGTGGCCGGCCACGGCGGCCCGGTCCCTGGCTGGCCCGTCGGCCCAGGTGGACACGGCCAGCAGCAGCGCGACCGCCGGGCCGGCGTCCCTGCGGCTCGCCGCGAGCTGCCGCGCGACGCCCGCCGACATCTGCCCCACGATCGCGATGACCAGGCCGCTGCTGCCGGTGCGCAGCGCCGCCGTGCCGCCGCCGAGGTCGCTGCCGCGCGATGGCTTGATCACCGCCAGCGAGTCGAGCAGTACGTCCTCGAACAGCCCGGCGGTGGCCACCGCGCCGGAATCGGTGATCAGCTGGCCGTCGAGTCCATCCCTGGCCAGGTGCACGCCGATCGAGGCGGCGGCGCTGACCGCGAACTCGAACGACGACGTCGGCCCGGTGCCGGTGTGCGCGCCGCGCCGGGTATCCAGCAGCAGCATCACCCGGTTGCGCCACTTCTGCTCTTCCCGCCGCACCATCAGCTCGCCGTACCTGGCGGTCGACCGCCAGTGCACCCGGCGCAGCTCGTCGCCGTCCCGGTAGGAGCGCGGGATGACATCATCCTCGCCAGCGGCGGCCGCCGCGCGGGTCCGGCCGTCGCCGTCACCCATCCAGCTTCCTGCTATCACCGCGCGGGGCAGCGGGACCACCCGCGGCGTGACCACGAACGTCGTCCGGGTTGAGAATGACCGGCCGAGCTCAACCAGGCCGAAGGAGTCGGCCACCCGGATTTCCAGCGGGCCGACGGTGAATTTGCCGCGCAGGTCCGAGCGCAGCGGGTAGCTGAGTTCCCTGGTCCCGCCGCGCTCGATCCCGTTCAGCACGTACCTGGGCCGGGTGCCCAGGGCGAAAGGGACCGTGTCCTCGGCGAGCAGGAGCCCGGTCGGCAGCCGGGACACGTTCGCCAGCCGCAGGCTCACCCGGGCGGTCTGCCCGGCCGGGACCCTGGGCGGGACGATGCTGCGCACGCAGCTGAGCCGGTACCTGGCCCGGCTCGCGGCCAGGGTGGCGAGCAGCGGTAGCGCGATCAGCAGCGCGCCGACGCTGACCAGGTCGCGCTCGCCGAGCAGCAGCCCGGCCAGGGCCGCGGCCACCCCGGCGGCGAGGAACGAGGTACCGCGGATGGTGAACCCCGCGAGCAAAGACCGCATCTGCCGGTACTTCCCTTCCACCGTGCCGTTCTAATCTATGGCTTGCCCATAACCTGGGCCCACCGTCCCCGCGGCCGGTGCCGGGCGCGGCGCAATGGCCACGGCGCCGCTACCTGATCGGCAGCGGAGTCTGATCCACCACCCTGGCCAGCACTTGCTCGGGCAGTTCATGACCAACCAGGGCCTCCGGGGTGGGCAGCAGCCGGTGCGCGAGCACCGGGCTAGCCAGCGCCTGGATGTCGTCGGGGATCACGAAATCCCTGCCGTCGAGCGCGGCGTAGGCCCGGCTGGCCCGCAGCAGGTGCAGCGTCGCCCTGGGCGAGGCGCCGAGCCGCAGCTCGGGGGCGGCCCTGGTGGCGGTGACCAGGCTTATGACGTACTGCTTGATCGAGTGCGCGACGTGCACGCCGCGCACCGCCTCCACCAGCTCCCGCACGTCGCTGGCGTGCGCGGCGGGCTTCAGCGCGTCCAGTGGCGAGGACGACCCGTGGACATCGAGCATCTCCATTTCCGCGTCCCTGTCCGGATACCCGATGGAGATGCGCGCCATGAACCGGTCCCGCTGGGCTTCGGGCAGCGGATAGGTGCCCTCCATCTCCACCGGGTTCTGCGTCGCGATCACCATGAACGGCGCTTTCAGCTGGTAGGTGGCGCCGTCCACGGTGACCTGATGCTCTTCCATGCACTCCAGCAGCGCGGACTGTGTCTTGGGTGATGCCCGGTTGATCTCGTCGCCGAGCACGATATTGGCGAAGATCGGGCCTGGCTTGAACTCGAACTCCCTGAGTTCCTGGTTATAGGCGCTTACCCCGGTGATGTCGCTGGGCAGCAGGTCCGGGGTGAACTGCACCCGGCGGACCGAGCAGTCGATCGACCTGGCCAGCGCCTTGGCGAGCATGGTCTTGCCGACGCCCGGCACGTCCTCGATCAGTACGTGCCCCTCGGCGAGCAGCACCGTCATCGCCAGCCTGATGGCCTCAGGCTTGCCCTCAATCACGCTGTCCACGGCCTCGCTGACCTGGCGGGCTATGTGTACGAGCTGATCTAGCTTCCGTTCGGCCTGATTACCCGTATCAACTACCACATGTCCTCCTCGCGTCTCCTGCGGCGCGAACTAGGTCCGGCGGGATAGGTGGTAGCTACCTGCTACCGCCATAACCGTGCGTTCAGACAGTACGTCGTGCTGAGGCATGGCCGCGATCTCCGGGTGGTATCGGCGTTGTAACGTCGCCGGCCTGGCGCGGACCCTGTCCCGCTTGCTTCCTCCACTTCGCTCCACCTCTCTGAGCTTGAAACTCCTCTGGACCCCTGTCCGGTTCACGGCTTTCTTATCGTTGACGGTGGAGGAATGTGGAGTACAGTGGTGCGCTGTGGGGCGGAGTGCGCTTCGCTGGCCGTGGTGGTGGGGGATCGGGGAGGTGAGAGCCGTTGTTTCTAGGCACTCATACCCCGCGCCTGGACGAAAAGGGGCGGCTGTTCCTGCCCGCCAAGTACCGGGACGAGCTGGCCTCGGGCCTGGTCCTGACCAAAGGCCAGGAGCGCTGCCTTTATGTGTTCCCCGAGCCAGAGTTCGAGCGGATCACCGAGGCGCTGCGCACCGCGCCGGTGACGGCCAAGGCGGTCCGCGACTACAGCCGGGTCTTCTTCGCCAGCGCTTCCGACGAGGTGCCCGACAAGCAGGGCCGGATCACCATCCCGCCCGCGCTGCGCGACTACGCGGCGCTGACCCGTGACTGCGTGGTGATCGGCGCCAACACCCGGCTGGAGATCTGGGACACGGCCTCCTGGGAGACCTACCTGAGCCAGCAGGAAGACGCGTTCTCGGACGCATCTGAGGAGGTGCTGCCAGGAATTCTGTGACGGGCACCGTGCCCGGTGCCCGGGTGCCCGGCGAGGTCTCCACCCGCACTGGGTGGCCAGCCTGGCTGACGCCACTTCCCCGGCGCCAGGCGGGACAACGGTCACCAGCGCAGGCGCGGATGGGGACCTGGCCGGGCACGCGACTGATATGCCGCATTTCGGCTGGCCCCGCATTTCGGCTGGCCCCGCAGTTCGGCTGGCACCGCATTTCGGCTGGCACCGCACCCGACCTGGCACCGCACTCAATAGGGACACCGGAAGGGGGAGCGAGATGGACAACGCGGGCGAGCACCTCCCGGTGCTGACGCAGAACGTGCTTGCCCTGCTGGCCCCCGCGCTCGACCCGCCCGGCTCAGTCCTGGTCGATGCCACCCTGGGCCGGGCCGGGCACGCCAGCGCGCTGCTGGCCAGGCACCCTGGGCTCACCCTGATCGGGATAGATGCCGACGACGCGGCGATCGAGGCATCGCGCCGGGTGCTCGCGCCGTACGCGGACCGGGTCACGCTGGTGCACGCGGCCTTTGACGAACTGGCCGCGATCCTTGCCCGCCTCGACCGGACCAGGGTCCAGGGCATCCTGTTCGACCTGGGCGTTTCTTCCCCGCAGCTGGACGACCCGGCCAGGGGCTTCGCCTACTCCTATGACGCGCCGCTGGATATGCGGATGGACCGGACCCGGGCGCTGACCGCGGCGGACGTCGTCAACACCTACCCGGCTGACCGGCTGGCCAGGGTGCTGCGCGAGTACGGCGAGGAGCGGTTCGCCCGGCGGATCGCGGACGCCGTGGTGCGTGAGCGGGCCAGGGCGCCGCTGACCTCCACCGCGCGGCTGACCGAGATCATCAGGGACTCGATACCGGCGCCGGCCCGGCGCAGCGGCGGGAACCCGGCCAAACGCACGTTCCAGGCGCTGCGGATCGAGGTGAACGGCGAGCTCGACAAGCTGCTGAACGCGCTGCCGATGGCGCTGGACGCGCTGGCGGTCGGCGGCCGGATCGTGGTGCTCGCCTACCACTCGCTGGAGGACCGGGCAGCCAAGCGGGCGCTGGCGGACCGGGCCACGGACACCACGCCACCGGGGCTGCCGGTGCCGCTGCCCGGCAGCAGCCCGCAATTCCGGCTGCTGACCCGGGGCGCGCAGCGGCCATCGGAACAGGAACTGCAGGCCAACCCGCGGTCGGCGTCGGCCCGGCTGCGGGCGGCGGAGCGGATCAGGGACGCGGCATGAAGACCGGGCACGTGCGGCATGCGACAGGGAGGGCGGGCGCACGATGAACGTCACCACAGATACCCGGAACCGGCCAGGAAGCCGGGCCGCCCGTGGCGGTCCGGCCCGGGACGGTGCTGGCCGGGACGGTGCTGGCCGGGACGGCTGGGACCGTGCTGTCCGGGATCAGGGCGCACCGGGCCGGCCGGAGCGGGGCCGCGGCCGGGCAGCGGGCCAGGGCCGGGCCGGGAGCCCGCCCGCCGGGGCCGGGCCGGCGCTGCTGACCAGGCAGGCCAGTCGCCGCGCGGGGCCGGCCCGCGGGACCGCGCCGGCGCCAGCGGCGCCAGCGGCTCCGGGTACGGCTCGCCCCCGCGAGGCGGGTGCGCCACCCAGGACGCCCGGGACTGGCCGGGCTGCTGAGAGCGACAGGGCGGCCAGGTCCCGCGGCCCCGGCCGGATCCGCCGGGCGACCGGGACCCGCCGGGCCGCGGAGATCCGCGGGGCAAGCGAGACTCGCGGGGCACCCGAGGTTCGCGGGGCAACCGGGACCCGCGGGGCAACCGGGACCCGCGGGGCAACCAGGAACCGCGGGACGACCGGAACTCGCAAGGCAAGCGCTGTCGGCCGCGTTCCCGGGACCCGCGGCCCCGGCCGAACCCGTGCGGGCGGGACTGGCGCGGCGGCCCCGCGGCTCAGCCGGGCAACCAGGCTGCGCGGTCCGGTACCGGCCCGCCAGCCAGCCCGGGCAGGGACCGGGCCGGCCGGGGCCCGGCAGCCATCCAGGACCCCGTTCATCCTGCTGCTGGTCGGGCTTCTCGGCGGCGGGCTGATCTGCCTGCTGGTGGTCAACACGACCCTGGCCGCCGCCTCATTCCGGATCAGCGACCTGCAGAAGGGCAACGTCCGGCTGGCGCAGCAGGAGCAGAACCTGCAGCAGCAAGTGTCGACCGCGCAGGCCCCTTCGACCATTGAGCAGCAGGCCTGGCGGCTGGGCATGCGGCCGCAGCAGGTGGTCAACTCCATCAACCTGCACACCGGCCGCCGCCATGTCAGTCCCGCCCCGGCCAGCGCCGCCAGCCCGGCCAGCTCGGTCCCCGGGTATGGCCCGTGACCGGCAGCGGGGGCTGGGGGAGTGCCGGGGACGGCGATCAGGAGCATTCCGGCCGGGCAGGTCGCCCGCGTGGTGGCGGCACCGGCCGAGGCGGCGCTAGCCGAGAGGGCGCCAGCCGGGGGGGCGCCAGCCGGGGGGGCGCCAGCCGGGAGGGCGGGCGAAATGACGGTACCCGGGCCGATACGCCGCGCCGGGGCGGGAATTCGTCTCGCCATCCCGGCGACGGGACTGGCCATCAGGCAAACGGCCCGAGCCGCCACGCGAGCGGGGCGGCAGGCCCGGCGGACGGCCCGCGCCGTACCGGGGACCGGCCGCGCTGGCTCGCGGACAGCTCACGGCGGCTCGGCGGGCCGCGGCCGCCCAGCGGGGCAGACGGGGACCACCGCCCCGGGCGCGACGACCCCGGCCAGCGTGACCCCGGCCAGCGTGACCCCGGCCAGCGTGGCACGGGCCAGGGTGGCACGGGCCAGCGTGCGGCCAGCCAGCGTGGCACGGCCCAGCGTGGCCGTGGCCAGCGTGCGGCCAGCCAGCGGGGGCCCGGCCAGCGCCCGAACACCCGGCGGCCCGCGGGCCCGCGCGGTGGCGGCCCGAGCCGTGGCGCGCTGAACAGCGGTGGCGGGCCGGGTGGTGGGAGGCGGAACGGCGGGGGAGGGAACGGCGGGGGACGGGGCGGTGCGGCCGTGCGGCCGGGTGGCCGGCGGCCGGGCGCCCGGTACCCGCGGCCCGCCTTCGTCGCCGCGGCCCGGCCGATCCTGCGCCGCGGCAGGCCCGGCCGCAGGCTGAACATCTCGCTGCTGTGCATCGTCTTCGTGCTGTCGCTGTTCGCCGGCCGGCTGGTGCAGCTGCAGGGGCTGGACGGGCCCCGCTACCGGAACCTGGCCGAGCACCTGCGGCTGACCCCGCAGTCGATCCCGGTGGTGCGCGGCAGCATCACCGCCAGCGACGGCCGGGTGCTGGCGCTGACGGTGCAGACCGACCTGATCTTCGCCGACCCAGTCCAGATCCCCGTCGCCAGGCGCGAGCAGGTCGCGGCGGCGGTGGCGGGCCCGCTCGGCATGTCATCCGCCAAGGTCCTTGCGCTGCTCACCTACCCGTCCTCGCCGCAGTACGTGGTGCTGGCGCGCAGCGTCACGTCCCCGACGGCGGCCAGGATCGCCGCGCTGCACCTGCCCGGCATCCACCAGACCCCCAGCTACACGCGCTCGTATCCCAACGGTGACCTGGCCGCCAACCTGATCGGCTTCGCCACCCAGGACAGCGCGGGCGACCTGCGCGGCCAGGCCGGGCTGGAGTACAAGTACAACTCGCTGCTGGCCGGGCGGGACGGCAGCGAGGAAGTCGAGCACACCACCACCGGCCAGCCGATCCCGCTGACCGACCCCAAGGTCAAGCCTGAGGTCCCGGCCGGCAACCTGCGCCTCACCATCCAGTCCGACATCCAGTGGTACGCCGAGCGGGCCTGCGCCGCCCAGGTCAAGGCGACCAAGGCGAAAAACTGCACGATCGTGGTCATGGACCCCAAGACCGGCAAGATCCTGGCGCTCGCCCAGTACCCGGAGTTCAGCCCGGCCGGGCCGAAGAACCTGGCCGCGACCGCCGACATGCCGGTGGCCAACGTGTTCCAGCCGGGCAGCACCGGCAAGGTCATCACCGTAGCCGCGGCGCTGGAGCACGGCGGCCAGACGCCGCTGAGCGCCTACACCGTGCCCGATAGCATCGTGGTCGACGGGTTCCCTTTCCGTGACGCCGAGACGCATCCGACCCTCAGGTACACGATCGCCGGAATCCTGGCCAATTCCAGCAATGTCGGCATGGTGCAGGTGGTTCAGCACGTCAGCCCGAAGGTCCAGTACCAGATGTTCAAGGCGTTCGGCCTCGGCGAGCCGACCGGCCTTGGGCTGCCCGGGGAGAGCCAGGGCCTGCTGCCGCCGCCCTCGCAGTGGTGGGGCGACGAGCGCTACACCCTGTCTTTCGGCCAGGGCGTCGCGGCGAACGCCGTGCAGATGGCGGGCGTCTACGCCACGATTGCCAACGGCGGAGTCCGGGTGCAGCCATCGATCGTGGCCGGCACCACCAGCGGCGCGGGCACCTTCACCCAGGCCCCGCGCCCGGCCAGCCGCCGGGTGCTGAGCACCAGGACCGCCAGCGAGCTGATGGCGATGCTGCAGCAAGTGCCGAGAGTCAACCAGAAGGCAGGCGAGCCGTGGGGCATCATCAACGGGTACTCGATCGCCGCCAAGACCGGCACCGCCCAGGTGCCCGATCCGGCGCGCGGCGGCTGCCTGTGCAACTACGGCTCCAGCTACATCGGCATCGCCCCGGCCTCCAACCCGCAACTGGTGGTCGCGGTCAACCTCCAGGATCCCAAGACCAGCAATTACTTCGGCATCGCCGTCGCGGGACCGGTCTTTAACCACGTGATGAAATTCGCGCTGCAGACCATGAAGGTCGCGCCCGACGGCGGCCGGCGTCCCGACGTCAGGCTCACCGCACCGTGAAGGGAGGTACCCTCAGCCCGTGTCAGCGGACCTACGCCCGCGCCACGTTCCCACCCGGCCGCTTTCGGGGCTCGCGGTGCTCCTTGGCGTGAGGACGGCCAGCCCGGACGGGCGCGGCCCGGTGCCCCGGCCAGGCCGCGGCGTCACCGGGATCACTCACAACTCCCGCCTGGTGCGGCCGGGTGACCTGTACGCGGCGCTGCCGGGCAGCCGTCAGCACGGCGCCAGGTTCTGCGCGGACGCGGCGGCGGCGGGGGCGACCGCGGTGCTCACCGACCCGGCGGGCCGGGACCTGGCGGTGGAGTCGGGGCTGCCGGTCTTCGTGGTCGGCGACCCGCGGGCCCGGCTCGGCCAGGTGGCCTCCTGGATCTACGGCAACCCGTCAGCCCGGCTGCTGCTGATCGGGGTGACCGGCACCAGCGGAAAGACCACCACCACCTACCTGATCGAGTCCGGGCTGCGGGCCGCGGGCTACCCGACCGGGCTGATCGGCGGGGTCGAGACCAGGATCGGCGGCTCGGTGGCCGGCAGCGAGCTCACCACCCCCGAGGCCACCGACCTGCAGGCGATCTTCGCGACGATGGCCGAGCAGGGCGTCGCCGCCGCCGCGATGGAGGTCTCCAGTCACGCGCTGGCGCTCGGCCGGGTCGCCGGGACCAGCTACGAGGTCGCCGTCTTCACCAACCTGTCGCAAGACCACCTGGACTTCCACGACGGCATCGAGGACTACTTCGCGGCCAAGGCCGCGCTGTTCACCCCCGGCTACGCCCGGGCCGGCGTGGTCAACATCGACGACTCCCGCGGCCGGCGGCTGGCCGCCGCGCCGCTGATCCCGATGACCACGTTCTCCGCCGAGGGCCACCCGGACGCGGACTGGCGGGCCGACGGCATCCGCTGCGGCGCGGACGGGAGCACGTTCCGGGTGATCGGCCCTGGCGGGGTGGAGGCCGACGCCTCGGTGGCGCTGCCCGGCCCGTTCAACGTCGCCAACGCGCTGGCCGCGATCGTGGCGCTGGTCGAGGCCGGCATCGGGCTGGGCGATGCGGTCGCGGGGGTGGCCGCCTGCGCCGGCGTGCCCGGGCGGCTGGAACGGGTCGACGCGGGCCAGGACTTCACCGTGCTGGTCGACTACTCGCACAAGCCAGGCGCGGTCGAGGCGGTGCTGACCGCGCTGCGCCCGGTCACCCCGGGGAACCTGGCCATCGTGCTGGGCTGCGGCGGGGACCGGGACACCGCCAAGCGCCCGCTGATGGGCGCCGCCGCCGCCAGGCTGGCCGACAAGGCGGTCTTCACCAGCGACAACCCGCGCTCGGAGGACCCGCTGCAGATCCTCGCCGAGATGCTCGGCGGGGCGCTGACCGTGCCGGCCAGCCAGCGGGCGCACGTCATCATCGAGCCCGACCGGGCCGCCGCGATCGGCCTGGCCATCGCGGCGGCCGGCAAGGGCGACGTGGTGCTGATCGCGGGCAAGGGCCATGAGCGGGGCCAGTACCTGGCCGCTACCGTGATCCCGTTCGACGACCGTGAGGTGGCCGCCGCCGCGCTGGCGGGCCGGCGCCCGGCAGACCCCCGGATAGATGCGGAGGACCTGTGATCCCGCTGCCACTGGCGCAGATCGCCGAGATCACCGGGGCCAAACAGGACCTGGGCGGCGCCGGGGACGCCGAGGTGACCGGCCCGGTGATCATCGACTCGCGGCAGGCGGTGCCCGGCAGCCTGTTCGCCGCGCTGCCCGGGGAGCACGCCGACGGGCACGACTTCGCCGCCGCCGCGGTCGCCGCGGGCGCGGTGGCGGTGCTCGCCACCCGGCCGGCCGGCGCCCCGGCGCTGATCGTCGCCGACGTCCCGGCCGCGCTGGCGCAGCTGGCCACCGCGGTGGCGGCCATGGTGCCGCGGCTGGACGTGGTGGGGATCACCGGGTCGGCGGGCAAGACCACCACCAAGGACCTGGCCGCCCAGCTGATCGAGACGCTCGGCCCGACGGTCTCGCCGAAGAACTCCTTCAACAACGAGATCGGCCACCCGCTCACCGTGCTGCGGGTGACCAGCCAGACCAGGTACCTGGTCAGCGAGCTGTCCGCGCGCGGCCCCGGGCACATCGCCAGCCTGTGCCAGATCGCGCCGCCGCGGCTGGGCGCGGTGCTGTGCGTCGGCCACGCGCACGCCGGGGAGTTCGGCAGCATCGACGACGTGGCCAGGGCCAAGGCGGAACTGCCCGCCGCGCTGCCCGCGACCGGAGCGGCCGTGCTGAACGCCGACGACCCGCGGGTGGCCGCGATGGCCAGCCAGACCAGCGCCCGGGTGGTCACCTTCGGCCGCGGCCAGGGCGCCGACGTGCGGGCTGACCAGGTGACGCTCGATGACCAGGGCAGGCCGCGGTTCACCCTGATCATGTCCGGCGCCGCGGAGCCGGTCGCGCTGCGGCTGCACGGCGAGCACAACGTCGCCAACGCGCTGGCCGCCGCCGCGCTGGCCGGCCAGCTCGGCCTGAGCACCGCCGCCATCGCCGCCGGGCTGTCGGCCGCGGTCAGCCGCAGCCGGTGGCGGATGGAGGTCACGACCAGGCCCGACGGTGTCACGGTGATCAATGACGCGTATAACGCCAATCCGGAGGCGCTGCGCGCCGCGCTGGCCGCGCTGGCCGCGATGGCGCGCGGACGCCGGGCCTACGCGGTGCTCGGCCACATGACCGAGCTCGGCCGCCGTGCCGAGGAGTTCCACCGGCAGGCTGGCCAGCTGGCCGCCAGGGCCGGGCTCGCCGGGCTCGTCGTCGTCGGCGACGAGGCCGCGCCGATGCTGGCCGGGGCCGCCGCCGAGCGGTCCTGGGACGGCGAGCTGGTGGCGGTGCCCGACGCCGCCGCCGCGGTGGCGGCGATCAGCGAGCGAGCCGGGCCCGGCGACGTGATCCTCGTTAAAGCTTCTCGTGCCGTCAACCTGCAGCGGGTCGCGCTGGCGCTGACCGGGGAGCGGCCGCTGACGGCCGGGAACGGGGCCGCGCGGTGAAGACGATCCTGGTCTCGGGCGGCGTCGCGCTGATCCTCGCGCTGCTTGGCACCCCGCTGGCGATCCGGCTGTTCCGCAAGCGCGGCTACGGGCAGCTGATCAGGGAGGAAGGGCCGAAGGCGCACGCCACCAAGCGCGGCACCCCCACCATGGGCGGCACGGTCATCGTGGTCGCGTCGGTGATCGGCTACATCGTCGGGCACGCGGTCACCGACGACCCGATGTCGACCTCCGGGCTGCTGGTGCTGCTGCTGATGGCGGGACTGGGCGTGGTCGGGTTCATCGACGACTTCATCAAGATCTACAAGCAGACCAGCCTGGGGCTGCGCAGCGGCGCCAAGCTGGCAGGCCAGGCGGTGGTCGGCGCGGTCTTCGCGCTGGAGGTGCTGCGGCACCAGAACGGCTACGACCTGACCCCGGCGGACACGCACGTCTCGTTCCTGCGCGACTTCGGGCCCGCGATCGGGGTGCTGCCGTTCGTGCTGTGGATCGTGCTGACGATCGCCGGATGGTCGAACGCGGTGAACCTGACCGACGGGCTGGACGGGCTGGCCACCGGCGCGGCGATCCTGGTGCTGGCCTCCTACGTGCTGATCGCCAACTGGCAGCTGCGCAACGACTGCACGGTCGCGCTCACCCCGAACTGCTACGCGGTCCGCGACCCGCTGGACCTGGCCGTGGTCGCGGCCGCGGTCGCCGCCGCCTGCTTCGGCTTCCTGTGGTGGAACGCGCCGCCCGCCCGGATCTTCATGGGCGACACCGGCTCGCTGGCGCTCGGCGGCGTGCTCGCCGGGCTGGCGGTGACCACCAAGACCCAGCTGCTGCTGGTGATACTCGGCGGGCTGTTCGTGATCATCATCCTGTCGGTGATCATCCAGGTCGGGTGGTTCAAGGCCACCGGGAACCGGGTGTTCCGGATGGCGCCGCTGCAGCACCATTTCGAGTTGCTCGGCTGGGCCGAGACCACGATCGTGATCAGGTTCTGGCTGATCTGCGGGCTGTTCATCGCGCTCGGGCTCGGCATTTTCTACGTCGAGTGGCTGCCAGGCTGATGCGGCCGCGCGACACGCGCCGGATGTCCCAGTCGTGACGGCCGCGGGCACCGAGACTGGGACAATGGACCTCAGCCAGGCCAGGGCCAGCATCGCGAGCCGCACCCGGCTGCTCGACCGGCCGCTTACCTCCTACTACCTGGTGCTCGGCATCACCATGCTGCTGCTCGCGCTCGGGCTGATCATGGTGCTGTCCACCTCGTCGGCGCAGGCGCTGGACAGCGGCGGCGGCACCTACGCCGGGTTCCAGAAGCAGCTGGTCGGCGTGGTGGTCGGGCTGCCGCTGATGTGGCTGGCGGCCCGGTCCTCGCCCGCGCTGTTCCGGGCCGCGGCCTACCCGCTGCTGATCTTGTCGATCATCGGGCTGATCGCGGTGCTGGCCGTCGGCCAGACGATCGGCGGCGCCGAGCGGTGGATCCAGGTCGCCGGGTTCCAGCTGCAGCCGTCGGAGTTCGCCAAGCTCGCGTTCGTGCTGTGGGGGGCCGACCTGCTCGCCCGCAAGGACAAGCTCGGCCAGCTCACCGACTGGCGGCAGCTGCTGGTGCCGCTGATGCCCGGCGCGGCCCTGATCTGCATGCTGGTCATGCTCGGCGACGACCTGGGCACCACCTTCCTGCTGCTGGTGATCTTCCTGGCGCTGCTGTGGGTGATCGGCACCCCTGGCCGGCTGTTCATCGGCCTGCTCGGCCTGCTGATGTTCAGCCTGGTCATCCTCATCATCGTGGCGCCGTACCGGCTCAAGCGGATGACCGGCTTCTTCGACCCGCAGGCCCAGCCGTCGTCGGCGGGCTGGCAGGCCATCCAGGGCAAGTACGCGGTCGGCTCCGGCGGGCTGTTCGGGGTGGGCCTCGGCGCCAGCAGGGAGAAGTGGGGCTGGGTGCCGAACTCGCCGACCGACTTCATCTTCGCCATCCTGGGCGAGGAACTCGGCCTGGTCGGCACCATGTGCGTCGCGTTCCTGTACGGCGGCCTGGCCTACGCGGGCCTGCGGATCGCCCGGCGGGTGCCCGACACGTTCATGCGGCTGGCGGCCGCGGCGGCCACCACCTGGATCGTGATGCAGGCCCTGGTCAACATCGGCGCGGTGATCGGCCTGCTGCCGATCACCGGGGTGCCGCTGCCGCTGGTCTCCTCCGGGCTGTCCTCGCTGCTGGTGACCATGGTGGCGCTGGGAATGCTGATGTCGTTCGCGAAACGGGAGCCCGGAGCGAGGCAGGCGCTGGCCGCAGCGGGCCCTGGGGCACCGCTGCGCGTCCTAAGCTGGCTAGGCCTGGCCGGGCGGCGCCGTTGAGCCGCACCGGGCGGCTGGCCGGGCCGGGTACGCATGAGGGAGGCGACCCCCGATGACCGTGGTCCTCGCCGGTGGCGGCACCGGTGGCCATATCGAGCCGGCCATGTCCACCGCTGACGCCCTCCGGCGCGCCGAGCCGGACATCCCGATCCTGTGCCTGGGCACCGAGCGCGGCCTGGAGACCCGGCTGGTCCCGCTGCGCGGGTACGAGCTGGCGCTGATCCCGCCGGTCCCGCTGCCCCGGTCCATCACCCCGGCGCTGGCGTCGGTGCCCGCCAGGCTCCGCGACGCGGTCCGGGCCGCCACCGACATCCTGGACCAGTCCGGGGCCCGGGTGCTCGTTGGCTTCGGCGGGTACGTGGCCACCCCCGGCTACCTGGCCGCGCGCCGCCGCCGGGTGCCGATCGTGGTGCACGAGGCCAACCCGAAGCCAGGGCTGGCCAACCGGATCGGCTCGCTGCTCACCCGGCACGTGTACACCGGCCAGCCCGGAACCAGGCTGCTGCACGCCCGGTGGATCGGCACCCCGATCCGGCGGGAGATCACCGGGCTGGACCGGCTGGCCATGGGGGACAAGGCGCGGGCCCACTTCGGGCTGCGGCCCGACCTGCCGGTGCTGCTGGTCACCGGCGGGTCGCAGGGGGCCAGGTCGCTCAACCGAGCGGTCGCGGCGGCGGCCAGGTGGATCAGCGCGGCCGGCGTCCAGGTGCTGCACATCGCGGGTCCGCGCTGCGACATCGACATCCCGCCGCCGGGCGGGCCCGCGCCCTACGTCACGCTGCCCTACCTGGACCGGATGGACCTGGCCTACGCGGCCGCGGACTTCGCGCTCTGCCGGGCCGGCGCGATGACCTGCGCGGAGCTCACCGCGGTCGGGCTGCCCGCGGCGTTCGTGCCGCTGCCGCACGGCAACGGCGAGCAGCGGCTCAACGCGCTGCCGATCGAGGACGCCGGCGGCGGGCTGATCGTGGACGACGCGACGCTCAGCCCGGAGTGGATCCGCGACGCGCTGATCCCGGTGCTGCTGGACGCCGAGCTGGTCGCCGCGATGTCGCACGCGGCGTCGCAGGCGGGCCGCCGCGACGCCGACGACCGGCTGGCCGCGGCGGTGCTCGGCGCGATGCGCGGGGCGCCGGGACGCCGCGGCGGGCCGGCCGCGGGCCGGCCGCCCCGCCAGCCCCGGCCAGGCCCGTCCCGGCGGGCGGACCAGGAGCCGGCCGGGGGATGGGCGGCCAGGCAGGGCTGGTCAGGTGGGCGCGGCGGGGCCGGCCGGCACGGCGGGCACCGCAGCAGATGAGCAGAGCAGCAGACGAGCAATAGCGCAGCCGCGGGGGACAGGGCAGGAGGAGCGCGCAGATGGGCCTGGTCACGCCGGTAGCGCCGGTGCCGCTGGCCGAACTCGGCCGGGTGCATTTCGCCGGGATCGGCGGCGCGGGCATGTCCGGCATCGCGCGCATCATGCTGGCCAGGGGAGTGCCGGTGTCGGGCAGCGACTCGGCCTGGTCGGCGCAGCTGGACGAGCTCGCCGCGCTCGGCGCGCGGGTGCATGTCGGGCACGCGGCGGCCAACCTCGGCGACGCCGACACCCTGGTCGTCTCGACCGCGATCCGGCCCGGCAACCCCGAGCTGGCGCGGGCGCGCAGCCGCGGCATCAAGATCATGCACCGGGCCGCGGCGCTGGCCTCGGTGATGCTCGGCCGGCAGGGCATCGCGGTCGCGGGCACCCACGGCAAGACGACCACCACCGGGATGCTGACCACGGTGCTGCGCTGGTGCGGTGCCGACCCCTCCTACATGGTCGGCGGGATCCTGGCCGAGACCGGCGTCGGCGCGCACGAGGGCAGCGGCACCAGCTTCGTGGCCGAGGCCGACGAGAGCGACGGCTCGTTCCTGATGCTCGCCCCGCAGGCCGCGGTGGTGACCTGCATCGAGGCCGACCACCTGGACAACTACGCCGACCTGGGCCAGATCGAGGCCGCGTTCGCCGCGTTCGCCGCCAAGATCGAGCCGGGCGGGCTGCTGGTCAGCTGTGCCGACGACCCGGGCGCCAGGGCGCTCGCCGCGGCCGCCGCCGGGCTGCCGGTGCGGCTGCGCGGCTATGGCGAGTCGGCCGCCGCCGGCTACCGGCTCACCGGGGTGACCCCGCGCGGCATGGCCACCCGGCTGACCGTCACCAGCCAGGCGCCGGCCGGCGGCGGGCCCGGCCAGGTCACCATCGACATCGCGGTGCCCGGCCGGCACAACGCGCTCAACGCCACCGCCGCGTTCGCCACCGCGGTCGAGCTCGGCTACCCCGCTGACCAGGTCGCGGCCGGGCTGGCCGCCTACCGCGGCGCGCACCGCCGGCTGGAGCTCAAGGGCGAGGCCGACGGGGTGCGGGTGCTCGACAGCTACGCTCACCACCCGACCGAGCTGGCCGCGGACCTGGACGCGGCCAGGGAAGTGGCCGGCGGCGGCCGCCTCATCACCGTCTTCCAGCCGCACCTGTACAGCCGGACCAGGATCTTCGCCGCGCAGTTCGGTGCGGCGCTCGGGCGCAGCGACGAGGCGCTGATCCTGGACGTCTACGCGGCCCGCGAGGACCCCGAGCCCGGCGTCACCGGGATGCTGGTGGCCGCGGCGGTGCCCGGCGGCGGGGCCAGGTTCCTGCCCGACCGGGCCGAGGTCCCGGCGGCGGTCGCGGCCACCGCCAAGCCCGGCGACATCGTGCTCACCATGGGCGCGGGCGACGTCACCGCGCTCGGCCCGCTGATCCTCGCCGAGCTCGCCAGGCGCGGCGGCGCGGGCTGATGGACGGCACCCAGCCGCAGGTCCTGGAGCCGGCCAGCGAGCCGGCCCGCCGGGACGCCCGGGCCAGCGAGCTGTGGCGGACGGCCTGCTTCGTGTTCGCCGCGCTGGCGATCATCGGCGGCCTGGCCTGGGCGCTGCTCGGGTCCAGCCTGCTGGTGGTCCGCTCGGTCCAGGTGACCGGCACGCACCTGGTGACCAGGGCCGCGGTGCTGCGGGCGGCGGGCATCCAGCGGGGCACGCCGCTGATCCGGGTCAGCGGCTCGGCGGTGGCCCGCAGGGTCGAGAAGCTCACCCCGGTGCTTTCGGCGCGGGTCAGCAGGGACTGGCCGGACAAGATCGTCATCGCGGTGCGGGAGCGCCAGCCTGCCTTCGCGGTGGCGGTGCCTGGCGGGTACGGGCTGATGGATCGGTATGGCGTTGTCGTCCGTACAGTGCCCGCCCGCCCGGCCGGGCTGCCGCTGCTGACCGCTGCCGGGCCGGATGGCAGCGTGCTGCCGGGCCGTCCGCAGGCCCGCGCGGCCGCGACCGTGCTGCGTGAGCTGCCCGCGAAGCTGCGCGGCCGGGTGCGGAGGGTAAGCGCGCCCGCGGCCGACGCGGTCACCGTCCGGCTGACCCGGGGCGTCACGATCGTGTGGGGCAGCACCGGCTCCGCGGCGCAGAAGGCGCGGGCGCTGTCCATCCTGCTGCGTACCGGGGCACGCTACTACGACGTCAGCGACCCTGTCGTCGCGGTGACAAAGGGGTGAGATGACCGGCTACTGGCCCAGATGCACCCCGACACGCTGGTGGCCCCGGCGTGGTTAGTTGACCGCGGGCCGCGGGCAACCCTACTGTCCGTATCAATCGACAGCTTTACATAACTCTAAATCTCAACTTGAGGGTGAGAGTTGACTCGCTAGAAAACCGCGGACCCGTATTCGGCCGATGCACGTGGGGGCGCATTTTCGGCAGACTGCTCTGACAGGGTTTTCCGAGCTTGGCGGGGTAGCTGGCCGCCGGGGCGGCCAGGAAACGCGACCAGCGAAACGAGCTGAAAGGGTCTCTCCTCGTGGCAGCACCGCAGAACTATCTGGCGGTCATTAAGGTCGTCGGTATCGGCGGGGGCGGCGTAAACGCCGTTAACCGGATGATCGAAGAGGGACTCAAGGGCGTTGAGTTCATCGCGATCAATACTGACGCGCAGGCCCTGCTGATGAGCGATGCCGACGTCAAGCTGGACGTCGGCCGCGAACTCACCCGCGGCCTGGGCGCGGGCGCCAACCCCGATATCGGCACCAAGGCCGCCGAGGATCACCGCGAGGAGATCGAGGAAGTCCTCAAGGGCGCGGACATGGTCTTCGTCACCGCGGGCGAGGGCGGCGGCACCGGCACCGGCGGGGCGCCGGTCGTGGCCAGCGTGGCCAGGTCGCTCGGCGCGCTCACCATCGGCGTGGTGACCCGGCCGTTCGGGTTCGAGGGTAAACGCCGGGCCGCCCAGGCCGACCAGGGCATCGAGCGGCTCAGGGATGAGGTCGACACGCTGATCGTCATCCCCAACGACCGGCTGCTGTCGATCTCGGACCGGCACGTCAGCGTGCTGGACGCGTTCAAGGCCGCGGACCAGGTGCTGCTGTCCGGTGTCCAGGGCATCACCGACCTGATCACCACGCCCGGGCTGATCAACCTGGACTTCGCCGACGTCAAGTCGGTGATGTCGGGTGCGGGCTCGGCGCTGATGGGCATCGGCTCGGCCCGCGGCGACGACCGGGCCGTCGCGGCCGCCGAGATGGCGATCTCCAGCCCGCTGCTGGAAGCCAGCATCGACGGCGCGCACGGGGTGCTGCTGTCCATCCAGGGCGGCTCGGACCTGGGGCTGTTCGAGATCAATGAGGCCGCGCAGCTGGTGGCGAACTCCGCGGCACCCGACGCCAACATCATCTTCGGCGCGGTCATCGACGACGCGCTCGGCGACGAGGTCAGGGTCACCGTCATCGCGGCCGGCTTCGACGAGTCCCAGATGCCCCGGTCCCGGACGGCCCGCACCGGCAGCTACCGCGCGGGCCCCGGCGGCGCCGACGGGCTGACGGGGTCGGGCGGCTGGCGGACGTTCTCCTTCCCTGACCGCGCTGACTCCGCCCCGGCCGCGCCAGGGCCCGGCGCGGATCAGGCCACGGCCGCCCCGGCCGCCCCGGCCGGGCAGCCAGCGGGCCCGCCCGCGGCCGAGCCCGCCCCGGCCAGCCCGGCTGAGCCCGCCGGGACCGGACCCGGGCCGGCCAAGGTCGACGGGGTGCCGCCGCCCCGCCCGCCGGACCCGGGCAGCCGGCCAGCCGGACCTGCCCAGCAGACCGCGGCCAAGCCCGACCGCGCGGCGGCGCGCGCCGACGACGCGGCCGCCTCCAGGGCGGAGGGCTCGACCCGGCGCAGGTCGGTCGTGTTCGAGGAAGACGACGAGCTCGACGTGCCCGATTTCCTGAAGTGACCTGGCTGGCTCCTGCCGGGCCTGGTGACCGGCCGTGGCGCCAGTTCGAGATCGCGGCCGGGGTGGGGGCGATGTTCACCACCCGCCACGGCGGGGCCAGCGGCCCGCCCTACGACACGCTGAACCTCTCCGCCGCGGTCGGCGACCGGTCCGAGGCGGTCAGCCGCAACCGGGAGCTGCTGCGCCAGCGCTGCGGCCCGGCCAGTCAGCCGGTCAGCTGGCTGCGCCAGGTACACGGGACGACGGTGCGCGAGGCGCCAGCCGCCGGGCCGGAGCAGGAGGCCGACGCGCAGTTCACCAGCGAGCCCGGGCTTCCGCTTGGCGTTCTGGCCGCTGATTGCGCCATCGTGCTCGCCGCCGACAGCGGCGCGCGGGTGATCGGGGCGGCGCACGCGGGCCGGGCCGGGCTGATGGCCGGCGTGGTGCCCGGCCTGCTGGCGGCCATGGCCGGCGCGGGCGCGGTCCGGTCCCGGATCAGCGTCGCGGTCGGGCCGGTGATCTGCGGAGCGTGCTACGAGGTCCCGGCCGGGCTGCGGGCCGAGGCGGACCGCGCCGTGCCCGGCAGCGGCTGCACCACCAGGCGGGCCACCCCGGGCATCGACATCCGGGCCGGGCTGCGGGCGCAGCTGGCCGCGGCCGGGGTGGCCGGCGTCACCTTCGACCACCGGTGCACCGCCGAGAGCCCGGAGCTGTACTCCTACCGGCGCGATGGCACCACGGGCCGGTTCGCCGGGGTGATCTGGCTGACGTCATGATGTCGGGGTGACCAGTGATCACACCGGGCCCGCGCCGCGCCGGGCCGAGTTGTCCGCGCGGCTGCTGGACGTGCGGGCCAGGATCAGCGCGGCCTGCGCGGCGGCCGGCCGCGAGGCCGGCGAGGTCACCCTGATCGCCGTCACCAAGACCTACCCGGTCTCGGACATCGCGCTGCTCACCGAGCTGGGCCTGACCGACATCGGCGAGAACAAGGACCAGGAGGCGGCGCCGAAAGCCGCCGAGTGCGCCGCGCTCGGGCTGGTGCCGCGCTGGCATTTCGTCGGGCAGCTGCAGACCAACAAGGCGCGCAGCGTGGCCGGCTACGCCGACGTGATCCACTCGGTCGACCGGATCCGGCTGGTCAGCGCGCTCGGCCGCCGGGCCAGGGAGGCCGGCCGCGAGCTCACCTGCCTGGTGCAGGTGAGCCTGGACGGCGCGCCAGGGCGCGGCGGGGCGTTCGGCGGCGACGTGCTGCGGGTAGCCGGCGCGCTGGCGGCACAGGACGGGCTGACGCTCGGGGGCGTGATGGCCATCGCGCCGCAAGACCAGCCGGCCGAGTTGGCGTTCGGGAAACTACGGGAGACCGCCGGGCAGGTCAGCGCCCGGTACCCGGGCGCGGCGATCATCTCGGCCGGGATGAGCGACGACCTGGAGGCCGCGATCGCGGCCGGCGCGACACACGTGCGCGTTGGTACGGCGTTGCTCGGCGGTCGGCGCGCCTTCGTCAGGTAATGTCCGACGCGTAGCACCTGCCCTGAGCGGTGTTACCCGGCGGGCACGACGGAGGATCAGATGGCCAGCGCTATGCGCAAGATGGCGGTCTATCTCGGACTGGTTGAGGACGATCACCGTTACGAGGATCAGTACCAGGACGAGTACAGCGCCGAAGAGTACGAGGAGTACGGCGCTGAGTTCATCGATGCCGGCGACTCCAGGGAAACCAGCCTCGAGTACGCCGACGGCCGGATGCTGCCCGACCGCCGTGCCCCTGCCCAGGTGCAGACGACCGACCTGGCCAGGATCACCACACTGCATCCGCGCACCTACAATGAGGCCCGTACGATCGGAGAACACTTCCGGGACGGCACTCCGGTGATCATGAACCTGACTGAGATGGTCGACAGCGACGCCAGGCGGCTGGTCGACTTCGCGGCTGGGCTGATCTTCGGATTGCGAGGGAGCATCGATCGGGTGACCAACAAGGTGTTCCTGCTGTCCCCGGCCAACGTAGAGGTCACGGCCGAGGACAAGGCCCGTATCGCGGAACGTGGCTTCTTCAATCAGAGCTAGCCGGGCAGCCGCTGCCTACGCGACCTGCGACCAGCGGTGGCCGTCCCGGCATCAGCCGTGAGGCAGGGCAGGGGTTGTGAGCATCGTCAAGGTCGTCCTGTACTACGTTCTGTCGATCTACCTGCTGATACTCATCGGGCGGCTGATCCTGTCCTGGATCCAGACGTTCTCCAGGTCCTGGAGCCCGACCGGCATCGTGCTGGTGCTCGCCGAGATCATCTACACCGCCACTGATCCTCCGCTGAGATTCCTAAGGCGCTACATACCATCGCTCCGGCTCGGTAATGTGGCCTTGGACCTCAGCTTCATGGTGCTGTTCTTGGTGCTAGTTGTGCTGTTGAACATCGTGGGGCTGATCTAATCGGGTAGCGTCCATACGGGGACCAAGCCCGGAGAGCGCCAAGGAGACGACATGCCACTGACGCCCGCGGATGTGCGGAACAAGCAGTTCAGCACGACCAGGCTCAGGCCCGGCTACGACGAAGAGGAAGTCGACGCCTTCCTCGATGAGGTCGAGGCGGAACTCGATCGCCTGATCCAGGAGAACGAGGAGCTCCGGGCCAAGCTGGCTGAGGTGCTGCGCGGCGGGAAGGTGCCCGCGGCGCTCGGCGCACCGCACTCCGAGGCGCCGCCTGAGCTGATGGCGCCCGAGCCGCCGCGGCACGAGCCCGAGCGGATGCAGCCCGAGCCGGTGATGATGGCACCGCCGCCGCGCCCGGTCGAGGACAACATGGACACGGCCGCGCGGGTGCTCGCTCTCGCCCAGCAGACGGCCGACCAGGCGATCGCCGACGCGCGGCGGGAAGCGGACGAGACGCTCGGCCGCGCCAGGCGCGAGGCGGACGAGCTCCTCACCAAGGCCAGGCGCCAGTCGGAGCAGATCACCAGCGACGCGCGGGCCCGGGCCGAGAGCCTGGAGCGCGACGCGCAGGAGCGCCACCGTCAGGCCATGGGCTCGCTGGTCCAGTCGCGGGAAGAGCTGGAGCGCCGGGTCGACGACCTGCGTGCGTTCGAGCGCGAGTACCGCAGCAGGCTCAAGGCGTACCTGGAAGGGCAGCTGCGTGACCTGGAGGCCGGGGCAGCCGACAGCGGCGTGTTCCCCGCCGTCACCGGGCCGCAGTCAACGGTGTCCGCGGGTATGGGCCGGATGGACTCACGCAATGGCGGGCAGCCGTCGGTAGCGGGCTCTTACGCGCCGCCGCCGGAGCCGGTCGCGCATGGAGGCTTCCACCCGGCTGATTCGGCCCAGCACGACCGTCGCTAACAACTTGAGGACGGCCGGTCTGTCCCTTCAGCCTGGCCCTGTGGAGCGCGCTTGTGATCCGGTTCGGCGTCGTTCTCGCCGTTGTCGTAACTGCGATCGGTTTGCTCGTCGGGGGAATATTCACCAGTAGCCTGCAACTGGTCTACCTGGCCATCGGCGCGGCCTCGCTGGCCGCACTGATGCTCATAGCGGGCGTGGTGATCTGGCGCGACGAGGTGTTCGGCCAGCCCGCCGCCCGGCCCAGGGAATGGGTACCGCAACCGATCTCGTCCTGGCCTCCCCCGGCAGGCGTCCCCGCCGCCGCGGGAACCGCCTCGTCAGGCAAAGCCTCGTCAGGCAGGGCCGCGGTGGGCACTGCCCCCGCTGGCGCTGCCCCGGTCGGCACTGGCCCGGCTGGCACTGGCCCGGCTGGCACTGGCCCGGCGGGCACTGCACCGGCGGGCACTGCACCGGCTGGCGCTCCCTCCGCGGGCGCTGCCCCGTCAGGGGCGCCCGCCGCGGGCGCCGGAGCGAAGGCGAAGGCGGGGACGGCGGGCGCCAGGACCGGCGCTCCGGCCCGCCCTGACGCCGGCGGCCCGCCACGAGCCGGGTCTGGCGCCGGTCGTCCCCGTACCGGGCCAGGCCAGCCTGGCGCCCCCAGGGAACGCACCGCGACCGCCCAGTTCGCCGAGCCGCCCGGTCAGACCCGGATCCACGGCCGCCCGGCCACCGGACACCCGGGCACTCCCGCTGCGGCCACCGCCCCGGCCAGCAAGCCCGCCCCCGGCAAGCCGGCGGCTCCCGGCAAGTCCGCCGCCTCCGGCGAGCCCGCCGCCCCGGCCGGCAAGTCAGCGGCGGCCGGACAGCAGCCGAACGGCGGCCAGCCCGGTCCGGCCGGACCAGACCAGGCCGGCCGGCCGCGGGCCGGCCAAGCCGCCTCACCGCGCCAGGCCGGACCAGACCAGGCTGACCGGCCGCGCACCGGCCAGCCCGCCTCACCCCGCCAGGCCGGACCAGATCAAGCCGGCCGGCCGCGCGCCGGCCAGCCCGCTTCACCGCGCCAGCCCGGCCAGACCCACGCCGGTCAGGCCGAGGTGGAGCACGCCGATTCTGCGCCGGCCTGGTCAGAGCTGGTGCCCGCGGCCTCATCCCAGCCGGACCAGGCCCAGCCCAGGCAGGCCGGGCCCGCAGCGGACGCGGCTCCGGGCCGCGCGGATCAGGAAGCCGGGCGGGGCGAGGACAAGGAGATGCTGGCGCCCGCCGCCAGGGACCGGGCCGCCCGCGGGGAATCAGCCGGCCCGGCGGTCGCGTCGGCCGCCGAGCGGGCCGCCTGGCGAAAGCTAGGCAGGCAGCCACCAGCCAGCACCAGTCCCGGCGAACCCGCCAGCCCGGCCGGGCCCGGCACCGACCCCGAACTCCCGGCACCAGACGCCTCGCCGGCCGCCGGATCCGCGCCTGCTGCCGCCGGGCACACCACGGCCGCCCAGTCCCGCCCGGGCAGCGCCGGCCCGCCCAGCCCGGCCAAGCCCAGCGCGGCCGGCAGCGCCGCCGGACTGGCACCGCCGCTGCCCTCCCGCTCCCCGTCAGCCAGGCCAGCCGCGGGCGACGACCCGGACCCCGCTGCCGCGGCCGGCTCCAAGCCCGCCGGGCACCCCGGGGCGAGCCGGTCTGGATCAGGCCGGCCGGGCAGCGGGCAGGCCGGAGCCGACCAGGGTGTCAGGCAGACCGCCGCGGGCCTGCCGATCAGGAAGCCCGCCGCGACCCTGGGCGGCCTCGCCCCGAGACCAGGCAGCCCTGCCCCAGGGACGGGATCGGGCGGCGGCGCGACATCATGGTTCACGCCCAAGAGCAAGCCGGCCGAACCTGACCCCGCCCAGCCATCCCCGCCCGGCCCCCAGCCGCCCGGCGCCCAGCAGCCCGGTCCGTCCGCCGGGCCCGCCCCCGGACAGGCTGACCGCCCCCACCCCGAGTCCGCCGCGCCCGGGACTGGCGAGTCCACGCGCGCCGAGCCAGGATCCGCTGAACCCGCAGCAGGCCAGGCCGAGCGCCCCCGCCCCGAGCCCGCCGCACCCTCGACTGGCGGGCCCGCGCAGGCTGAGCCTGAGCCCGCACCGGCCGGCCAGGCGCCAGTCGGCCCCGCGCCAACCAGCCCGACCGCAGGCGGCCCCGCGGCATCCGGCCCTGCGCCATCACGTCCGACCGCGGGCGGACCGGCGGCAGGCGCGGCGGAGCGAAGCCCTGCAGCGGAGCGGGATCCAGCGGCGGAGCGAGGACAGGCGGCGGGTGGGCCGCAGGACGCGGCCGAGCCGGGTGCCAGCGGCGGCGTGGCCGCGCTGGCCATGACCGGCCAGGTCACCGTGGTCCCCGGGATCGCCAGGTACCACCGCGCCAAGTGCATCCTGATCCGCTTCCTCGGCGACGACGACCTGGAGAAAATGACCCGTGCCGCGGCCGAGGAAGCCGCGTTGATGCCCTGCCGGGCCTGCCAGCCCGACAAGGAGGTCACCGACCCCTAACCCCGCCCATAGCAAGCGGCTCGACCACTAAGGCGAAGGATTGTGGGTGTGATCAGCCCCACAATCCTTCCGCTTAATTTGCTCTAGAGGTTTCCCCGCCCGAACGACCAGCCCCGCCGCTGCGGGTGGTGCTGGGCGTGTGGTCAGGGGGAGGCAGGCTGGCGGCGGATGACGAAGGTGAGGGGGAGACCCTCGCCAGCGTGCTCGAACGCCGCCTGGTCGCCGGCCTGGCTGGCCGGCCGGGCGCGTGGTTCGCGGCCCGCGCCTGGCGCGACAGTCCCGGGCGGGAGGGGGCCGTGGTCGGTGGCGAGCACTTCGGCCGCGATCATCGGGCCGTGCTCGGTCAGCGCCCGGGCCAGTTCGGCGTCGCTGGTGCGCCAGCGCAGCGAGATCCGGTCGCTGACGTCCAGGCCGTCGCTCTTGCGGGCGTCCTGGACCAGCCGGATCACCTCACGAGCCAGCCCCTCCCTGCGCAGCTGCGGGGTGAGGGTGACATCGAGCGCGACCGTCTCGCCGCCGTCGGCGGCCACCGCCCAGCCCGAGCGCGGCGTCTGGGTGACGATGACCTCGTCGGCGCTGACGGTAACCTCGGCCTGCCCGGCGAGGACCGGCGCGGAACCGTCCCGGCGCAGCCGGGCGGCCAGCTCGGCCGGGTCGGCGGCGGTGATCGCGGCGGCCACCGTCGGCGTCCGCGGCCCGAACCGGCGGCCGAGCGCACGGAAGCTCGGCTTCACCACGTAGCTGACCAGCTCGCCGCCGGCCTGCGCCAGCGGTTCCAGCGCTTGCACGTTCAGCTCGTCGGCAACCTGGGCGCGCAGCTCCGGCGGCAGGCTGGCGAACCCCGGCGCCCCGGCCAGCGCCCTGGCCAGCGGCTGGCGGACCCGCAGCCCGGCGCTGGCCCGGGCCGAGCGGCCCAGTTCGACCAGCCGCCTGGTCAGCGCCACCTGCCCGGACAGCTCCTCGTCGACGAGCGCGGCGTCGTAGTCCGGCCAGGACGCCAGGTGCACCGAGTCGGGCGCGCCCTCGGGCCGCAGCACCGCCCACAGGTAGTCGGTCAGGAACGGCGTCAGCGGTGCCATCAGCCTCGTCAGCGTCTCCAGGCTGGTGTACAGCGTGGCGAACCCGGCCTTCCCGTCGGCGCTGCCGGGACCGTCCCAGAACCGGCGCCTGGACCTGCGCACATACCAGTTCGACAGGTCGTCGATGAAACCAGCCAGGCGCCGGCCAGCGGTCGCCGGGTCGAACTGGTCCAGCGCAGCGGTGACATCGCGGATCAGCGCGTGCAACTCGCTGATCAGCCACCGGTCCAGCACCGGCCGGGCGGCCACCCCGGGAGCGTGCCCGAGCTGGCCCGGGCTCCAGGTCAGCCCCCTGGCCGCGCCCGCTCCCGCGTACAGGACCAGGAACGAGGCGGAGTTCCAGTAGGTGAGCAGCACCTTGCGGACGATCTCGTCCAGGGCGCCGTGGCTGAGCTTCCTGGTCGCCCACGGCGATCCGGCCGCGGTGAAGAACCAGCGGACCGCGTCCGCGCCGTGCTTGTCCATCAGCGGCATGGGCTCCAGCACGTTACCCAGGTGCTTGCTCATTTTCCGGCCCCGGTCATCGACCAGCAGCCCGAGGCACAGCACGTTCTCGTAGCCGGACGTGCCGAACACCAGCGTGCCGACCGCCATCAGCGAGTAGAACCACCCCCTGGTCTGGTCCAGCGCCTCGGCGATGAACTGCGCCGGATAGCTACGCTCGAACTCGGCCTGGTTCTGGTATGGCGCGCCGTGCTGGGCGAACGGCATCGACCCTGAGTCATACCAGGCATCGAGCACCTCGGGCACCCGGCGGGCCTGGCCGCCGCACCGCGGGCAGCTGATCACCACCTCGTCGACGTAGGGCCGGTGCGGGTCAAGCCCGGTCAGGTCCGTCCCGGCCAGTTCGGCCAGTTCGGCCAGCGAGCCGACGCAGGTGACGTGCTCGTCCGGGCAGACCCACAGCGGCAGCGGGGTGCCCCAGAACCGGCTGCGCGACATCGCCCAGTCCACGTTGTTGCGCAGCCATTCGCCGTAGCGCCCGTGCTTGATGGTCGGCGGCTGCCAGCTGGTCTGCTCGTTCTCGGCCAGCAGCTGGTCCTGCACCGCGGTGGTGCGGATGTACCAGGACGGCAGCGCGTAGTACAGCAGCGGCGTGTGGCAGCGCCAGCAATGCGGGTAACTGTGCTCATGCCGCCCCGACCGGAACAGCAGCCGCCGGTCGTCCAGGTCCCTGACCAGCAGCGCGTCGGCGTCCTTGAAGAACAGCCCGCCGACCAGCGGGACCGAGGGGCCGAACCTTCCCTCCAGCGTGATCGGGTTGACCACCGGCAGGCCGTGCGCCCTGCTGGTCGCCATGTCGTCGGCGCCGAACGCCGGGGCCAGGTGCACCAGCCCGGTGCCGTCCTCGGTGGTCACGAAGTCCCCGGTGACCACCCGGTGCGCCCCCGGAATGTCGATCAGGCTGAACGGCGGCCGGTAGGTGGCCCCGGCCAGGTCAGCGCCGCGGACCCGGGTGGCGGCGTGCCAGCCCTCCCCGAGCACCCGGGCGGACAGCGCCTCCGCGACCACGACCCGGTCGCCCTGGCCGGCCTTGCGGGCGACCACGTACGTCTGGTCCGGGTGCACCGCCACGGCGGTGTTGGAGACCAGCGTCCACGGTGTCGTCGTCCAGACCAGCAGGTCGGCCCCGGCCAGCCGCGGGTCACTACCTGGCGGAACGCTAAGGACCGGGAAACGCACGATCACCGAAGGATCGGCCACCACCTGGTAGACATCGGGCTGGCCGAGCTCGTGATCAGAAAGCGGGGTCCCGCACCGCGGGCAGTACGGGCTGATCCGGAAGTCCTGCACCAGCAGGCCCTTACTGAAGACGACCTTGAGCGACCACCACACCGACTCGATGTAGGAAGCGTCCATCGTCCGGTAGGCGCCGGCCAGGTCAGTCCAGTAGCCCATCCGCTCGGTCAGCGCCTCCCACATGTCGACGTGGCGCAGCACCGACTCGCGGCACCGGGCGTTGAACTCGGCGATGCCGTAGTCCTCGATCTCCTTCTTGACGGTCAGCCCGAGCTCGCGCTCCACCGCGACCTCGACCGGCAGGCCGTGACAGTCCCACCCGGCCCGGCGCGGCACGTGATAGCCGCGCATGGTCTTGAACCGGGGGAACAGGTCCTTGATCGCGCGGGCCGGGATGTGATGGGTGCCTGGCACCCCGTTCGCCGTCGGCGGTCCCTCGTAGAACGTCCACCGCGGCCCGCCGGCCGTCTGCTCCAGGGACCGCTGGAACACCTTGCCGTCCCGCCACCGCCGGAGCACCTCATGCTCGATCGCCGGCAGGTCCGCCGCCGCGGGCAAGGGAGGGAAGGGCGGGAGGGCGGAGAAGGGCGGGAGGGCGGGGAAGGGCGGGCCGGCGGGGAAGGGCGGGCCGGCGGCAGCGGGCGGCGGACTGGCCGCCTGGGCTGGCCGCTGCGGCTCAGGGTCTGGGCGCGGCATGTCGGGCGGCCTCCCCGGTGGTCCTCACGCCAGCGGGGATCCCGCTCCGCCAGCACGGCTTCGCCGGAGGGACGAGGAGCGCCGGCGGCGTCCCCGCGGTACCACCCTCCTTGGCCGGGCCTCGTCCCGCGGACGTGGCCGCGACCCGCTCTGGTCGAGCCCTGCTGCCGGTTCTAGTTGGCTTGTCCCGGTTCGCCGGCCGCCAGGCGGGCCGGACGGCGGGGCCGCCCCGGCGGGCGGCGGCCGTTCTTCCGGCGGCTCCCGGGTGATCTGGTCCGCTGCGCATCGTGCCCGGGCTCGCACCGTCCCCGGGTCGCTCCGCACCGCTACAGCGGCAGCTGTCCCGTTCAGCGCCACGCAGGCTGTCAGCCTAACGGATCCCCCGCTCCGGCAGCTGACCCGCGCGGCCACGTCCGGCCGGCGTGGCGGGACGGGAGCCGCGGGCCAGGTGGTTGGGGGCCGGGTGGTCAGGGGCCGCGGTGGCCGGCGGCGCGGCACCGGGGTGGCGCCAGGCGGTGTGCCGGGAATGGGTAAGGCCGCGGGATATGGCGGGGCCGGGCTGGCGGGGCCGGGCTGGGGGGCGGGGCTGGGGACGCGGGGCTCGACCGGGGGCTGGGCGGGTGTGCCGTGTCGCTGCCTGGCGTGTTTGCGATTGCGCCGGTCACCACTTATCCTCCGGTGACTGCCCGCAATGAAGATCATTGCCAAAGGGCGCCCAAGGGAGGCGGGGATGACCGCTGCCGCGCGTTCAGGCGCAGCTGCGCTTCCGGTCCGGCCGGGGGAACGGCGCTGGACCGATTCTGAGCTGAACAAGCTCCGCGATACGCTGGCCGCCGAGGCGGCTGAGCTTCGCGCCGACATTGAGCGGGCCGAATCGGACATCGCGGACAGGCTGGGCGACGCGGTCGGCGATGCCGGCGACGACCAGGCTGATGTCGGCGCCAAGGCATACGAGCGCGAGCACGAGCTTGCCCTGACGCACAACACCCGCGAGTTGCTGGCGCAGGCCGAGCGCGCGCTTGCCAGAATCGAAGAGGGTACATACGGGACATGCGAATCGTGCGGCGAGCCGATCGGGAAAGCGCGGCTGCAGGCGTTCCCGCGCGCGAACCTGTGCGTGGCGTGCAAGCAGCGCGAGGAGCGCCGCTGACGCCGCCGGGCGAGCCCGGCCAGCCTGACCCCGACGACCCAGGCACCTCGCCCAGGCCGACCCGGCGGCGGGTCGGCGCCCTGCTCGCGGTCGCGGTGTTCGTGCTCGCGGTCGATATCGCGACGAAGGTGACCATCGTCGCCACCTTGTCCAACCGCCCGCCGCTGGTGCTGCTGGGCGGCTTCCTCACGCTGCGGGTGTCGCGCAACCCGGGCGCGGCTTTCAGCATCGGCCCGTCGATGACCGTGCTGTTCACCGCCATCGCGGTCGGGGTGATCGTGTTCGTGCTGCGCACATCGCGGCAGATCCGCAGCCTGCCGTGGGCGGTGACGCTGGGCCTGCTGCTCGGCGGCGCGATGGGCAACCTGACCGACCGGCTGCTGCGCTCGCCCGGCCCGCTGCGCGGCTGGGTGGTGGACTGGATCCAGGTGCCGCACTGGCCGGTGTTCAACCTGGCCGACTCGTCCATTGTCTGCGGCGGGATCCTGGCGGTGCTGCTGGCCGCCAGGGGGCTGCGGATCGACGGGACCAGGCACGGCCAGGACAGCCAGGGTGGCAGTGGCGGTGGGCAGCAGGGCGGTGGGCAGCAGGGCGGTGGGCAGCAGGGCGGCAGCCCGCCCGCGAGCGGCGGCGACGCGGGCGGCGACGCGCAGGCCAGCAACGGCCAGCAAGCCGCCGACGGGCCCCCCATCGGCGGCGAACGGGTATGACCGGGCCCGGTCAGCGCCGGGTCCCGGTACCCGAAGGGCTGGACGGGGAACGCCTCGACGCCGCGCTGGCCCGGATGTTCGGGCTGTCCAGGACGGTCGCCGCGGACCTGATCAGTGACGGCTCGGTACTGGTCGGCGGCCGGGCCGCGGCCAAGTCCGAGCGGGTACCCGCGGGCGCCTGGCTGGACGTCACGCTGCCCGGGCCCGCCACCGGCGCCGCGCCGCGCCCGGAACCGGTCCCCGGCCTGAAGGTCGTCTACGAGGACGCCGACATCGCGGTGGTGGACAAGCCGGCCGGGGTCGCCGCGCACCCGACGCCCGGCTGGACCGGGCCGACCGTGCTGCAGGGCCTGCTAGCCGCCGGGCACACCGTCGCCACCAGCGGCGCCGCCGAGCGCCAGGGAATCGTACACCGGCTGGACGCGGGCACCTCGGGGCTGATGGTGGTCGCCAAGAGCGAACCCGCCTACAGCGCGCTGAAGCGGGCGTTCCGCGAGCGGGAGCTGGACAAGCGCTACCACGCGCTGGTCCAGGGACATCCCGACCCGCTGCGCGGCACCATCGACGCCCCGATCGCCCGGCACCCGGCCGGCGATGGCCGGTTCGCCGTCGTCGCCGGGGGCAGGCACGCGGTCACGCACTACGACACGGTCGAGGCGTTCCGGGCCGCGAGCCTGACCGAGGTCATCCTGGAGACCGGCCGGACCCACCAGATCCGGGTGCACATGACCGCGATCCGGCACCCGTGCGCCGGCGACCGGCTGTACGGCGCCGACCCGGTGCTGGCGGCCAGGCTCGGCCTGCGGCGGCAGTGGCTGCACGCGGTCCGGCTCGCCTTCGCCCACCCCGCCGACGGCCGCCGGGCTGAGTTCACCAGTGCCTACCCGGACGACCTGGCCGCCAGCCTGGCGATCCTGGCCGCCGACAGCTGACCCGGCCGTCCCGCGGCCGGAAACGGGAACCAGCTACCGCATGGCGGACATAGTAGAAATGTGACACCTGACTGGCGGGCGGTCAGCGACATAGAGCTCTGGTCGCAGGCCGCCGAGCAGTACGAGGGCCCGGCCTTCGGCGCGCTCTTCGAGCGGCACGCCGACCGGGTCTACGCGTTCTGCTTCAGCCGGACGGGATCGTGGTCCACGGCCGAGGACCTGACCTCGGTGGTGTTCCTCGAAGCCTGGCGGCGGCGCCGGGAGGTGCGCTTCACCAGCGACTCGGTACTGCCCTGGCTGCTGGGGGTGGCCAGCAATGCCTCCCTGAACGCGCAACGCTCACTGCGACGCCACCGGCGGCTGCTGGCCAAGCTCCCTCCGGCCAGCGACGAGCCGGACATCGCCGACGAGGCGGCCATCCGGGTCGACACCGAGCGGGCGGCCGCGCACCTGCTCTGCGCGGTCAGTGAACTGCGCGAGCCCGAACGCGAGGTGCTCGCGCTGTGCGACTGGGCCGGGCTGAGCTACGCCGAGGCGGCGACCGCGCTCGGCCTGCCGGTCGGCACGGTGCGGTCCCGGCTGTCGCGGGCCCGCCAGCACCTGCGGGAACTGGCCGGGGCGGGGACCGGGCCCGCCGCGGGGCAGGCCAGCGCGTCATTGCTCAGTGAATCTGGGGGCGAACGTCAATGAGCTACTTCCATCCCGATGGCACGCCGCCCGCGCTGCCAGCCGGCAAGCGCGCCGCCGCCAGGCAGCAGCTCGAGCAGATAGTTTCCCGGTCGGCCCGGCGGCGTCGCTGGCTCCGCTGGCGCCGCCCCGGCCTGATCGGCGCGGCCAGCGCGGTGATCGTGCTCGGCAGCACCGCGGCCGTCATGTTCGCGCAGGATCAGCCCGTCACCAACAAGTCCGGCGCGCGCTGCTACACCGTCGCCAGCACCACCGGTCCCGGTCACTACACCACGGCCGTCGCGGCCGGCCCGGCCGGCCGGGTCAGCCTCGAGCACGCCTGGCAGGTCTGCCGCGCCCTCTGGCGGCAGGGATTCCTGAGCACAGGGGCCTCAGGAATCACCAGCCCGCCGGCCGGCCCGGGCAACTACCCGGTGCCGGCGCTGGTGGTGTGCACGATGCCGGACGGCACCGCGGCGGTGTTCCCCGGCGGCCCGGGGACCTGCGCGAAACTCGGCCTGCCGAGAGCGCTATCCCCGTAGCGGCGACGCGGCGCCGCACGGAACCAGCGGGTCCTGCCTTTCCCTGAGCCGGGCAGGACCCGCTGACGTGCGGGCGGCTAGCCGCACGGCGCGGCGGTGCACCACTTCTGCGACGAGGCCTTGTCGTTGAAGCTGCCCAGGCTCGCGGCCGCGCCGTTCTTGGCCACGCTGAAGGTCGCACCGCCGAAGTTGTTGTTCTGGTACAGCGTGGTCGCGCAGCCGCTGAACGCCTCCACCGAGGAGATCACGTCGTTCCAGCCGGCCGGCATGCTGGCTGCCTGGAAGCTGCCGCACTTGGCGGCCTCGGTCCAGGTCAGCGAGGCGCCGCTGAAGTTGACGTTCTGGAAGTCGATGGCGATCACGACGGTCGCGTCGGGGGCCGCGCCCGCGTCGATCTGGTCGGGGCTGACCGAGCCAGGCGCGGTGTCAGCGGGCAGCCTGACCCGCCCGCCGGTGGCGGCGCTGATCGACTGCGCGAACGTGGCATAGCAGGTTATGACCGCCGGCGCCCGGTGCCCGGCCGGGGTGGCCTGGGCCAGGCAGGCGCGGTGGGCGGCGCCGGCCGGGGCGGCCGCGAGCGCGGCCGCCGGCCAGCCGGGCAGCAGCAGGGCGGCAGCGGAGCAGAGGGTGAGCAGGGAACGTTTCAACTGCGGGTCATCCCTTTCTGGGCCAGGAATGCCTCGCCCCGGGTGGAGGTCCCGGGGCGAGGGCGGAGCGAGGCGACGATAGGACGAGAGACCCATCATGCAGCCGGGCCGTGACCCGGCACATCCGTGAAATAGCCTGTTCTGCCGCGAAATGGTAAATTTGCTGTCAGTGACTGCCAGAGCTATACGGGTAGCCAGCGGGGTGGCGGCACAACTACGGGGTGTAGCAAATGCCGCAGGATCACTGCCGGGGGACACGTTGCCGCTGCCCGTCAGCGGCGCGCCACTTTACTGACCGCGAGATCGATGTCTTATTACTGGTCGCGGCCGGCCAGCCGAACCGGCGGATCGCGCAGGCGCTCGGGATCAGCACCAGGACCGTCGACCATCACCTGCGGGTCATGCTCGGCCGGGCCGGCGCGGCCAGCCGGGCCGAGCTGATCGCGCGCAGTTACGCGGCCGGAGTGCTGGTCAGCCACGCCTGGCCGCCGGCCTGGTCGGGCGCGGCCTGTGTTTGCGTGTGTCGGTCCGGGCCGGGCCGGGCGCGGCCGCGATAGGGTCTAAGGACCGGGCTGACGGCAGCCGCCAGGCGGGAGATTTCAGCCGAGATGTCCCGCTGGCGGGGTCGCCGGCCACCTTCCCCCGGGGCCGGAGTTCATTCAACGTGTCCGCCCGGCGCGGCACGCCTGCGGTGCGGGCAGGCCGGGCAGGGCCCGCAGCGGCATGCCTGAAGGAGGCGGTACTTCATGGCGGCAGCCACGGCGGGCACCGGCGGGACGGACGGCCGTTCCTTCGCGCACCTGCACGTGCACACCGAGTACTCGATGCTGGACGGCGCCGCCCGGCTAGCCGAGGTGTTCCAGGCCTGCCAGCAGACGCAGATGCCGGCCATCGCCATCACCGACCACGGCAACGTCTACGGGGCCTACGACTTCTGGACCAAGGCCAGGGCGGCCGGGATCAAGCCGATCATCGGCACCGAGGCGTACGTCTCGCCCGAGCACCGCGGGCACAAGCAGCCGGTGCGCTGGGGCAGCCCGGCGCAGAAGGACGACGACGTGTCCGGCGCCGGCGCCTACACGCACATGACGCTGCTGGCGCAGACCACCGAGGGCATGCACAACCTGTTCAAGCTGTCCTCGCGGGCGTCGCTGGAAGGCTTCTTCCGCAAGCCGCGGATGGACCGGGAGCTGCTCGCCGAGCACGCCCGCGGCCTCATCGCCACCACCGGCTGTCCGGGCGGCGAGGTGCAGACCAGGCTGCGGCTGGGCCAGTACCGGGAGGCGGTCGAGGCGGCGGCCGCGTGCCGGGACATCTTCGGCCCGGACAACTTCTTCGTCGAGATCATGGATCACGGCCTGGAGATCGAGCGCCGGACCCGCGCGGACCTGATCCGGCTGGCTCGCGAGCTGTCGCTGCCGTTCGTGGTGACCAACGACTCGCACTACACCAGGCCCGAGGACGCCACCGCGCACGAGGCGCTGCTGTGCGTGCAGACCGCGACCAACCTGGCCGACCCGAACCGGTTCAAGTTCGAGGGCAGCGGCTACTACGTCAAGAGCCCGCAGGAGATGCGCGCGGCCAGCACCGACGAGATCTGGCAGGCCGGCTGCGACGCCACCCTGCTGATCGCCGAGCGGGCCGACGTCAGCTTCGACAAGTCCAGCCTGATGCCGGCCTTCCCGCTGCCCGACGGGGAGACCGAGAGCAGCTGGCTGCGGGCCGAGGTGTGGCGGGGGATGGACCGCCGCTACCCCGGCGGCTTCAGCCAGCAGCACCGCGAGCAGGCCGAGTACGAGATCGGCATCATCGAGACGATGGGCTTCTGCTCGTACTTCCTGGTGGTGGCCGACTTCATCATGTGGGCCAAGCGGAACGGGATCCGGGTGGGCCCGGGCCGCGGCTCGGCGGCGGGCTGCATCGTCGCCTACGCGCTGGGCATCACCGACCTGGACCCGATCGCGCACGGGCTGGTCTTCGAGCGGTTCCTCAACCCCGAGCGGGTCTCGATGCCCGACATCGACATCGACTTCGACGAGCGCAGGCGCGGTGACGTGATCCGGTACGTCACCCAGCGCTGGGGCGACGACAGGGTCGCGCAGATCATCACCTACGGCACCATCAAGGCCAAGGCCGCGGTCAAGGACTCGGCCCGGGTGCTCGGCTACCCGTACGCGCTCGGCGACCGGATCACCAAGGCCTTCCCGCCCCCGGTGATGGGCAAGGACATCCCGCTGTCGGGCATCTTCGACCCTGACCACCCGCGCTACTCCGAGGCCGGCGAGCTGCGGGCGCTGTACGAGGCCGAGACCGAGATCCGGCAGGTCATCGACACCGCGCGCGGCCTGGAAGGGCTGATCAGGCAGGCCGGCGTGCACGCCGCGGGCGTGATCATGAGCAGCGAGCCGCTGATCGACCACATCCCGGTCTGGAAGCGCGAGGCCGACGGCGCGATCATCACCCAGTTCGACTACCCCAGCTGCGAAGACATCGGCCTGCTCAAGATGGACTTCCTCGGGCTGCGCAACCTGACGGTGCTGGACGACGCGCTGATCGGGATCAGGGACAACCGGGGCACCGAGATCAGCCTGGAGTCGCTCCCGCTGGACGACAAGCCCACCTACGAACTGCTCGGCCGCGGCGACACACTGGGCATCTTCCAGTTCGACGGCGGCCCGATGCGGGCGCTGCTGCGCAGCATGCGGCCCGACAATTTCGAGGACATCTCCGCGGTCGGCGCTCTGTACCGGCCCGGCCCGATGGGCGCCAACGCGCACAACGACTACGCCGACCGCAAGAACAACCGCAAGCCGGTCGTGCCGCTGCACCCGGAGCTAGCCGAGCCGCTGGCCGACATCCTGGGCGACACCTACGGGCTGATCGTCTACCAGGAGCAGGTCATGGCGATCGCGCAGAAGCTGGCCGGCTACTCGGCCGGCAGCGCGGACCTGCTCCGGCGCGCGATGGGCAAGAAGAAGAAGTCGATCCTGGACAAGGAGTTCGAGCCGTTCGCGGCGGGAATGCGCGCGGGCGGGTTCTCCGACTCGGCGATCAAGACCCTGTGGGACATCCTGGTCCCGTTCTCCGACTATGCGTTCAACAAAGCGCACAGCGCCGCCTACGGCCTGGTCTCCTACTGGACCGCCTTTCTCAAGGCCAACTACCCGGCCGAGTACATGGCCGCGCTGCTCACCTCGGTGTCGGGCGACAAGGACAAGAGCGCGCTGTACCTCAACGAGTGCCGCCGGATGGGCATCACCGTGCTGCCGCCCGACGTCAACGCGTCGGCAGCCATGTTCGCCCCGGTCGGCACCGACATCAGGTTCGGCATGGCGGCGATCAGGAACGTCGGCGCCTCGGTGGTCGAGTCCATCGTGGCCGCCCGCAAGTCCAAGGGCGCGTTCACCAGTTTCGCCGACTTCCTGCGCAAGGTGCCGGTCAACGTCTGCAACAAGCGGGTCATCGAGTCGCTGATCAAGGCGGGCGCGTTCGACGGGTTCGGCAGCCCGCGCAAGGCGCTGCTGCTCATCCACGAGCAGGCCATCGACGCGGTCATCGACGTCAAGCGCAACGAGGCCATCGGCCAGGACTCGCTGTTCGGCGACGAGCCTGAGGCCGAGGCCGCGTTCGACGTGCCGGTGCCGGGTAGCGGCGAATGGGACAAGCAGGCGCTGCTGGCGTTCGAGCGGGAGATGCTCGGCCTGTACGTGTCGGACCACCCGCTGCTCGGCCTGGAGCACGTGCTCAGCGCGGCGACCGACTGCTCGATCGCCCAGCTCGTCGGGTCCGCCGACGACGGCGCCGAGCGCGGGCCGCGCGGGGACAGGGATAGCGCGCCGGTCACCGTCGGCGGGATCCTGTCCGGGGTGCAGCGCAAGGTCACCAAGCAGGGCAGCGTCTGGGCGGCGGGCACGCTGGAGGACCTGGACGGCGCGATCGAGGTGCTGTTCTTCCCCGCCACCTACCAGTCGTGCATGACGCTGGTGATCGAGGACGCCATCGTGCTGGTGAAGGGGCGGCTGGACCGGCGCGAGGACATGCCCAAGCTGGTCGCGATGGATGTCAGCGTGCCGGAGCTGCCCTCAGGTGACGACGGCCCTTTTGTGGTGTCGATGATGGAGGCCCGGTGCGTGCCGCCGGTCGTTGACCGGCTCAAGGAGGTGCTGCGCACCCATCCGGGCCCGAGCGAGGTGCACCTGCGGCTGCTCAGCGGCGCCCGGACCAAGGTGCTGCGGCTGGACGGCAAGCTGCGGGTGCGGCAGTCGCCGTCGCTGCTGGCCGACCTCAAGCAGCTGCTCGGCCCGGCCTGCGTCGGCTGACCGGCCGCCGGGCGCCCGGCCGGCCCGGCTCAGGCGTCCCGGCGGGCCAGCAGGTAGCTCGCGACCGCCAGCAGCACCGCTGTCCACAGGCAGAACACCCCGAACCCCTGCCAGGGCGAGAGCAGGTCGTCGGGCTGCTGGCGGGTGTGCGAGATCAGCGAGCCGGCCTGGACCGGCAGGTAGGCGTTGATGTGCGCGCCCCAGCTGCCCGGCAGCAGCCCGGACAGGATCGGCAGCACGAACACGACGCCGATGACCGTGCTGATCGCCCCCGCGGTGTGCCGGATGATGCTGCCGATCGCGAGCGCGAACAGGCTCAGCACGGTCAGGTACAGCCCGCCCCCGTAGACCGCGCGGGCGAAGCCGGGTTCGCTCAGCGTGATGTGGACGTGGCTGCTCAGGATCGTGGCGCCGATGAAGAACGAGCTGAACACCACGATCTCGCCGAGCACGATGACCAGCGCGGAGAAGACCACGCCCTTGGCCGCGAGCATCGGCAGCCGCCGGGGGACCGCCAGCAGCGAGGCGCGGATCACCCCGGTGGAGTATTCAGTGGTGATCAGCAGCGCGCCGAGCACGCACAGCGCCAGCTGGCCGAGCCCGAGCCCGGCGCCCAGGATGAAGCCGACCGGGTCGGCGATGATCCTGGCGTTGCGCGCGCCGGCCCGCGGCCCGTTCCAGTTGGCCTCGGTCAGCCAGGTGAACAGCGCGGTGAAGCCGACGGTGACCACCACGAACGCGGTCAGCGACCAGATCGTGGAGCGGACCGAGCGGATCTTCGTCCACTCGCTCAGCAGCAGCGCGCCGAAGCCGGCCCGCGGGGCGGCGGACGGCCGGGTGTCCTGCGCGACCGGGACCGACGTCATCGGGTGCTCCTTTCCGCCGCCTGCGGCGCGGCCAGCGGCCCCGGCGGGCTGCCGCCGGCCTCATGCACGCCGAACTCCAGGCTGTCCGAGGTCAGCTCCAGGAAGGCTTCCTCCAGCGAGGCGCGCGGGGTGAGCTCGTGCAGGACCAGGCCGGCCGACGCGGCCAGCTCGCCGATCCTGGCCGCCTCCAGCCCGCTGACGTCCAGCGCGCGGGCCGGGCCCTGCCCGCGATCATCCGCGCCGGGGCTGACGGTGCCGCCCGCGCCCTTGATCAGCTCACTGAGCCGGCCCGGGTCGGGCGTCTTGACCAGCACCGACTTGTCGGAGCTGCGGGCGATGAACTCCTGGGTGCCGCAGTCGGCGATCAGCTTGCCGCGGCCGATCACGATCAGGTGATCGGCGGTCACCGCCATCTCGTTCATCAGGTGACTGGAGACGAAGACCGTCCGGCCCTGGGCGGCCAGCTGCTTCATCAGGTTCCTGACCCACTGCACGCCCTCCGGGTCCAGCCCGTTGACCGGCTCGTCCAGCAGCAGCACCTCCGGGTCGCCGAGCATGGCCGCCGCGATGCCCAGCCGCTGGCCCATGCCCAGGGAGAACCCGCCGGCCCGCTTGCGGGCCACGTCCTGCAGCCCGACCAGGCCGAGCACCGCGCTGACCCGGCTGCGCGGCAGGCCCTGGCTCTGGGCCAGGAACAGCAGGTGGTTGTAGGCGCTGCGGCCCGAGTGCACCGACTTGGCCTCCAGCAGCGCGCCCACCTTGCGCAGCGGCTGCGCCAGGTCACGGTAGGCCCGGCCGCCGATCGTGGCCGACCCGGACTGCGGCCGGTCCAGGCCCAGGATGAGCCGCATCGTGGTGGACTTGCCCGCGCCGTTCGGCCCGAGGAACCCGGTCACCTTGCCCGGCGCGACGGTGAACGACAGCTGGTCGACCGCCGTCTTGTCGCCATAGCGCTTGGTCAGCTCGCGTGCTTCGATCATCTGGGGTTCCTCGCGGGTTGATGGGGCCGGCCTGCCCGCGGCCACGCCTCAACCTAGCAAGGTTCCGGCCGGCGGAAGCAACCTGGCGGCGGTCGCGCAGTGTCGCCGGACCTGACGGCGCGCTACCCGGCGGCGTCACGTAATCTTCTGCGGAGAATGGCCCCACCAACCCAGCCGCAGCAGCCACCGGGCGGGCGCACGCCCGCGCCGGACGGCGCGGCTGCCCGCCGGGCAAGGCCGCTGCCGGTCATCGCCGCGTTCACCGCGATGGTGGCGGGCACCGCGGCGCTCGGCGTGATCACCGGGCTGATCTGGGCGGCGGTCGCGCCCCGGGCGCAGCTGGTGGTGGTCAGCCGGGGCGCGGCGGGGGTGGTGAACCCGGAGACGAGCGCGTTCATCGTCGCCGATGCCTGGTTCGTGGGGCTGACCGTCATCGCCGGCGTCGTCTCCGGCCTGGCGGGCTACCTGCTCGCGGTCCGGCGGCACGGCCCGGTGGCGATGGCAGGCGTGCTGATCGGCGCGCTGGCCGGGTCGCTGCTGGCCCGGTGGGCCGGGGAGCAGCCGGGCGCGGCCTCCTACCATCACCTGCTCGCGGTCAGCAAGCCCGGCGCGGCGCTGCTGCCACCGCTCATGCTGGGCGGCGTCGGCGCGCTGGCGTTCTGGCCGCTGGCCGCCGGGCTCACGGCCGGCGGCATCGAGGCGGCGCGCTACCTGCGGGAGCGCCGCCGGATGCTCAGCCAGCAGAGCCCGCTGCCACCGCCCGGCCAGCCCGGGCTCGCGGCCTGGGTGCCGCCGCGGGCCAGGAAAGAGGACCGCGGGACGCAGCCATGAGCTGGCTGCCGGGGTGCCGCCGAGATCCTGGAAAGAGGGCGGCGGGACACGTGCATGACCCAGCCGCCCTCTCTCGGATACCGCCCCCGGGGAAGGCTTAACTCGCAGACCTGCGTGTCCCTCGGCGCCCGGCCGGGGGAGCCGGGCCGGAAGGCGTACGCAAATCGTAACAGGGAAACTACGTCACGTGATGAGAATGACGTTAACCGTCATCGGCCAGTGACGGCCATCGCGGCGCCGACGATGCCGGCGTCGTTGTGCATGGCGGCGGGCACGATCCGGGCCCGCAGCCCGCTCAGCAGCGGCAGGAACTTATCCGACTTCCTGCTGATCCCGCCGCCGATGATGATCAGCCGCGGGGACAGCAGCCGCTCCATGTGCTCCAGGTACTCATCCACCCGCCCGGCCCACTTCCCCCAGCTCAGGTCGTGCTCCTCGCGGACCAGCTCGGAGGCGCGCTTCTCGGCCTCCCGGCCGCGGATCTCGATGTGGCCGAACTCGGTGTTGGGCACCAGCAGCCCGTTGATGAACAGCGCGCTGCCGATGCCGGTGCCGAACGTCAGCATCAGCACCGTGCCCCGCTCGCCCGCGCCCGCGCCGAACCTCATCTCCGCCACGCCCGCCGCGTCGGCGTCGTTCAGCACCACAGCGGCCAGCCCGGCCCTGGCTTTCAGCAGCTCGCGCGCGTCGGTGCCGATCCAGGCCTTGTCCACGTTCGCCGCGGTCCTCACCACGCCGTCGTCGACCACGCCAGGAAAGGTCACGCCGGCCGGGCCGTCCCAGCTGAAATGCGCGGCCAGCTCTTTTACCACGGCGGCGACGGCGCCGGGCTCGGCCGGGCGCGGGGTATCCAGCTTGAACCGCTCGGTGAGCAGCTTGCCGGTGCTGACATCCACCGGGGCGGCCTTCATTCCCGTTCCGCCGATATCGATGCCCAGTACAGTCGCCATCAGGCCTCCCGTTCTCGCTCATTATCGCCGGGCCGGCGGCGGCGCCACTTGCAGTGGCGCGGCCGCTCATGCAGGGTAAGTCCTCGGCTGTCCCGCGCATCCGGCAGGCTGGCCGGCAACCGCCGGCGCCGCCGCCGCCGCGGGAACAGCCCGGCCTGCAGGGGAGAACATGGGGACGCACGACGGCGGGTCAGGGCGGACGGTGGGCATCCGTGACGTCGCCCGGGTGGCCGGCGTCTCGGTGGCGACCGCCAGCCTGGCGCTGAACGGGCAGCCGGGCGTCGCGGAGACGACCAGGCGGCGGATCGTCACCGCGGCCGAGCGGCTCGGCTATCACGCCAACCCGCAGGCACAAGCGCTGCGCCGGGGCCGGACCACCACCTACGGGTTCGTGGTGCGCAACTTCGCCAACCCGTTCTTCCTCGAAGTGCTCGGCGGCGCCCAGCAGGTCGCGGCCGAGTCCGGGGCGACGCTGCTGGTGCTGGACTCGCGCTACTCGCTGGAGCGCGAGCAGCGGCACATGCGGGACATGGCGGCCGCCCGGCTGGCCGGGCTGGCGATCGCCCCGGTCGGCACCGGCGAGTCCATCCGGCTGTGGCGGGAGCTGCGGCCGGACGCGCCGGTGGTCGCGCTGAACGGGACCGCCGACGGGGTCCCCGGGGTCAGGCGGGTCTGCCCCGATCACGCCGCCGCGGTCGAGCTGCCGGTGCGGCGGCTGGCCGAGCTCGGCCACACCCACGTGGGCTTCCTGTCCGCGCCGCCGCACCTGATGGCCGACGCCGAGCGGCTGACGCACTTCCAGCGGCTGGCCGCCGGGCTCGGGCTGCGGCCGCGGGTGATCTACTCCGCGCTCACCATCGCCGACGTGCAGCGAGCCACCGGGCAGCTGCTGGCCTCGGCGGACCCGCCGACCGCGATCATCACCAACTCCGACTACACCGCGCACGCGATCTACAAGGCGGCGCGGGAACTCGGGCTGCCGGTCGGGCCGGCCGTGTCGGTCATCGGGCACGACGACCTGGCCACCTCCGAGCTGCTCGACCCGCCGCTGGCGACCATCCGGGTGGACCACCGGGCGATGGGCCGCGCGCTGATGACCCGGCTGCTCGAGCCGGGGCAGGACGGCGACTACATCGCGCCGGTCGAGCTGGTCGAGCGGGCCTCGCTGCGGGCCCCGGCCGCGGCCCGTCCTGACCGCGTTCACCTGCCTTGATGAACAACAGGTGCACAGCGGCGCCAAGTTCGCAACGTCCCTTGACACCCGCGCGCCGGGTGCGCCAGCATACCGATGCTAAACGTTTTAGGCATTTGCCGGGCCTAATGCGGTTTGCCGGGGAGGATCCGCTCACTTCCTGACATTTGGGTGCCCGCGGTCTCCTGCACGGCCGCGACGCGATGGGGAAGCTAACAGGAGGCATTCGGGTGAGATCGCCATATCGATTTGCGCTCGCCGGGCTCACCGCCCTGGCGCTGCTGGCGGCGGGGTGTTCGTCGGGATCCTCGTCGGGTTCAAGCGGGTCCAGCTGGTCCGGTGCCGCGTCCGTGTCGGCCGGAGGCGGCATGAGCAAGCTCATCGCCGCGGCCAAGCAGGAGGGCACGCTCAACGTGATCGCCCTGCCGCCGACCTGGGCGAACTACGGCGCGATCCTGTCGGCCTTCACCAAGAAGTACGGCATCAAGATCAACTCTGCCCTGCCCGACGGCAGCAGCCAGCAGGAAGTCGACGCGGTGAAGCAGCAGAACGGCACCGCCAGGGCGCCCGACGTGATGGACCTTGGCATGGCGGTGGCGCTGGTGAACACCAAGCTGTTCGCGCCCTACAAGGTGAGCACCTGGTCCGACATCCCGGCCGCGCAGAAGGACCCGGGCGGCCTGTGGACCCAGGACTACGGCGGCTATATGGCGGTCGGCTACTCCAGCAAGTTCGGCACTATCACCTCGCTGAACCAGCTGCTCGGGCCCAAATTCAAGAATGCCGTCGCATTGAACGGAAACCCGACGTCGGCAAACGCGGCGCTGAACGGCGTGATGATGGCCAGCCTCGCCGAGGGCGGATCGGCCAGCAGCATTGCCCAGGGCGTGGACTTCTTCAAGAAGCTGAAGGCGGCGGGGAACTTCTCCCCGGTGCAGGCGACCGGCGCCACCATCAAGTCCGGCCAGACCCCGGTCGTATTCAACTGGGACTACCTCAACCTGCCCAGCTACGTCGGGGTGCCGAACTGGAAGGTGTTCATCCCGCAGGGCGCGGTGCTCGGCGGGTACTACGCCCAGGCCATCAACAAGCAGGCGCCGCACCCGGCGGCCGCCCGGCTGTGGGAGGAGTTCCTGTACTCCCAGGCCGCCGACGGCGGGCAGAACCTGTGGCTGCAGGGCGGCGCACGGCCGGTCGAGCAGACCGCGATGACCAGCAACTCCAGCATCGACTCGGCCGCGGCGGCGAAGCTGCCGGCGGTGTCGGGCTCGCCGGTGTTCCAGTCCGCGACCCAGGCCACCGACGCCGCTAACTACCTGGCGGCGAACTGGGCCAAGGCCGTCGGCTAGCGAGATCAGGTGACCGCCGCCGCGACGACCGCAGCCGGCGCCCGGCCCGTGCGGGCCGGGCGCCGGCCTGCCGTACCGGCCTGGATCGGCACGCTGCCATTCCTGGCCTATGTCGGGGTGTTCCTGCTGTGGCCCACCGGGGTCGTGGTCTACGACGCGTTCCAGAACCCCAATGGCGGGCTCGAGCTTTCCAGCCTCTCGGCACTGGGCAATCCGGCGGTGCGCGGGTATTTCCTCGGCTCGTTCAAGCTGTGCCTGCTGTCGTCGCTGACCGGGGCGGTGTTCGGCGCGATCCTCGCCTACGCGGTGGCCGCGGGTAATCCCGACGGCATCGTGCGCCGGTTCTCGCTGGCTGGCTCCGGAGTGCTGGCCCAGTTCGGCGGGGTCACCCTGGCGTTCGCGTTCGAGGCCCTGATCGGCCCCGCCGGATTGCTGTTCAAGGCGAGCTGGTTCTTCAGCTTCCCCTGGGGCATCACGCTGATCTACACCTACTTCCAGATCCCGCTGATGGTGCTGGTGTTCCTGCCCGCCATCGACGGGCTGCGGGTGCAGTGGCGGGAAGCGTCGGAGAACCTCGGCGCGTCCACCTGGCAGTACTGGCGGTACGTCGCCGCGCCGCTGCTCGCGCCGGCCTTCTTCGGCGCCGCGCTGCTGCTGTTCGCCAACGCGCTGTCGGCCTTCGCCACGATCGTGGCCTGGGAGAACCAGATCGCCTACACCGTGCCGCAGCAGATCGGCACCGCGCTGTCCAGCGAGGTCGGGCTCAGCAACATCAACGTGGCCGGGGTGCTCGCGCTCGGCATGGTGATCATGGTCGCGATCATCATGACCGGGTACGCCCTGCTGCAGCGGAGGGCGGCGCGATGGCTGCGCTAACGGCACTGGGCGAGCAGCCGCTGGCCGGCCGCGCCAAGCGGGCCGGCGGCCTGCAGTCGCGCCGCAGGCGGCGGCTCAACGTCTTCCGCTACGTGGTCTTCGTCATCTTCGGGCTGTTCTTCGCGCTGCCGCTGCTCGGGCTGGTGCGGTACTCGCTGGAGGGCGCCAAGCTCGGCAGCTGGTCGCTGACCGCGTGGAAGCAGATCGTGTCCTACCCGGGGCCGCCGCCGCTGATCAGCTCCATCGAGCTCACCCTGGAGCTGGCCGCGCTGACCTGCGTGGTGATCCTGGTGCTGCTGGTGCCGACGATGATCTGGGTCAAGCTGCGGGTGCCGTGGCTGGCCAGGCCGGTCGAGTTCCTCTGCCTGCTGCCGCTGACCATCCCGGCGATCGTGCTGGTGGTCGGCCTGGCCCCGGTCTACAACCGGATCGCCCACTACACCATCTCGGCGCTGCAGCTGTTCTGGGTGTACGTGATCCTGGCGCTGCCCTACTGCTACCGGGCGCTGGCCGCCGGGCTGGACGCGATCGACGCCAAGACCCTCGCCGAGGCCGCGCGCAGCCTGGGCGCCAGCTGGTTCACCGTGATCGCCCGGGTGATCGCGCCGAACATGTGGCAGGCCATCCTGAACGCGCTGCTGCTCAGCTCCGCGCTGGTGCTCGGCGAGTTCACCGTCGCCTACCTGCTGCTCTACAACAACCTGCAGGTGGAGCTGTACTCGATCAGCAGGAACACGCCGAACGCCGGGGTGATCTTCTCGACCTCGACCGCGGCGCTGCTGTTCGCGTTCGTGCTGCTGCTGATCCTGTCCTACGCCGGCCGACGACGCCGCCGCGCCCGAGGGTGGTAATCCCGTGACCTCACCAGTGACCACAACGCACGACGTGTCCAGGACCGCCGTCGAGGTGCAGCTGACCGGATTGCGGCGGCAGTACGGCAGCGTCGTCGCCCTGGACGGGCTCGACCTGACCATGGCCGCCGGGGAGCTGATCGCGCTGCTCGGCCCGTCCGGCTGCGGCAAGACCACCACGCTGCGGCTGCTGGCCGGGCTGGAGGACGCCGACGCCGGCACGATCACCGTGGGCGGCAAGGACATCACCCACCTCCGGGCCAGCAAGCGCGACATGGGCATGGTGTTCCAGGCCTACTCGCTGTTCCCGCACCTGACCGTGCGGCAGAACGTCGCGTTCGGGCTGCGGCTGCGCCGGGTCTCCCCGGGCCAGCGGGACAGCCGGGCGATGGAGATGCTGGAACTGGTCGGCCTGACCACCCAGGCCGGGCGCTACCCGCACCAGCTGTCGGGCGGCCAGCAGCAGCGGGTCGCGCTGGCCCGCGCGCTGGCGATCGAGCCGCAGGTGCTGCTGCTGGACGAGCCGCTGTCGGCGCTGGACGCAAAGGTGCGGGCGCAGCTGCGGGACCAGATCCGCCGGATCCAGCTCGAGGTCGGCATCACCACCTTGTTCGTCACCCACGACCAGGAGGAGGCGCTGGCCATCGCCGACCGGGTCGGGGTCATGCGGGAGGGCAGGATCGAGCAGCTCGCGCCGCCGACCGAGGTCTACTCGCGCCCGGCGACCGCGTTCGTGGCCGAGTTCGTCGGCTTGTCCAACCGGCTGGCCGGGACGGTCAGCGGCAGCACCGTCACGGTGCGCGGCCGGGAGCTGCCGCTGGTGGACACCGCCACCCCGGCGGGCCCGGTGACGGCGATGATCAGGCCGGAGGCGGTCACGCTGGCGTCCGACCCCTCGGGCGAGTCCGGGCCGCTGCGCGGCGCCGTGATCTCCTCGACTTTCCTGGGCGCGACCAGCCGGGTCACCGTCGACCTCGGCGACGTCACGGTGATCGCCCAGCTGTCTACCGCGGAGGCCAGCCAGCTGCCGGCCGGCAGCCGGGTCGCGCTCACCATCCGGCCCGACCCGGTGCTGGTGTCGGTCGACGGGCCGGCCGAAACCGAGGCGTGAGCGGCCCGCACCCGCCGCTGACCACCCAGCGCCGGCTCGCGGCCGGCCCGGTGCTGCGCCGCGGCAACCTCGCGCCCTACCGGGCGGTCGAGCTCGTGGCCGGCGAGCCGCACCTGGTCCGCGCGGACCTGGCGCCCGGCTCGCCGCCCGGCGCGGGCGAGGAGGCGGCCGCGCGCCGCGCGCCGCTGGCCGGCCGGCCGCTGCTGTGCCTGGTGCACGTGACCGACCTGCAGCTCGCCGACGTCCAGTCACCGACCAGGTTCGAGTTCCTGAACCGCTACTTCGCTGACCCGCGGTACGCGCAGATCGTGCCGGTGCAGCGGCCGCAGGAGGCGCTCACCCCGCACGCGGTGGACGCGACCCTGCGCACCCTGAACGCGGTCACCGGGCCGGCCACCGGGATGCCGCCGGCCCTGGCGGTGACCACCGGCGACGCGATCGACAACGCGCAGTGGAACGAGATGCGGGTGTTCCTCGCGCTGTTCGAAGGCGGCCTGGTCCGGCCGGACTCCGGCGGCCCCGGCTACGCGGGAGTGCAGGCGCCGGACTGGCCCGGCGACATCTTCTGGCGGCCCGACGGGGACGGACCGGCCGCGGCCGGTCCGGACATCTTCCGGCGCGAGTTCGGCTTCCCGCGCCACCCCGGCCTGCTGCGCCGGGCGCTGCGCGAGTTCACCGCGGCCGGCCTGCGCATCCCCTGGCTGTCCTGCTTCGGCAATCACGAGGCACTCAACCAGGGGGTCGGCACGATCACCCCGGAACTGGCCGCGGCGCTCACCGGCAGCCGCAAGCCGGTGAGCCTGCCGGACGGCTTCGACCACGACCATGCGCTGGCGCTGTTCACCGACCACCCCGAGGCGTTCCTGGCGGGCCCGGCCAGGACCGTCACCGCCGACCCCGGCCGCCGGCCCATCACCAGGAGCGACTTCGTCGCCGCGCACCTGCGTCCTGGGGCCCGCCCCGCCGGGCACGGCTTCACCGAGCAGAACCGGCTCGACGGCACCGCCTACTACGCCTACGACACCCCGGCGGCCCGGTTCATCGCGCTGGACACCACCGGCGCGGCCGGCGGCGCGGACGGCTGCCTGGACAGCGACCAGGCGCGCTGGCTGGAGGCGCGGCTGGCCGAGGTGCACTCGGCTTACCGCGGCCGCGGCGGCGAGCAGGTCCGCACCGGCAACGAGGACCGGCTGGTGATCCTGCTGTCCCACCACGGCGCCGACACGATCACCGGGGCCGGCCGGGTGCCCGCCCGCCCGGCCAGCGGCCCGCTGCTCGGCGCCGCCGAGATCCTCGCTCAGCTGCACCGGTTCCCGAACATGGTGCTGTGGCTCAACGGCCACACCCACACCAACGCGATCACCGCGCGCCGCGACCCTGGCGACCCCGCGCGCGGCTTCTGGGAGGTCACGACCTGCGCGATCGTGGACTGGCCGTGCCAGGCCCGGCTGGTCGAGCTGACCGACGCGGGCGGCTACCTGTCGATCGTCTGCACCATGGCCGACCACGACAGCCCGCTGGCCCCCGCCGGGCTGGACACCGGCGCCGACCTCGCCGCGCTGCACCGGGAACTCGCGGCCAACATGCCCTTCGCCGGCGCGGACTCGGCCCGCCCCGGCCAGCCCGCCGACCGCAACGCCGAGCTGCGGATCACCCCGCCGTTCCCGCTGCGGCGGCTGCGCGGTGCCTGAGCCGCCGCCCCGCCGCGCTCACATCTGCCAGCGGGCCTCGCGCAGCGCCTGCACGTCCGGCTGGGCGCCGACCATCGCGACCCGCGCCGCGCCGGTCCGGCCGCCGGCCCACAGCATCAGCTCGGCCGGGGGGCCGGCGACGGTGACGACCGGGGTCCTGGCCTTGGCGGTGATCCGCACCCTGGTGCCGTCGGGCCCGCCCGCGGCGACGTGGTCGTCCCTGGCGAACTCGACCCCGACCGGGGATCTGCGCAGGATCAGCCTGGCCATCCGCAGCCGCTGCCAGAGCAGGTCGGACATCCCGGCGCTGAGCTGGCGCGGCTGCCAGTCCGGCTGGGCCCGGCGGACGTCCTCGTGGTGAATGAAGTACTCGACGACGTTGCCGCGCTCGTCCACCCCGGGGATGCCGAAGAAGGACAGCAGCGGCGGGCCGTTCCTGATCGACTCGACCAGCTTGGCGTACGGCGTGCGCTCGGCGAGACGGCGCTGGGTGCGCCGGGTGTAGCCGGCCAGCGGGCCGCCGAGGATGCCCAGGCCAGCGTCTGGCCTGCGCTCCCTGAGCACCAGGTGCGCGGCCAGGTCGTGGGTGGTCCACCCGGTGCACAGCGTCGGCGCCCGCGGGCCGGTCTTGTCCAGGAGCTCGCACAGGGCAAGGCGCTCGTCTCGGGCATACGTCATGCCGCGATGGTAGGCCACCGGGACGCGGCGAGGAACGACGGGATCACCGCCCGCCGCCGCCGGGCCGCTGCCTGCCGCCGCGGCGTCCTATGCTGGCCTGCGATGGTTCCTGTGAACGCCGCACGGATGCTGCGCGGCCAGCCGCGCCGCGAACTCGCGCTGGTGCTGCTGCTCGGCGCGGCCGGCGCCGGGCTGGTCTTCCTGGCGACCCGGCAGGGCTGGGCGCAGGTGCGCACCGCCGCGCCGAAGCCGCTGCCGTCCGGGGTGCTGACCGAATCCGGGCAGGACCTGGTGCCCGCGGCGGCCGCGCTCGCGGTGGCGGCGCTGGCCAGCCTGGCCGCGGTGCTGGCCACCCGGGGACTGCTGCGCCGGATCGCGGGAGCGGTGCTGGCCGGCTTCGGGGCCGGCATCGCGGCCGCGGTCGGGACGGGTATCTCGGCCGCGCACGTGCTGGCCGCCGCCCGCGGGTCCAGCCCGGGCATCGACACCGGCGGCCCGGCGGCGGGCTCGGTGACGGCCGGCCCTTGCGCCGGCGGCGCGCCCGGCGGGGTGCCGGTCACCGGGCTGTCCGGGCACGTCGTGTTCGCCGGCTTCCCGTGGCACGCGCTCGCGCTGCTCGGCGCGGCCGCGGTGATCGCGGCCGGGCTGATCGTGATCTGGCGGGCCGCCCGGCTGCCGGTGATGTCCAGCCGGTATGACCGGCCTGGGCCCGGCACCGGCGGTCCCGGTACCGGCGGACCTGGCACCGCCGGTACGGGCACGGCCGGGCCCGGGCCTGGCAGCCCGCGGGCCGGCCAGCCGGTGCGGGCCGGCCGCCAGGGCCGGGACTCCGCCGCGATGTGGGAGTCGCTGAGCCGCGGTGAGGACCCGACAGCCGGCCCGGGCGAGTGATGCGCACGTCAGCGGCGGCGGCCCGGCTGGTAATCGCGCAGGCCGGGGCCAGCGCCGTGATCGGGCTCGCCTTCAGCCGCGGCCGCCTCAGCTCCGTGCTGATCACGCTCATGCTCACCGCGGCGCTTGCCGGGCTCGCGCTGCTGATCAGGTCCGGCACCCAGCTTGCCTGGACCGCCGCGATCGCGGCCGAGAGCGCGTTCGCCGCGTTCGGGCTGGTGCGCTTCATCACCACCCGGTACCTGGGCGGCACGCTGCTGGCGTTCATCGTGCTCGGGGTGCTGCTGTACCCGGCGGTCGCCGCCGCCTCCGCCGGGCCGCCGCCGCAGCCAGGGCCTGGCTACGCCGAGCCCGCCCTGACCGAGCCGGGGCAGTCGTAGCGGATCCGGACATCAGCCTGGCCACGGGCGCCGGCCGGCGCCCCTCCCGCCGGGGGCCGGCTGGGCGGCGGGTAGCGCCCTGGATACGATCGGGAGCGCAAAGCATCCCACCCGAGGGGGCGGCAGAACCGCGTGAGCGTGCTCGACGAGATCCTCGAGGGAGTACGTGCCGACCTTGCGGCACGGCAGCGGAGCGTCCCGCTGGACCAGCTGAAACAGGCGGCCGCCAAGGCGGACTCACCACGAGACGCGATGGCCGCGCTCAGCTGCGACGACGTGGCGGTGATCGCGGAGGTGAAGCGGGCCAGCCCGTCCAAGGGCGCGCTGGCCGCCATCGCCGACCCGGCCTCGCTGGCGATGGACTACCAGGCGGGCGGCGCCCGGGTGATCAGCGTGCTGACCGAGCCGCGCCGGTTCGGCGGCAGCCTGCAGGACCTGGCCAGCGTTCGCGAGGTGGTCAGGGTGCCGCTGCTGCGCAAGGACTTCGTGGTCAGCTCCTACCAGCTGTGGGAGGCCAGGGCGCACGGCGCGGACATGGTGCTGCTGATCGTCGCGGCGCTGGAGCAGAACGCGCTGGTCTCGCTGGTCGAGCGGACCGTGTCGATCGGCATGGTGCCGCTGGTCGAGGTGCACACCGAGGCGGAACTGGACCGGGCGCTGGAGGCCGGCGCGCGGATCATCGGGATCAACGCGCGCAACCTGGCCACGCTCAAGGTCGACCGGAGCATCTTCAGCCGGCTCGCGTCCGGGGTCCCCGACGGGATCATCAAGGTGGCCGAGTCCGGCATCCGCGGCCCGCACGACCTGCTGGCCTACGCCGCGGCCGGGGCCGACGCGGTGCTGGTCGGGGAGAGCCTGGTCACCGGCAAGAACCCGCGGACCGCGGTGGCGGACCTGGTGACCGCCGGATCGCACCCGGCGCTGCGAGGAGACCGAGGATGAGCACCAGCACCCCGGCCGGCGAGGTTCCCGACGCCGCCGGGCACTACGGCGGATTCGGCGGGCGGTACGCGCCCGAGGCGCTGATGGCGGCGCTGGAAGAGCTCACCGACGCCTACGCCAAGGCCAAGTCAGACCCGGTGTTCCAGGCCGAGTTGTCGGCGCTGCAGCGCGACTACACCGGCCGGCCGTCGCTGCTCACCGAGGCGCCCTCGTTCGCGAAGCAGGCCGGCGGCGCGCAGGTGTGGCTCAAGCGCGAGGACCTCAACCACTCCGGCTCACACAAGATCAACAATGTCCTCGGCCAGGCGCTGCTCACCCGGCAGATGGGCAAGACCGCCGTCGTCGCCGACACCGGTGCCGGGCAGCACGGGGTGGCCGCCGCCACCGCCAGCGCGCTGTTCGGCCTGGACTGCACCGTGTACATGGGCGAGGTCGACACCAGGCGCCAGGCGCTGAACGTGGCCAGGATGCGGATGCTCGGCGCCGAGGTGATCCCGGTGCCGACCGGCAGCGCCACCCTCAAGGACGCGATCAACGAGGCGTTCCGGCACTGGGTGACCACCGTGGAGACCACCCATTACGTCATCGGCTCGGTGATGGGCCCGCACCCGTTCCCGATGATGGTCCGCGACTTCCAGCGGATCATCGGGGTGGAGGCGCGCGAGCAGGTCCTGGCCAGGACGGGCCGGCTGCCGGACGCGGTGATCGCGTGCGTCGGCGGCGGGTCCAACGCCATCGGCGCGTTCCACGCCTTCATCCCTGACGCCGGGGTGCGGCTGGTCGGCTGCGAGGCCGGCGGGGACGGGGTCAGCACCGGCCGGCACGCGGCCGCGGTGGCGGCCAGCACCCCGGGCGTGATCCACGGCATGCGGACCTACCTGCTGCAAGACGACGAGGGCCAGACCCTGGAGACCCACTCGCTGGCCGCGGGCCTGGACTACCCGGGCATCGGGCCCGAGCTCGCCTGGCTGGCCGAGACCGGCCGGGCCAGCTACCGCGCCGTCACCGACGCCGAGGCGATGGCGGCGTTCTCGCTGCTGAGCAGGACCGAGGGCATCATCCCGGCGATCGAGTCGGCGCACGCGCTGGCCGGGGCGCTGCAGATCGGCCGCGAGCTCGGCCCGGACGCGGTGCTGCTGGTGAATCTCTCCGGCCGCGGGGACAAGGACGTCGACACCGCCGCGCGCTGGTTCGGCCACCTGGACGAAACCGCGGCCACGACCGGCCAGGAGGCCCGGTGAGCCAGCTCAGCGCCGCGTTCGAGAAGGCCGCGGCGCAGGACCGGGCTGCCCTGGTCGGCTACCTGCCCGCCGGGTTCCCTTCGGTCGACGGCGCGATCAGGGCCGCCACCGCGATCGCCGAGGCGGGCGCGGACGCGATCGAGATCGGGCTGCCCTACTCCGACCCGCTGATCGACGGCCCGGTCATCCAGCAGGCGGTACACCAGGCGCTGGCCGGCGGCACCAGGATCAGCGACGTGCTGCGCACCGTCGAGGCCGTCGCCGGGACCGGGGTCGCCGTCCTGGTGATGACCTACTGGAACCCGGTCGACCAGTACGGCGTCCGGGCGTTCGCCAGGGACCTGGCCGCGGCCGGCGGGTCCGGGCTGATCACCCCGGACCTGACCCCGGAAGAGGCGGGCCCGTGGCTGGCCGCCGCCGCGCAGCACAGCCTCGACCCGGTATTCCTGGTCGCGCCGAGTTCGTCCCAGCGCCGGATCGAGCTGGTCAGCTCCGTCTGCGGCGGATTCGTTTACGCCGCGTCACTGATGGGCACGACCGGCGCCAGGGATGTGGTCGGCAGCCGGGCGGCCGGTCTGGTCGCCCGGGTGAGGGCGTGCACCAGCCTGCCGGTCGCGGTCGGCCTCGGGGTCTCCAGCCGGGCGCAGGCAGCGCAGGTAGCCGGCTTCGCGGACGGGGTCATCGTCGGGTCAGCGTTCGTGGCCAGGCTGCTTTCCGCAGCGGACGAGGCCGGGGGCTGCGGGCAGGTCAGGGAGCTCGCCGCCGACCTGGCCGCGGGAGTTCGCGACCGGGTCCGGACACCATGACCTTTTCCGGGCATCAGGTCAGCGGGTAACCTGGTCAGTGCCGGACCAGTCTGGTCCGCGGTCGGGCCGATGTCGTCCCACCCCCACCCGAAGTCGCGATGGCGGATGAGACGACAGGAGACCGGATGGCCCCTGGTGCAGGATCGACCGCGCGCAGCCGGACCGGGCCGGGCCTCTACGACAGCCGCTTTGAGCATGATGCGTGCGGTGTCGGATTTGTCGCCGACCTGACCGGCCGCCGCGACCACGACATCGTCGCCAAGGCGCTCACCGTGCTGCGCAACCTGGAGCACCGCGGCGCGAAGGGCAGCGACCCGGAGACCGGCGACGGCGCGGGCATCATGACCCAGATCCCGGACGCGTTCTTCCGCGCCGTCTGCGACTTCGGGCTGCCCGAGCCTGGCTGCTACGCGGCCGGCCTGGTCTTCCTGCCGCGCGAGCGCGACCCGGACGAGGTGCGGGCCGCCGTCGGGCAGATCGCCGCCTGCGAGGGGCTGACGGTGCTCGGCTGGCGGCCGGTCCCGCATGACCCGTCCCGGTGCGGCGCGACCGCGCGGGCGGTGCTGCCGCCGCTGGTCCAGCTGTTCGTCACCGCGCCGGGCGAGCGCGGCATCGCCCTGGACCGGCGGGCCTACTGCCTGCGCAGGCGGGCCGAGGCGGAGACCGGCTGCTATTTCGCCAGCCTGTCCAGCGCCACCATCGTGTACAAGGGGATGCTCACCGCCGTCCAGCTTGAGCCGTTTTACCCCGACCTGACCGACCCCCGGTTCGGGTCCGGGCTCGCGCTGGTGCACTCCCGGTTCTCCACCAACACGTTCCCGTCCTGGCCGCTGGCCCACCCGTACCGGTACGTCGCGCACAACGGGGAGATCAACACGATCCGGGGCAACCGGAACTGGATGCGGGCCCGGGAGGCGATGCTGGACAGCGAGCTGTTCCCCGCCGACAGCAGCGGGCGCGGGTTCAGCAGGCTGCTGCCGGTGCTTGAGGAGTCAGCCAGCGACTCGGCCAGCTTCGACGCGTGCCTGGAACTGCTGCACCTGGGCGGCCGGTCGCTGCCGCACGCGGTGCTGATGATGATCCCCGAGCCGTGGGAGAACCACGGCGAGATGGACCCGGCGCGGCGGGCGTTCTACCGGTTCCACGCCACCTTGATGGAGCCGTGGGACGGCCCGGCGCTGATCGCGTTCACCGACGGCAGCGTCATCGGCGCGGTGCTGGACCGCAACGGGCTGCGGCCCGGCCGGTACTGGCTCACCCGTGACGGGCTGGTCGTGCTGGCCAGCGAGGTCGGGGTGCTGGACATCGACCCGGGCGAGGTGCTCCGCAAGGGCCGGCTGCAGCCGGGCCGGATCTTCCTCGCCGACACCGCGGCCGGCCGGATCGTGGAGGACGAGGAGGTCAAGGCCGGGCTGGCCGGGCAGCAGCCGTACGAGGACTGGCTGCACGCGGGCCTGCTGCAGCTGGACGACCTGCCCGGCAGGGACCGGGAGCTGCCCGGGCACCAGGGGATCGCCAGGCAGCAGCGGCTGTTCGGGTACACCGAGGAGGAACTGCGGGTCATCCTCGCCCCGATGGCCCGCAGCGGCGCCGAGCCGGTCGGCTCGATGGGCACCGACACCCCGGTCGCGGTGCTGTCGGACCGGCCGCGGCTGCTGTTCGACTACTTCACCCAGCTGTTCGCCCAGGTGACCAACCCGCCGCTGGACGCGATCAGGGAAGAGCTGGTGACCTCGCTCGGCTCGACCACCGGGCCAGAGGGCAACCTGTTCGACCCCGGGCCCGCCTCCTGCCGCCAGATCGCGCTGCCCTACCCGGTGATCGGCGAGAGCGACCTGGCCAGGATCGTGCACATCAACGACGACGGCGACCTGCCCGGGTTCGCCGCGCACGTGGTGGACGGCCGGTACCGGGTGGCCGGCGGCGGCGCGGCGCTGCGCGAGCGGATCGCCCAGATCCAGGCCGAGGTGTCAGCCGCCATCGAGTCCGGCGCCCGCATCATCGTGATCTCCGATCGAG
>DATBGO010000215.1:0-1948 GCA_036558005.1 Streptosporangiaceae bacterium | reverse complement strand
CGCGGTCTGGCCGCCAGGCGGCCCGGCCGTGCCCCCCCGAAGGCGAACGCAGACATCATCCGAGCAGATGTAAACCTGCGAGACGCCCCCGTACCAGGCATCACTGCAAGCCTCTCAACGTCGGTTGACGAGCGCAAGAGGCCACGGCAGACCTTCAGCGGAATTTAATGTCAGATCGATCACATTTTGCTCTCGGCGCGTCAGCAGGGTCCGCTCAGCCCGCTGGCAGCCCGTCGGCAACCGGCCGGCGGGCCTCCCGAGTAATGCCACGATGCGCAGCGCATGCGGCACGAACTGGAACTTCACCGCCTCGATCTCGCCGAGATACTCCCCGTCGGCCTGCAGCGCGATCGGCCGGGCCGAGCGCAGCGTCAGGGATTCCGAACCCAGTACGGACAGCAGGTTCCGCCCGCGCGGCGGCCGGCTCCGGACGTACAGCATCTGGCCCACCGCGTTCAGGACCGTGGTTAGCCGGAGCCGCTGCAGCGCTAGCAGATCGAGCCCCGAGTTGAAATCCGGATTAGGAACGGGCAGCAGCGGGCGGTCGCCGAGGTAGGTCCACGGCGAGCGGTTGGTGACGATGGTCATGAACAGGCCGCTGACCGGCGGCTCGCCGTCGCGCTCCACGGTCAGGGCCGGCCGGCGCCGGTCGGTGCCGGCGTAGTACTGGTGCACCATCGTCCGCAGGAACAGCGCCACGCTCTCCCGGCGGCCCTGCGCCCGGAGCCGGTCCACCTCCCGCACCACCTCGGCGTCCCAGCCCAGGCCCGCGCTGAAGGTGAAGTACCGGTCCGCGGCCAGGCCGAGCCCGATGGTGCGATGCCGGCCCGCCGCGACTGCCTCTCGTACCTGGCGGATCGCCGCCGCGGCGTCGAGCGGCAGGCCCAGCGCCCGGGCCAGCACGTTGGCGCCGCCACCCGGTATCACCGCGATGAGCGGCCCGCCGGCGGCCCCGTGGCCCATGACGCCGTTGACGACCTCGTTGATCGAGCCGTCCCCGCCGTGCACGATGACGAGATCCGCGGTGGCCGCCGCGGCCAGCTCACGCGCGTGGCCGCGGTACCGGGTCCGCTCCACGTCCAGGTCCAGCACCCCGGCCAGCGTGCGGACCGCGAGGTCGGTGACGGTCGCCGTCATCGACGTCGCATGCCGGTTAACGATCAGCAGGCCGCGCACCCGCTTAGGCTAACCGCCGCCTAAGCTGGAAACCTGCCCGGCCCCCTGATCATGGATAGGTGTGACGACATGGCGACGCGACCGGCCAAGGTATCCACGGCAGCACCGGCGGCGGCGGCCCCGCAGCCGCGCGCGCTGCGCCTGGCCGCGGCCGTCCTCGCTGTCGAGGCGGTCGGCATGTGCGTGGCGGCGGGCTTTTCCGCCGTCTCGACCGCGGACGGGCAGTCCTACCAGCGGGCCAGCGGCATCGCGCTGACGCTGATCGCGGTCGGCACGGCCGCCGTGTTCGCGCTGTTCGCCCGGGGCCTGGCCAAGGCCAGTCCGTGGACCAGGACCCCGGTGGTCATGACTCAGCTGGCCATCGGCGTGTGGGCCATCTACCTGCTGAAAGACCACCGGCTCGAGTGGGGCGTGCCGATGCTGCTGGTCGCGGTCTGCTGCCTGGCCGCCCTGTTCACCCCCGCCAGCCTGCGCGCGCTCAACCGCCCCTAGCCCGCCCGCCGGCACCAGCGACGACCTGACCTGCGCTAGAGGCGCCCGGCAGGCGCCCGGCGTCATTCCTCGGTGGTCAGGCCCTCGCGCAGCTGAGTCAAGGTCCTGGCCAGCAGCCGGGATACGTGCATCTGGGAGATGCCGAGCTCGGCCGCGATCTGGGACTGGGTCATGTTGCCGAAGAACCGGAGCAGCAGGATCTTCTTCTCCCGCGGCGGCAGCTGCTCGAGCAGCGGCTTGAGTGATTCCCGGTACTCCACTCCCTCCAGCGCGTCGTCGA